>NZ_JBEPLA010000005.1:0-365179 GCF_040545035.1 Methylobacterium sp. 1973
CGCGGCCAGGTCGTGTGCAAGCCGGGTTCGGTGAAGCCGCACGCCAAGTTCAAGGCCGAGGCCTACATCCTGACCAAGGAAGAGGGCGGCCGCCATACGCCGTTCTTCACCAACTACCGGCCGCAGTTCTACTTCCGGACCACCGACGTGACCGGGATCGTGACGCTGCCCGAGGGCACCGAGATGGTGATGCCGGGCGACAACGTGACCATGGACGTGGCGCTGATCGTGCCGGTGGCCATGGAGGAGAAGCTGCGCTTCGCCATCCGCGAGGGCGGCCGCACCGTCGGTGCCGGCGTCGTCGCCGCCATCAACGATTGAGCTCGAGCAGGGCCGGCGCATCGCGACAGACGATGCGCCGGTCCCGCGCCGTCATCCGGCGGATGGTCCGTGGTCATCTCTAGACCACGGGGGTGCGTCAGGGCTCAAGCCATCCGCTTCGATGTGACTCGCGCCGGCCTCCGTCTTGACGGGGTGCCGGCGTTGTTTTGTCTTGTCTCCGCCTTGTCTTGGGGGAGACTCGGATGTTCGGAGATTCCGCGCGGTGGGCCGCGCGATTGCTGGCACTGATCTGTGCCGGCTCCGTGTTCCTGCCGGTCGGCGCGCGGGCAGACGACCTGAGCGACGGCCGCTTTCGCGACGCGGTGATCAAGCAGATCCGGATCCATCGACCGGACGTGGCGATCGACCTCAATGCCGATCCGGCGCAGCTCGGCATCGGCACCCAGACGCTCGATCTCACCAACCTCCACCAGCATGTCCGCGGTCTCAACGAGGCCGAGCGCCGGCGGGAGGTCGACGAATTCCTCGGCCTCGCCTTCGCCAAGGCCGGCCCTGTGCCGGAGCCGGCGGATTTCGCGGCGATCAAGGGCCGCCTGCGCGTGCAGCTGGTGCCGGATGAGATCCTTCAGCAGAACCCGCAGCTCGCGCATCGCCGGTTCTCCGAGACGCTGCACGTCGTCTACGTGCTCGACGAGTCCAGGCGCTACCAGTACGTCACCCGCGAGATGATCGCCGGCTGGCACGTCGATCCTGCCGTGGTGGAAGCCACGGCGGTGCGGAACCTCGCGGGGGCCTCCAAGGATGTGCCGTTCCAGCTCGTCGTCGCGGACCGCACGCCCGTCGCCGCCCTCGCCAGGGAGGACGACAATTACGCCCTCGCGCGTTTGCTCGTGCCGGACTGGCTCGAGGAGATCCGCAAGGCGCTGAAGGCCGACGGCATCACGCTGACCGGGCCGACCCGCAATCTGCTCATGGCGTGGCCCGCCGACAGCCCTGCGCGGCGCGAGCTGGCCGCAGAGGCCACCACGCAGATGCGCGCCGGCCCCTACGGCCGCAGCGACGAGCTGTTCCGCTTCGACCGGGGCGGGCTCCGGCCCCTGACCGCCGCCGAGCGGGCGGATCACGGCCGGTGATGCGCGGCGATCGGCGGCGAACCTCTTGCAAGCCGCGCCGCGATGAGGCATTGGGCGGTGCGCTAGGAGTGTAGCTCAACTGGTCAGAGCGCCGGTCTCCAAAACCGGAGGTTGCGGGTTCGAGTCCCTCCACTCCTGCCAGACATTCAGCCCGATCCCGCGCGGTGGCCCGGTCGACAAGCCGGGGGAGTTGCGCTAGAGCGGGCGCAATCCGAGATCTGAAGCGACCGTCGGTGCGGGCCCATCCGGGTCCTCGGCGCCGACATTCGCATTCCCGGATGCGGTCTCTGCCTCGGGGCCGAACACGCACAGATACTGGCGCCATGGCATCGAACGAAGCGACCAAGAAGGTGGACCTGGTGCGCGGCGCAGCCCGCGGTCCCGCGAATCCGCCGCCGGCCCGGCCGGCGACGCCGAACCGGGCGCCGCAGAAGCGTGCCACGCCGGGCGAGTTCATCGCGCAGGTTCGCGACGAGGCCCGCAAGGTCACGTGGCCGACCCGCCGGGAGACCACGATCACGACGATCATGGTTTTCGTGATGGTCGTGGCCGCGAGCTTGTTCTTCACGGTCGTGGATCAGGCCCTGCGCTTCCTGGTCGGCCTGATTTTGGGCGTCTGAGTCGGAGGCGTACGAGGGCGGCTCGCCGCCGATCGGGGGAGACCCCGCGGACTTGTCGGAGTTGAACGGAACCGTGTCGAAGCGCTGGTACATCGTCCACGCCTACTCGAACTTCGAGAACAAGGTCGCCCAGTCCATCAAGGATCAGGCGGCTCAGCGCGGGCTGACCGAGCTGTTCGACGAGGTGATGGTCCCGACCGAGAAGGTCGTGGAGGTCCGCCGCGGCCGGAAGGTCGATGCCGAGCGTAAGTTCTTCCCCGGCTACGTGCTGGTGAAGTGCGACCTCACCGACGAGGTCTACCACCTCATCAAGAACACCCCGAAGGTCACGGGCTTCCTAGGCGCCGACAAGTCGAAGCCGGTTCCGATCCCCGACGCTGAGGCCGAGCGGATCAAGGGCCAGGTCGCCGAGGGTGTCGACCGGCCGAAGCCCTCGATCTCCTTCGAGATCGGCGAGACCGTCCGGGTCGCCGACGGTCCGTTCGCCAGCTTCAACGGCACCGTCGAGGAGATCGACGACGCCCGCTCCCGCCTCAAGGTGGCCGTGTCGATCTTCGGCCGCGCGACGCCGGTGGAGCTCGAATACGCCCAGGTCGAGAAGGCCTGAGCCTCCTGATTTCGGCGGCCCTGAGGCCGCCGCGTCCTTCCGGCCGTCGCTGTGCGGCGGCCGCGAACTTGCCCCATCCTCCTGAGGCTGGGGCATCATCCGCGGGAGATCCGCCCGGCCTCGCCTCCGGGATCCACGGCTCGCACCGCGACCTGCAACCGTCCGACCCGCCGCGCTTCAGGCCGCGTGGGGGCGGATTCTCATTGGGAGCAGTCCCATGGCGAAGAAGATCACGGGCTACGTGAAGCTTCAGGTCCCGGCCGGCGCCGCCAACCCGTCGCCGCCGATCGGTCCCGCGCTCGGTCAGCGCGGCCTCAACATCATGGAATTCTGCAAGGCCTTCAACGCGAAGACCGCGCAGATGGAGAAGGGCACCCCGATCCCGGTGATCATCACCGCGTATCAGGATCGGTCCTTCACCTTCGAGATGAAGCAGCCCCCGGTCACCTTCTTCCTGAAGAAGGCCGTCGGCCTGAAGCTCGGCAAGAAGCCGGCCTCCGGTTCCAAGACCCCGGGCAAGGGCCCGACCGTCGGTAAGATCTCCGAGGCGCAGCTGCGCGAGATCGCCGAGAAGAAGATGCCCGACCTCAACTGCGACTCGATCGAGTCGGCCGTTGCCATGATCCGCGGCTCCGCCCGGGCCATGGGCCTCGAAGTGACGGCCTGAGGGAGGATAGCATGGCTAAGGAAGGCAAGCGCATCCGCGCCGCCCGCGAGGGCATCGAGGTCACCAAGCTCTATCCCCTCGACGAGGCGATCAAGCTGGTGAAGGAGCGGGCGACCGCGAAGTTCGACGAGACCGTCGAGGTCTCCATGAACCTCGGCGTCGATCCCCGCCACGCCGACCAGATGGTCCGCGGCGTCTGCAACCTGCCGAACGGCTCCGGCCGGACGGTGCGCGTGGCGGTCTTCGCCCGCGGCGCCAAGGCGGACGACGCCAAGGCCGCTGGTGCCGACATCGTCGGCGCCGAGGACCTGCTGGAGATCGTGCAGAGCGGCAAGATCGAGTTCGATCGCTGCATCGCGACCCCGGACATGATGCCGCTGGTCGGCCGTCTCGGTAAGGTGCTGGGCCCGCGCGGCCTGATGCCGAACCCGAAGGTCGGCACCGTCACCATGGACGTGAAGGGCGCCGTCGCCGGCGCCAAGGGCGGCTCGGTGGAGTTCCGCGTTGAGAAGGCCGGCATCGTCCATGCCGGCGTCGGCAAGGTCTCGTTCGACGCCGACAAGCTCGTCGAGAACATCAAGGCCTTCGCGGACGCCGTCGCCAAGGCGAAGCCCGCGGGCGCCAAGGGCACCTACGTCCAGCGCATCGCCGTCACCTCGACGATGGGCCCGGGCGTGAAGGTCGAGCCGAACACGGTTCTGACCGCCTGAGGCAAGGCATAGCGTCTACGCTGCGGAGCGCCCGGTCGGAAACGGCCGGGCGTTTTCCGTTGCGGGCATGCGGACGGAGCAGCCGTCCCGCCGCGACAGTCGGGCGAGCCGCCGGAACGGCACGCTCGACGCGGGCTCGGCGACCGATCCGACGCATCGCGTGGGTACCTTGCCGGGAAACGCCCCGGATTACGGCGTGACCATGCTGGTCCCGTCCGAGGCCCGTCGGCGGATCTGATCGGCGGGGCCGAATCGCGGCGATTCTCGTGCTGGATCCCGGGTCGCATATCGCTGACGCGCCCTGTGCCCGGGAAGGGCCGGTGAGAAATAAACCCGCACCCCTGTCCCGGACGGGTGAAGCGGATCCTGATCCGGAACCCGGCACGCGACAGGCCGCGACAGCGGCGCCGTTCTCCTTCACGCCATTCTTAACGGCAGAGGGGGCGCCAACGCGCGCGGCTGTGCTAGATAGGCCGACATGCGATGCACCCTGACGGTCACCTCCAAGCGACGCATCCTGTGCGTCTTTCCCGCCTACACGCCGTCCTTCGGGACGTTCTCCCACGCCTACCCGCTGATGGGCGGGGTGAAGGCGTTCATGCCGCCGCAGGGGCTGCTGCTGATCGCGGCCTACATGCCGGAGGCATGGGAATGCAGATTCATCGATGAGAATATCCGCCGCGCGAGCCCGGCCGAGTTCGCCTGGGCCGACGCGGTGTTCGTTTCCGGCATGCACATCCAGGAACCGCAGATCCACGACATCCGCGACCGTGCCAGGGCCGCCGGCAAGGTCACGGTTCTGGGCGGTCCCTCGGTCTCGGGCGCGCCGGAGAAATACGGCGACTTCGACTATCTCCATGTCGGCGAGATCGGCGACGCCACCGACCAGCTCGTCGCGCGCCTCGACGCCGATGTCGCGCCGCCGCCCGCCCAGGTGGTGCTGGAGACGAAGGACCGGCTCGCGCTCGCCGACTTCCCGGCCCCGGCCTACGACCACGCACCGCTCAAGCGCTATCTGATCGGCTCGCTGCAATTCTCCTCGGGCTGCCCCTATCGCTGCGAGTTCTGCGACATCCCGCAGCTCTATGGCCGCCAGCCCCGGCTCAAGAGCCCCGAGCAGATGTGCGCCGAGCTCGACGCCATCATCAGCCAGCCCGGCCATCCGGCCGTCGTGTACTTCGTCGACGACAATTTCATCGCCAACCGCAAGGCGACCCGCGAGATGCTGCCGCACCTCGTGGCGTGGCAGAAGAAGAACAACTACCCGCTTCAGTTCGCCTGCGAGGCGACGCTGAACATGGCCAAGCAGCCCGAGATCCTCGAGCTGATGCGGCAGGCGAACTTCATGACGGTGTTCGTCGGCATCGAGACCCCGGAGGCCGAGGCCCTCAAGGGCATCGACAAGACCCACAACGCCGCCGTCCCGATGTACGAGGCGATCGAGACCCTCAATTCCTACGGGCTGGAGGTGACCTCGGGCATTATCCTGGGCCTCGATTCCGACACCGACAAATCCGAGCAGAACCTGATCGACTTCATCGACCGCTCGGCCATTCCCGTGCTGACCATCAACCTGCTCCAGGCCCTGCCCAAGACCCCGCTCTGGGACCGGCTGGAACGCGAGGGCCGGCTCGTCCACGATGCGGCATTGGAATCGAACGTGCTGTTCAAGCGCCCGCACGACACCGTGGTGGGCAGCTGGCGCCGGGCCATCGCGCACGCCTATACGCCGGAGAAGATCTTCGAGCGCTTCAAGCACCAATGCGCGGTGACCTACCCGAACCGCATCACCACGCCGACCGCCGGCAAGCTGACCTTCACCAATCTCCGCCGGGGCCTGATCCTGGGGTTCAACATCATCACCCGGGTCGGGATCTTTTCCGATTACCGCAAGCCGTTCTGGAGTGCGGCCGGCTACGCGCTGAAGCGCGGGCAGATCGAGGCGGTGTTCAACATGGGCTTCGTGGCCCACCACCTGATCCGCTTCACCCGCGAGGCCCTGCGCGGCGAGCACAACGCCTCCTTCTACGCCGCCAAGGCCGCGGAGGCGAAGGCGGCCCGCGACCGGAGCTGGTGGGAATCGGCCCGGCGCAGGCTGGCGCCGGAACGCGAGGCCGCGTGAGGCGGGTTGCCGGTCAGGCACGGAGATTCCGCAGCAAGTCCTTGCCTGCGGCGGAAAAGTCGCGCTTCAGCCCTTGGCAGGCGGCTTGCTAGGCTCTATACACCGCGCCTCACGCATTTCATCCTCACGGAAGGAGACGGCCGATCGGCCGGTTTCCGCTCGAAATGTCGCCCGGGCAACCGGGTGGCAAAGGCCGGACGGATCCCAGGGGCGACGAGCCCCGCGGAGCCTTGTCCGGCCATGTCCTGTCCGAGACTGCAGGTGCCGGCTCGCCGGCTTAATCCCCCAAGCCTGCACAGACGGGGAAGACCGAATTCGAAAAGCCTCGCCCAGGCCTCGGCCGCGGAGGGGTGTCGGTTTGAACCAACTCGCCCGAGGCGGCCTCCAGGGGCACGCGCGGGGACAGGGCCGCGAAGCGTCGTTCGGACGTTCCCGGTCTCTTGGCCGAGATGACGTCCGGGCGGCATGTGCAACCGGCGGACCCGAGATCGGGTTCCGCCAACCGGAGAGAGCCCAGTGGACCGGACAGCTAAAGCTGATCTCGTCTCGACGCTCAACGGCGTGTTCAGTGAGAGCGCCGTTGTCGTCGTGGCCCACTACAAGGGCCTCACGGTCGCCGACATGCAGAAGCTGCGTTCGCAGATGAAGCAGGCTGGCGCCACCGTGAAGGTCGCCAAGAACAGCCTCGCCGGCATCGCACTCGATGGCACGGACGTCGCCTCCATCAAGCCGCTCCTGAAGGGCCCGACCCTGCTCGCCTATTCCGGCGACCCGGTCGCAGCCGCGAAGGTCGCGGTCGATTTCGCCAAGGCCAACGACAAGCTCGTGATCCTCGGCGGCGCGATGGGGAAGACCGCCCTGAACCCGGACGGCGTGAAGGCCCTCGCCTCGCTCCCGTCCCTCGACGAACTGCGCGCCAAGATCGTGGGCCTCGTGCAGGCTCCCGCGACGAAGATCGCTCAGGTCGTCAACGCGCCGGCGGCCAAGCTCGCCCGCGTGTTCGGGGCCTATGCCAAGAAGGACGAGGCCGCCTGAGGCCCTTCAAAAACCATCCGTTCGAACCGATATTGAGAGGAATTCAAAATGGCTGATCTCGCCAAGCTCGTCGACGACCTGTCCTCGCTGACCGTGCTCGAGGCCGCTGACCTGGCCAAGATGCTCGAAGAGAAGTGGGGCGTCTCGGCCGCCGCTGCCGTCGCCGTTGCCGCCGGCCCGGCTGCCGGTGGCGCCGCCGCCGCCGTCGAGGAGCAGACCGAGTTCACGGTCGTCCTGGCCTCCGCCGGCGACAAGAAGATCGAGGTCATCAAGGAGGTCCGCGCGATCACCGGCCTCGGCCTCAAGGAAGCCAAGGACCTCGTCGAGGGCGCGCCGAAGCCGGTCAAGGAAGGCGTTGCCAAGGACGAGGCCGAGAAGCTCAAGGCCCAGCTCGAGAAGGCCGGCGCCAAGATCGAGCTCAAGTAAGTCGACGATGGGCCGGTCCCGGCCCATCACCCCACGGAGGTCCGCTTCGGGCCTGTCGTGACCGGAGCCCGCGGGTGCAACACCCGCGGGCTTTAGGCCGCTTCGGCGGATGGTCCCGGAAGGGACCGGCGAGAAGTTTCGGTTCGGTGGCGCTGCCCGGCGGGGCGCGCGTCGCGGCCCGGTGCGGGAGGTCCCTTTCGGGAACGCTTCCCCGGGCGAGAGGTACGCGGGTAGGAGCGAGGTCACATGGCCAACACGCTGGTCGGTCGCAAGCGCATTCGGAAGTTCTTCGGCAAGATCAAGGAAGTTGCCGAGATGCCGAACCTCATCGAGGTTCAGAAGGCGTCCTACGACCAGTTCCTGATGGTCGACGAGCCCGAGGGTGGGCGCGCCGACGAGGGGCTGCAGAGCGTGTTCAAGTCGGTCTTCCCGATTTCCGACTTCGCTTCCACGGCCCTGCTCGAGTTCGTGCGCTACACCTTCGAGGCGCCCAAGTACGATGTCGACGAGTGCCGCCAGCGCGGCATCACCTTCGCGGCCCCGCTGAAGGTCACGCTGCGCCTCATCGTGTTCGATGTCGATCCCGACACGCAGGCGAAGTCGGTCAAGGACATCAAGGAGCAGGACGTCTACATGGGCGACATGCCCCTGATGACGGAGAACGGCACCTTCATCGTCAACGGCACCGAGCGCGTGATCGTCTCGCAGATGCACCGCTCGCCGGGCGTGTTCTTCGACCACGACAAGGGCAAGACCCATTCCTCGGGCAAGCTCCTGTTCGCCGCCCGCATCATCCCGTACCGGGGCTCCTGGCTCGACGTCGAGTTCGACGCCAAGGACATCGTCCATGTCCGCATCGACCGGAAGCGCAAGCTGCCGGCGACATCGCTGCTCTATGCCCTCGGCCTCGACGGCGAGGAGATCCTGTCGACCTTCTACAACAAGGTCGTCTATGACCGCGACGGCGCCGACTGGCGCGTGCCCTTCGACGCCGAGCGCATGAAGGGCATGAAGGCCACCGTCGACCTGATCGACGCCGATTCCGGCGAGGTCGTGCTCGAGGCCGGCAAGAAGCTCAACGCCCGCAACGCCCGTCAGATCACCGACAAGGGCACCAAGTTCCTCAAGGCCACCGACGAGGATCTCGTCGGCCAGTACGTGGCCGAGGATCTCGTCAACGCGCAGACCGGCGAGATCTGGGCCGAGGCCGGCGAGGAGATCACCGACAAGCTCCTGAAGAGCCTGGATGATGTCGGCATCACCGAGCTCCCGGTGCTCGACATCGACCACGTCAATGTCGGCCCCTACATCCGCAACACGCTGGCGGTGGACAAGAACTCCAACCGCGAAGGCGCGCTGTTCGACATCTACCGGGTCATGCGCCCGGGCGAGCCGCCGACCCTCGAGACCGCCGAGGCGATGTTCCACTCGCTGTTCTTCGACTCCGAGCGGTACGACCTCTCGGCCGTCGGCCGCGTGAAGATGAACATGCGCCTCGACCTCGACGCCGCCGACACCGTGCGCACCCTCCGCAAGGAGGACATGCTCGCGGTGGTGAAGGCGCTCGTGGAGCTGCGCGACGGCAAGGGCGAGGTCGACGACATCGACCACCTCGGCAACCGCCGCGTCCGCTCGGTGGGCGAGCTCATGGAGAACCAGTACCGCCTGGGCCTCCTGCGCATGGAGCGCGCGATCCGCGAGCGCATGAGCCAGGTCGATATCGACACGGTCATGCCGCAGGATCTCATCAACGCGAAGCCCGCCGCCGCGGCCGTGCGCGAGTTCTTCGGCTCGTCGCAGCTCTCGCAGTTCATGGACCAGACCAACCCGCTCTCCGAGGTGACGCACAAGCGCCGCCTGTCGGCGCTCGGCCCGGGCGGTCTGACCCGCGAGCGCGCCGGCTTCGAGGTGCGCGACGTGCACCCGACCCATTACGGCCGCATCTGCCCGATCGAGACGCCGGAAGGCCCGAACATCGGCCTGATCAACTCGCTCGCCACCTTCGCGCGGGTGAACAAGTACGGCTTCATCGAGACCCCGTTCCGCCGCGTCCGCGACGGCGTGGTCACCGATGAGGTCGCCTACCTCTCGGCCATGGAGGAGGCGAAGTACTACGTCGCTCAGGCCAACGCCCAGATGGACGAGGCCCGCAAGCTCACGGAGGATCTCGTGGTCTGCCGTCGGGCCGGCGAGGTGATCGTCGTGGGGCCCGAGCGCGTCGATCTCATGGACGTGTCGCCGAAGCAGCTCGTCTCGGTCGCCGCGGCGCTGATCCCGTTCCTTGAGAACGACGACGCCAACCGCGCCCTCATGGGCTCGAACATGCAGCGCCAAGCGGTGCCGCTCGTCCGCGCCGACGCCCCGTTCGTGGGCACCGGCATGGAGGCGGTGGTCGCCCGGGATTCCGGCGCCGCCATCGCGGCTCGCCGGGCCGGCATCATCGATCAGGTGGACGCCACCCGTATCGTCATCCGCGCCACCGAGGAGGCCGACGCCAACAAGCCCGGCGTCGACATCTACCGCTTGCAGAAGTTCCAGCGCTCCAACCAGTCGACCTGCATCACGCAGAAGCCGCTGGTCCGCGTCGGCGAGTTCGTGAAGAAGGGCGAGATCATCGCCGACGGTCCTTCGACCGAGTTCGGCGAGCTGGCGCTCGGCCGGAACGTGCTCGTCGCGTTCATGCCGTGGAACGGCTACAACTTCGAGGACTCGATCCTGCTCTCCGAGCGGATCGTGAAGGATGACGTGTTCACCTCGATCCACATCGAGGAGTTCGAGGTGATGGCCCGCGACACCAAGCTCGGGCCGGAAGAGATCACCCGCGACATCCCGAACGTCTCCGAGGAGGCGCTCAAGAACCTCGACGAGGCCGGCATCGTCTATATCGGCGCCGAGGTGAATGCGGGCGACATCCTCGTCGGCAAGATTACCCCGAAGGGCGAGAGCCCGATGACGCCGGAGGAGAAGCTCCTCCGCGCCATCTTCGGCGAGAAGGCCTCGGACGTGCGCGACACCTCCCTGCGGGTGCCGCCGGGCGTCACCGGCACGATCGTCGAGGTGCGGGTGTTCAACCGGCATGGCGTCGACAAGGACGAGCGCGCCCAGGCGATCGAGCGGGAGGAGATCGAGCGGCTCGCCAAGGACCGCGACGACGAGCAGGCGATCCTCGACCGCAACACCTACGCGCGCCTCGCGGACGTGCTGATCGGTCAGGCGCCGGTGGCCGGCCCGAAGGGCTTCCGGAAGGACACCACGCTCACCCGCGAGCTGATCAACGACTACCCGCGCTCGCAATGGTGGCAGTTCGCCGTCATCGAAGACCGTCTCATGACCGAGATGGAGGCGATGCAGAAGCAGTACGACGAGTCGAAGAAGCGCCTCGAGCAGCGCTTCCTCGACAAGGTCGAGAAGCTGCAGCGCGGCGACGAGCTGCCCCCCGGCGTCATGAAGATGGTCAAGGTCTTCGTGGCGGTGAAGCGCAAGATCCAGCCGGGCGACAAGATGGCCGGCCGTCACGGCAACAAGGGTGTCGTGTCGCGGATCGTGCCGATCGAGGACATGCCGTTCCTGGAGGACGGGACGCATGCCGACATCGTGCTCAACCCGCTGGGCGTGCCGTCGCGCATGAACGTCGGCCAGATCCTGGAGACGCATCTGGGCTGGGCGGCTGCGGGCCTGGGTCGCAAGGTGTCGAAGGCGGTGGATGCCTATCTGAAGTCGCAGGACATTGCGCCGCTGCGGGAGGAGATGAAGGCGATCTACTCCCCGGGCGAGCTCGACGGGCTGACGGACGAGGAGCTGGCCGAGGCCGGCAACAACGTCCGCCGTGGCGTGCCGATGGCCACGCCGGTGTTCAACGGCGCCAAGGAAGCCGACATCGAGCAGATGCTGGAGATGGCCGGGCTGGACCGCTCGGCGCAGTCGACGCTCTACGACGGGCGGACCGGCGAGCCCTTCGACCGCAAGGTCACGATGGGCTACATCTACATGCTGAAGCTCCACCACCTCGTGGACGACAAGATCCACGCGCGCTCGATCGGCCCGTACTCGCTCGTCACCCAGCAGCCGCTGGGCGGCAAGGCGCAGTTCGGCGGCCAGCGCTTCGGTGAGATGGAGGTCTGGGCGCTGGAGGCCTACGGCGCGGCCTACACGCTGCAGGAGATGCTCACGGTGAAGTCGGACGACGTGGCCGGCCGCACCAAGGTCTACGAGGCGATCGTCCGCGGCGACGACACCTTCGAGGCCGGCATACCCGAGAGCTTCAACGTGCTCGTCAAGGAGATGCGCTCGCTCGGCCTCAACGTCGAGCTGACGTCTTCGAAGAAGGCCGCGAACGATCAGCTGGAGCCGCCGGCCGACGCGGCCGAGTAGAGCCAGTCATAAACACCTCCCGTGGCGGCGGATCCCGCCGCCACGGTTGAGCGGGGAGGGGAGGGGCCTTCCGGGTTTGACGACGGTGAGCAGCGCCCGTGCGGGGTGCGGCGCCGGATCTTTTTCAGGACGCGGTGGCCCGGCGCGGGGCTGCCGGCGTCAACAAGGAGCGGATCATGAACCAAGAGGTCATGAACCTTTTCAACCAGCAGGCCACGCCGGTCAGCTTCGATCAGATCAAGATCTCGATCTCGTCCCCGGAGAAGATCCTCTCCTGGTCGTACGGCGAGATCAAGAAGCCCGAGACCATCAACTACCGGACCTTCAAGCCCGAGCGCGACGGCCTGTTCTGCGCGCGCATCTTCGGGCCGATCAAGGACTACGAGTGCTTGTGCGGCAAGTACAAGCGCATGAAGTACAAGGGCGTCATCTGTGAGAAGTGCGGCGTCGAGGTCACCCTCGCGCGCGTCCGGCGCGACCGCATGGGCCATATCGAGCTGGCCGCCCCCGTCGCGCATATCTGGTTCCTGAAGTCGCTGCCCTCGCGCATCGGCCTGCTGCTCGACATGGCCCTCAAGGACCTCGAGCGGATCCTGTACTTCGAGTCGTACTGCGTCATCGAGCCGGGCCTCACCCCCCTGAAGGAGCGTCAGCTCCTGTCGGAGGAGGAGTACCTGCGCGCCCAGGAGGAGTACGGCGAGGACTCGTTCACCGCCATGATCGGCGCCGAGGCCATCCGGCGCATCCTGCAGGAACTCGACCTCGACAAGATCGCCAACGATCTGCGCGAGGAGATCGCGGTCACGACGTCGGAGCTGAAGCCCAAGAAGCTCCTGAAGCGGCTCAAGATCATCGAGGCCTTCCAGATGTCCGGCAACAAGCCGGAATGGATGATCCTCACGGTCGTCCCGGTGATCCCGCCGGACCTGCGCCCGCTGGTCCCGCTGGACGGCGGCCGCTTCGCGACCTCCGACCTCAACGACCTGTACCGCCGCGTCATCAACCGCAACAACCGCCTGAAGCGGCTGATCGAGCTGCGCGCGCCCGACATCATCATCCGCAACGAGAAGCGGATGCTGCAGGAGGCGGTCGACGCCCTGTTCGACAACGGCCGCCGCGGCCGCGTCATCACGGGCGCCAACAAGCGTCCGCTGAAGTCGCTCGCCGACATGCTGAAGGGCAAGCAGGGCCGGTTCCGCCAGAACCTGCTCGGCAAGCGCGTCGATTATTCGGGCCGCTCGGTCATCGTGGTCGGCCCGGAGCTGAAGCTGCACCAGTGCGGCCTGCCCAAGAAGATGGCTTTGGAGCTGTTCAAGCCGTTCATCTACGCGCGCCTCGACGCCAAGGGCTTCTCGGCCACCGTCAAGCAGGCCAAGAAGCTGGTCGAAAAGGAGAAGCCGGAGGTCTGGGACATCCTCGATGAGGTGATCCGCGAGCACCCGGTGATGCTGAACCGCGCGCCGACGCTGCACCGCCTCGGCATCCAGGCCTTCGAGCCGAAGCTGATCGAGGGCAAGGCGATCCAGCTGCACCCGCTGGTCTGCGCCGCGTTCAACGCCGACTTCGACGGCGACCAGATGGCCGTGCACGTCCCGCTGTCGCTCGAGGCGCAGCTGGAAGCGCGCGTCCTCATGATGTCGACCAATAACATCCTGCACCCGGCCAACGGTCAGCCGATCATCGTGCCGTCGCAGGACATCGTGCTCGGCCTCTACTACCTGTCGATCGTGGCCGAGGGCATGCCGGGCGAGTTCAAGGCGGACAACGCCAAGAACCCGATGCAGGGCGTCTACGGCGACATGGGTGAGCTGGAGCACGCCCTGGCCGCCAAGGCCGTGTCGCTGCACACCAAGATCAAGTGGCGCTGGACCGGCATCGGCCCGGACAATCAGCCCCTGACCAAGACCTACGAGACCACGCCTGGCCGGGTGATCCTGTCCGGTGCCCTGCCGAAGCACGCCAAGGTGCCCTTCGAGGTCGTCAACAAGTTGATGACCAAGAAGGAGATCTCGGCGATGATCGACACCGTCTACCGCCACTGCGGTCAGAAGGAGTCGGTGATCTTCTGTGACCGGATCATGGCGCTCGGCTTCAACCACGCGTTCAAGGCCGGCATCTCGTTCGGCAAGGACGACATGGTCGTGCCGGAGAACAAGTGGTCGATCGTCGACACGACCCGCGCGCTCGTGAAGGATTACGAGCAGCAGTACAACGACGGCCTGATCACGCAGGGCGAGAAGTACAACAAGGTGGTGGATGCCTGGGCCAAGTGCTCGGACAAGCTGGCCGCCGAGATGATGGGCCGCATCTCCGCGGTCCAGAAGGACGAGCACGGCGCCGACAAGCAGATCAACTCGATCTACATGATGAGCCACTCCGGCGCCCGTGGTTCGCCCGCCCAGATGAAGCAGCTCGCGGCGATGCGCGGCCTCATGGCCAAGCCGTCGGGCGAGATCATCGAGACCCCGATCATCTCGAACTTCAAGGAAGGCCTGGACGTTCTGGAGTACTTCAACTCCACGCACGGTGCCCGTAAGGGCCTGGCCGACACCGCCCTGAAGACCGCCAACTCCGGCTACCTGACCCGCCGTCTCGTCGACGTGGCCCAGGACGCCGTCATCCGCGAGGTGGATTGCGGCACGACCAACGGCATCAAGATGCGCGCCATCGTGGATGCCGGCCAGGTCGTGGCGACGCTCGCCACCCGCATCCTGGGCCGCGCCACGGCCGAGGATCTCGTGGCCGCGGACGGCACGGTGATCGTCAAGACCGGCGAGACCATCGAGGAGCGGCACCTGCCGGCGATCAACGCCGCCGGCATCCAGGAGGTGAAGATCCGCTCGGTGCTGGTCTGCGCCACCAAGAGCGGCGTCTGCGCCACCTGCTACGGGCGCGACCTCGCCCGCGGCACGCCCGTCAACATGGGCGAGGCCGTCGGCGTCATCGCGGCGCAGTCGATCGGTGAGCCGGGCACGCAGCTCACGATGCGCACCTTCCACATCGGTGGTGCGGCCCAGATCGCCGACTCGTCCTTCATCGAGTCGAGCTTCGAAGGCACGATCAAGATCCGCAACCGCGCCGTCGCCAAGAACACGGACGGGGACCTGATCGCCACTGGCCGCAACGTGGCGGTCGTGATCGTGGGGTCGGACGGCGTCGAGCGGGCGGTCCACCGCCTGCAATACGGCGCCAAGCTCCGGGTCGACGAGGGTGACAAGATCAAGCGCGGGCAGCGGATCGCCGAGTGGGATCCCTACACCCGTCCGATCCTCACCGAGGTCGACGGCCTCGTGGCCTACGAGGATCTGGTCGACGGCCAGTCCATGACCGAGACCACCGACGAGTCGACCGGCATCGCCAAGCGCGTCGTCGTCGACTGGCGCGGCTCGGCCCGGACCTCGGACCTGAAGCCCGCGATGGTCGTGGTCGATCGGGAGGGCAAGGCGCTCAAGCTGCCGCGCGGCTCGGACGCCCGCTACTTCCTGCCGGTCGACGCCATCATCGGCTTCGATCCGGGCGCGACGGTCAAGGCCGGCGACATCCTGGCCCGCGTCTCGACCGACTCGGCCAAGACCCGCGACATCACCGGCGGTCTGCCGCGGGTGGCGGAGCTGTTCGAGGCACGGCGCCCGAAGGACGCGGCGATCATCGCCGAGAAGTCGGGCACCATCGCGTTCGGCCGCGACTACAAGAACAAGCGTCGGCTCACGCTGACGCCGCATGACGGCTCCGAGGCGGTCGAGTACCTGATCCCGAAGGGCAAGCACATCCACCTGCAGGACGGGGACGTGGTGGAACTCGGCGACTACATCGTCGACGGAAACCCGGCTCCGCACGACATCCTGGCGATCAAGGGCGTCGAGGAACTCGCCGCCTACCTCGTCAACGAGATCCAGGAGGTCTACCGGCTGCAGGGCGTGTCGATCAACGACAAGCACATCGAGGTGATCGTCCGTCAGATGCTGCAGAAGGTCGAGGTGACCGATGGCGGCGACTCGGACATCCTCTCGGGCGACCAGATCGACCGGACGGAGCTGACCGAGTTCAACGAGAAGCTGCTCGCCGAGGGCAAGAAGCCGATCCAGGGCGTCCCGGTCCTGCTCGGCATCACCAAGGCATCGCTGCAGACGAAGTCGTTCATCTCGGCGGCCTCGTTCCAGGAGACCACCCGCGTCCTCACCGAGGCGGCGGTCAACGGCAAGGTCGACACCCTGGAAGGCCTCAAGGAGAACGTGATCGTCGGATCGCTGATCCCGGCCGGCACCGGGTCGATGGTGGCGGACATCCGCTCCATCGCCCGCCGCCGCGACGCGATGATCCTGCAGCAGAAGCAGACCGAGAGCGGCGCGATGCCGGTCGAGGAGCTTCCGCCCGCCGCCGAATAGGGCGACAGGCAGGATTGAGAGAGACAAGGGCGGCCTTCGGGCCGCCCTTTTTCGTGGTTGCTCTCCAAACCGGGACGCCTGCACGGCGGCCGACTTAACCGAGGCTCAACCATGCCGCGCGATAAATCCTGAGCGGCCCCAGAAACACCCTGGAAACGGGGAGGATCGGGCCGGTTCGGGTGCGTGAGTGCGGGTCTGGCGTCGTGGGCACGAGACGAGGACGGGAATCGAGCCTGCGCTGGCTCTCGGCGGCGATGACGCCCTGGATGGTCGGGCTCGGCCTGCTGGTGTCGTTCACGGCCGATGCCGGCACGGAGAACGCCATCGGGGCGAGCCGGCTCGGGGTGATCGATGCCGAGACCGTTCCGCCCCTGCCGCCCGGCACCCTGCTGATCGGATCCGCCCTGCGCCGCCTCGGTGACGAGCCGCCCCAGACGGTGTTCAAGACCGGTGCGCACGTCTTCCCGGTTGTGCAGCGGGGCGGCAAGGGCAACCCCACCCGGCCGCCGGCCGAGAGCTTCGCCCGCCGGGCCGCCAACCTGCGGGAGCCCGGCGGCGCCCTGGTGTTCGGCGACGTCACCGGCAGCGTCACCGGCGTGCTGACGCAGGGGGCTGCGGTCTGGGATCCGGATTCCGAGCCGGAGGCCGGTTTCGTCCCCGTGCCCGATCTCGGCCTGACCACCGGCGCCGGCACGGCCGCCTCCACGGGCGAAGGCACGGCCGACCTCACCGCGGATGGCGGGCCCGAGCGCTTCGACGGCTCGACCCCGCCGGTGCCCCGCGCCATCGCCCTCTCGTCCACGACGCCGGCGCCCGCGGACGCGATCCCCGTGGAGATCGCCGCGGCGAGTCTCGCGCTCCCCGATTTCGCGATCCGCACGGAGCGCCCGGACAGCGCCCAGCCGGTGCCCGAGGATGCGCGCCGGCGCTACGCCGACCTGATCGACCCGAACGCCCTCGACAAGGAGCAGCGTTGCCTCTCCGAGGCGGTCTATTTCGAGGCCCGGAGCGAGCCGGAGGCCGGCCAGGCCGCCGTCGCCCAGGTGGTGCTCAACCGCGTGAAGAGCGGCCTCTACCCGGCGAGCGTCTGCGGCGTCGTCTACCAGAACCGGCACCACTACATGGGCTGCCAGTTCTCCTTCGCCTGCGAGGGCAAGTCCCTGCGCATCACCGATGCCGGCGCCTGGGAATCGGCGACCCGCATCGCCCGCTCGGTGATCGAGGGCCGGACCTACCTCGCCGAGGTCGGCGCCGCGACCCACTACCACGCCGACTACGTCCGTCCGGGCTGGGCGCGCCGCCTGCGCAAGATGGACGTGATCGGCCGGCACATCTTCTACCAGCTCCGGGCGGGTCAGACCTGAGGCGGCTCTGGCCTGACTTCGTAAGAGAGACTGTGGAAAATTCGAACAATGCTACCTAGGTAGGCGACGACTAAGCAGTCGAAACCAAGGGTTAATTTTACCTTCGTTCCCGATAATGCTTGCGCGCCGGGCAACGAGTCTGGCCTCTGGTACGTCGAGACGAGCGCCGCTTGCGCGCCGCTTCTCGTTGTAATGCGTATCAGAGGACTTCCATGACCGCGCCGGTCGCTCGCACCGCTCTCCTGGCCGCCGCCCTCGGCGGCGTTCTCCTTGCCGCACCCGCCCAGGCCGGCGGCTGTTACGGCTCCGAATGCTACCGCCACGTCGTCACGCCGCCGGTCTACGACACCGTGCAGGAGAACGTGCTGGTCCGTCCGCCCCGCACCGTCTATCGGACCACCCCGCCAGTCTACGATACGGTGTCCGAGCGCGTGA
Source organism: Methylobacterium sp. 1973 (assembly GCF_040545035.1). Taxonomy (NCBI): domain Bacteria; kingdom Pseudomonadati; phylum Pseudomonadota; class Alphaproteobacteria; order Hyphomicrobiales; family Methylobacteriaceae; genus Methylobacterium; species Methylobacterium sp. 1973. The sequence goes on from NZ_JBEPLA010000005.1 coordinate 18,158, forward strand.
TGGTCTCGCCGGGTGGCCGCTACTGGCAGACGAGCCGCGGTCCCGGCGGTGAGCTGATTGGCTGCTGGGTCACCACGCCGCCGCGCTTCGCCGTGCGCACGCGGACCGTGCTGGTCCGTCCGGCGCAATCGATCCCCGAGACGATCCCGCCGGAATACGCCAGCGTCAGCCGCCGGGTTCTCGTGGCGCCCGCCCGGGCCGGCTGGGTGCCGGTCGGCGGCGGCTACGGTTACCGGCCGGCCTCTTACGGTGGCCCGCTGGTCGGCTCGATCCCGGACGCCGTCGGCATCACGGGGGCCAGTTCTTCGGATATCGGCGTCGGGCTCGGCTTCTACACGGGCAGCCGGTACGAGGGGTACTGATCCGGCCGCGAAGGCTTGATTCCGGACGTCCCGGCGACACCTCACCGCGCAACACGGGAGGTGACGATGGGGACGTTCAAGGCCTGGGTGGTCGAGAAGAATGAGGCCGGCCAGAGCCTCGCCTTCAAGGACTTCGACGACGCCGACCTGATGGACGGCGACGTCACCGTGCGGGTGACGCACTCGACCCTGAACTACAAGGATGGCCTCGCCCTCACCGGCACGTCGCCGGTGGTGCGCCGCTTCCCGATGATCCCCGGCATCGATTTCTCGGGGATCGTCGAGACTTCGGACCATCCCGAATACAAGCCGGGCGACGCGGTGGTGCTCACCGGCTGGGGCGTCGGCGAGACGCATCTCGGCGCCTACGCCCAGCGCGCCCGGGTGAAGGGCGACTGGCTGGTGCCGCTACCCCAGGGACTCACGCCCGAGCAGGCCATGGCGGTGGGCACCGCCGGCTACACGGCGATGCTGTGCTGCATGGCCCTCGAGGCCCACGGCGTGACGCCGGAGCACGGCCCGGTCATCGTCACCGGCGCCTCCGGGGGCGTCGGCTCGGTCGCCGTGGCCCTCCTCGCGCGGGCGGGCTGGCACGTCATCGCCTCTACGGGCCGGGACGGCGAATCCGACTACCTGAAGGGCCTCGGCGCTGCGGAGATCCTCGACCGGGCCGAGTTGTCGAAGCCCGGCAAGCCGCTCGGCAAGGAGCGCTGGGCCGCGGGGGTCGATGCGGTCGGCTCCACGACGCTCGCCAACGTGCTGGCCATGACCAAGGCGGACGGCGCCGTCGCCGCCTGCGGGTTGGCGCAGGGCATGGATCTGCCGACCTCGGTGGCGCCGTTTATCCTCCGCGGCGTCTCGCTGCTCGGCATCAACAGCGTCACGACCCCACAGCCGAAGCGTCGCGAGGCCTGGGCGCGGCTCGCCCGGGATCTCGATCTGGGCAAGCTCGCCGCCATGACGAGCCGTGTCCCCCTGGAGGAAGTCGGCCGGCTCGGCGCGGAGATCCTGGCCGGGAAGGTGCGCGGGCGGATCGTGGTGGAGGTGGATCGGGCGGGCGGTCCTCGCTGATCCTCAGGGGTTTCGGCTAACCCGTCCCGGCACCGGGCTGGACCGGAATTTTGCCGCGGCCCCGGAACCTTTGCCGTGCATCGCGTGTTGATGTTTTCATGAGCGTTGCATTCGTCAAAGAGCCCGAGGGTGGAGAAGCGTTCGAGAATCTGCCGGATCGGCCGATCTCGCCGCACACGAATTTCGTGACGCCGGAAGGCCTCGCGCAGATCGAGGCCGAAGTTGCCCGCCTGGAGAAGGAAGTCGCCTCGCTGGATCCTGCCGACAAGGCGGAGGATTCCCGCATCGGGCGCGACCTGCGCTACTGGGCGGCCCGGAAGAACACCGCGCAGCTCGTCGAGCCCAAGGCCGGCGACACGGTTCAGTTCGGCTCCACCGTCACGGTGATCCGGGAGGATGAGTCCGGCAAGGAGACCCGCCAGACGTTCCGGATCGTCGGCGAGGACGAAGCCGATCCGCACAAGGGTTCGATCTCCTACGTGGCGCCGCTCGCCCGGGCGATCACCGGCAAGACGATCGGTGACGTGGTCGAGGTGAACGGCAATGAGGTCGAGGTGGCGGAGATCCGCTGAGCCGGTTCATCGGCCTTCGAAGCGCGGTCGCAGGGGCAACAGCGCCTCGGCAATATGTTCCATGAAGACCCGGACCCGTGCCGCGTGGCGCAGGTCCGGATGCGTCAGGATCCAGAGATCCGCCCCCAGCTCCGGATGCGGCCCGGACAGGCGTTGCAGTGCCGGATTGACGTCGGCGGTGAAGCAGGGGAGCGGGCCGATTCCCAGGCCGGCCTGCACGGCCGCCTCCAGGCCGATCACCGCGTTGAGCCGGAGGCGGATGTGGTCGGGCGGCACCCGCGCCTCCACGAAGCGCATGAACGAGCCCCCTGCCACCAGCGGTCCCGGACTGATCCACGCCTCCCGGGCGAGGTCGCCATAGGCGCGGTCGGCCCGGCCGTAGACCCCCCACGCCGTGACTGCGAGACGCCGCCCGACCAGAGTCTCGCTCGGCTCGCGGCTGATCCGGATCGCGACGTCGGCATCCCGGCGCGACAGGTTGAGCGTCGCCTCGGCGAGGATCAGCTCGATCCGGATGTCGGGGTACCGCTCCGTGAAGCTCGCGAGCATCGGCATCAGCAGCTCTGCGGCGAAGCCGGCCGGCGCGGTCACCCGCAATTCGCCGGACGGGGTTTCGCCCTGGCCGGCGACCACGCGGGTGAACCGCGCCACGTCCGCCTCGATCCGCGCGGCCGCCGCGATCATCGCCTGTCCGGCAGGGGTCGGCACGTAGCCCGTGCGCAGCCGCTCGAACAGGCGCGTATCAAGCTTCGCCTCCAGGGCCGCGAGGCGTCGAAACGCCGTCGAGTGGTTGATGCCGAGGTCCGCCGCCGCCGCGGTCAGGCCGCCGCGGTCGGCCACGGCCTTTGCGAACCGAAACTCGTCCCAGTCGAGCGCCACACCCGGGTCCTTGCGTCTGCGCAAGATCACTCTTGCATGGTGGGGCATTCTTGCAAGGCGCCAAATGCGCGATGGAGGGGCACGACGCTGGCCGACGATTCGGCCGCCCGACACACAGGAGAGACCCGTCCATGGCCAAGGTTCTGGTGCTGTACTACTCGACCTACGGTCACGTCGAGCAGATGGCCTACGCGGTCGCCGAGGGCGCCCGCGAGACCGGGGCCGAGGTCGTCGTGAAGCGGGTACCGGAGCTGGTCCCGGAGGAGGTCGCCCGGCAGAGCCATTTCAAGCTCGATCAGGCGGCCCCGATCGCCACCGTGGACGAACTGGCGCAGTACGACGCCATCATCTTCGGCACGCCGACCCGCTACGGCAACATGGCGTCGCAGATGAAGCAGTTCATCGACCAGACCGGCGGTCTCTGGATGAAGGGCGCGCTGGTCGGCAAGGTCGGCTCCGTCTTCACCTCGACGGCCTCGCAGCATGGCGGCCAGGAGACGACGCTGACGAGCTTCCACACGGTGCTGTTCCACCACGGCATGGTGGTGGTCGGCCTGCCCTACAGCTTCCAGGGCCAGGGCGGTGTCGAGGCGGTCAAGGGCGGAACGCCCTACGGAGCCAGCACGATCGCGGATGGTGACGGATCCCGCCAGCCGAGCGCCGTGGAACTGGAGGGGGCCCGCTTCCAGGGTCGCCATGTGGCCGGCATTGCCGCCAAGCTGGCCCGAGACTGAGAAGGCAAGAAAAAAGGCTCGGATTGCTCCGAGCCTGAAAGGAAAAAGGCCATTGGGGGCTGAGAAGGCCTTCGTGATCAATAAACGGATCAGGCCGACATCTGTTCCGCTGCCGGCAAAAATTTCTGCGCCGTCAGCGGGGCGCGGCGGCCCGGGCGAGGCGGTCGCGGATCGCCTCGCCGAGGCCGTCTTCCGGAATCGGCACCACCGCGATGGTGCCGGCCCCTGAGGCATCGAGGTCGCGCAGGGCGCCGAACAGGCGGGCCGCGGCCTCCGCGGGATCGCCCGACGGGCTTAGGTTGAGGCTGGCCCGCGCGGTTTCGTGACCGGCCGGGCGCTCGGCGCCGAACAGCAGCACCGCCTCGCCGGACTCGATCCGCACCGCATCCAGGCGGACCCGCGCCCGGGGCGCGTAATGCGAGGCGAGCATGCCGGGGCCTGCCGGCCTGTCGGCGTCGGCCGCCTCCGGAGATGCCGGATCGAGGCCGAGCACGTCCCGGAGCGCCGCCCGCGTGATGCCGCCCGGCCGCAGCAGCCGCGGCGCGCCGCCGAGGCAGGCCACCACCGTCGACTCGACGCCCACCATCGTGTCGCCACCGTCGAGCACCGCGGCGATCCGCCCGGCGAGATCGTCGAGGACATGGGCGGCCCGGGTCGGGCTCACCCGCCCGGAGCGGTTGGCCGAGGGCGCCGCCACCGGACGGCCGACTTCCGCGAGGAGCGCCTGGGCGAGCGGGTGCGCCGGCACCCGCAGGGCGAGGCTCGGCAGGCCGGCGCGGGCGAGGTCGCAGACCCGCGTGCCCGGATGGGCCGGGACGACCAGGGTCAGGGGACCCGGCCAGAAAGCCGTGGCGAGGCGGCGGGCCTGCGCGTCGAAGACCCCCTCCGCCAGGGCCGCGTCCGCATCGGCCAGATGCGAGATCAGCGGGTTGAAGCGCGGCCGATCCTTGGCGGCGAAAATGCCCGCCACCGCGGCGGCATGGGTCGCGTCCGCCCCGAGCCCGTAGACCGTCTCGGTGGGGAAGGCGACGAGGCGCCCCGCCCGCAGGAGCGCGGCGGCCTCCGCGATGCCGGCCGCGTCGGGAGGAAGCCGGCGGGTCGCGGTCGGACCCGTTGACCCGGGATCATTCATGCGGGAAGCCGTCTCCGAGGTCATGGCGATGCGAGCCCCGCGCGCCTATCCTCGCCCCGCCCTAGCGCCGGTGCGCGGGCGCGGTCAAACCCGCCCCGGATCGAACGAGCGGGCGGGCCGCAACACGGGAGGATCGTATGAGTTACCGCGCCCCGGTCCCCGAGATGCTCTTCACCCTCCGGCACGTGGCCGGGCTCGATTCCGTCGATCCGGACGACGCCGAGGCGATCCTGAGCGAGGCCGGGCGGATCGCCGCCGGCGTGATCGCGCCGCTCAACCGGGTCGGCGACCGGCACGGCACCCCCTTCGCGGAGGGGCGGGTCACCACGCCGCCCGGCTGGCGCGAGGCCTACCGCACCTTCACGGAGGGCGGCTGGAACGGGCTCTCGGCCGAGGCCGACCATGGCGGCCAGGGCCTGCCGAAGCTGATCGAGGCCGCCTGCACCGAGATGTGGAACGGCGCCAACCTCGCCTTCGGCCTCTGCCCGCTCCTGACCCAGGGCGGCATCGAGGCGCTCGCGGCCCACGGCTCCGACGACCTGAAGGCGCGCTACCTCGAGAAGCTGGTCTCGGGGGAATGGCCCGCCACGATGAACCTGACCGAGCCGCAGGCGGGCTCCGACCTCGCCCTGCTGCGCACCCGGGCCGAACCTGCGGGCGACGGCACCTACCGAATCACCGGGTCCAAGATCTACATCACCTACGGCGAGCACGATCTCGCCGACAACATCGTCCACCTCGTCCTGGCCCGGCTGCCCGACGCGCCCGCCGGCACGCGGGGCATCTCCCTGTTCCTGGTGCCGAAGGTGCTGCCGGACGGGACCCGCAACGACCTGCGCTGCTCCGGCATCGAGCACAAGCTCGGCATCCACGCCTCGCCGACCTGCTCCATGGCCTTCGGCGACGATGGCGGCGCCACCGGCTGGCTGATCGGCCAGGAGAACAAGGGCCTCGCCTGCATGTTCACGATGATGAACGCGGCGCGGCTCAACGTCGGCCTGCAGGGCGTCGGCGTGGCCGAGGCCGCGACCCAGCGGGCGCTCGCCTACGCGCAAGAGCGGCGCCAGGGTAAGGCCATCGGGGCCGACGAGGCGACGAGCCCGATCGTGGCGCATCCGGACGTGCAGCGGATGCTGCTGACCATGAAGGCGTACACGGCCGCGGCACGCGCCATCTGCTACCTCACCGCCGCCGCCCTCGACGCGTCGAAGGGCCCCGAGGGGCAACCCGCCCTGGACCGCGCCTCGCTTCTGACGCCGGTGGCGAAGGCCTTCGCGACGGACCTCGCCAACGAGGTGACCTCGCTCGGCGTGCAGGTCCATGGCGGCATGGGCTTCGTCGAGGAGACCGGGGCGGCGCAGCTCATGCGCGACGCCCGCATCCTCGGCATCTACGAGGGCACCAACGGCATCCAGGCGATCGACCTCACCGCCCGCAAGCTGCCGCTGAACGGCGGCGCCACGGCCCGGTCACAGATCGCCTGGATGCGCCGGGCGGCCGAGGGCCTGCTCAAGGCCGGCGATCCCGCCTTCGGCCACATGGCGGCACGGCTGCGCGACGGGATCGGCAGCCTCGACCGGGCCACGAGCCACCAGCTCGCCGCGCTGAGCTCCAACCGCCCCGAGGCGGCGCTGGCGGGCGCGACGCCATATCTGCGCCTGTTCGGCCTGACGCTCGGGGGCGCCTGCCTCGCCCGCAGCGCGCTCGCCGCCAGCGCCGCCCTGAAGGCCGGCGAGACCGATCCGGCGCAGGCCGCCCGCATCGCGCTCGCCCGGTTCTACGCCGAGAACCTGCTCACCGCAGCCGGCGGCCTGGAGCAAACCGTCGTGGCGGGCGGCGCCTTCACGGACGACGCCCCCCTGGCGCTGGCGGTTTGAGGAGCGGATTATGGCCGAACCCGTCGCGATCGACGACCTCTCGGGCGGCGTCCGCCTGATCACCCTGAACCGCCCGGAGAAGAAGAACGCGCTCACCGGCGCCATGTACGACGCGATGCGTGCAGCTCTGGTCGAGGCCGACGCCTCGGACCGGATCGGCGCCGTGGTCTTCGCCGGGCAGCCCGGCATGTTCAGCGCCGGCAACGACCTCGCCGACTTCATGGGCCAGTCCTCCGGGGATCGTGCCGGGGACGGGTTCAGCGCCTCGCCGGCGCTGGCCTTCATCCGCCAGCTCGCCCGCACCCGAACCCCGATGGTGGCGGCGGTCGACGGGATCGCGGTGGGCATCGGCGCGACGCTCTGCCTGCATTGCGACCTCGTCTATGCGAGCCCGGCGGCGCGGCTGCGCATGCCCTTCGTCGAACTCGGCCTCGTGCCGGAGGCGGCCTCGAGCTACCTGCTGCCCCTGCGGGTCGGGCGCCTCCGGGCGACCGAGCTGCTGCTCCTGTCCCGGCCGCTCGAGGCCGACGAGGCGCAGGCGCTCGGCCTCGTCAACGCGGTGCTGCCGGCCTACATGCTGGTGGAGCAGGCGGTCGCGCAGGCGGCGCGCCTCGCCGCCCTGCCCCGCGGGGCGCTGGCGGCAACCCGGGCGCTGATCCGGGGCGATCAGGCGCAGGTCGAGGCCGCCCTCGAAGCGGAGGCCAAGGCCTTCGACGCGCAGCTGCGCTCGCCCGAATCCCAGGAGCGGCTCGCCGCCTTCCTCAACCGCACCAAGCCCGTCTCGGCGTGAGCCCGCCCGACCTCTCCAAGAAGATCTGCCTCGTGGCGGGCGCGTCGCGGGGCGTCGGCCGGGGGCTCGCCCGGGCGCTGGGAGAGGCCGGGGCCACGGTGATCGTCACGGCGCGCTCCAGCGAGACCGGCCCGCGCACCGAGATGCGCCCGGAGGCGATCGAGGACACCGCCCGCATGGTCGACGCGGCCGGCGGGCGGGGTCACCATTACCTCTGCGACCACCGCTCCGAGCGCGCCACCGACGCGCTGGTCCACTGGACCCTGCGCCGGTTCGGTCGGATCGACGTCGTGGCCTGCAGCGTGTGGAGCGGCAACGAGGGCTATGACGGCGAGCGCTACCCGGACGGGGCCGGATGGGGCACGCCGTTCTGGCGCCGCTCGGCCGAGCCGTATCTCGGGCTGCTCGAAGCCGGGCCGCTGCCGGCCCTGCTGCTCGCCCGCGCGGTCGCCCCCGCCCTGGTGGCGGCGCGGACCGGGCTGCTGGCGCTCGTCTCCTTCGGGACCGAGGATTACCTCGGTGACGTGTTCTACGATTCCGCCAAGGCCGCCACCAATCGGCTGACCCTGGCCTTCGCCCGCGAACTCGCGCCCCACGGCGTCACCGCCCTCGGCCTCTCACCGGGCTTCGTCGCCACCGAGCGGGCGCGCGATCTCGGCCAGGAGGTGCACGCCACCGAGAGCCCGCTCTATGCCGGCCGGGCGCTGGCGGCGCTGGCGGCAGATCCGGATATCGCCGCCCGGGCCGGCGCGGTGCTGCATGCCGGCGACCTCGCCCGGATCTACGGCTTCACGGACGCCGACGGGACGCAGCCGGAGCGGTTCCGGGTCGGGCCGTGACGGAGCCTTGTCAGGCGTGTCGTGGAACCGGCGCACGCTCCCGACGGACGGGCCACACGAGCCTCAACGCTCCCCGGCGGGGCGATTTTCGGCGTTCGGTCCGGCGTCCTGTCGGGATTGGCGGTGCCGATTGCTGCGGGAGCGAAAAACGGCCTTAATTGACCCGCAGGTCAGAGGGCGATCCTGCACCCGGTTCCGTCTGGAGCCGGCGGGGCCGGGTATGTGTGGACGAGGGAAACTGGCATGTCGGAAGCGAACACGGCCCCGCGCGTGCTGATGGTGTTCCCGAAGTTCTACGAAAACTCCATGTGGAACTTCAAAGAGGCCATGGAGCTGCAGGGCGCCCGCGCGCCCGCGCCGCCGCTCGGCCTCATCACGCTGGCCGCGATGCTGCCGCCGGCCTGGCAGGTGTCGCTCGTCAACCGCAATTGCGAGGAGCTGACCGACGAGCAGATCCGCGCCGCCGACCTCGTGATGACCGGCGGCATGCTCCCCCAGGAGCCGGATTGCCTCGTGGTCATCGACCGCTGCGTGGCGCTCGGCACCCCGGTCTGCGTGGGCGGCCCCGCGCCGACCTCGACGCCCGAGGTCTACGACAAGGCCGACTTCCTGGTGCTGGGCGAGGCCGAGGGCATCCTCGACAAGTTCGTGGCCGCCTGGGAGGCCGGCGAGCGCCGCGGCCGGCTCACGGCCGAGAAGTTCAAGGCCGACGTCACCACGAGCCCGATCCCGCGCTTCGACCTGCTGACCTTCAGCCACTACCTCTACATCGGCGTCCAGTTCTCCCGCGGCTGCCCGTTCACCTGCGAGTTCTGCGACATCATCGAGCTCTACGGCCGCGCCCCGCGGACCAAGACCACGCCGCAGATGCTGGCGGAGCTCGACCGGCTCTACGGCCTCGGCTACCGCGGCCATGTCGATTTCGTCGACGACAACCTGATCGGCAACAAGAAGGCCATCAAGCTGTTCCTGCCGCACCTGATCAAGTGGCAGGAGGATCACGGCTACCCGTTCAAGTTCTCCACCGAGGCCTCGCTGAACCTCGCGGACGACGACGAGCTGCTCGGGATGATGCGGGACGCGAACTTCTTCGCCCTGTTCACCGGGATCGAGACGCCCGACGAGGCGACGCTGATCCAGACGCAGAAGAAGCAGAACACCAAGCGCTCGATCGCCGACAGCGTGCACAAGCTCTACGAGCACGGCATGTTCGTCACGGCCGGCTTCATCGTCGGCTTCGACACCGAGAAGGACAGCATCAGCAAGGCGATGTCGCTGTGTATCAGCCAGACCGGCATCCCGATCGCCATGGTCGGCCTGCTCTTCGCGCTGCCGAACACGCAGCTCTCGCGCCGCCTGCGCAAGGAGGGCCGCCTCTACGAGAACTACGCGGCGACCACGGCCGACCAGGGCGACCAGTGCACGCAGGGCATCAACTTCGTGACCTTGCGCCCGCAGCGCGACGTGCTGGCCGATTACCGCGACGTCCTCCAGGAGATCTACGACCCGCCGAACTTCTTCGACCGGGTCCGGGTGGTCGCGCGGCAGGTGAAGCGGCCGAAATTCGCCGCCCAGAAGCTGAACTGGCGCCACATCGCCCACGATCTCTATTCGCTGCTGCGCGTGTGCTGGCGGATGACCGTGCGCCGTCCCGAGCTCGCCAAGCACTTCTGGAGTGTGTTCCTGGAGACCGCCCGGCGCAATCCGGCCGCCCTGGAGGCGGTGGTCACCAACATGGTGATCTACCTGCACGTCTACCCGTTCTCGCGGTACGTCATCCGCGAGATCAACAGCCGGATCGCGGACCTCGACGCCGGCCGCTGGGTGCAGCCGCCGGTCCTGGCCCCCGAGGCTGAGACCTGCAAGGCGCCGCCCGTGGGCAAGGTTGTGGCGCGGGCCGAGGTGAAGCACCTGGCTGCGGTGGCGTGACGGGGCGTCGGTTCGGGTCATCCGACCCGCGCCCTCGTCCCGAGGTGCCGGAGCGCAGCTTTGGTCTCGAACGAGACCGCCACCGGGCGGCGCGCTTCCGGGAGGCCGCCTTCCAGGCCCGCTTCGCGGTCACCTCATGATAAGGTCCGTGGATCGGGCCCGTGCGGCGCCCTTGCCGCCGTCCCCCGTAAACCTTAGCTGATCCCGCGCGAGGCCACGTCCTCCCTCCGGTTAACGGGGCACAAGTCCGGGACGGCCCGGCCCTTTCAGGAGGGCCGCCATGGCCTGGATCTCTCTCGTCATCGCGGGCGTCCTCGAGGTCGTCTGGGCCTACGCGATGAAGCAGTCGGACGGCTTCACGCGCTTGTGGCCGACCGCGATCATGGCCGTGTCGATGGCCGGCAGTGTCGGCTTCCTGGCGCTGGCGATGCGCACGTTGCCCCTGGGAACCGCCTACACGATCTGGACCGGCATCGGCGCGGTCGGCGCCTTCCTGGTCGGCATCGCCGTGCTCGGCGAGCAGGCGAGCGCCAGCCGGATCCTCGCGGCCGGCCTGATCGGGTCCGGGCTCGTCCTGATGAAGCTGTCGAGCCCCGGCTGAGCGTCAGGCCGCGCGCACGGTGTGCAGGAAGCCGTCGATCTCTCGCCGCAGCTCGGCGGTCTCTTCCGAAAGGCTTGTCGCCGAGGCGAGCATCCGTGTGGCGGCCGAGCCCGTGTCGTCGGCCGCCCGCGCCACTGCGTCGATCGTCCCGGTGACCGCGCCGGTTCCGGATGCGGCCTCGGCGACGTTCCGGGCGATCTCCCGGGTCGCCGCGCCCTGCTGCTCGACGGCGGCCGCGATCGAGGTCGCCACGCCATCGATCTCGCGGATGCGGGATGCGATGCCGTCGATGGCGTCCACGGTCTGTCCGGTGGCGCCCTGGATTCGGCCGACCTGACCGGCAATCTCCTCGGTGGCCTTGGCGGTCTGGGCGGCGAGCTGCTTCACCTCACTGGCGACCACCGCGAAGCCGCGTCCCGCATCGCCGGCGCGGGCCGCCTCGATCGTGGCGTTGAGCGCCAGCAGGTTCGTCTGGCCTGCAATGTCGGTGATGAGGCGCACGACATCGCCGATCCGGCCCGCCGCCGTGCTCAAGTCCTGCACGAGGCCGGCGGTGGCGCCGGCCTGGACCACCGCGCTCCGGGCGAGTTCGGCAGACCCGTCCACCTGGCGGCCGATCTCCTGCACCGAGGCGCCGAGTTCCTCCGCGGCCGCCGCGACGGTGCCGACATGCTGGGCGGCCTCCTGCGCGGCCCCCGCCACCGTGGCCGAGCGCTCGGCCGTGTGCGTGGCCGTGCTGGTCATCGCCTCGGCCTCGGCCCGCAGGCCGAGGGCGGCGTCCGCCACCCGCGTCAGCACGCCGCCGACCGCGGCCTCGAAGGACTCGGCCAGGGCGTGAACGGCCCGCCGGCGCTGCGCCTCGGCGCCCTCCCGGGCCTGGGCCGTCTCCCGCTCCAGGGCGCGGGTGTGGATCAGGTTGTCCTTGAAGACCTGTACGGCCGCCGCCATCGCGCCGATCTCGTCGCGGCGCCCGGTGTGCGGGACTGGCACGCTCTCGTCGCCCTGGGCGAGGCGGCCCATCGCCCCGGTCATGCGCTCGATCGGGCGCGCGATCCCGAACAGGGCGAACAGCATCGCGGCGGCGGCGACCACGAGGCCCACCACGGTGGCGGCCATCGCGATCAGATTGGCGCGCGTCGCCGCCTGCACGGTCACGGCGACATTGGCCGCGGTCTGTGCCCGGGCAGAGGCGATGGACTCGGTCAGGCTCGCCACCGCGGCATCGTTCTGCGCACCCGTCGCGGGGTCCAGCACCAGCGCGAGCGCGCCCGGCTGATCGCCTGCGATCATCAGCTCGACCACCTGTAGCTGCACGTTCTGGTAGGCGTTCCAGGCGGTGGTGAAGCGCTCGTAGATCTCCCGGTCCTGGGAACCCGTCAGGCGCTCCTGGTAAGCCTGACGGAGGCCGGAAAGCTCGCCGAGGGTGTCGGTGAGCGCGGTCTGGTTCTTGTCCAGGGCTGCCGCGTCGGGCGAGGCCACCGCGAGGCGGTAGAGCCGCAGGCGGGCGTCCCGCACGGCCGTCCCGATGGCCTCGGCCTGGTTCTGCGTGGGCAGGGCCTGCTGGGAGATCGCCGCGGCGTTGCGCTCGATCTCCGACAGGCTCACGACACTGGCGATTCCCTGGCCGACGGCGGCGAGGGCAAGCAGGCCGATCGCACCGGCGAGAACCGTTTTCAGGGAGAAACGCATGGGAGGTTCCGTCATCGCGGCCATGCCGCGCCTGCAGGTCTCACCATGCTCCCGCAGAGACCTTAATATTTTTCCGGTCCTGGAGCAGACTTTGCCGTTAAAGCCACTTCTTCCAGCGAAAGAAAAAGTAAGGGAATACCGCTGCGACAACCATCATGACCAGCGCCATCGGGTATCCGAATGAGAAATCTAGTTCGGGTATGGCTTTAAAATTCATGCCATAGATCGACGCGATCAGCGTCGGCGGCATGAAGACGACCGCCATGACCGAGAACAGCTTGATGATGTTGTTCTGTTCAAGATTGACAAGACCGAGTGTTGCGTCGAGCAAAAATTGAATTTTCGTGGACAGGAAGGTGGCATGCTCCTCGAGGGATTGCAGATCCCGCAGGGTGGAGCGGACATCCTCGCGCAGATCGCGCGGGGCCTTGTTGGTCCGGTAGGTCGCCGACAGCGAGAGCAGAATACGCTCCATGGAGACGAGGCTCTCCCGCTGCTTGGAGATGAGATCGCCGTGCCGGCCGAGGGCGCGTAACGTGTCCTGAAGGGCGGTGTTGCGGGCGGACGGATCCTCCTGCACTTCGAAGATCTTGCCCGACAGGCGGTCGATGCGTTCGCCCTGGAGCTGGAGCACGTCGGCGGCCCGGTCGATCACCGCCTCGATCAGCCCGGCCAGGATGGTCTCGCCCGAGGTGGCCGACGCGCTGCCGTTGCCCATCGAGCGCCCGGCGCGCTGCGTGTACATGCGGAAGGCCTGCGGCTCCTCGTGGCGCACGGTGACGAGCCGGTTGCCGCGCAGGATGAAGGTGATGCCGGCGAGGCCCGGCTCCTCGGCATCGCTGACCTTCGAGAGCACGCGCCCGGTCATGTAGCGGGCGCCGTCTTCCACGTAGAGCAGCTCCGAGGGCTCGATGTCCTTCATCTCCTCGCGGGTCGGCACCTCGATGCCGGCGAAGGCCTCGACCTTCAGCTCCTCCTCGCGGCTCGGGCGGATCAGGTCGAGCCAGACGGTGTCTTCGGGGATCGTGTCCTGGAGATCGATGACGCGGCGTTCAAGCAGCGTGGCTCCGGCGCCGATGGCGGGCTGGTGGATGAAGATCACGAGCAGGTCTCGGATACGGATCGGTCACGGGACAGCGCAGGGCCGCAGCCCGCATCCGGCACCGCGACGATCGATGCAAGCTGTGCCGCGGATGTGGCGCTGTTTTCTGACGCTTCCGTGACATCGCCGCCCAATCCCTCGGAACAGCTCGGGGTCGGTCGGTGCGGGGCCGGTCGCCGCCTCGCCGAGGGCCTTGGGGTCGAAAGGGCGCTGAATAGGGGTGACGGAGCGGTCGCGCGCCCTCTCATGGACCGTCTCATGGACCGCCGCGGGCGCAACCGGTTCGTCCGGCCTGGGCGCCGTCAGCCGACCGTCGTCTGGGCGATCCCGCCGAATTCGGCCATCGCCGCCCGGAGAGGCGCCTGCTCGGTCCGGGTGGCATCGTCCCCGCGTCCGGCGAGCCGGGCTCACCCTGGCGGCGGTGGTCGCCTGCCGCCCGGCCCAGGACGACCCTGCGGCGGCAAGGTCCGCCGACCGCGAGCGAGTGCCCAGGACCCAGGCTCAGTTGCAGCCGTCGCAGATGCTGCGTTCGATCCGATCGGTCAGGGCGCGCTCGCGCCGCTCCTCCGTGCGGGACGGCACTTCGGCGGCCCCGAGCGACGTGCCCGGCGGCTTGGTGACGCCGAGGCTGTTGGTGTTCGGCGCCGTGATCGTCGAGGCCGGGCCGCCGCCGGTGCCCGTCTGATCGGGCGCGACCGTCTGTGCCGCGAGGGGAGCCGAGAGGGTGAGACTCAGCGCGGCCAGACCTGCGAGACGAAAATATCCTCGGCTCATGGAACCTCTCCAGTCTTCGAGAGAACGCCGAACTTCACTGCGGGTTGCTTGCCTCATCGGCGCCGCGCCGGCTCGCGTCGGAACACGCCAACCATCTCAACATGGCCCGAATGGCGGAACTGGTCCACCGGCGTGACGGCCTCCAGCCGGTAGCCGCCGGCAACCAGCGTCGCCGCATCCCGGGCGAAGGTGCCGGCGTCGCAGGCGACACCGATCACGAGGGGCACGCGCGCGGCGGCGAGCTGGCGGGCCTGGGCCTCCGCGCCGGCCCGGGGCGGGTCGAACACCACCGCATCGAAGGCCTCGAGTTCGAGGGGGAGCAGGGGCCGCCGGAACAGGTCGCGGCGCTCGGTGGTGATCCTGCGCAGGCCCGAGGCCATGCGCGCGGATCGTTCGAGCCCGGCCAGGGCGGCGGCGTCGGACTCGACGGCGTGAACGGCGGCCGTCCGGGCGATCGCCAGGCTCAACGGCCCGCAGCCCGCGAACAGGTCGGCGACACGTCGGACACGGGGGCCGAGGGCCGTCAGGGTGAGATCGCAGAGCGTCGCCTGTCCGGCGGCGGTCGCCTGCAGGAATCCGCCGGGCGCCGGGTAGAGGCGGATCGCGTCGGCAGTGACCGAGACCGGCTCGGCCTCCATGAGCCGCTCGCCGTGGAGGGAGAGGCGGGCGAGGCCGAGTTCGCCGGCGATCCGCACCAGCGCGGTGCCCACGCCGGCGCTCACCGGGCCGTGGCCGCGCAGATCGACGTCCAGGCCCTGGTCGGTGGCGGTAACGGCCACGTCGAGGGGCTTGCGCCCATGGCCCAGGGGGGCGGCGAGGCGGCGCGCCACCGCAGGGGCCGCGTGCAGCGCCGGCACGGTGATCGGGCAATGGTCGATCGGGACCAGCGCGTGGCTGCGCGCCGCCATCAGCCCGGCCTCGGCACGGCCATCGATCTCCCGCACGTGCAGTGTGAGGCGGCGACGCCCGGTCCCGTGCGCGTCGATGATCGGGGCAGGGGCCACGTCGAGGCGGGCCTGGGACAGGGCCTGCGCGACGAGGCCGCGCTTCCAGGCGAGTTCCGCGGGCCGCGCGAGGTGCTGGGTGCGGCAGCCGCCGCAGCGCATGTAGTACGGGCAGAACGGCGCGACCCGGTCGGGGGAGGCCTGCGTGACGGCGATGAGGTCGCCTCGCCGCGCCTCCCGGCGGATTTCCGCGCGTTCCCCGGGCAAGGTGTAGGGCACGAGGATCCCATCCTCGGCGATCCCGTCGCCGCGGGTGCCGAGGTCGCGGATCGTGACCGTCTCGATGTCGGCTGTCTCGCTCACGGCAACCTCGCACCGATCAGGAACTCGGCATTGCCGTCGCCGCCCGGCACCGGCGAGTCGATGAGGCCCAGGATTTCGGCGCCGAGCGCCTCCAGGGTTTTGCGGATGGCCGCGCAGACTTCTGCGTGGACCGCCGGGTCGCGCACGAGGCCGCCGCGGCCGACCCGCCCGCGCCCAGCCTCGAATTGCGGCTTGATCAGCGCGACGACCTCCGCTCCCGGGGCGAGCAGCGGCGGCAGGACCGGCAGGACGAGGCGCAGACCGATGAAGCTCACGTCCACGCTGGCGAGATCGGGGCGCGGGACGAGGGCGTCCGGGTCGAGGACGCGGATGTCGGTCCCCTCCCGGTTGGTCACCCGCGGATCCCCGGCGAGGCGCGGATGCAATTGCCCCCGGCCCACATCCAGCGCGTGGACGTGGCGGGCGCCGCGGGCCAGCAGCACGTCGGTAAAGCCGCCCGTCGAGGCGCCGACGTCGAGGCCGGTACGGCCGGCCGGGTCGAGGCCGAACGCATCCAGGGCGGCGGCGAGCTTCATGCCGCCGCGGGAGGCGTAGGGATGCTCGGATTCCGCCTCGACCCGTGCCCCCGGGGCGATCGTGTCCGAGGGGCGGGCGAGCGGGTGCCCGTCGACCCGCACGAGCCCGGCGCGGATCGCAGCCTGGGCCCGGGCCCGGCTCTCAAAGTGGCCGTGCGCCACGAGGAACAGGTCGGCGCGACGCGGGGACGGATCGTCCGTGGGCGGCGCGCGGTCCGGGATAGGCCGGTCTCGGGTCATCAGGGCTTCGTGCGGTCCCGGCAGATCTGCGACGGAGGTTTCGGGCCGCCGCCCTGTCGAAGGCCGGCGCGCTCCCTAACTAGACCGGGCCGGAGAGGAGAGCCACCGTATGACCCGCACCCTGCCGCTGCTCGCATTGCTCGGGACTGTCGCCGCCGGCGCCGCCCTGGCGCAGGAGCCTCCGAAGGAGGTCGCCAAACCGGCAGAGACCTACACGGCGCCGATCAAGAACGCCAAGGGCGACGCGATCGGCGCCTTGTCGATCCGCGACGGGGCGAATGCCCTGGTCCTGCGCGTGACGATCCAGCCCGGTGGTCTGCCGCCCGGCTGGCACGGGATGCATTTCCATGCCGTGGGCGACTGCTCGGATCCGAAGTTCATGAACTCGAAGGCCCACGTGAACCACGACCAGAGCAAGCACGGGCTGCTCAACGCCGAGGGGCCCGACGAGGGCGACCTGCCGAACCTCTACGCCGCGCAGGACGGCTCGGCCAATGCCGAGGTCTCGAGCGAGACGCCGCTGAACGGCGAGGGCGGCCTCAAGGATGGTGACGGCGCGGCACTGATCATTCACGCCAACGAGGACGACCACACCAGCCAGCCGATCGGCGGCGCCGGCGACCGGATCGCCTGCGGGGTGATCAAGTAGTCGCGGAGGGCGAGGGCACCGCCGGCGGGATCGGCCGCGGGCGGCCGGCCTCGTCGATGGCCACGAAGGTGAACGTGGCCTGCGTGACCCGCTCGCGAACCTGGGTGCAGAAGCGCCGCGCCCAGGCCTCGACTTCGATCTTCATCGAGGTCCGGCCGACATGCGCCACCCGGGTATAGACGCACAGCACGTCGCCGACCCGGACCGGCCGGATGAAGGTCATGGATTCGAGCGCCACGGTGACCACGCGGCCCTGCGCCCGGTCCACCCCCGCGATGCCACCGGCTTGGTCCATCTGCGAGAGCACCCAGCCGCCGAAGATGTCGCCGTTGGCATTGGTGTCGGCCGGCATGGCGATGGTGCGCACCGTGAGGTCGCCCTTGGGCAGATCGACCTCCACGGGCGGTGTCGCGCTTCCGGCCGGTGAGAGTGTGACGTGCTGCATGCCGTCCATCCGCCCCGTCTGCGCCGTCAGGACATCAGGCCGGCGAGCTTGAGACCCGCCGCCAGCAGCACGGCGACCGCACTCAGGATGCATTCGAGCGGGATGGATTGCCAGAGGTCCGGCGTCGCCGCCGCAGGCTCGGCGCGTTGCGCAATATCGTTCATTGGGCTTCCTCTCGGGCGCACCGATCTGCCGTCGGCGGTCCCGTTCCCGGCACGATAAAGCAAGGGCCGCCCGCGCGCACCCCGAATCGGCGCATGAAAAAGCCCGGCGGCTCGAGGGAGCCGCCGGGCCGGTCAGGTCGGAGAACCGCTCAGTAGTAGAACCGGCGGCCGTAATAGGGACGGCGGTAGAACGGCCGCGGGCCGTAGTAGAACCGGCGACGGTAATAGGGGCGGCGCCAGTAGGGCCGCGGGCCGTAGAAGCGGCGGCGGTAGTAGTACTGGGCCTTCTCGGCTACTGCCGGCGCGGCTTCGGCGGGCAGGGCCAGCCCCGGGCCGATGGGCGCGGCGGACGCGCCCTCCGGCGCCGCAGCCGCGAAGCCCAGCACCAGCAGGGCCGCGAGCAGGAATTTCCTCAGCACGGTCTCGACTCCCTTCGTGTGGTTACGTCCTGGTCGACGAACCGCACGGGAAGCGAGGGCCCTCCGCCCGGTTCGAAACGCTGCAACGCGTAGGCGAGCGGAAGCGTTGCAGCATAACCGCTGCGACGTTTCGGACAGGGTTGATCGCGGGTTGAGACCCGACCGGTCAGGCGATCTTCGTCGTCATGTCCTCGATGCGGGCCTCGGCGCTTTGGCGCACAAGGGCGATGCCGTGCTCGCAATCCTCGCGGCGGCTATAGCCTTCGCCGGATTCGGCGATCACCTCGCCGTTGCGCGCCCGGAGGCGCCAGCGCCATTCACCCTTGGCGTCCCGATAGAGTTCGAACCGCATGATGCAGGCCCCCATTCGTCTGTCGGCAGAAATGGGGGCACGGCGCGGCCAATAAAAGGATCTGCCCGCGCCGGAGCGGCCGTCCTGTCGGGCGACGGTCGCGGAAGGGCCATCCGCTGCGGGGCGCTCGAGAAGTCCCGGCGACGGACTCGGATCCGGCTCGATTCTTTGTTTTGCGCGTACGAATGCCTGTGTTCGCTCGACATCATTGGATCAAAGCAGTATTCGGCTGCATCGCTGCGGGTGGCGAATCACGCGGCCACGGTCGGGCTTGCCGGGTCGCCGTGGCGTGAACGGATCGCGATGAGCGAGAACAGGGCACTGTCCAGCGCATCGGAATGGTCGGTTCCGGAACGCCGGCTGGCCGCGATCTTCGCAGCCGACATCGCCGGCTATTCGAAGGCGATGCATGCCGACGAGAGCGGCGCCATGCGCGCCCTCCAGGCCACGCGGCGGATCGTCGACCGGATGATCGCGGCCCGTCACGGACGGATCGCCAACACGGCCGGGGACAGCGTTCTGGCCGAGTTCGCCTCGGTCATGGATGCCGTCTGCTGTGCGGTGGCGATCCAGCGAGCCCTCGCCGAGGCCGAGGGGGAGGCCGCGCAGTTCCGTCTCCGCATCGGGATCCATCTCGGCGACATCATGGTGCATGACGGCGATCTCTTCGGCGACGGCGTCAACATCGCCGCGCGTCTGCAGAGCGCCGCCGAGCCCGGTGCCCTGAGGCTTTCGGAAGCCGCCTACCTGCAGGTTCGTGGTCTCTCGGAAATCCCGTTCATCGATCTCGGCCCGCAGCGCCTCAAGAACATCGCACGCCCCGTGCGCGTCTACGCCGTGCCGCCTCCCGACCAGCGGACGTCGCGCGCCATCCGGGCGGGCCGCGCCCGCGCCGCCCTCCGGCCGACGCTCGGCGCCGTCGCGGTCCTCGCCGCCGCGGGGCTGGCTCTGACCTGGCCCCGTCTCGTCGGATCCGAGCGCACGGATGGGCCGGGCGAGCCTCTGCGCCCGAGGCTGTCCCTGGTGGTCCTGCCCCTGGCGAACCAGAGCGGCGAAGCAGACCAGGATTACCTCGCCGAGCAGCTCGCCGAGGATCTCTCCGCCGATCTCGCCCGCGCCCCGGGAACCTTCGTCATCGCGCACGGTACGGCCCAGGCCTACAGGGGGCGGCCCGTCGAGCCGCGCGCCGTCGGCCGCGAACTCGGCGTCCGCTACGTCGTGCAGGGAAGCCTTCGGCAGAGCGGCGAGCAGGTGCGCTTCGCCGTGCAACTGACGGATTCCGAGACCGGCGCCGCCCTCTGGGCCGACCGCTACGACGGACCGCGGACCGCCGTCGGCGCCGCGCAGGATGTCCTCGTCGCCCAGGTCGGCCGCGCCCTCGGCGTGCGTCTTCTCGAGGCCGCCACGCAGGCCCGGTCGGGCCAGCCGGCGGATGCGGTGGACTTGGTCATGCGCGGACAGGCGCTGCTCAACCGGCCCTTCGCCCGCGACAACCACGCCCAGGCCCGCCCGCTGTTCGAGCGCGCGCTCGGCCTCGATCCGGCCAATGTCGATGCGCGCCTGGGGCTCGCCGAGGTGCTCGTCGACGGGGTGCTGAACGGCTGGACGACCGAGCGGACGGCGGATCTCGACACGGCCGAGCAGGCGATCGCATCGGTCCTCCAGGGCGACCCGACACATCCCTTCGCGCATTACCTGCGCGGGGAGACCCTGCGCGCCCGATCGCGCTACGCGGAGGCCCTCGCGGCGTTCGACCGGGTGCTCACCCTGAATCCCAGCTTCGCCCGGGCCTACGCCTATCGCGGCCTCATCCAGATCTTCCTCGGACGGGCCGAGGAGACGGAGCGCGACATCGCCGCCGCCATCCGCCTCAGCCCCAAGGATCCCCTGCTCGGGGCGTGGCTCGCCCGGGACGGCTTGGCCAAGCTCCATCTCGGGCAGGATCAGGAGGCGATCGAGCCGCTGCGCCGCGCGGCGGCGGTGAACCCGCTCTTCGACTTCCCCCACCTCTATCTCGCCTGCGCCTTCGCGCGGCTCGGCCGGGATGTGGAGGCGCGGGCCTCCCTCGCCGAGTTCCTCAGGCTGCGCCCCGGCTACACCCTCGCCCGCTACCGAAGCCTGACCTCCACCGATCCGACCTTCCTGGCCCAGCGGGCACGCATCTACGAGGGCCTGCGCCGCGCTGGACTGCCGGAGGGCTGACCCCGCGCGTCCGCCCGGCACGGACCGGGCACCGCGCTCGAATTAGAATTTTTCTTCTTCCCGATATAGGCTGGCCCCGACCCGCGCCGAGAAACACGCATAATAACGAGACGCCTGCGGCCGGTCAGGGAGGAAACGATGAACGAGATCGTCCAGGCCGAGGCCGTCTCAGAGGTCTTCTACGGCGCCTGTCCGCATGATTGTCCCGACACCTGCTCCATGCTGTTCGAGGTGAAGGGCGGCGAGCTTCTGAGCGTGCGCGGCAACCCGGACCACCCGATGACCCGGGGCGGCCTCTGCGTGAAGCTGAAGGATTACGAGAAGCGCCACTATCATCCGGACCGGGTGCTCTACCCGATGAAGCGCGTCGGCCCGAAGGGCTCCAAGCAATTCGCGCGCATCACCTGGGACGAGGCGCTCGACGAGATCGTCAGCCGCTGGACGGCGATCATCGACCAGTACGGGCCGCAGGCCATCGCCCCCTACAGCTATCTCGGCAACCAGGGCCTCGTGCACGGGCTGAACGGCGGCGACGCCTTCTTCAACCGCCTGGGCGCCACCGTGACCGAGCGGACCTTCTGCGGCGAGGGCTCGTGCACGGCCTGGCTCCTCACCGTCGGGCCGACCGCCGGCCTCGATCCGGAGAGCTACATCCACTCCAAGTACATCGTCATCTGGGCCTGCAACTCGGTCAGCACGAACCTCCACCACTGGGCGATCGTGAAGGACGCACAGAAGAAGGGCGCCAAGGTCGTCGTCATCGACGCCTACGCGTCGCGCACCGCCAAGGCCGCCGACTGGCACATCGCCCCGAAGCCCGGCACCGACGGCGCCCTCGCCATGGCGCTGATCAACTCGATCATCGCGCAGGGCCTCGTCGACCAGGACTACGTCGACAACCACACGATCGGCTTCGCCGATCTGAAGGAGCGGGCCGCCCCGCGCACGCCGGAATGGGCGGAGTCCATCACGGGGGTCCCGGCGGCCGACATCCGCAGGCTCGCCCACGAGATGGCGACGGCCCAGCCGGTGGGCATCCGCATGGGCGTGGCGCTGGAGCGGCATTTCGGCGGCGGCCAGACCATCCGGGCGGTCACCTGCATCCCGGCGCTCACCGGTGCGTGGCGCCATGTCGGCGGCGGCGTCACGCAGTTCCCGGTCTGGGAGCATCCCTACAAGTTCGACGTCATGTGCCGGCCCGACCTGATCCCGGAGGGCACCCGGGTCGTCTCGAACCTGCAGATCGGCCGCGCGCTCACCGGGGAGCTGAAGCTCGACCCGCCGATCATGTCGATGATGTGCTGGAACTCGAACCCGGTGACGCAGGCCCCCGAGACCGACAAGATCGTCGCGGGCCTGATGCGGGAGGACCTGTTCATGGTCTCGGCCGAGCACTTCATCTCGGACACGGCCGCCTACGCCGACATCCTGCTTCCGGCCGCGATGGGCGCCGAGATGGAGGACATGATCCTCTCCTGGGGCCACCTCTACCTGACCTACAACACCAAGTGCGCGGAGGCGCCCGGCGAGGCGATCCCCAACAACGAGATCTTCCGCAGGCTCGCCGCCCGGTTCGGTTTCGAGGAAGAGAACTTCAAATGGTCGGACGCGGAGTGCCTGGAGCACTACGTCGACTGGGCTTCGCCCGCCTGCGCGGGGATCGACCTCGCCTACATGCGCGCGCATGGTTTCGCCCGCCTGAAGGTGGGCACGCCGGACGACCGCGCCCCGCACCGGGAGGGCAACTTCCCGACCGATACCGGCAAGTGCATGCTCAAGATCGAGGGCGCCACGAACTTCGTCGCGCCGCCGTTCCGGCAGATGTACGAGGGCTTCCAGCCCGGCGAACCCCTCGACCCGCTGCCCGACTATGTCGGTGCGCGGGAATCGCACGCGAACGATCCGGAGCTGGCCAAGCGCTACCCGCTCAACATCGTCTCGCCCAAGAGCCACTACTTCCTGAATTCCTGCTACGCCAACATGGCGGACAAGCAGAAGGGCCAGGGCGAGCAGTTCGTGATGATCAGCCCGGCCGATGCCGAGTCCCGGGGCATCGTCGACGGCGACCGCGTCCAGGTCGCCAATGCCCGGGGCGCCTTCAAGGGCGTCGCGCGCGTCACCGACGACGTCACGCACGGAATCGTGGTGGCGACCCTCGGCTACTGGCGCCAGCTCAACGAGGGGACAGTCAACAGCATCTCGTCGGCGGCCTTCACCGATATGGGCCACGCCCCCTCGTTCTCCGACAACCTCGTCGAGGTCTCGCGGGCGAACTGACCGAGTCCTGTGATGGGAACCGCGCGCAGCGACGGGAGCCGGGGCAGCGTCACAGCCGGGGATGTGGTGCCGGCTGGCGTGCGTCGCTGCGCGCGCGGGGACAGCGGAGCCCTCATGGGGAGACGGGGTCGCGGGGCGTCCCCGCCCGCCATCCGGCCGGCGGCGCCCTCGCCGCGTGCGGGGCCGCAAGGGCCCGAGGCATGGTCACGGGCGTCAGGGGGAAACTGATCGCCGCGCGGCGCGGCTTCGCGGCCGCGGCCTGCGCTGAAATGGAAAGCCGCCCGGGACGGATCCGTCCCGGGCGGCTCGAATGTGACGCTCAGGAGCGGGGCGCCCGCTCCAGCCAGCCGATGCTGCGACCCTCGCCGCCGCCCCCGCCGCTGCGCGGCCGGGCATCGGCCCGCTGGGGCCGGGCGTCGCGGTTCGGACGGCCCTGGTTGGGGCGCTCGCCCTGCGGTCGTGCCGGCCGGTCGGCGCGGACGTCGCGGCCCTGCGGGGCATGACCCCGCCCGTCGCCGCGGGCGTCGGCCCGGCCCTCCTGGGGCCGGCCCTGCCGGGGCGCACCCTGGCCGGGACCGCCGAAGCCGCGGCCACCCTCCGGCCGACCCTGCTGGGGACGGCCCTGCGACTGCCGGGGCCGCTGACCCTGGCGGCCGCCGCCGGGACGCTGCTGCTGCCGTTCGGGCCGGCGCTCCTCCTCGCGGGCGATCTCGGCCGCCTCCTGGCGGGACGGCGGGGTGAAGCCCTCGGGGAAGCCCGCCACCGGCACCTTCTGCCGGGTCACCCGCTCGATGTCGCGCAGGTAGGCCTTCTCCTCGTCGTTGCAGAACGAGATGGCGAGCCCGTCCGCGCCGGCCCGGGCGGTGCGGCCGATCCGGTGGACGTAGCTCTCCGGCACGTTCGGCAGGTCGAAATTGACCACGTGGCTCACGCCCTCGACGTCGATGCCGCGGGCCGCGATGTCGGTGGCGACCAGAACCCGGCAGGAGCCGTCCTTGAAGGACGCCAGCGCCCGCTCGCGCTGCGGCTGGCTCTTGTTGCCGTGGATGGCCGCCGCCGCGATGCCGACCTTGTCGAGCCCGCGGACGACGCGGTCGGCGCCGTGCTTGGTGCGGGTGAAGACCAGGACGCGTTCGATCGCCGGATCGCGCAGGATGTGGCCGAGCAGCGCCTGCTTGGCGCCGGTGTGGACGAAGATCACCTGCTGGTCGACCCGCTCCGCCGTGGTGGCGACGGGCGTCACCGCGACCTGGACCGGATCGGTGAGATACTGCGCCGCGAGGCCGGCGATATTCTTCGGCATGGTCGCCGAGAAGAACAGGCTCTGGCGCTTCTCGGGCAGCATCTTCACGATGCGCTTGAGGGCGTGGATGAAGCCGAGGTCGAGCATCTGATCGGCTTCGTCGAGGACGAGGATCTCCACGCCGTCGAGGATCAGTGAGCGACGCTCGATCAGGTCGATCAGCCGGCCGGGGGTGGCGACGAGGATGTCGACGCCCGGCGCCAGGGCGCGCTCCTGCCGGCTGATGGTGACGCCGCCGAACACCACCGTGTTGGTGAAGGACAGGTGACGGCCGTAATCCGAGAAGGATTCGGCGATCTGGTTGGCGAGCTCGCGGGTGGGCGAGAGCACCAGCACCCGGCAGCCGCGGCGCGGCGCGCGGCGGTCCGAGAGCGAGAGGCGGTGCAGGATCGGCAGCGCGAAGGCCGCGGTCTTGCCGGTGCCGGTCTGGGCGATGCCGCAGAGGTCGCGGCCTTCCATGGCGGGCGGGATCGCCTGGGCCTGGATCGGGGTCGGCGCGACGTAGCCGGCCTCGCTGAGCGCCCGCAGCACGGGCTGGGCGAGGCCGAAATCGGTGAATTGGGTCAAGGATGTATCCGATGCAGCAGGGCCGGCCGGGCGCCTCGCGTCGCACGCGATCGATGCCGTGTTGGGGCCGGTCCGTTGGCAGGGGGCAGCCCGCGTGATGGGGCGGCCCGGGTGCATGCACGTTATGAAGAGGGGGGCCGGATCACGCCGGGAAGGCGCCCGATCCGTCACGCAGCCCCCTCAAGCGGGCCATGACGGCCGCTGACGCTGCAGCGCCGATATGCGGCTGTGCGACTGCGAAGTCAATGCAGGGCCGGGTTGCGGCGCGATCAGGCCGAGGGCCACGCGGACCGGTACCAGTGCTCCGTCGAGCCCGCGAACACGGCCGGCGATCCGGGCATGGCTCTCCGCCTCCCGCAGCGCCAGGGCGCCCGAGCTTTCGGTCGATCGGGACCGGGCCGCGATTCCGCAGAGCGGATCGGCTTACTCTGATGTTGTGTCGCAATCGGCGGCGCACCGCCCTGTCTTGCACCACATCCGGGCTGCCGCAGATCCGGGGCAACCGAAACAATGTGGTGCGGCCAAGAGGACTCGAACCTCCACCCCTCTCGGGACTAGCACCTCAAGCTAGCGCGTCTACCAATTCCGCCATGGCCGCATCGGACGCGAAGACCGGTCCGTTTGCCCGACCGTCGCGCGCCGCGGGAAAACCCGGGGCCGCTTTCGTGTCGCGCGGCGCAGCGGATAACAGATCGTTCCGCCGCCGACAAGCGCCTCGCTCACGGGGAATCGTAGCCGCCCTCCAGGAAAGGCGCCGCGCCGTCGCCGATGCTGATGCCGGGCTCCACGATCGAGGCCGCCTTGCGGATCAGCTCGGTCACCTCGACGGAGATGCGGTCGCCGGTCACCACGATCTGCCCGCGGGCGATCGGGTGGTCGTTGGCCAGGATCTCGACCATGTCGCTGTCGCTGGCTTCCAGCTCGATCACGGCGCCGCGGCCCATGCGCAGCAGCATGTGCAGCGGCATGCGGGCGCGGCCCAGCACCACTGTCAGATCGACCTTCAGGGTCTCGAAGATCGCCACCAGCCGCCATCCTGTCTCACGGCCGGTCCTTGCCAGCGCCGGCCGCGAATGTTGAAGGCTGCGACCATCGACGCAGGATGATGAACTCTTGGTAAACGCGCCCCGCCTCACGGTCCGCCCGCACGCCTTCCCGAAGCGGCCCGGCGCAGATCCGGTCGCCGGCCCGGTGGGCTGGCGCGTGAGCGACGCGCCCGTGGGCTACGCGGCCGCCCTCGCCTGGATGGAGGCGCGTGTGGAGGCGATCGCCCGCGGCGCGGCGCCCGAATGCGTCTGGCTGCTGGAGCACCCGCCGCTCTACACGGCCGGGACTTCGGCCCGACCGGAGGATCTGGTGGCACCGGACCGCTTCCCGGTCCACGCCACGGGCCGGGGCGGGCAATACACCTATCACGGCCCCGGCCAGCGGGTCGCCTACGTGATGCTCGACCTCGACCGGCGCAGCCGCGACCTGCGCGCCTATGTGGCGAGCCTGGAGGCGTGGCTGATCGAGACGCTCGCCGCCTTCAATGTCCGCGCCGAGCGCCGGGAGGATCGGGTCGGCGTCTGGGTACGCCGGCCCGAGAAGGGGCCTCGCGTCGAGGACAAGATCGCGGCGATCGGGATCCGGGTGCGCCGCTGGGTCAGCTTCCACGGCATCAGCCTGAACGTCGAGCCCGATCTCGCGCATTTCGACGGGATCGTGCCGTGCGGCGTCCGGGAGCACGGGGTGACGAGCCTCGTCGATCTCGGCCTGCCCGTGAGCCTGCCGGAGGTCGACATGCAGCTCCGCGCCGCCTTCGAGGCGTTCTTCGGGGCCACCGTGACCGAGGCTGCGGACTGATCGGGCATGCCGCCGATGCCTCCGGCCGCGCCGATCAGAAATCCGCGTGCAACCGCGAGGCGAAGAAATGCGCGGGGCCGCGGTCGCGATTGTATCCGGGATTGTCGATGAACTGGTAGTCGAAGGTCAGGGTGACGAATTTCGTGAGGTTCAGGGCGTAGTAGGTCTCCAGCGCGCGCTCGGTGCCGTAATTCAGCCGCCCGTCGCCGATCAGCAGGCCGAGGTAGCCGGCCGCGAAGGCGGCCCGGTGTGAGGGCGAGAGCCCGTTCATCGCGGCGCCGATGCCGATCGTGTCGTCGGGCCGGTCCCAGGCCTTGCCCTTCAGCGACAGGCCTCCGGAGAAGCTCCGGTCGATGTCGGTGAAGGAGATGTTCTCGGTGCGCCCGTCGTTCAGGCTCGCCCGGGCGAACAGCCCGAGTTCCGGCGTCAGCCCCTGCTCCAGGTTGATGTAGCCGCCGGTCTTGCGGCGGGGGCGCCTTGTCGCCGCGACGGCGTCGTTGATGTCGTCGAACAGGCCGAGCTGCGTCAGGGTGACCACGTCGCGGTTGTTGGCCGAGACACCGACATTCGAGAACAGCCCGATCCGGATCTTGCCGGGCTGCTCCAGCCACGGGAGGACGTGGCGCTCCTCGAACTCGACGTTCAGCCCCGCACGCCGGAACACCCGCGGGTCGAGCACGTCGCTCGACGGTTCCTTGGGCACCTGCGTGTAGGCTGCGCGGATGGCGAATTCCGGCCGGTTGTACTCGGCGTAGACGCCTTGCGTGAAGCCCGGGAGGTTCGCCGGGAAGTCCCAGGCCGAGGCGCCCCAGAGCGACCAGTTGAAGAAGTCCACGCGCGGGTCGTGCGCGTAGATGTTGCCGTCGAAGAAGTCGCCCAGCGCGAACTTGCCGGCGATCAGCGTGATCCGCTCGGCATCGTAACGGGTGGCCACTTGGTTCGGACCGTCCGGAACATCCACGGTCTCGCCGCCCAGCCCGAAGGTCTGCTTCACGTAGTAGCGGTTCGAGCGCAGCTTCGGGAACGGGGCGCCCGCCTTCTGCGCCTCGCCGTTGACGAAGCCGGCGACGCCTAGCGTCCGCGACAGGCCGAAGCCTTGGCTGAATTCGGGGTTGTAGTAGATCTCGGTGCTGTCGGTGAGCTTGAGGCCGAGGAAGATCGTCGCCGTGGTGGTCTGCCGGGCCTGATGGGGGATCAGGCTCTGCGCGCCCTCGTAGGGCGAGCGGAAGCCGGGCACGGCCTGCGCGATCAGGGTCGTCTGCCCGTGCAGCGAGAAGCGGCCGGTATCGCCGTTGTCGGGGTCGTGCGGAGCGGTCTCGTCCGGGTCCGGCGGCACCTTCAAGCCGCCCGGAAACCACATCAGCCGTGCGAACAGCTGGTTGGAGGTGAAGCTCGCCCGGGTCGTGACCGGTCCACCCGTGTCGCCGGGCACCACGCCCAGCGGGAAGCGCCGGCTACCGCCGAGATCGATGTAGCGGTAGTCGATGCCCAGGGCGAGGCTGTCGGTGATGGCGTATTGCACGCCCGCGCCCAGGGTGAAGCCGACATAGCCCAATTCCCGCTGCGCGGTGGTCTGGCTGCCCGTGTCGAGATCCGGATAGCTGGCGAGAAACCGGGCGTTCGCACCGGTGAGCCCGAAGGTGCCGTAGATCAGATAGCGATCGAAGCTGTAGCCGAGTCGGGCACGCAGGGCGCCGTAGAGATTCGTCTTGGCGCGCACGACGTTGAAGGCCGGATCCGCATCCGCGTAGCCGAACCCCGCGACGGTCGCGGGGACCGGACGCTTCAGATTCGCCAGATCGAGATTCGCTTCGATGCCGTAGACCCACGGCCCGGCCTGCCAGGTCCAGCCGCCGAACACGCCGCCCACGGCCGTGGTGGCGTTGCGCCCCTGGTCACTGCGGCCCGTGGAATCGCCGCTCTTGAAGGCCGGGATCGGCCGGCCGCCGATCGTCGTCGGACCGAAATTGTAGGCCCCGTAGGATCCGCCGGCGCTGCCCTCGAGGCCAACATAGCCGCCCGACCAGTCGGTGTAGGTCGGCCGGGTGGCGTCGGGGCGCGGCGCGGCGAAGTCGGCCGCCCGCGCGGCGACCGGGACGAGAAGGGGCGTCGTCAGAATGAGGGCTGCGGTGCGGACCAGGGGCACGGAACGGGTTCTCATCCGACTCACAAAAAAGTATAGCACTTGCTAAAACGGTCTTTGGCATCGCGCAAGCCAGGGTGCGCCTTCTCGCCACAGGCCGCCTCGCAAGTCATCTCCGTTCCGCCCGCCATCCTCGACGCTCGGCATGGCAGTGGAATGACAATCCCGGTCCCGCCGTCTCGGTCAAGATGCAGAGGGTCATCGTATAGCGAACATCTCCGTGAGCTTTTGCAATGACCGCGTCTTGGTGCCGGAAAGACATGCGAATACGATCATGGCTCCCCAAGGTGGTCTCAGATTAGAATTGTTATTATTTGAGATCGATGCGATTCCAGTTTGAACTTCGAGCGGGGTGGATTATGTGCGACCGCATGCATGCGTCGCACATCACTCCGCTTCTCCGCGGCCTCGCCGCGGCCTCGCTCCTCGCCTTCGCGGGCGCCGCGACGGCCAAGGAAGTGCCGATCGGTCCGCATGTGACGCAGAACGGCCTGGAGGTCGCCGCCGTCTATCTCCAGCCGATCGAGATGGATCCCCCCGGCATGATGCGCGAGGCCGCCAAGTCGGACATCCACCTCGAAACCGATATCCGCGCCGCCAAGGACAACCGCAACGGCTTCGCCGAGGGGGATTGGGTGCCGGCCCTCGACGTCCGGTTCGAGGCGGTGAAGCTCGATGGCGACAAGCCCACCGACCAGACGGTGTCGGGGGTGCTGATGCCGATGGTCGCCAATGACGGGCCGCATTACGGCGATAACGTCAAGCTGTTCGGCCCCGGCCGCTATCGCCTCAAAGTAATGGTCGCGCCCCCGGGCAAGGACAGCCATTTCGGTCGCCACGTGGACAAGGAGACAGGGGTCGGTCCGTGGTTCGAGCCCTTCGCGGTTACGCAGGATTTCACCTTCGCCGGTGTCGGCAAGAAGGGCGCCTACTGAATTTGCCGGAGCTGTCCGTGTCCCGCCTGTCGCGCTTCCTCGCCCCTGCCGCCGTGCTGCTGGTCGCCGTCGCGTCCGCGCGGGCCGACGACATGCCGGTCATCAAGGTCGAGATGCGCGATGGGGTGATCCTTCCGGCGGTGATCGAGGTGCCGGCCAACACCCGGTTCAAGCTGGAGATCTCGAATACCGGCCAGAGCCCGGTTGAGTTCGAGAGCACGGAACTCAAGCGCGAGAAGGCGCTGGCCGCGGGCTCGACCTCGGCGATCGTGTTCCGCACCCTCGATGCCGGCACCTACCAGGTGTTCGACGACTTCCACCCGGAGGCGAAGGCGACTTTGGTGGCCAAATGAGCGCGTCGACGACAGCGCCAGCCTCCCTTGCCCTGAGCCGTGTTCCGCCGCGTCGATCCGTCATCGACGGTGCGCTGGCCCGGTTCGGCGACGGGCTGCGCCGGTACGGTTGGATCATCCGGGCCGTGCAATGGCTGATCGTTGCCGTCTACGCGGTTCTGGTGATCGTTCCGGCGCTGCTGCCGCTCCCCGACAACGCCGCCCATATCTGGACCAACCTGACGCTGGCCGCTCAGTTCGCGTTCTGGGGGATCTGGTGGCCGTTCGTGCTGGTGAGCATGGTCCTGGTCGGCCGTGCGTGGTGCGGCGTGCTCTGCCCCGAGGGCGCGCTCAGCGAATTCGCAAGCCGCTGGAGCCGCGGCTATGCCGTGCCGCGCTGGATCACCTGGCAGGGCTGGCCCTTCGTGGCCTTTGCCGGCACCACCGTCTACGGGCAGATGACCAGCGTCTACGGCTATCCCAAGCCGGTCCTCGCGGTCCTGGGGGGCTCGACGCTGGCGGCGATCGTGGTCGGCCTGCTCTACGGGCGCAACAAGCGCGTCTGGTGCCGCTACCTCTGCCCGGTCAACGGCGTCTTCGCGGTGCTGTCGAAGCTGGCGCCGGTCAGCTTCCAGGTCGACAGCGCCGCCTGGGCGGTCTCGCCCAAGCCCGTCGGGGGCACCGAGAGCTTCAACTGCGCGCCCCTCGTGCCGGTAAAGACCATGCGCGGCGCGGGCGCCTGCCATATGTGCGGGCGCTGCAGCGGCCATCGCGGCGCCGTGCGCCTCGCCCTGCGCTCCCCCAATCACGAGATCGTCCGCGTTGCGGGCGAGGAGCCCAGCCTCGACCAGACCATGCTGATCCTGTTCGGCATGCTGGCGCTGGCGGTCGGCGCCTTCCAGTGGTCGTCGAGTCCCTGGTACGTCGACGCCAAGCAATGGGCCGCCACGTGGCTCATCGAACGCGGGACCACGTGGCCCCTGGAGCATTCGGCGCCCTGGTTCGTGCTGACGAACTACCCCGACCGCAACGACGTCATGACCCTCCTCGACGGCGGGTTGCTGCTGGCCTACATCGGCGCCGCGACGATCGTCCTCGGGCTCGCCCTGTCGGGGATCGTGGCGCTCGCGACCCTGTCCCTCGGGGGCTGGTCCCTGCGCCGCTTCCACCACCTGACCCAGACGCTGATCCCCGTGGCGGGCTGCGGCGTCTTCCTGGGCCTGTCGGCGCTGACCGTCACGTTCCTCCGCGGCGACGGCATCGTGATCCCCTACGTGGCGGAGATCCGCACGGCCCTGCTCGCCGGCGCGAGCCTGTGGAGCGTCTGGCTCGCCTGGCAGGTGGCGGGGCTTGCCGTCGGTGGGGTCCGCCGGGTGGCGGCCGCAGCCTGCATCGCCGGGGCGGCCGCCCTGTCGGTGGCCAATTGGGTGCTCCTGTTCTGGATCTGGTAGCGCGCGGTCCGCGCGCGGTGCTTCACGCTCTCGCATAACCCCTGGAGACCGCCATGATCGGCGCCTTCGTCATCGCCTTCCGCGAAGTCATCGAGGCAGGCCTCATCATCTCCATCGTGCTGGCGGCCACCCGGGGCATCCCGGGCCGGATGCGCTGGGTCCTGCTCGGCGTTGCCGGCGGCCTCGCGGGTGCCGCCCTGGTGGCGCTGTTCGCCGAGAAGATCTCCGATGCCTTCGAGGGCAGCGGGCAGGATATCCTGAACGCCGCGGTCCTGATCGTCGCCGTGCTGCTGCTCGTCTGGCACAACACCTGGATGAGCAAGCACGGCAAGGAACTGGCGGGCGAGCTGCGCGCCGCCGGCGCGGCGGTGCGATCGGGGGAGCGGGAGGCGGCGGCCCTCTCGATCGTGATCGGCGCCGCGATCCTGCGCGAGGGCGCCGAGCTGGTGCTGTTCCTGTATGGCCTCGTGGCCTCGGGCACCTCGGGGGCCGACATCCAGTTCGGCGCCGTCGCCGGCATCGGTGCGGGCGTGCTCCTCTCGGCGGTCACCTATCTCGGCCTCGCCTCGATTCCGAGCCGCTACGTCTTCTCGGTGACGAGCGTGCTGATCATCTTCCTCGCGGCCGGCTTGGCTGCGCAGGCCGCGCAGTTTCTGAGCAATGCCGGCGTGGTGGACGTCCTCGGCCACACCCTGTGGAACAGCTCCGGTTTGATCGCCGAGAATTCCTGGCCCGGCCGCGTCCTGCACGCCCTGGTCGGCTACACGGACCGCCCGACCGCCCTGCAGGGTCTGGTCTACATCGCCACCATCGCGGTGATGATCGGCCTGATGCAATGGAGCGCCGCCGACCAGCGCCGCGCGGTGCGGGCGGCATAGAACGCCGCCCGACCGCAGGGCCGCCGGACCGTCGGACAGCGTGATGTGCGGAGACTGTGCGCTGCCCGGCTGACCCGGTCGGGGCAGATCCGGCGCGGGGTGCGGGCGTCCCGAGTCAAGGATCGCCCGGCTGTGTGTCCTCGACGCGAGGCGACCGGCTCCGCCGCACCGATCGGCGATGCGGCGGAGGGGGATCGGGCTGCGGCCCTCAGGCCGGGGCAGCCCATTTCGCGCGATCGGCCGGCTTCTCCCTGTAGATCGTGCCGCCGAAATCGATGTGCAGTTCCGTGTCGGCCCCCTCGCGCCGGCGCGCCAGCACCTCGAAATGCTTCGGCTTGCGGCGCGGCGCGTCTACGACCATCCAACCCGCCGAGGCCGCCGCCGCGAGGGCATGCGCGGGATCGGCGGGGCCATCCGCCCGCTTGGAGCCGGGGGCGTGGTGGGGCTTCTTGTGGTGGATCTCCACCGGATCCCGGCCCGCGGCCGAAATCCGTGTGACCTTGATCTCCGAGGGACGGCGCTCGCCCTCCAGGGTCACGTGCAGCCCGCTCGTGATCGGAAACGCGTCCACGCCCTTCGGGCCGAGATCGGCCAGATGTGTCTCGCCGCCCGCCTCGAGGGTGAAACGATGGGCGAAGACGTGCCGGATGGTGCCCGAGAGGGCGATCGTGTCGTGAAGCGGCATGATTTTCTCCGTGGAGCGCCCAACCGCAGGCGCATTCGATATATCGAAATCTGCCACGAAGGTTTCAAGGACACGATCAGATCGGTCCGGACACGGCGGCAGCCCGCCATGTCCGAGGGCAGGTTTCTGGCGGCCCGCCCGCTTCTCAGGCGCCCGTTTTCCTCAAGCGCCCGTCGCGACCGCGCGGGCCGGATCGGCGCCCCATTCCGACCAGGAGCCATCGTAGAGGCTTCGCGCCGGGCGGCCCATGGTCTCGAGAGCGAGCGCGATGATCGCCGCGGTCACGCCGGAGCCGCAGGTGGTCACGATCGGCCGGTCCGGATCGACGCCGTTCTCGGCGAAGACCGACTTCAATTCCTCCGGGGTCTTCATCCGGCCGTCACGCTGGAGTGCCGCGTAATGCAGATTGCAGGCGCCCGGCATATGCCCCGGTCGGACGCCGGGCCGGGGTTCGGGCTCCTCGCCGCGGAAGCGTGTCGCCGAACGGGCATCGACCACCTGAGCCGACCCGGTTTCCAGCGCCCGCGCCACGTCGTCCGCATCCGCCACCGCGCCGTGATCGAGGCGGGCTGAGAAGTGGCGACGCTCGTGCGGGTGCGGCTCGCCTTCCTCGGTGGGGTAGCCTGCCGCGATCCAGGCCGGCAGGCCGCCGTCCAGCACCAGGGCGTCCCGCACGCCGAAGGCCTTGAGCATCCACCAGACGCGCGGAGCCGAGAACAGGCCCTGACCGTCATAGACCACGATCTGCATGCCGTCGCCGACGCCGAGGGCGCGCATCCGTGCGGCGAACACCTCGGGCCGCGGCAGCATGTGCGGCAGGCTCGACTCGGTGTCGCTCATGGCGTCGAGATCGAAGCGGCGGGCGCCGGGAATGTGGGCCGCGCGATACTCGGCCTCGGGGTCCCGGCCTGCGGCCGGCAGGTACCAGGAGGCGTCCAGGACCACGATGTCGGGAGCTTGAAGGCGGTCGTGCAGCCATTCGGGTGACACGAGGGGCGCGTGGGCCATGGTCAGCGGATCCGGCTCTGTTCGCGTTGCAGGCTCACAGAACCACAGGTCGCACCGCGTTGCACGCCCGGGACAGGCTCGGAGGCGAGCGTCCGGCGGATTCGTCAGGCCCGGCCAATGCCAATCGAAGCGATGCGCGAATGCGCCGAGCTACGCATCCCGCACCGTGGTCCGATGCACCCGACGCAGGCTGGTCTTGTTTTAAAGAGCCGTAACCCCAGTTACGACAACATAATGACGCCAATCGCGTCGGTCGTCCGGCCGGCATCGTGTTGGCCGACCCGGGCGCCCCGCTTGCGGATGCGCGCCGGGTCCGTCGCCTGAACGAGACGCGTTCAAACTTCCCTTGTCTGCCGGGGTGCATGATCCACCGAGCAGGATACTTATTGAGCCGATCAACGCCATGAATCAACTCGTCCGTATGTCCCAGATTGGCGACGCCGAGACCGTCGAGGAGCCGTCGGCCGACCTGCGCGTGCCCTTCGCGCAGTCCGGAGCCTTCGTGTGCAAGTACATTATCGGTGAGCCGAACGACCGAGCCGTCTGTTGCGGGGCACCCGTGTCCGACGGCAAGAGCTGGTGCGCCTATCACCGCCGCATCGTGTTCGAGCCGACCCGGCCCGGCCGCATCCGCTGAGCGAAGCGTCTCTTCGTCCCGGCCGTCACTGTGTCCGCATGACCTGGATGACGGCGGGGGTGATGATGACCACGAACAGCACGGGCAGGAAGAACAAGATCATCGGCACGGTGAGTTTGGGCGGCAAGGCGGCCGCCTTTTTCTCGGCCTCGTTCATGCGCAGGTCGCGGCTCTCCTGGCTCAGCACCCGCAGCGCCTGTCCCACCGGCGTGCCGTAGCGCTCCGCCTGGATCAGCGCGGTGGCGACGGACTTCACCGGCTCGAGGCCGGTGCGCAGCACCAGATTCTCGTAGGCCTGCCGCCGGTCGGGCAGAAACGACATCTCGGCGGTCATCAGGGCGAGTTCCTCGGCCAGCACGACCGAGGAGGTGGCGATCTCGGTGCTGACCTTCCGGAAGGCGTTCTCGATCGCCATGCCGGATTCCACGCAGATCAGCGTGAGATCGAGGGCGTCCGGCCACGCCTTTCGGATCTCGGTCTGGCGCTTCTTGGCGGCGTTGACCAGGAACAGCTCCGGCGCCTTGATGCCGGCATAGGCCGCGCCGACCACCAGCCCGAACCGCACGAGGTAGGACGAATCCAGAACCTCGAGCACGAACAGGTAGAACAGGGCCGCGATCACCGAGGCGAGCGGCACGACGAACCGGAAGAACAGGAACGCCGTCTCCGACCCCGGGCCGCGATAGCCTGCCTGCATCAGCATGCGCTTGGCCGTGTCGGTGCCGAGCCAGCGGCGCAGCTGGTACCGCTCGACGATGGACTTCATGTAGGCCTTCGGCTCCACGCGCAGCGTGGCCCGGGTCGCCGGCCCGTCCGCCTTCACCCGCTCGCGCCGCCGGATCTGCTCGCGCTCGTCGCTGACGAGCTTCATCCGCTTGCTGAGCTTGTCGGTTTCCAGGAAGGGCTGCGCCACCGCGTAGGCGGTCGCCGCCGCCGCGACCGCGGTCAGGAGCGTGCCCATGAAGCGGGGATCGAACAGCTTCTCGGCAATGTCTTCGATCATCGGGCGGTATCCGGCAGAGGGCGCACCGCGCCTAGAACTCGAACGCGATCATCTTCTTGATCGTGAAGATGCCGATGGACATCCAGATCGCCGCGCCGACCAGGGCGACCTTTCCGGTATCGGTCGTCCAGAGCAGCGAGATGTAGTCGGGGCTCGTCAGGGCGGTGATGCCCGCCACCGCGAAGGGCAGGCAGGCGATGATCGAGGCGGAGGCCTTGGCCTCCATGCTCATCGCCTGGACCTTGCCGCGCATCTTGGCGCGGTCGCGCAGCACCGTGGACAGGTTGTTCAGCGCCTCCGACAGGTTGCCGCCCGACTGCTGCTGGATGTTGATCACGATGGCGAAGAAGTTCACCTCGGCGGTGGGCACCCGCTCGAACAGCCGCGTGCACGCCTCGCCGAGCGACAGGCCCATGGCCTGTGTCTCCACGACGGTCCGGAACTCGCTGCGCACCGGCTCCTCGGCCTCGCGCGAGACCATGCGGAAGCAGTCGCCCACCGGGATGCCGGTTCGGATGCCGCGGACCACCACGTCCACGGCGTTGGGCAGCTCCTTGTTGAACTTCGCGATGCGCTTGAGCCGCAGGTGGCGCAGCAGCCACGCCGGCAGGCCGAAGCCCCCCGCGAAAGCGGCCCCGAGCGCCGCGAGGGCATTGTCGGTGATCACGAAGATCAGCAGCCCGAGGACGCCGCCGCTGGCGGCTGAGATCGTATAGAAGGTCCGCTTCGTCCATCCGAGGCCGGCGCGGGCGAGCTTCAGCTCCACGCTGGCCTTCGAGGCGCCCTTGGCCTTCGCCTCGATCTCGCTCAGCGTCTTGGCGACCTGCTCGCGCCGGTTGACCGCGACGCCCCGGGTCGCCGCGCCGGAGGCGGAGACGCTGATCGACTTCAGACGCTTGTTCGCCCGGCGCTCGCCGCCGAGCAGGGGCAGGACAGCCACGTAGGCGACCGCCGCGACCGCGATGCCGATGAGGCCCGCGGCGAGCGGCAGGTTGGAGGCGCCGGCGGCCGCGGCGGGCAGGTCCGGCATGCGCTCAGCTCCGGTCGATGATCTCGGCGGCGTCGAGCGCCTCGCCGAGCCGCTGTTCCAGGCCGTAGTAGCGGGCCCGCTCCCAGAATTTCGGCCGGCCGACGCCGGTGGAACGGTGGCGCCCGATCAGCTTGCCGTTCGCGTCCTCCCCGACGATGTCGTAGAGGAAGACGTCCTGCGTGGTGATGACGTCGCCCTCCATCCCGAGCACCTCGGTGATGTGGGTGATGCGCCGCGAGCCGTCGCGCAGGCGCATGGCCTGGATCACCACGTCGATCGAGCCGCAGATCATCTCGCGCAGGGTCCGGGACGGCAGGGTGAACCCGCCCATCGAGATCATCGACTCGATACGCGACAGGCATTCGCGCGGGCTGTTGGCGTGGAGCGTGCCCATCGAGCCGTCGTGGCCGGTGTTCATCGCCTGGAGCAGGTCGAAGGCTTCCGGTCCGCGCACCTCGCCGACGATGATCCGCTCCGGCCGCATGCGCAGGCAGTTCTTGACGAGATCGCGCATGGTGACCTGGCCCTGGCCCTCCATGTTGGGCGGCCGCGTCTCCAGGCGGACCACATGGGGCTGCTGGAGCTGCAGCTCGGCCGCGTCCTCGCAGGTGATCACCCGCTCGTCGTGCTCGATGAAGGCGGTCAGGCAGTTCAGCAGCGTGGTCTTGCCCGAGCCCGTGCCGCCCGAGATGACCACGTTGCAGCGCGACTGGCCGATGATCTTGAGAACCTCGGCGCCCTCGGGCGAGATCGCCCCGAAGCGGACGAGCTGCTCCAGGGTCAGCTTGTCCTTCTTGAACTTGCGGATGGTGAGCGCCGGGCCGTCGATGGCCAGCGGCGGCGCGATGACGTTGACGCGGGACCCGTCCGGCAGGCGCGCGTCGCAGATCGGCGAGGCGTCGTCGACGCGCCGGCCCACCTGGCTGACGATCCGCTGGCAGATGTTCATCAACTGCTGATTGTCGCGGAACCGGACGCTGGTCAGCTGGATCTTGCCGCCGACCTCGATGAAGGTCCGATGGGCGCCGTTGACCATGATGTCGGCGATGTCGTCGCGGGCGAGCAGCGGTTCCAGCGGGCCGTAGCCGAGGACGTCGTTGCAGATGTCGTCGAGCAGCTCCTCCTGCTCGGAGATCGACAGGACGATGTTCTTGAGCCCGATGATCTCCGTGACGATGTCGCGGATCTCCTCGCGCGCCGTCTCGGCATCGAGGCGCGAGAGCTGCGTCAGGTCGATCGCCTCGATCAGGGCGCCGAAGATCAGACTCTTCGTGCGGTAATAATCCTCGGACCGCGCGGTCTCGACGACGACCGGCGCCGCCTGTGCCGGACGCGCGACCGGAGCCGCCGCATCGCGCAGGACCGGCGTGGCCGGCGCCGGGGTCCGGGCCTGCGGGATCGGCGGGGGGGCCACCGATGTGCCGCCGGCGTGTCGCCTACCGAACATGGGTCAGCCCTCCGACGCTGACCTGCGGAGCCCGTGGGACGAAGGATCGTATCCGCATCAGGATGCCTTGCGGCCGGCGAGCTTGGCGAGCAGCGGCTCGAGCAGGCTCGGACGTCCCCGCCGGCTCTCCGGACGCCCGAGAGTCATGGCGGCCAGATCGTTGAACAGCTCCGCCACCTTCGATCCGGCCTGGATCTCGGCGATCATCTGGCCGTTATTGGCGGCGGTGCCGAACAGCGTCGGCTCGAACGGAATCGACAGGGCGACCGGGGTCTCCAAGGCCTTGGCGAACTCGGCTGTGCCGATCTCGGGCCGCTTCGGTACGCCGACGCCGTTCAGCAGGACGCGGGGCGGCTGGTCGTTCGGGCGCCCGTGCTTCAGCGCGCCGAGAAGGTTCTTGGCGTTGCGCAGGCAGGCGAGATCGGGACCGGCCACGATCAGGATCTCGTCGGCCGCGGTCAGGATGCGCTTCGACCACGCGTTCCACTGATGCGGGATGTCCAGGACCACGCAGGGTACGCTCGCCCGCATGTGCTCGATCAGCGCGTCGAAGGCCGGCTCGGACAGGTCGATGGTCCGGTCGAGGCTCGCCGGCGCCGAGAGCAGGCTCAGGTTGTCGCTGCACTTGGACAGCAGCCGCTCCACCAGGGCGGAATCCAGCCGCTCGGGGGCGAAGACCGCTTCGGCGATGCCCTGCGGCGGATCTTGGTTGAAGTTCAGCGAGGCGGTGCCGAAGGCGATGTCGAGATCGGCGATCACCGTCTGGACGCCTTGGTTCCGGGCAACCGACCACGCGAAATTGTGCGCCACCGTGGAGGCGCCGATGCCGCCTTTCACGCCGTAGACCGCCACGGTCCGTCCCACCGGCTTGACGCCCGGGGCCGTGAACAGGTCGGAGATCGCCGCGATCAGCGTCAGGGGCTCGACCGGCACCATGAGGTAGTCGGACACCCCGCGCTGGATCAACTGCCGGTAGAGCATCACGTCGTTGAGGTGGCCGATCACAACGACGCGGGTGCCCTCGTCGCAGACCTCGGCCAGGGCATCGAGGCACTCGATCGGCTTCGAGCGCGCGCCTTGGATCTCGATGATGATGACGTTGGGCGTCGGCGCGTGCCGATAGGCCTCGATCGCGGCGGCGCCGCCGCCCATCCGGACCTTGACCTGCGCCTTCTGCATGCGCCGGTCGAGGGCTGCGCCCTCGATCATCGCGGCGGTCTCGCCGGTCTCGCAGAATGCCTGGATGGTGATCCGGGGCACCGGGGCGATCGTGCGCTCGCTCGTCTCGGACAGGTCTGCCATGACGGCGCTTTCGGGTTCGCGTTCGGGGCGCGGCGTCGGGGAGCGGCGGGGCTGCCCGTCCCAACGCCGGCTGTCTCAGTTGGTGACTTGGGACTTCACGGCGGTCTGCCCATCTTGCCGCCATGTGGTTGACGGATCCTTGCCGTCCCGCAATTGCCCGATGTCCCGGACGCGCTTGACCGTATCGATCCGACCCTCGGGGCGGCCGCGCACGAGGTCGACCGGATCTGCGACCTGGGCGGCGACGTTGGACTGCGTGGCGCAGCCCAGGTTCCAGCTCGGCTGGTTGCTGTAATCGTAGGCGAAGCTTCGGGTCCCGAGATCCTGAGGCCAGAGGCCGCAGGCGTCGGACACCTTGGCCTGCATGCGCTGGAAGCTCAGCCGGATCGGCGCGGCGAGGGTCGGGGCGGTGACCACGTAGCCGGTGACGGTGATCTCGCGGACGCCGATGCCGTTCTGCGTCCCGAACCGGCCGAGCACCGAGGCGGTCCGCTGGACGGCGGCCACTTGGTTGGGCGGGACGCCCTGCGGAACCTCCATCAGCAGGGCGCCGCGGCCGTACCGGCGGTATTCGAGCATGAAGGCATCGACATCGGCCGCCTGGCGCGGATCCAGATGCCCCACGCCGGTGGGGAACACGTCGAGGTTGCGGGCCCCGTCCGTCAGGACGATCGGGTGGCGTGCGCGGTAATCCGTCACGTCGATCCCGCCGGTGGTGGCGGGATCGCTCTTGCAGGCCGCCGCGAGGGCGCCCAGCGCGCAGGCGGCGAGCAGGCTCGCGGCGCGGCGCGGCAGGGTGGGCGGGGGACGTCCGGTCATGGTTCCGATCCTGGGGCGCGGCGGTGACGCGGGGCGCTACTCGACGATGAAGCCGACGCGGCCGCGATAGGTGCGTCCGAGCGGCGGCGCGGCGGCCGCCCCGGGGGAGGCGACCTTGCCGTAGAGCCGGTTGATCTGGCCGAGCAGCACCGCCTGGCCGTCGGTGGAATCGACGAAGTTGTCGTCCGGCCGGCTCACCTGCTTCGGTTCCATCGTCCGGGCGATGTAGGGGGTGCACATGATCATCAGCTCCGTCTCCTGGCGCTGGTAGTCGCGGGAGCGGAACAGCGCGCCGAGGATCGGAAGATTGATCAGGCCGGGCAGGCCGGAGATCGCCTGCTTGTTCACCTGCTGGATCAGGCCGGCGGTCATCATCACGCCGCCCGAGGGCAGCTCGACGGTGGTCTCGGAGCGCCGCACCCGGGTGCCCGGCACCGCGACCGAGTTGTTCCCGACGACGTAGGTGAAGTTCTGCTGTGGATCGATCTCGGTCACGTCCGTTGCGACGCGGATCGAGATGCGGTTGTCGGCGAGCACCACCGGCGTGAACGACAGGGCGACGCCGTAGGGCTTGTAGGTGATGCCGGGGGTGCACACGCCGCCCACCGTGCAGGCGGCCGAGGATGGCACCGGGAACTCGCCGCCGGCCAGGAACTTCGCGGCCTCCCCGGAGATGGCGGTGAGCGTCGGCTCGGCCAGGATCCGCGAGACGCCCGCCTGCTCGAAGGCCTTCAGGGTTGCCTGGAGCGAGAAGCCGCCCGACTGGATCGAGGCCTGGATCTGGTTGCCGCTCGGAGCCGATGGGTTGATCGGGAACGGCAGGTTGTTGATCAGCGCCGGTGACGTCGCGGAACCGAGCGGGTTCAGCGCCGACCAGTTGCCGGTCATGTTGATCCCGAACTGCTTCAGGACGTTGCGCGACACCTCCACCACGGTGACGCGGAGCATCACCTGGTCCTTGTTGCGGATCGTGAGGTTGTTGATCACGGCGCCGCGCGCGCCCGCGGTGACACCGCCGCTCGGTGCCCCCGCGGCCCCCGCCGCGCCCCCGC
This sequence comes from Methylobacterium sp. 1973, assembly GCF_040545035.1. NCBI lineage: Bacteria > Pseudomonadati > Pseudomonadota > Alphaproteobacteria > Hyphomicrobiales > Methylobacteriaceae > Methylobacterium > Methylobacterium sp. 1973. The sequence continues at coordinate 59,537 of NZ_JBEPLA010000005.1, forward strand.
CGCCCAGCCCCACGAACGCATTGGCGATGTCGATCGCCTGCTGCGCGTCCGCGGAGGAATTCACCGACCCCGAGAGCAGCACCGAGGCCCCCGAGGAGCGCACGTCGAAGCGCCCGCCCGGGATGCTCTGGCCGAGCAACTCGCGCAGGGTCCCGAGGTTGAGATCCCGCGCCACCGACACGTCGAGGGCGGCGATCTGGCGGCCCTCGGCATCCATGATGAAGATCGAGGTCGCGCCGTCGGCCATGCCGATCACGAAGACCTTGCGGGTCGAGCGAACCACGGCGTTGGCCACGGCGGGGTTGGCCACGAACACCTCCTTGGCGTCCCGCGGCAGGTCGACGATCACGGAGCGGCCGGCGGTCAGCTCGACCCGCCGGGTCGAGGCGGATTCCGCGGCGCCGACCGTCAGGATCGGCGCGGGACCGAAGGTCTGGCGGTCCTGCGCAGGGGCCGGTCCGGACAGGACGGCCAGCAGGGCGAGGGCGCCGGCCGCGCGGCCGGCGGGGCGGCTCATCGGGCGCGGGTGGGGGGACGGAGCGGTCATGGCGATCACGGCGTCTGCTGCCGCGCGACGCCGAAGCGCACCACGGTCAAGGCGGGTTCGGGCATCTGCGCCACGGACGCATCGGCCAGCGGCGTGGCTTCGGGCGGCCGCCCGGCATCGGCGAGGCTGCGCAGCGAAAGGGTGAGGGCGCCGACCTTCTGGGCCAGCGCCAGGGTCTCGGCCTGCGCGGGCGTGACGGCCAGCGTCGCGGTCTCGCCGGTCACCACGTTGGTGCCGTTCTTCTCCTGGACCAGCTGCCCGATCGCGAGGACGCGGATGTCGGTCAGGATCGTCTGGGAGAGCTGCACGTCGCTGTTGTTGGCCCGCGAATTGGACTCGTCGCGGAACGTGCGGATCACGTCGACGCGGTCGTTCGGGAGGATGAAGCCGCCGGCCGAGTTGGTGCCGCGGCTGTCGGTGACGATGGCGACGGCGCGCATGCCGGCCGGCAGGATCGCCGCCATGAATCCGCTCTCCGGGCGCACGAGCTTCTGCGCGCGGATCGGCTCGCCCGCCAGGAAGCCTGCGCGCACCGAGGCGCCCACGGTCTCCTCGAGCGCCTTGGGGTTGATCTTGCGGGTCACGTAGCCCGCCGTCACGGCGCTGTCCGGCCAGGGTTGCCAGCGCAGATCCGCGGCCCGGAGAACCTGACCCATGGGCATGTCGATGGCGGCCACGAGCACGTCGGTCATCGGTTGCGGCGGCGCCTCGGCCTTCGGCGGCGGAGGCGGCGGTGGCGGATCGCCGCCGCTCATCAGGAAGGCCGCCCCGGTTCCCGCCGCGAGGGCGATACCGAGGACGGCGAAACGGGCTGGGTTCATCGCATCGCCACGCGCCGGAGACGGCCGAATTGCCGTCCATGACCCGAACCTGCGCGGGGATTCGTGTAATTATGGTTAAGGTATTATAACCTCTGGCGTTGTCGCCGGTCCGGAAACGGGGCGCCCGAGAAGCGCGTCACAATCCGCAGGATCCTTCAGCATCCGCCCGAACTCGGCCGTGGTGCATCACCGCTTCGTGACCTATCGTGCCACCGGAACCGCCTCAGAAGCGGGCGCTCGGGCGAACCGGGGGGAAACATGATCAGGACATTCGGCAGCGCGGTTTTGGCGGCTGCCCTCGCGGGGACCGCACTCGGCTCCGTTCCGGCGGCCGCGCAGGGGACCTTCTCGGACAATGCGGTCCGGATCGGCATCCTCAACGACCAATCCGGCCTCTACGCGGAGTATGGCGGTCAGGGCTCGGTCGAGGCCGCCCGCATGGCGGTGGAGGACATGGGCGGCAAGATCGGCAGCGTGCCGATCGAGATCCTCTCGTCCGACCACCAGAACAAGCCCGACATCGCCTCGGCGATCGCCCGGCAATGGTACGACCGCGACAATGTCGACGCGATCATGGAGCTGACCACGTCATCGGTGGCGCTGGCGGTCCAGGGCCTGTCCAGGGAAAAGAAGAAGATCACCATCACCACCGGAGCGGCCACCAGCGACCTCACCGGCAAGGCCTGCACGCCCTACGGCTATCACTGGGCCTTCGACACGCGGGCGCTGGCGGTGGGCACCGGCGGCGCGCTGACCCGGGCGGGCGGCGACACGTGGTTCTTCCTCACCGCCGACTACGCCTTCGGCTCGGCGCTGGAGGCTGACACCAGCAAGGTGGTGCTCGCCAACGGCGGCAAGGTGCTGGGCAGCGTCCGGCACCCGCTCTCGAACCAGGACTTCTCGTCCTTCCTGCTCCAGGCGCAGGGCTCGAGGGCCAAGGTGATCGGGCTCGCCAATGCAGGGCTCGACACTTCGAACGCGATCAAGCAGGCCGCGGAATACGGCATCGTCGAAGGCGGCCAGAAGCTCGCGGCCCTGCTGTTCACCCTCTCAGAGGTGCACGGGCTCGGCCTGAAGGTCGCGCAGGGCCTGACGCTCACCGAGGGCTGGTACTGGGACGCCAACGACGAGACCCGGGCCTTCGGCCAGCGCTACATGAAGCGCACCGGCCGGATGCCCAACATGATCCAGGCCGGCACCTACTCGGCGGTCCTGTCCTACCTGAAGGCCGTCAAGGCGGCCGGCACCGACGAGACGGATGCGGTCAACGCCAAGCTCAAGGCGCTGCCGGTGGACGACGTCTTCGCCCATGGCGGGATCGTCCAGCCGAACGGCCGCATGGTGCACGACATGTACCTGTTCGAGGTCAAGAAGCCGGCCGAGTCGAAGGGCCCGTGGGATCTCTACCGGCAGCTCGCCACGATCCCCGGCAAGGAGGCCTTCGCGTCCCCGGCCGAGAGCGGCTGCCCGCTGACGGCGGCGAAGTAGGGTTTAGGACTCGTCGAACACCGCGCTGTGCGAGCCGATCCGAGCGCCAAGGCGGCGCTCGGATCACCGGCCTCGCGCCGCCTTGGCGCTCGCAACGAACCCTCTCACCCCGCCCAGACGCGCCGGTACAGCGCCACGATCTCGTCGGCGCTGGGCTCCAGCGGGTTGTTGGCCGGGGAGCCGGAGGCCAGCGCCTGGGCCGCCATGGTGGGAAGCAGCGCCTCCCAGCGGGCCGGGTCGATCCCGTATTCCTGCGGCCCCGGCACGTCGAGGTCGTCGTTGAGCGCCTCCAGTTCCGACACCAGGGCCGAGACCGCGGACCGGTCGTCGGTGTCCGGCCCGGCGATCTTCATGGCGCGGGCGCAGGCCGCGTAGCGGTCGATGGCGGCCGGGGCCGAGAAGGCCGTGACCGCCGGCAGCAGCATCGCGTTCGAGAGCCCGTGGGCCACGTGGAAATGTGCCCCGATCGGCCGGCTCATGCCGTGGACCAGCGCCACCGAGGCGTTCGAGAAGGCGATGCCCGCCTGGGTGGCCCCGAGCATCATCGCCTCCCGGGCCGCCCGATCGCCCGGATCGGTCCAGACCCGCCGCAGGTTCGGGGCGATCAGGCCCATCGCCTGAAGTGCCAGCCCGTCCGAGAACATGTTCGCCTTGCGCGAGACGTAGGCCTCGATGGCATGGGTCAGCGCGTCGATGCCGGTATCCGCCGTGAGCCGCTTGGGCTTGGTGAGCGTCAGCTCGTAATCCACCAGCGCCGCCACCGGCAGGTAGGCGAGTCCGATGCACAGCATCTTCTCGTCGGAGGCCTCGTCGGTCACGATGGTGAAGCGGGTGGCCTCCGAGCCGGTGCCCGCGGTGGTGGGGATCGCCACGATCGGCAGGCCGGGCTCGTCCTGCTGACGGGGCGCCTTGTAGTCGCGCATGTGGCCGCCGTGGCGGGCGAGCACCGCCACCGCCTTGGCGGTGTCCATCGGGCTGCCGCCGCCGAAGCCGACCACGCAGTCGAAGTCGCCCGCCTGCAGGGCGGCGAGCGCCGCCTCCACGGAGGCGACGGTCGGGTCCGGCACGGTCTCGGAGAAGATCGTCGCCTTGGCGCCCGCCCTGGTCAGCCGTTCCAGCAGCGTGTCGGTGCGTCCGCTGCCAGCGAGGTAGGGGTCGGTGACCACGAAGGGCCGCGACAGGCCGAGCTGGCCGAGCACCTCCGGCAGGAGCCGCGAGGCGCCGGCGCCGACGCGCATCAGCCGGGGCAGGGCGATCGAGGCGACCATCTCTTGATCCTTCCACCCGGCGCGTGACCTGACCTGCCGGAGCCGGCCGATCTTACGGCGCCGGCGGATTCCGCGAAACCGTCCCGGCTTACACCGCCGGCCCGGCGAACAGCGCCCCCGCGGCCTTCACCTCTCCGGCGATGAACCCCGCCACGGCGCGGATATGGGCCGCCTTCCGGTGGTCCTCGTGGATGTGCATGTGGAACGAGCGCGTCAGCGAGACCGCCTCCGGCAGCACCGGCACGAGGCCGGGATGCGCCGCCGCGATGAAGGCAGGCAGGATGCACAGGCCGGCTCCGCCGAGCGTCGCGTGGACCTGGGCCAGGAGGTTGGTCGAGCGCAGCCGCGCCGAGACCGCGGGGCCGAGCGCCCCGAGGTAGTTCAACTCGCGGGTGAACAGCATGTCTTCGATGTAGCCGACGAACGGATGGGCCGGCAGGTCCGCGAGTTCGGCGATCGGCGGCGCGGCCGCGCGGTAGGATTCGGCCGCGTAGACGAACAGCCGGTAATCGGTGAGCCGGCGTGCCACCACCCGGGCCTGCTGCGGGCCGGAGAGGCTGATCACGATGTCGGCCTCGCGCTTGGACAGGCTGAAGATCCGGGCGGTGGCCATGATCTCCACCTCCAGCCCCGGATGGCGGGCGGTGAGCCGGTGCATCCGGGGGGCGAGGAACACGCTGCCGAAGCCGTCCGGCGCGCCGATCCGCACCGTGCCGGAGACCGCCTGGGCCGCCCCCGTGGCGGCGCTCGCCGACAGGAACGCGCTCTCCATGGCCTCGGCGACGCCCAGCAGGTTCGCCCCGTCCTCGGTGAGCGCGTAGCCGAGATTGCTGCGATGGAACAGGCGGGCGCCGAGACCCTCCTCCAGGGCGCGGATCCGCCGGCCGACCGTGGTGTGCTCGGTGCCGGTGCGTGCTCCGGCGGCGCTCAGGGTCCCGGTCCGCGCCACCGCGAGGAAGAAGCGCAGGTCGTCCCAGTTGGGCCCCGTCCTGGCCATGGCCGCACTCCCGCTGTGCATCGATGCACGACGGCTGTAAGCGCATCCGGCTTTATCGCTCAAGGGATCCTGTTAGGGTGCATCAAAATCAAACGCATCATCACAGGGAGGCGCGCATGCGCACGATCGGGCACTTCATCGGCGGCCGGGCTGTCGGCGGCGAGAGCGGGCGGTTCGCCGACGTGTTCCATCCCTCGACCGGCGAGGTCCAGGCCAAGGTGGCGCTGGCCAGCAAGGCCGAGATGCGCGCCGCCGTCGAGAACGCGGCGGCGGCCCAGCCGGCCTGGGCGGCCACCAACCCGCAGAAGCGCGCCCGGGTGATGATGCGCTTCCTGGAGCTGATCCGCGCCGAGAACGATTCCCTGGCTGAGCTTCTCGCCTCCGAGCACGGCAAGACCGTGCCGGACGCCAAGGGCGACATCCAGCGCGGCGTCGAGGTGGTGGAGTTCGCCTGCGGGATCCCGCACCTGCTCAAGGGCGAGTACACGGAGGGCGCCGGGCCCGGCATCGACGTCTACTCCCTGCGCCAGCCGCTGGGCGTGGTCGCCGGCATCACGCCGTTCAACTTCCCGGCCATGATCCCGCTGTGGAAATGCGCTCCGGCGATCGCCTGCGGCAACGCCTTCATCCTGAAGCCGTCCGAGCGCGACCCGAGCGTGCCGATCCGCATCGCCGAGATCTTCCTGGAGGCGGGCCTGCCGCCCGGCATCCTCAACGTCGTCAACGGCGACAAGGAAGCGGTCGACGCGATCCTGGATGATGAGGACATCAAGGCGGTGGGCTTCGTCGGCTCGTCGCACATCGCCGAATACATCTACGTGCGCGCCGCCGAGACGGGGAAGCGTGCGCAGTGCTTCGGCGGCGCCAAGAACCACATGATCATCATGCCGGACGCCGACATGGGCCAGGCGGTCGACGCGCTGATCGGCGCCGGCTACGGCTCGGCCGGCGAGCGCTGCATGGCGATCTCGGTGGCGGTGCCGGTGGGCGAGAAGACTGCCGACCGGCTGATGGAGAAGCTGATCCCGCGGGTCGAGTCGCTCAAGATCGGCCCGTCGCATGACGGCTCGGCCGATTACGGCCCCCTGGTCACCGCCGAGGCGGTCCGGAAGGTCGCGGGCTACATCGACCAGGGCGTCTCCGAGGGCGCCGAGCTCGTGGTCGACGGCCGCGGCTTCAAGCTCCAGGGCTACGAGAACGGCTTCTACATGGGCGGCTCGCTGTTCGACCGCGTGACCCCCGACATGACCATCTACAAGGAGGAGATCTTCGGCCCGGTGCTCTCGGTCGTGCGGGCGAAGGATTACGAGGAGGCGCTGGCCCTGCCCTCGACCCACCAGTACGGCAACGGCGTCGCGATCTTCACCCAGGACGGCGACGCGGCCCGGGACTTCACCGCCCGGGTGAACGTCGGCATGGTCGGCGTCAACGTGCCGATCCCGGTCCCGATCGCCTACCACACCTTCGGCGGCTGGAAGCGCTCGGGCTTCGGCGACCTGAACCAGCACGGGCCGGACTCGATCCGCTTCTATACGAAGACCAAGACCGTGACGCAGCGCTGGCCGAGCGGCATCAAGAGCGGGGCGGAATTCTCGATCCCGACGATGCGGTAGGCCGCGACGGTCCAAGGATGGGGCGCGGGTCCCTCTCCCGTGCGGGAGAGGGACAGGGTGAGGGGCGGGGACTCTCCGGAAAGACCTGATTCCTCACTCCAACCCTCTCCCGCACGGGAGAGGGGGCACGTCGCGCATCGTGGCGGTGGATGTGCGAGCCCCGTGCAGTTGGGTGGCGAACGAGAGGAAGTGCCCAATGAGTTTCGGGCTGGACGAGGACCGGATCGCGATCCGCGAGATGGCACAGGGCTTCGCGGCCGAGCACATCGCCCCCCACGCCCTCGACTGGGACCGCGACAAGACCTTTCCGGTCGAGACCTTGCGGGCGGCCGCCGCCCTCGGCATGGCGGGGATCTACGTTCGCGAGGATCTCGGCGGCTCCGGCCTCTCCCGCCTCGACGCGACCCTGATCTTCGAGGCGCTCAGCACCGGCTGCCCGACCGTGGCGGCGTTCCTGTCGATCCACAACATGTGCGCCTGGATGATCGACGCCTACGGCGACGATGACCAGCGCCGGCGCTGGATCCCATCCCTGATGGGGATGGAGCGGATCGCCAGCTACTGCCTCACCGAGCCGGGCTCGGGCTCCGACGCGGCGGCGCTCCGCACCCGCGCCGAGCGCGACGGCGACCATTACGTCCTCACCGGCGAGAAGCAGTTCATCTCGGGGGCCGGTGCCAGCGACCTCTACGTCTGCATGGTCCGCACCGGCGAGGCCGGCCCTTCGGGCATCTCGGCCATCGTGGTGGAGAAGGGGACGCCCGGCCTCTCCTTCGGCGCCGACGAGCGCAAGATGGGCTGGAACGCCCAGCCGACCCGCGCCGTACGCTTCGACGGCTGCCGCGTGCCGGTGGCCAACCGCCTGGGCGCCGAGGGCCAGGGGTTCCGCATCGCCATGAGCGGCCTCGACGGCGGGCGGCTCAACATCGCCGCCTGCTCCCTCGGGGGCGCCCAGGCGGCCCTCGACAAGGCGCTCGCCTATATGGGCGACCGGCGCGCCTTCGGGGCGAAGCTCACCGATTTCCAGGCCCTGCAGTTCCGGCTTGCCGACATGGCGACCAGCCTGGAGGTCTCGCGCACCTTCCTGCGCCACGCGGCCTCCGCCCTCGACGCCAAGGATCCCGCCGCCACCCAGCTCTGCGCCATGGCCAAGCGCCACGTCACCGACGCGGCCTTCGCGGTGGCGAACGACGCGCTCCAGCTCCACGGCGGCTACGGCTACCTCGCCGAGTACGGGGTGGAGAAGATCGTCCGGGATCTGCGCGTGCACCAGATCCTCGAAGGCACCAACGAGATCATGCGGGTGATCATCGCCCGCGCGCTGACCGGAGACCGCCGATGACCGACGTGATCGTCGAGCGGGTCGGCGCCCTGGGGCGCCTGCGCCTCGACCGCCCGAAGGCCCTGAACGCCCTGACCCACGGCATGGTCGGCACGATCGATCGGGCCCTCGATGAGTTCTCCGCCGATCCCGGCATCGCGGCGGTGCTGCTCACCGGGGAGGGGGAGCGGGGGCTGTGCGCCGGCGGCGACCTGCGCGGCCTCTACGAGAGCGACGGCACGGCCTTCGCCGAATCCTTCTGGCGGGACGAGTACCGCCTCGACGCCCGCATCGCCCAGTACGAGAAGCCCTTCGTGGCGGTGATGGACGGCATCACCATGGGCGGCGGGGTCGGCCTGTCGGGTCATGCCGCCCACCGGATCGTCACCGAGCGCTCGCGCATCGCCATGCCGGAGACCGGGATCGGCTATCTGCCGGATGTCGGCGGCACGTGGCTCCTGCCCCGCGCGCCCGGCGAGCTCGGCACCTATCTCGGCCTGACCGGCGAGCCGGTCGGTGCCGCCGACGCGATCCTGTGCGGGTTGGCCGACGCGATGGTGCCGTCCCGGGCCCTTCCCGATCTCCTCGACGCGCTCTCGGCCCTGGCGCCGGATGCCGGCGACGCGGGCGTGCGGGACCTGATCGGGCGTCTCGCCCGGGAACCGGATCCGGCGCCCCTGGCCGCACACCGGAGCATGATCGACCACTGCTTCGCCTTCGACATGGTCGACGAGATCCTGGCGGCGCTGGCGGCCGACGGCTCGGATTTCGCGGCGGCGACCCGCGACATCCTGCTGACGAAATCGCCGTCGAGCCTCGTCCTGACGCTCTGCCTGCTGCGCCTCGGGCGCGGCGCGCCGAGCCTGGAGGCCTGCCTGGAACGCGAGTTCCACGCGTCCCTGGCGGTGCTGGACGAGGGCGATTTCCGCGAGGGCATCCGCGCCGCCGTGATCGACAAGGACAAGACCCCGCGCTGGAACCCGCCGAGCCTCGACGCGGTCGATCCGGCCCGGATCGCCCGCTGGCTGGAGAAGCGGGCGGCGCCGGTCTTTCCAGAATCGCGCATTGGGGCGGTGTGATGAGGCTTCGTCTTCACCCACTCATCCCCTCATCCTGAGGCGCCGGAGCGCAGCGGAGGCCTCGAAGGAGGGCTCCAGGGATCGCGGCGTGTTCTGGAGCCCTCCTTCGAGGCCCGCTGACGCGGGCACCTCAGGATGAGGGCGAGGGTGGGACAGGCGATAAACAATTCAGGGAGGGCGGGATGGCACAGACCATCGGGTTCATCGGTCTCGGCAACATGGGAGGCCCCATGGCGGCCAACCTCGTGAAGGCGGGCCATACGGTGCGCGGCTTCGACCTTGTCCCGGCCTCGCTGGAGGCCGCCCGCGCCGAGGGGATTACCGTTGCGGGCTCGGCCCTGGCGGCGGCCGAGGGCGCGGACGTGGTCATCACCATGCTGCCCGCCGGACGGCACGTGGTCGAGGTCTGGACGCAGCTCGCCGCGGCGCTGCCGGCCGGCACGCTGCTGATCGATTCCTCCACCGTCGACGTCGAGAGCGCCCGCAAGGCCCACGCCCTCGCGGAGGCGCGGGGCTGCCTGTCGGTGGACGCGCCGGTCTCCGGCGGGACCGGCGGCGCCAAGGCCGGGACGCTGACTTTCATGGCCGGCGGCGCCGAGGCCGCCTTCGCGAAGGCCGAGCCTCTGCTCAAGGCCATGGGCAAGAACGTGTTCCATTGCGGCGATGCCGGCGCCGGGCAGGCGGCCAAGATCTGCAACAACATGATCCTCGGCATCTCGATGATTGGCGTCAGCGAGGCTTTCGCGCTCGGCGAGAAGCTCGGCCTGTCGCACCAGGCGCTCTACGACGTGGCCTCGGTCTCCTCGGGCCAGTGCTGGTCGCTGACCACCTACTGCCCGGTTCCGGGCCCGGTGCCGACCTCGCCGGCCAACAACGGCTACAAACCGGGCTTCGCGGCGGCGCTGATGCTCAAGGATCTCCGTCTCGCCCAGGCCGCCGCCCTGGCCTCCGGCGCCGCGACACCCCTCGGCGCAGAGGCCGCGCAGGTCTACGGATTGTTCGAGGGCGCCGGTCACGGGGGAGAGGACTTTTCCGCGATCATCAATATGCTCCGCGGGCAGGGAGGCGAGTCGTGAGCGACGCGTACGAGACGATCCTGACGGAGACGCGCGGGCGCGTCCTTCTGATCACCCTCAACCGGCCGAAGGCGCTGAACGCCATCAACGCACAACTCACCGGCGAGGTGATCCGGGCGGCCACCGAGGCCGATGCGGATCCGAATATCGGCTGCATCGTCATCACCGGTTCGGCCAAGGCCTTCGCGGCCGGGGCCGACATCAAGGAGATGCAGCACGCCACCTACGCGGAGATGTACGCGGGCGACCGGTTCGCCGACTGGGACCGCTTCATCGCCGTGCGCAAGCCGATCATCGCCGCGGTGGCGGGGTACGCGCTGGGCGGTGGCTGCGAGCTCGCCATGATGTGTGACATCATTCTGGCCGCCGACACCGCACAGTTCGGTCAGCCCGAGATCAAGCTCGGGGTGATGCCGGGGATCGGCGGCAGCCAGCGGCTCACCCGCTTCGTCGGCAAGGCCAAGGCCATGGAGATGTGCCTGACCGGCCGGATGATGGACGCCGCCGAGGCGGAGCGTTCGGGCCTCGTCTCGCGGGTGATCGCCGCCGACCGGCTCCTCGACGAGGCCATGACGGCGGCCGCGACCATCGCGGCGATGTCGCTGCCGATCGCCATGATGACCAAGGAGGCGGTCAACCGCGCCTACGAGACTACGCTGACCGAGGGCATCCGCTTCGAGCGGCGGGTCTTCCATGCCATGTTCGCCACCAAGGACCAGAAGGAGGGCATGGCCGCCTTCGTGGAGAAGCGGCCGCCTCGGTTCGAGAATACCTGAGCGCAGCCCGCCCCGGCCGATGGGGTCGGGGCGCCAAGACCACAAGACGGGGAGGGGAACGACCATGCCGAGCTTCCGGGAGGCCCGCGACCTTCTGCTGGCCCATCGCACCGATTATGGCGCTGCCGTCTCGGCTTTCGCGTGGCCGGATCCGGTGCCGTTCAACTGGGCGCTCGACTGGTTCGATGCCGTCCTCGCCGGTCCCGAGAGCCGCGACCGGGCCGCCCTGCGGATCGTCGAGGCCGGCAGCGGGGCCGAGCAGAGCCTCACCTTCGGGGAGATCGCCCGCCGCTCCAACCAGGTGGCCAACCACCTGCGGCAGCTCGGCCTGAAGCGCGGCGACCACCTGCTCCTGCTGCTGGGCAACGTGCCGGCCCTGTGGGAGACCATGCTGGCGGCGATGAAGCTCGGCGCCGTTGTCATCCCGGCGACCACGCTGCTCACCGCCGACGAGCTGGCCGACCGCCTCGCCCGCGGGCGCCCGCGGGCGATCGTGGCCGGGCCGGAGCAGATCGCGCGGTTCGCCGGCCTCGACACGGGCGGCGCCATCCGCCTCGTCACCGGGGCTGCGACGGAGGGCTGGGCGGCCTACGACGACGCGTTCGGGGCCCCGGAGACCTTCGCGCCGGACGGGCCAACCGGGGCCGACGACCCGATGCTCCTCTACTTCACCTCCGGCACGACGGCGAAGCCGAAGCTGGTCCGTCACAGCCACCGTTCCTACCCGGTGGGAGCGCTCTCGACGATGTACTGGCTCGGGCTCCAGCCCGGCGACGTGCATTGCAACGTCTCCTCGCCGGGCTGGGCGAAGCACGCCTGGTCCTCGTTCTTCGCGCCCTGGAATGCCGGCGCGACGATCCTGGTGATCAATCAAGCGCCGTTCAACGCCGCCGCCCTGCTGGCGCAGCTGGAACGCACCGGTGCCACCACGCTGTGCGCGCCGCCGACCGTGTGGCGGATGATCATCCAGGAGGATCTGACCGGGAAGCGGCTCGCCCTGCGCGAGGTCTGCGCGGCGGGCGAGCCCCTGAATCCCGAAGTGATCGAGCGGGTGAAGAGCGCCTGGGGCCTCACGATCCGCGACGGCTACGGCCAGACCGAGACCACGGCGCTCATGGCCAACACGCCGGGGCAGCCGGTGGTGCCGGGCGCCCTGGGTCGGCCGCTGCCGGGCTACCGGGTGCGCGTCCTCGACCTCGACGGACAGCCGGCCTCAGAGGGCGAGGTCTGCCTGGAACTCGGCGCGTACCGGCCCGCGGGCCTGATGCAGGGTTACGACGACGGCCAGGGCCATCTGTCGGGAGCCGACGGCGATCTCTACCATACCGGCGATGTCGCCTTCGTGGACGATCAGGGCTGTTACACCTTCGTGGGACGTGCCGACGACGTGTTCAAGTCGTCGGGCTACCGGATCAGCCCCTTCGAACTGGAGAGCGTGCTGATCGAGCATCCGGCCGTGGCCGAGGCGGCGGTGGTGCCGGTGCCCGATCCGATGCGCCACACCATCCCGAAAGCCTACGTGTCCCTGGTGGCGGGGGCCACGCCTGGGCCGGAGACGGCGCTCGACATCTTCCGCTTCACCAATGCCCGGCTCGCGACGTTCAAGCGCCTGCGCGGCCTCGAATTCGTCACCGACCTGCCCAAGACGATCTCGGGCAAGATCCGGCGGGTGCAACTGCGCCGCCTGGAGCACGAGGGTATCACCGAGGATCCGCACCGGGGCCGGGCCTACACGCAGGCGGACTTCCCGGAACTGAAGGGTGAGGCGGAGCGCAAGCTCGACCAGACCGCGGGCTGACCGCGTCCACGCCGTCGTCGCACGCCAGCGAAGCGATCCGGGGCAGCGCGACGCCGGCCGATGGGGCGCCAGGGAATTGCCGGGCTCCGCTCGCAACGACGATGGCGCCCCGCCAAGACTGCATGTTGGCGGGTGACAAACCCTCAAGGTTTCCGTTTCCCCAAACCGAAGCCCGCGATTTACAAGGCTTCTCAAGTCTCCCGTCGACGCTGCCGCATGTCATCCGGCCCGCGCCGGCCGATCGATAAAATTGCGCGCATCCGCTTCAGCGGCGCGGAGGCTCTGCGGCGCAATCCTGTTCTCAACAACGGGGACGGGTTCGATGGGCGCGGGGCTTCTCAAGACGGTTCGGGGGATGCTGGTCGGAGCAGCGACGCTGCTCGGCCTCGCCGCCACGGCCCAGGCGCAGACGCTTGCGAGCCTGCCGACGGAAGACAATGCCCGGGTGCTGGGCGACGCCAAGCCGATCGCGGCCTGGGTGACCTTTTGCCAGAACTACGCGGCCGAATGCGCGCTCGACCGGGGCGAACCGGCCCGGATCAGCCTGACGCCCGCGACCTGGGCGACGATCGTGTCGGTGAACCGGCGGGTCAACAAGGCGGTCGAGCCGATGACCGATCAGGACCACCTGCACGTGGCCGACCGGTGGGATCTGGCCGAGGACGGCATCGGCGACTGCGAGGACTTCCAGCTGCTCAAGCGCCATCTGCTGGCCCAGGCCGGCCTGCCGCGGCGGGCGATGCGCATGACCGTGGTGATCGACGAGAAGGGCGAAGGCCACGCGGTGCTCACCCTGATCACCGACCGGGGCGACCTGGTGCTCGACAACAAGACCAACGCGATCCTGCCCTGGCACAAGACCGGCTACGTGTTCATCAAGCGCGAGAGCCAGGACGCCGTCGCCTGGGTCTCGCTCGGCGGCGTCACCTCCCCGGTCACCACCGCCAACCGCTGATCCGTCTCAGGCCGCCCGGCTCAGCGACGGCTGGGCAAGGCTCGCCACATAGGCCTCGACCCGGCCGATGAAGGCAGCGAGATGGGGGGCGACGCCGCGAAGGCTGGCGAGATCCCGCACCAGGATGTCCCGCGACAGCGCCCTGTCGCCCTCGCTCGGCGCATCGGCGAGATAGGAATCCACCGCGTGCTCCGCGATATTGATCGCGCCGGCCCGACCATCCTCGGCGAGCGCTCTGATCACCTGCTGGATGGCGGGCTGCATTGCGGGTCCTTTCCTCAGGCGCAGTCCCGTCCGCGACGGGCTGGCTGGCTTCTTGCAATTCGATAGGGCCCGCCGCGAATCCTGCGCGTGAGCATCCCTGAGAAGCCGGCAAAACTGACCTGAATCAAGACCCTCGGAGGGGGCGCAGAGCGGCTATTCGCTCCGTGCATGTGTTTCGGGTCAGCCCTGCGGATGAAAACATCTCTTAAATCGGAACCGATAGGGCTCGACGCGCGTTATCCGTCTCGCCCTGACCCATTGTGCGTCGCACGTGGTCGTGTCACCCTTCCGTCATCATCGGGCGGCGGGGGCTTGGGCCATGCGGCACGCGGATGGCGGAATCTCGTGTCAGGTGTTCGGCGCCCTGCAATGGCGGGGCTGGGCTCATGCGGTGCGCCGGGCGCGCCAAGCCGCGAGCTTCGCGCTGGTGGGCGCGATCCTCACGATGGGCGGCGCGACGACCCACGCCCATGCCCGGCTCGTTCTTCCGGATCAGGTGACCGCCGTCGAACAGGCTGGGTCGGTGCGCGCCATCGCGGGCTGGACGGATTTCTGCGCGCGGACGCCCCAGGAGTGCGTGGTCGACATTGCCGAGCCCAACGCGATCCCGCTCACCATGGCGGTGTGGCGGACCCTGCAGAGCGTCAACCGTCGAGTGAACGCCCGCATCAAGCCCATCACCGATCAGGCCCATTGGGGCGTCGTGGATCGCTGGGATTTTCCCGATGACGGCTTCGGTGACTGCGAGGATTACCAGTTGCTGAAACGGCGGATGCTGGTGGAGCGCGGCCTGCCGCGGCGTGCCCTGCTGATGACCGTGGTCATCGACGAGACCAACGAAGGCCACGCGGTGCTCACGGTTCGCACCGATCGCGGCGACTTCATTCTCGACAACAAGACCGACGCGATCCGCTCCTGGCGGCGTACCGGCTACAGCTTCATCAAGCAGGCCGGTCAGGACGGGCCGGCCTGGGTCTCCCTCGAGGGCAAGGACGGCACCGCACAGGTGGCCACCGCCGAGCCCTGAATCTGGTCAGACGCCGACCAGCATCGCGGCGAGGTCAAGGGCGACCCGGCCCGAGAGCAGGCTCCAGCCGCACGCGACGATGGTCGCCAGCATCACGAACGGCATCGGCCGGCCCTCGATCCGCCGGCCGCGCACCGTGTTGCGCAGGATGATGAACGGCGCCGAAAAGGCCAGCATCGGCAGGGCGGCCACTGCCGGGAGGCCGCCCCGCTCCAGCAGACTGAAGCTCGCCCGCCGTGCTGCGAACAGCTCGAAGGCGCTGGCGATCAAGCCGGACAGTGCCAGTCCGATGCACAGGGTCCGGATCGACTCGATGGCGGCGGGCGTGAGGACCATTATTCGCGCTCCTGATACAGGTTGCGCGCACTGTACTCATGCCGTTTACCGCTTGTTAAGCACGAGTGTTGGGTAGGGTTAATCCATGCACAGGTGTGGGCTGGCGCAGCCCCACCGGGGATGCGGGGTCAGCCGCGTCGTCGGCTAGGCCTCTTCCTCAAGATCGATGTCGAGGATTGCCATCCGGAAGACGAAGGAATCGTCGCCATCCTCCTTGTCGTCGGCGATCACGCCGATCGATTCCTCGCCGATGAATACCTCGGCGGAGTCGCCGGTCTTCATCGCCGTGAGGCGGATGTTGTTGTTCGCGAACTTGCGGCGCAGATAGTCCTGAAGCTTCGCGGTCTCGGCTTTGGTCACGCTGATCGATCTCCCCTGGCGGCGCTGGCGCCGCGAATGGGCCGAGGGCTTGCCACGCCTCGGGCGGAGCGGCAAGCGCGACGGCGTTGCGGTTCAGATCCCGTCGCCCAAGTGGATGAACTGGTCCAAGGCGACGAACTGGTCCATCGCCCGGGCGGGATCGTCGCAGCCTGCGGTGCCGACCACCCGCGCCGGCACGCCGACCACCGTGGTGTTGGGCGGTACCGGTCTCAGCACGACCGAGCCGGCCGCCACCCGGGCGCAGGCGCCGACCTCGATATTGCCCAGGATCTTGGCGCCGGCGCCGATCATCACGCCGCGGCGGATCTTGGGGTGGCGGTCGCCGCGCTGCTTGCCGGTGCCGCCCAGCGTCACGGCGTGGAGGATCGACACGTCGTCCTCGATCACCGCGGTCGAGCCGACCACAAGCCCCGTGGCGTGGTCGAGGAAGACGCCCCGCCCGATCCGCGCCGCCGGATGGATGTCGCACTGGAACACCTCCGAGACCCGGCTCTGGAGGTAGAGAGCGAGGTCGCGCCGGCCGCGGTTCCAGACATGATGGGCGAGGCGGTAAGCCTGGAGCGCGTGGAACCCCTTGAAGTAGAGGACCGGTTCCAGCGCCCGGAGTGTCGCCGGATCCCGGTCGATCACCGCGCCGATATCGGCGCGGAAGGCCTGCCCGATGTCCGGATCCACCGTGATCGCCTCATGGAAGGCGTGGGCGACGAGTTCTGCCGGCAGCGACGGATGCCCCAGCCGGGCGGCGACCCGGTGGGAGACCGCGCCCTCCAGCGTGGTGTGGTTCAGGATCGTCGCCACGATGAAGGAGGCGAGCTGCGGCTCGGTGCGCAGGACATCCTCCGCCTCTGCGCGCAGCCGCGACCAGACCGGGTCGAGGTGCGTGAGGTCGTGCGACTGGTGCGTGAAGGCAGGACTGGCGCTCATAGGCGGATGCTCATGTCCGGAACTTCGGATTCGCTGTCGGTCATGCCTGCGGCGGCGGACCCGTCGCCCGATCGAGCGGAAGGGGGCGCTGTCCGGGGCGGAAACGGGCCGGGCCATCGCTGGGCCGCGCGTTCGGACCTAGCGTGGTGCGCTGCACCGCCGCGATCAAGGGCCGGCGCGACCCGAAAGCCGCATTGGCTGCATGGCTGTCAGCGAACGAGCGACGGTCAGTCCGCCAGCGGCGCAGCTTGGCCGAACCGCGCCTCGATGGCTGCCGTCAGGCGGTCCAGCATCGTCTGGACCGGGATGTTGGAGGTGTCCACCGTGGCGGGTGCCCGGGCGTAGAGCGGCTCGCGGCTCGCCAGGACGGCCCGCAGCTCCTGCATCGCAGAGGCATGGTCGCCCGTCGTGGCGAGGTGCCCCTGTTCGCGGACCCGGCTCATGTGCTCCTCCGGCCGCGCGCGCAGCCAGATCGTGTAGAAGGCTTGCAGCAGAAGGTCGTAGGTCAACGGCTCCGCAACGATCCCGCCGCTCGTGGCCAGAATCAGCGGCCCGGGATGCTCGGTGAGGCGACGCAAGGCCGCCTGCTCCAGCCGGCGGTAGCCCTCCTGGCCGTAGATCGCGAAGATCTCCTGGACCGAGAGGGCGTTCTCCCGTTCGATCTCGGCATTGAGTTCGACGAAGGTCCAGCCCAGGCGCTCGGCCGCGAGCTTGCCAAGGGTCGATTTGCCGGCGCCGCGCAGGCCGATCAGCGCTACCCGCGGGCGGTTGCTCGATTCCGGTCGGCTACCGCCGGACAGGGCGTCCTTGGCGGCGGCGATCTGGGCCGGGCTGGCCTGGGCGAGCAGGTCGCGCACCACCGGCCAATCGGGCAGCCCGTCATTGCCGGTGATCAGGTCGTCCAGTCGCACACCCATGGCGTTGGCCACCCGCCGGAGCAGGATGATGGAGACGTTGCCCTGGCCGCCTTCCAGCTGCGCGATGTAGCGCTCGGACAGGCCGGAGGTCTGTGACAGAACCTTGCGCGACAGACCGCGCACGGTGCGCGCGTGCCTGACGCGGCGCCCGAGGTCTGTGAGAAAAAGTGATTCCTGTTCCACCACGCCGCTCATGGCGCCGTTCGCTTTCCTGCCAGCTTGAGAGCAGGGTCGGTGCCCTGCATGCCTGCCGCTTCGAGATCGATCGCGCCCTACCGTACCGTCGGGCGATAGAATGCCCGACCTCGCGCGCCTGAACCGGCGTTCCTGCCCTGAGATCCGTCGCGCGCCATGCGCGCACGGCCGCTGTTTTGCGGCTTCGGTCCGTGCCGATCCAACCACGTTGCTGGCGTGGCGCCTATGTGTTGCGGAACGGTGCGATGGTCAAGCCTTGGGCATGATCCTTGTGTGGGCAGAGGGCCGATCCGCACCGGGTTCCCCGACGCGCGGCCGCTCCGGAATGGCGGAGCTACTCGACCGGGAGAGCGGTGGCCTCGCGCACGGGGGCCGCGACCGGGGCGCGGCGCGGCGTGGCGGCGGCGAGCATCTGCAGGGACGGGCGACGCGGCGGCAGCGGCACCTCGATCGCCTCGACCGCCGCCTCGTTGGCCGGTGCCGAAGCGGCGGCCGGGGACATCGGAGCGGATGCGGCCGTGGCCTGTGGCGAGAGCCGGAGTTCCGCGATCTGCGCCGGCGCGGCCTCCGTCGCCGCCAGGGCGCTCCCGAGACCCGCGGGTCGACGCGGCGGCAGCGGCACCTCCACGGACGGAACCGCCGCCGCCTGCGCGGCGGCCGGAGTCGCCGCAGAATTCGCGGCTGAAGCCGCGGCGGGATCTAGGGACAGGCTGGCGAGCTCGATCGTGGTGCCGGCCAGGGCGGCCGGTCGACGCGGCGGCAGCGGCACCTCGACGGCCTCGGTCGGGACCTCCGCCACTGCGGCCGCGGTGGGCGCGTAGGCCAGGGCTGAGGCCGCCGCGGTGTTCCGGGTCTCGGCGGCGCCGCCGCTGAACAGGCTCGCCAGGGCGCTGGCCGAGGCCGCGACGGGCGCCACCACCGCGGCGACTTCCGTGGAAATGCCCTGGCGCTTGGCTGCGTAGTAGTAGCCGCGGTTATAGTATTGATACGCTTGGCCGAGATTGCCCTTGGCGGTCCGATAGGCGCCGGCAAGATAGGCCACGCCGTAGCGAAGGTTGGTTTCGGGATCGTACAGGCCGGCCGCATCGCCGGTGTAGCCGAGGCTGCGGGCAGTCGCGTGCTTGATCTGCATCAGGCCGAGGGCGCTGCCGCCCTTGGCCCGCGGATTGTAGTTGCTCTCGCGCTTGACGACGGCGTGAACGAAGCTTGCCGGCACGCCGTTCGCCTTGGCCTGCTGCTCGATCAACGCGTCGATATTGTCGTGCGCGCTCTGCCCGAAGGCGGCTGCGGGCACGACCGCGAGGACGGCGGCCAGGATGAGGCGATGCATTCCGAGACCCGGTGCTGCTTGTTCTGTGGTCAAGCTAGGTCACGGGGAAATGAGGCCGGAAAGCGGCCCCGGTTCGGCAGCCTGTGGGCGGCCGGGGTGTCGGGAGCGTTTGTGATCCGCGGGCCACAGCGACGCGTCACGCGGCGGCGCGGCGATCCAAAGGGATGCCCGGGGCGGCGGCCGGGCGGTCAGGGAAGGAGGAAGCGCTCGACCGCATGGGCGAAGCCGTCCGCGTCGTTGCTGTCGGTGACCGCGCGCGCAGCCGCCTTCACCGCCGCTTCGGCATTGCCCATCGCCACGGAGAATCCGCTTTGCGCGAACATCGGACGGTCGTTGCCGGCGTCGCCGAAGGTGGCGATCCGCTCCGGCGGGATGGCGAGATGCGCGCTCATCCAGGTGACGAATCGCCCCTTGTCGAGATGGGGTGGCGTCACGTCGAGGTAGTATTTCTGCGAACGGTGGATGGTGGCTTGACCGGCCAGGGCCGAACCGATCCGGGCTTCGCAGGCTGCCAGATGGGCGTGGTCGCGGCTGACGCCGACGATCTTGGCTGCGCTCCCCATGAGTGGGCCGAGATCGGCGACGACGCGGGGCTCCGCGCCGATCGTGCGGCGTTCGAGGTCGGTATAGGGACCCTCCGGGTCGCGCAGCCACCACGCCCCCTCGGCGAAAACCCAGACGTCCAGTCCCTCGGCCAACAGCCGGTCGAGGGCCGACCGGGCCGCCGCCTCGGGGATGGTTCGTTCCTCGATGGTCGAGAGGTCCGGCCGCACGACGCTCGCGCCGTTGAACGCCCCCATCGGCAGGTCGAGCTCGAGTTCGGCGACCAGATTCCGCAGCCCGATCGGCGGCCGGGCCGAGGCGATGCTGAAGCCGATGCCGGCCGCTCTCAGCCGCCGGACGGCCGTGACCGTCGCCTCGGTCAGGCGCTTGTCGCCGGTCACCAGGGTTCCATCGACGTCCGAGATCACCAGGGCGATGCCCGAAGCCTTGCCGGATCCTGCAATCATCCGCTCACTTCCCAACGGTATCCCGGCGCATTTCGGCCGCGAGTTCCGCGACCACCCGGTCGGCAATGGCCTCGGGCGATTCGCGGATGCCGACCGTGATCGGGTGTTCATCGGCCCCCGGAATCTCCAGGGCCGCGAACTGGCTGTCCAAGAGACGCGGCGGCATGAAATGGCCCTGCCGCTCGGCGAGGCGCTGCGCGATCAGGGTCCGGTCGCCGTCCAGATAGACGAGGCGAACCCGCTGGCTCCCGCGGGTGAGAACGTCCCGGTACGCGCGGCGGAGGGCCGAACAGGCCACCACGCCCGACTCGCCAGCGTCGAGGCGCTGCTGGATCCAAGTCGCAATCCGGGCCAGCCAGGGCGCGCGATCCGCATCGTCGAGGGCGAGGCCCGCATGCATCTTCGCCACGTGCTCCGGCGTGTGAAAGCTGTCGCCGTCCACGAAGATCCAGCCAAGCGTCTCGGCGATCAGCGCCGCCACGGTGCTCTTCCCGGAACCCGAGACGCCCATGACAACGAGCACCTGACCGGCGGCGGCCGTTCCGGCATCCGGCGCCGGCTCCGATTGGGACGTCATCCGGACCACCCTGGCTCCGAGGCGCGTCGGGGCGCTGCCCTTCACATCAATAGGAGCGGGTTTCCAGAAGGGAAGATCGCCGGGGATGCAAACGGGCTGCGGCGCCCGCAGGAACCGCGGCGCGGCCGGGCGCGTTCACCCCGCAGACGCCGAACATTTAGGGAACATGAGTCGCATGGCTAGCACAACCGCGAAGGCAACACCGAAGGCCGGCCGGGGTACCGGATCGCATCAGGACGCTACGGAGAACCCCAAGACCGACCCGAAGGACGTGTCGAACCAGATCAAGGATCCGGATCAGTGGACGACTGGCGGCGAGCCGATGACCGGCGCGCAGGCCTCCTATCTGAAGACGCTCTCGGAAGAGGCCAAGGAGCCGGCGGCGTTCGATCCTGACCTCGACAAGGCCGAAGCCTCGAAGCGGATCGACGATCTTCGCCACAAGGCCGACCACGCCTGAGCCAAGCCGGGCGCGTTTCCCCCGGGCGCGCTTGCCCGGGGCGCGCCCGTCGCCGTGTACGTCCGGGCGGCGTATCCCGGCCGGAATGGACAAGGTGGCCTGTTTCGAACACCTCGTTAAGCCGGCGGCAATGGCGAGAGGTTATGCCCCATTCAGCGCGTGAGGCCGCGCGGGCAGCGGGACTAAGAAGGCACGTTCGACCATGGATGAGCCGGGCGGCGGCGAAGCAGGACGGCGTGCGGTGCGGATTCCGACGGCGTTCGGCTTGACGGATCGGATTCGTGCCGAGGCCGTACGGTTCGTCCGCGACGTCCACGGATCCACGGCAATGGAATACGCCCTGCTCGGCGGCATGATCTTCCTCGTCGCCGTCGGCAGCATCCGGTACTACGTGTCCCGCGTCAGCGTCGTCTACGGCGACATCACCGCGGCAGTCACGCAGGGAAATTGAGCCGATCGGTCGCGGGATTTTTGGCCATTGGGCTGGAGCGACCAATGTGCGGCCGCTGATGACGTCCCGATTTGTATCTCGATATTTCGACCGCGGGCGAACGCCCGGCATTCGTCGTCTCTATGCCCCGAAAAAGCTGTGCTTAACGAGGATGACTTCGCAGTCTTGGCCGTGCCGGCTGGAGTGTGGCTCACCCGCTACGGACACCTGGGCCGCCATGGGCTAGGCACGGGCTCGGCAATACCGATGGGCAACATCTGGATGCGCAAACTTCCCCTTGTCCTGCTCGCCGTCACGGCGATGTCGGGCTGCACGTACCTGCCTGCGGCGGGTCCGACGGCGAGCGCGATCCAGGCGGGGGCGGAGGTGGCCACCGCCGACGGCGGCCTGATCGCCCGCTACGAGATCATCGACGTCACGCCCTCGGTGGTCGAGGCCCTGCGCGGCCGGCCGCTGGACAGTCTGCTCGCCTCCTTCGGCGACCATCGTCCCTCCTCGGAGCCGGTGATCGGCGTCGGCGACATGGTCTCGGTCTCGATCTGGGAAGCCGGGTCGGGCGGCCTGTTCTCCGGGCCGCTGGTGGCCGACCGCTTCTCGGCGGGCTCCAAGTCCGCCCTCATCCCCGAGCAGCCCGTCGGGCGCGACGGCGCCATCTCGGTGCCCTATGCCGGCCGCATCAAGGTCGCCGGCCGCCGCACCCAGGACGTCCAGGCGCTCATCGAGAACGAACTCGCCGGCAAGGCCATCCAGCCGCAGGTGCTGGTCTCGGTCACCCGGCCGATCAGCCAGGCGGTGACCGTCACCGGCGAGGGCGCCGCCGGCGCCCGCCTGCCGCTCTCGGGCCACGGCGACCGCATCCTCGACGTCATCGCCGCCGCCGGCGGCAACCGCGCGCCGGTCAACGAGACCTTCGTGCGGCTCTCGCGCGGCCCGGTGACCGCGACCGTGCCGCTGACCACGGTGGTGTCGAACCCCAAGGAGAACATCTACCTGCGGCCCAACGACGTGCTCACTCTGGTGCGCGACCCGCAGACCTTCATCGCGGTGGGCGCGCTGGGCAACAGCACCGAGCTACCGTTCCAGGCCGACGGCATCACCCTGGCCCAGGCGCTGGCCAAGGCGCGCGGCCTGTCGGACTTCGCCGCCGACCCGGCTGGGACGTTCATCTTCCGGTTCGAGCCGGCCAGCGTCGTGCGGCGCCTCAGCCCCAGCTCGCGGCTGCTCGGCACGCCGCTGGTGCCGGTGGTCTACCGGATCGACATGCGCGATCCCAACAGCCTGTTCGTCTCCCAGGCGTTCCGCATGCGCAACCGCGATCTGGTCTACGTGTCGAACGCGCCGTTCACCGAGGTCCAGAAGGTGCTCACCGTCTTCAGCGGCATCACCGGACCGGTCTCCTCCGCCGCCTTGGCCTACTCCTACGCCAAGTAGGAGGCGGTCCGCATACGGGACAGCGGCGGAAAAAAATCGCGTTTCTCCGCGTCCTCGCGTATGGGCACAGGGTGCGGGGCGGGATCGGGGCTACGGAGCCGCATCCGCCGTCGCGCTGACCCGCCGCGCAAGGATGCCCAGAAGAGCCCGATGAAGATCGGACGTTTCGTCCCCGCCCACGGGCCGCTCCGGCCCGCACTGATCGCCCTGAGCCTGTGTCTCGCGTTCCTGCCGGCCACTCCTGCGGCGGCCGACGTGGTGATCGGCGTGGCCGTCCCGCGGTCGGGGCCCTACGTGGCGGTCGGCGAGCAGGTGCTGCGGGGGGTCGAGGCTGCGGCCCGGGACGCCAACGCCATGGGGGGACTCGACGGCCAGCCCGTCACCCTCGACGTGCAGGACGATGCCTGCGATTCCAACACCGCCACGGCGGTGGCCAACCATTTCGTGCGCGGCAACGTCCGGCTCGTGGTCGGCCATGTCTGCTCGAACGCCTCGATCGCCGCCTCCGACATCTACGCCCAGAACGGCGTGGTGATGATCTCCGCGGCCTCGGTGGCGGCGCGGCTCACCGACAGGGGGCTGCCGACGATCTTCCGGGTGTGCGGGCGCGACGACGATCAGGCCCGCCTGTCCGCCGCCGTTCTGGCCGAGCGGTTCCGCGACCGGAAGATCGCTCTCATCCAGGACCAGACGCCCGCCGCCCGCAGCCTCGCCGCCGCCACGAAGGACAATCTCAACCGCATCGGCGTGAACGAGTCGCTGTTCCTGTCGTTCTCGCCCAGCGACGCCGACGATTCCGCCCTGGCCGACCGCCTCAAGAGCGCGGGGATCGAGGTCGTCTATTATGGCGGCGACGCCGCCGAGATGGGCCGCTTGGTGAAGATCGCCGCGGACCGGGGCTACCGGCCGCAATGGTTCGGCACCTCGGCCATCGCCACGCCGGATTTCGCCAAGACCGCCGGATCGGCGAGCAACGGCGTGCTGATGACCTTCTACCTCGACCCGAGCCGGCAGCCCGCCGCCGCGGCCGTCGTGAAGGCCTTCAAGGCCGAGGGCGTCGATCCCACCGGCTCGACGATCTACGGGTATGCGGCGATGCAGGCCCTGGTTGCGGCCGGCAACTTCGCCCATTCAACCGAGGCGCGTCCCATCGCGCAGGCGTTGCATACGGAGCGGTTCGATCTCGTGCTCGGCACGGTCGGCTTCGACGCCAAGGGCGACGTCACCGCGCAGGGCTATGTGCTCTATGTCTGGAAGGACGGGAGCTTCACGCCGGCCGGGAAGTGAGAGCCCCGCCGCTCACAGCGCCTGCGCGGCCTCGACCTCGGCGCCGCGGCCGAGACCGCGCAGCAGCTCGGCGAGATGCGGGCGGACCTGCAGTTGCAGAGCGTGCAGCCGCCGCACCGCCGCGCTGAGCTGTCCCTCCCGATTCAGCATCGTGTCGGCGAAGCCGATCATGCGCGCATTCGGCCAAGCGGGCTCGCGCAGGGCGTGGAGACGCTCGACCAGAGCGGCGGCGGGGGTGGCGGGCTCGGCCTGCGCGAACAACATCAGCAGCGCCGCGGTGGAGCGCGACAGGCCGTAATGGCAATGGACCAGGAGATGGCCGGCGCCGTCGAGGTGCCGCCCGAAATCGAGGATCGCCCCGACATGCTCGGGCTCCGGCGGGGTGAGGCCTTCGCCCGGGGCGAGGCAATCGTGGAACCGGAGGGTCGTGCGGGCATGGGCGCCGTAGGCGGTGAAGGCCTCGGGCTCCGGCGTTCCGGGATCGAGCAGCGACAGGACGTGGCTGACGCCGCGGGCGCCGTGGCCGGCCAGCTCCTCAAGGCCGCAGACGGTGTGCAGGGTGACGGCGGGCTCGGTTCGCATCCCCGGCGCCTAGCACGGGCGGAGGCCGGTTTCGAGGCGCGACGGAACCGCCCCGGCGCCCGCGGCTTTCGAGTACCGGCACGGACGTGCTACCTGCGACCTCCGATCCGGCCCCGGTCGGACCGGACCTGCTCGGACGAGATGCCGTTGGACGAACCTCACCTCGCGCGATCCCCCTCGGCCGGGACCCGGCGCCGGAGCGTGCTGACCGCCGGCCTCGGCGCGGCCGCGGCGCTCACCGGGCCGCTCGCCGCCCCGGCCCGGGCCCAGAGTGCCCCGGAATTGCGCTGGCGCCTGTCCTCCGCCTACGCCAAGACGCTCGACATCCTGTACGGCGCCCCCGAGGCGCTCAGCCGGATCGTCGCCGAGGCCACCGACGGGCGCTTCCAGATCCAGGTTCAGGGCCCCGGCGAGCCGGTGCCGGCCGACGGGCTGCTCGACGCCGTGGCCGCCGGCACCGTCGAGATGGGCCATGGGCCCGCGACCCTCGGCATGGCCAAGGATCCGACCTTCGCGCTGGCCACCGCGGTGCCGTTCGGCCTGAACGCCCGGGGCGCCGCCGCGTGGTGGCTGGCCGGGGGCGCGGCCGAGCTGTTCGGCGAGATCTTCGCCAAGGCCGGGCTGGTCTGCCTGCCGGGCGGCAATACCGGCGCGCAGATGGGCGGCTGGTTCCGCCGGGAGATCAAGAGTCTCGCGGACCTCCAGGGCCTCAAGTTCCGGATCAGCGGCATGGGCGGCCAGGTGCTGACCAAGTTCGGCGTCCAGCCGCAGGCGGTGCCGGGACCCGAGATCTACGCGGCGCTGGAGAGCAAGAAGCTCGACGCCGCCGAGTGGATCGGCCCCTACGACGACGAGCGGCTCGGCCTGCAGAAGGTCGCGCCGATCTACCACTATCCCGGCTTCTGGGAGGGCGGCGCCATGCTGCACTTCTGGTTCAACGCCGAGGCGTGGAAGGCGCTGCCGAAATCCTACCAGGCGATCCTCCGGGCCGCCGCCGCCGAGGTCGGCGCCGACGTGCAGGCCAAGTACGACGCCCGCAACCCGCAGGCCCTGCGCCGGCTGGTGGCCGGGGGTGCGCAGCTGAGGCCCTTCCCCCAGGACGTCATGGAAGCCGCCCTGAAGAACGCCAACGACGTCTACGCCGAGATCGCCGCCAAGAACGCCGATTTCCGTCGCGTCTACGAGGCGATGCGCACCTTCCGCAACGAGGAGTACCTCTGGTTCCAGGTGGCGGAATACACCTACGACAACTTCATGATCCGCGCCCGGGCGCGGGGCTGAAGCGCGCGCCGCCGCAGGGGATCCGGCTCCGGCCTCGGGGGGCCCGTCAAAGATGGGGATGCCGGGGCCGCGCGCGATTGCAACGCGAGGGCGGCCGGCTCTAGCGTCCGGCACGGCTTCGGCGAGGGAGACGGCTGCATGTTCGGGACGCTGCGGGTCGGATTGGCGCTGCTCGGGGCGGCCTTGCCCCTTCAGGCCGTCGCACAATCGGCCGCCAACCTGACGGCCCTGCGCGGGCTGGTCCCGGTGGCGCGGTTGCAGGCCTCGCCCGCGGGCAAGGCGGCGCTCGACGCGAACCTGCAGGTCACCGGCGACATCCAGACCGGCGACCTCAAGCAGCCGACGCTCCTGCCGTTCCCGGAGCAGCAGCAGCTCGCCCTGCGGGACTGCTTCATCACCGACGGCAACGCCGCCGGCCTCGCGGACGGTCTGGGCACGACCCTCGCGCAGGCCTACCAGGCCAAGGCGACCTACAGCGACTACAAGACCTTCACGAGCATCGCGCCGGCGGTGGCCAACCTGATCGGCTACACCAACAACGTCACCAAGTCGGATTCGAATTCCGGCAAATACTTCTTCGCCAACGCCACCACCAACGGCAAGACCCCGGTCACCGACGCGGCTGCCGCGATCCTGGCGGACGGCGCCGTGACCGACGTGTTCGGCAAGGCCTATGACCGGCCCGCCGGCAGCCCCGGCGCCGACCGCTACGGCAATTCGCGCCCGTTCCAGACCCTGCCGCGCCTGCGGGCCTATCGCGGCCAGGATTACTTCGGCGCTCCGTCCCACAGCCTCGACTGGTTGCGCGGCCCCGCGCAGGATCTCGTCAACAGCCCGTCCTATCCGAGCGGCCACACCACCTACGGCTACACCGAGTCCATGGTGCTCGCGCTCCTCGTCCCCGAGCGCTACCAGCAGATGGTCGCCCGCGCCGCCGAGTACGGCAACGACCGGATCATCGTCGGGGCGCATTACGCCATGGACGTGCTGGGCGGCCGGGCGACCTCGCTGCACGCCCTGGCCCATCTGCTCGCCAACGATCCGGTCTATGTCGGCCAGATCCGGAAGAATCCGGCCGTCCTCGATCAGGCGACCGCCGAGGCCGACAGGACGGTGGGCGTGACCGATTACCGGGCGCTCCTGGCCGAGGCCCGCGCGGCGATGGCCGAGGCGCTGAAGGCCGGCTGCGGCGATACGGTGGCGGCCTGTGCCGCAAAGGATACGGGCCGCTTCAAGGACCCGGCCGCCAACGCGGCCTTCTACGCGGCGACCCAGACCTACGGCCTGCCGGTGGTGCACCCGGAGACCGCCGGCCGGCAGGAGGATGTCGCCAAGATCGCCCCGGAGGCCGGGCACCTGCTTACCGCGGCCTTCCCGGCGCTGACGCTGGACGAGGCCAACGCCATCCTCACCGAGACGCAGGGACCGGGCGGCGGCTTCCTCGACGACGGCTCGGAATTCGGCGTCTACGCCCGCCTCGACCTCTATACGGCGGCCGGCAAGGCCGCCGCGCTGGCGGCGCAACGGGCGGGGACCAGCGCGACGCGCTGAGGGGCCGGCGGTCTCGACCGCTCCCTCCACCCGGCCCGGAACGACGGCACGCCGGCGCGGCCGGCGCCGTCGGGACAGGGCCGAGGGCGCCGCCGCGGATCCCGGCGCCGCCGCTTACGGCGTCCGCTTGCGCAGGACGAACTGTCCCAGGGCCAGGAACTTCTGCGCCCGCTTGCCCGTGTCGACCTCGGTGGTGAACACGTTGCCCTGCGAGTCGATCGCGAGGTTGTGGACCCAGTGGAACTGGCCCGCCATGCGCCCGTTCCGGCCGAAGGCGCCGACCACCTCACCCGTATCCCGCGCGAGCGTGCGCACCTCGTTGTTGGCCCCGTCGGCATTGAGCAGGTAGGTCTCGTCGGCGTCCGGCCAGAGGGCCAGTTCCCAGACCGAGCCGTTGGCCCGGGTGTTCTTCTCGACAAGGATCTCCTTCACGAAGGTCCCGTCCTTTTTGAAGACTTGGATGCGGTCGTTGGTCCGGTCGCAGACATAGACCAGGCCGTCCCGGGCGATCCGCACGCAATGGACCGGGTTGGCGAATTGCCGGGACGGGGCCGCCGCCGGATCGTAGGGGCCGAGCTTGTCGTCGGTCGGCGGCTTGCCGTAGGCGCCCCACATCCGCTTGAACGCGCCCGTGTCCCGGTCGAAGACGATGATGCGGTGATTGAAGTAGCCGTCCGCGACGTAGACCTCGTTGGCCGCCATGTCGAAATCGACGTTGGCGGGCTTGCCCAGGCGGGTCGTGTCCTGGCTGTCGGTCTGCGGACCGGACTTGCCGATCTGCATGACGAACTTGCCCTCGGGGGTGAATTTCAGGAGCTGGCCGTCCTGCTCGCCGTTGCCGGCGATCCAGACGAAGCCCTGGCCGTCGATCTGGATCCCGTGCTCGTTGGACGGCCAGTCGTAGCCGGTGCCGGGGCCGCCCCAGCTCCGCAGCAGCGTCCCGTCCTGGGCGAATTCCAGAACCGGCGGGGCGGGCCTGCAGCACTTCGTGCGCGGCGGATCGAGGCTGGCCGCCTTCTCGTCGTCGGTGAGCGTCCGCGGCCGCTGGACCACCCAGACATGATCCTGGGCGTCGACGGCGACGCCGGCCGCCTGACCCATGATCCAGTCGTTCGGCAGCGGCTTCGGCCAGGACGGGTCGACCTGGAACCGCGGCGGCTCCGCGGTCGCAGGGCCCGCGAGGGCGAGCAGGCAGGCGAGCGCCGGCAGGGCGGTGACGATTCTCATGGCGTGTCCTCCGGCGCCTGTCCCGGCGCTCACCGCCAGCATGGCGGCCGGGTCCGGCGGGATCCAGCGGGACGCACGCGCTTCGGTGACAGAGGCTGCCCGACCACCATCCGGACAGAAAAAAGGCCACTCCCGAAGGAGCGGCCCGAAGTCTAGGGAGGAAACGCCCAAGAAGGGCTGCGAGAGGGCGACGCCATCGCCTTCCCGCGCTGCACAATCTGCGCCCCTGGACGGAAAATTCAAGGGCATTCAGGACAGCAGGGCTGTCCTTTGTGTGCCCGCGCACGCATCGCCGCAGGCCTGTGTTGAAAATGTCGCAGATCGGCCGGCCCGGTCGAAACCTGCTTTGTGTCCACGGAATCCGATCGATCATTGCGCAAGTCGCTGATGAATCGCGATTTTGCAGGATCGAACCCGGGCCCGGCCCGAGGGTTCGACTGCGGCTTTTCATCCGCGCCGTCCGGACGGACGAATTGCCCGAACGCTCTACCTTCTCCAGCCAAGTTTCCGGCGCGGCGCGCCAAGCAAGGGGCAGGTCAGCATGGCGATCCAGGGTGAGCGGATCCGGATCCTCAACGATGTCGAGCCCCGCGGAGACGGCGCCTACGTCCTGTACCTGTTGCAGCAGGCCAACCGGGCGACGTTCAACCCGGCCCTCGAACTCGCCATCGAGGAGGCGAACCGCCTCGGCCTGCCGGTAGTCGCCTGCTTCGGCCTGCTCGACGGCGCCAGCGGCTTTCCCGAAGCCAATGCCCGGCACTACGCCTTCCTGCTGCAGGGTCTCGCGGATGCGAAGGCGGGCCTGGAGAAGCGCGGGATCGGCTTCGTCATGCGCAAGGTCTCGCCCGCGCAAATCGCCATCGACCTCGCCGCGGACGCGGCGCTCCTCGTGCTCGACCGCGGCTATCTCGCCATCCAGAAGGGCTGGTACCGGGAGATCGCCGAGGCGGTGACGACGCGGATCGTCCAGGTCGAGGGCGACGTCGTCGTGCCGGTCGAGACGGCCTCGGGAAAGCACGAATACGCCGCCCGGACGCTGCGGCCGAAGCTGAACCGGCTGTGGGACCCGTTCATCGCGGCGCTGAAGCCCCGCACGGTGAAGCACAAGGCCGATCGCCTGAAGCTGAAGAGCGCGGTCGACGTCTCCGATCCGGAGGCGGTGCTCGCCGGGATGAGCCTCGACCGGGAGGTCGGGCCGGTGAAGCGGTTCACCGGCGGCGAGACGCAGGCCCGCAAGCGCCTGAAGGCGTTCCTGAAGGATGGGTTTGCCGGCTACGGCGCGGGGCGCAACAGGCCGGAGGCGGCGGCCGCCTCGCACATGAGCCCGTACCTGCATTTCGGGCAGATCTCGCCGGTCGAGATCGCCCTGGCGGTCCGGGAGGCCGGGATCGGCGATTCCGACGACCGCGGTGCCTATCTGGAGGAGCTGATCGTCCGGCGCGAGCTCGCCATGAACCACGTCTTCTACACGGAGGGCTACGACGACTACGACAAGGCCGTGCCGGGCTGGGCGCGCAAGACCCTGGCCGAGCACGCGACGGACGCGCGCCCGCACGCCTACTCGGAGAAGCAGCTCGCCGCCGGCGAGACCCACGACCGCTACTGGAACGCCGCGATGCGCGAGATGCGCGAGACCGGCTACATGCACAATCAGCTGCGGATGTACTGGGGCAAGAAGATCCTCGAATGGTCCCCGTCGCCGAAGGAAGGCTTCGCCCGGACGCTGCGGCTGAACAACCGCTACTTCCTCGACGGGCGCGATCCGAACTCCTTCACCAACGTCGCCTGGGTGTACGGCCTGCACGACCGGCCCTGGCAGAAGCGCAAGATCTTCGGCACCGTGCGGTATCAGAGCGAGAACTCGCTCAAGAAGTTCGACGCCAAGGCCTATGTGCGGGCCGTGGAGACGCTCTGCGCGGCCGAGGGGTGAGGGGGCGCGCCGCCCGTCCGGCGTTTTCCGGGCGCAGGAGCATCGTCGCAATCATCGCGCGACGGCGCGCCCGGTCCGTGCGGTCCCCCACCGTATTGCAACGCTTTCTTCGGCCGGATCCCGGGTCTCAGCAGCACACAGGTTTGTGAAGAAACGCTGTCCCGGCTCCGGGTGTTTCGAGCGCACTTCCGGCTCCTCGCAAACGGCCGGACATCATCCGGTGACATCTCGGTCCGACCGAGGCCGGATCATCGCTATAGCTTGCGACTGAAAGGAGGACGACGATGCGAATGAAGCTTGCAGGCGCAGCACTCCTCGCGCTCGGAACCTTGACCGCCACGGTCGGCACGGCGGACGCCGCCCAGGGCTGCGGCCCGGGCTTCCACCGGGGCTGGTCCGGCTGGTGCAAGCCGAACTGGCGGCCCTACGCCTACCGCCCGGTCTACTACGCCCGGCCGGTGGTCTATGGCTGGCACCGTCCCTGGGCTTGGCGCCGGGTCGGCTGGCACCGCCCCTGGGGCTGGCACCATCATGGGGGCTGGCGTCGGGCCGCGTGGCATTACCGCTGGTGAGCGGTGGGGCCGGCACGCGCGTGCCGGCCTCCCTTGAAACGGGTCTTTCCTCGACCGTTGCGCTATAGCGTCCGCTCCGGCTGCGCGGACGAGGTGCTCTTTCATGGTCGAGATGCGGGACGACGTTGGGGACACCAGGGATGCCCCGCCGCCGCAACGCTCGCGCTACCGCCGCTCGATCATGCGCCTGCGGTCGGCCTCGATGGAGGCCTTTCCCCTCTGGCGCGGGCGCCTGCTCTTCCTGGTCGGCGGCATCGGCGTGGGCCTCGCCGCCGTGCTGATGGCCAAGGGCGCCGACCTCGCGCAGGACGGGTTCCGGCGCCTCACCGCGCCCTCGCCGCTGATCGCCCTGGTGCTGACGCCGGCGGGCTTCGCCCTCGCGGCGCTCCTGGCCCGCACGGTCTTCCCGAATTCGCAAGGGTCGGGCATCCCGCAGGTGATCGCCGCCCGGCATGCCCGGGACGCGCGCTTCCGCTTCTCCCTGATCTCGCCGCGGGTGGCGGTGGGCAAGGTGCTGGTCCTGTTCCTGGGCCTGCTCTGCGGCGCCTCGGCGGGCCGCGAGGGGCCCACCGTGCAGGTGGGCGCGGCGATCATGGCGGCCTTCGGACGCCTGACCCCCGAGCGCCTGCCCGGGCTGCTGCTCGCGGGCGGCGCGGCCGGCGTCGCGGCGGCCTTCAACACGCCGCTGGCCGGCATCGTGTTCGGCATAGAGGAACTGGGCCGCGCCTACGAGGCGCGCTCCTCGGGCCTGATCGTCGCCGGGATCGTCGCGGCGGGCCTGACCTCCCTCGGGCTTCTGGGCAATTACACCTATTTCGGGACGACCGATGCCGCCCTGCCGCTGGCGGCGGCCTGGATCGTGCCGCTCGTCGCCGTGGTCGGCGGCCTCGCGGGCGGGCTGTTCAGCCGCGTCGTGATCCTGTTCGCCCGCGGCCTGCCCGGGGCGGCCGGGCGGCTGATCCGGCGGCGGCCCGTCGTGTTCGCCGCGGTCTGCGGGCTGTGCGTCGCCCTCTGCGGCCTCGCCTCCGGGGGCGCGGCCTACGGGACCGGCTACGAGGAGGCCCGGGCCATCCTCCACGGGGATGCGGCGGCCGGCTGGACCTACGCGCCCCTGAAATTCGGCGCCACCGTGCTGAGCTCGATCAGCGGCATCCCCGGCGGCCTGTTCGCGCCGTCCCTGGCGGTCGGCGCCGGCCTCGGCGGCACGGTCCACGGCCTCCTGCCGGACATGCCCGTGGGCGCCGTGGTGCTGATCGGGATGGTGGCCTACCTGACCGGCGTGCTGCAGGCGCCGATCACCAGCTTCGTCATCGTCACCGAGATGACCCAGAACCACGCGATGGTGATTCCGCTGATGGTCGCGGCCCTCCTGGCCGACGCCGCCTCCAAGGCGGTCTGCCGGGGCGGGCTCTACCACACCCTGGCGGAGATCATGCTGGAGCGCGCCGACGTGCCGGCGCAGCCCGTGGCGAAGACCGGTTGACCTCACGTAAGACTATAAGCGGCGCGGGCCGGAATCCGCGGAACGGTCTCGCTTGGCGTCGGTTGAGGCAGAAGCGACAGGCCCCGCGCCGGGCCGCAGCCGGAGTGACGTCATGACCCTTCTGAAATGGGCCCTCATCTGCTTCGTGATCTCGCTGATCGCCGGCGGTCTCGGCTTCACCGGAATCGCCTCGGGAGCCGGCTCGCTGGCCCGCATCCTGTTCGGGCTGTTCCTGGTCATCGCCATCGTGATCGTGGTCATCGCCTTCGCGGTCGGTCAGGCGGTCTTCTGAGGCCGGCGCCGTGCGCGGCACGGTCTGCCTCGTCACCGGGGCGACCGGCGGCATCGGCTACGAGACGGCCCTCGGGCTCGCGCGCCTCGGCGCGCGGGTCGCGATCGTCGGCCGGGACGCCGGGAAGCTGCAGGCCTGCGCCGACCGGATGCGCGCCGCGGTGCCCGGCTCCGCCGTGGAGCCGCACTGCGCGGACCTGTCCGCGCAGGCCGAGATCCGCCGGCTCGCCGAGACCCTGCGGGCCGCCTATCCACGCCTCGACGTGCTGGTGAACAATGCCGGCGCGATCTTCGACCGGCGCACGCTGACCGCCGACGGCATCGAGCGCACCTGGGCGCTCGACCATCTGGGCTACGTGCTCCTGACCCTCGAACTCCTCGATCCCCTGAGGCAAGCGGCGGCGGCCGGCGGAAGGCCGCGGATCGTCAACGTCGCCTCGGCGGCCCATTACCGGGGGCATATCGACTTCGACGACATCGAGGGCGCCCGGCGCTACCGGGCGATGGGAGCGTATACCCAGGCCAAGCTCGGCAACGTGCTGTTCACCTATGCCCTGGCCCGCCGGCTGCGCGACAGCGGCATCACGGTGAACGCCCTCCATCCGGGGGTGGTCAACACCGGCTTCGCCAAGAACACCGGCGGCCTGTTCGGCGCGGCCTGGGCCCTGATGCGGCCGTTCCTGATCACGCCCGAGAAGGGCGCACGGACCTCCCTCCGCGTGGCCAGCGCCCCTGACCTCGACGGCGTCACCGGCCGCTACTTCTCGCACGGGCAGCCGAAGGTCTCCTCGGCCGAGAGCCGCGACGAGGCCGTGCAGGAACGGCTCTGGGCGCTCAGCCTCCGTCAGGTCGGCCGGAGCGACTGAACGGCGCGCCCGTCCCGATGGACGCGCCGGCTGGCGGCACTGGCCACGTGGAGGCGGACGAGACCTTCAGACGAGACCTTCATCGGCGTTGAGCCCGGCAAGCCGAAAACGCGTCAGGTCGAAGCACGAACGACCGACGATCCGGCGGCACACCCGCAACGCATGGTCCGCCCTCGGCCTCCCTAATGGGGGGCCTCGCCAAGGATTTCCCCCGTCTTGGGATCTAGCTCGAACTTCATTTTCTGTCCGTTTTTGATCCCTTCGCCGTCCCAATGCCCATCGTCGGCCTCGATTTTCGTGATCGACGTGTAGCCCGACGACAGAAGCTTGGCTTTGACCTGTTCCACCGGCATCCAGTCCGGCCCCGGCTGATCGGCCATGGCGGTGACGGGCGCGCTTGCGCCGAGGGCAAGGGCGAGTGCGAGCATCGTTCGCTTGATCATTGTCCGTATCTCATGAGGTCACGCAGAGAATGATCTAGGGCGCCCCAGTCATCCGGGGGGTATCGCATCGTCATTTTCTGCCGGCCGCTTCAGTCACCGGCCCTGGCGGACGGCCGAACGATAGAATTGCCGTTCCGAAAGACTGAGCCAATGTCGCGACGCCGCTCTCGTCGCGATGCAGAAGATGGCCGAACTCAGGTCTGTCTCGCAGACGCCGCGTCCCTCGAAGGGGGCAGCCGCGCAAACGTGGAACAGGCCGTCATCGGGACGAGCCGGGCGATACTGACCCTCGCCCGAGAGGGCACAAGGGACGCAGCGCCCCGCGGGCGATGACGTGGGTGGTCGCAAGCGCGGCGATCTCCGCCACGAGATCGGGGGCACCGCACGTTCTCAGGGCCGTCCCGGCGAGGGGCCGACCCTCCTCGCCCGGATGCTCGACCGGCCGCCGTCTGACGTGTCCCCGCGTGAGGACGCGGGATCGACGCCGCGATCCGGCTCCGCCGCTTCAGATGCGAGACCTGCGGGCCGGGGGCCCAGCGAGTCCCGTTCAGGCCGCCCGCCGCACCGTGTGGTCGCCGTGGTGCTGGATCTCGATGAACACCCGGGTCACGTCGGGGCTGCGCGCCTTCAGCGCCCGGTCGAGACGGGTGACGAGGCTCTCGACATCCCCGGCGCTGAGGTCGTCGGCCATGTCGATGCTGAGATTGACCAGGATGTCGGAGGGGCCGAGGTGCTGGGTCAGCACCTCGTTGATGTGGAGCACGCCCGGCTCGGCCCGGGCCAGCTCCGTGATCGCCGCGACGATCTCGGGATCGGCCGCCTCGCCGATCAGAAGGCCGTGGGTCTCGACCATGAGGAACACCGCCATGCCGACGAGCACGAGGCCGATGCCCACCGATGCCCAGCCATCGAGGCTTGGCATCTCCAGGATATGCGACAGGGCCACGCCCGCGAGCGCGATGACGAGGCCGATCAGGGCGGCGGTGTCCTCGGCGAGCACCGTGAACAGGGTCGGATCCTTGCTGCGCCGGATCGCCCGCACGGCCGAATGCTGGCCCTTCTCGGCCCAGAACTGGCGCATCGCCACGAAGAAGGAGGTGCCCTCCGCCGCGATGGCGAAGCCGAGGATCCCGACATTCACCCAGAGGCCCGGCAGCCGATAGCCGAACAGCTCGGCATCGACGTCCGGCTCGGGATGGCGGATCCGCTCGATCCCCTCGTAGATCGCGAAGAGGCCGCCGCCGAGGAAGATCATCAGCGCCACCACGAAGGCGTAGAAGTAGATCTCGCGCCCGTAGCCGAACGGGTGGCGGGCATCGGCCGGGCGCCCGGCCCGCTTCATGCCGACGAGCAGCAGCACCTGATTGGCCGTGTCGACCACCGAGTGCACGCCCTCGGCGAGCATCGCCGTCGAGCCGGTCAGCGCACCGCCCACGAACTTCGCCGCCGCGATGGCGAGATTGGCCCCCGCGGCCGCGTAGATCGCCCCCGTGCTCTCGTGCGCCATCCGGAACTCCTTGCGCGCGCCGCGTGCCGACCTGCGCGCCTCGTTGGAAGCCGGACCGACGGAGCCCGGCACGGCGCTGCGGCCGCGGCGAGGCAAGCGTTGCGGCAGGCCGCTTGTTCCCGTGTGGACGCGGGTGGGTCGCCCGTGCAACCTGCAACCGCTCGACGACCGCTCACGGAGACCCGGAGGCAGCATGGCCGACGCCCCCTACGATCCCGACAACATCTTCGCCAAGATCCTGCGGGGCGAGATCCCCTGCCACCGCGTCTACGAGGACGACCATACGCTGGCCTTCATGGACGTGATGCCCCAGGGGGAAGGCCACACCCTGGTGATCCCGAAGGCGCCGGCGCGGGGCCTGCTCGATGCCGATCCGGAGTCGCTCGGCGTCCTGATGGCGCGCGTCCAGAAGGTCGCCCGCGCCGTGAAGGCGGCGTTCCAGGCCGAGGGGCTGACCCTCTTCCAGTTCAACGAGCCGGCCGGCGGCCAGACCGTCTTTCACCTGCACGTCCACATCATCCCGCGGCGTGAGGGCGTGCCGCTCAAGCGCCACGAGGGCGGGATGGCCGACAACGCGGTCCTGGCCGAGCATGCCGCACGCATCCGCGCGGCCCTGGAGGGGCAGGGCTGAGGATCAGGCCGCGCTCGCCGGATCGGCCGACTGGGCCATGCTGGCGAGCAGGCGGCGCAGGGCGGCGTTCTCGGTCTCGAGTTCGCTGACGCGCTTCAGCAGCAGGGTCACGGAGGCGTCCGTCGCGGCCGCAACGGGCGCCGCGGGCGCGGCGCTGGCCGGCTGCTCGAAGGTCACGCCGATGCCGTCCTCCCGGCGCCAGCGCAGGATGGCCCGGTAGGTCCGATCCTTCTGCGGAATGTAGAGATCGAAGGCCTCCGGGAGCGTGGTGGCGTCGCTCATGACGAGCCGAGCACCGGCGGAGGACATGTCGCGCACGAGGCAATCGAAGCTCGACGAGCCGTTGTTGAAGACGATGCGGCCCTTGAGGAAGACCCTCTGGCGCGCCTCTCTGCGATGCTCCGACATGCGGCCGGCTCCGAAGCTGACGATGCCGCCAGTCCTGCACGCCAGCCCTTAAGGAATCTTCGTTGCGATCGCAGAGTCGGGGCCCGCCTCGCGGCGGGATCCCTGCCGACGGGGGTCCCATCGCCGGGTCCCATCGCCAGGTCCCGGCTCGGCGCGCGGGGCGATCCGGTTTCAAGCCGGCGCGGCTGGCGCCGCCGGGCGGACGGCGTTCTTCGTGCTGCGTTGCGGAACGCCGGCCGGCGGCTCGGCCCGCGCGCCGCATGGGCGCGCTCAGTCCTTCCCGATGCCCCCGCTCACGCGATGAAGCGCCGGTCCACCGTCTGGAACAGGTAGAATCCGTTGAAGCGCACGGCGGTGTCGGCGGCTCGGTCGTCGAAGTCGAGGGGTTGCCGGCTGCCGTCGCAGAGCTTTCCGCCGAAGGTCCAGCGGCCGGCGCCGATGAAAGGCGGGACGGTGCTGGCCTCAGGCACCGCGCAGCAGAGACCCTCGACGCTCTTGAGCTGGAACAGGTTGTAGCTTCGCATCCGAAGTCCTCCGCCTGGCCGCCCTCAAAGCCAAATTTTCCCAATACGGTATTTTGCATTGCGAAGAATCGGCTTGACCGTGCTCATAATGGCACAATCGGTCGAGTTTGTGTCGGTCAAGTTTCGGGGACGTTTCGGTTCAACTCCGCGATCCAGATGCGCGCCGACCCGTCGGAGGGCGCGCGCCAGTCGCCCCGGGGCGAGAGGGAGCCGCCGGCCGAGACCTTCGGCCCGTTGGGGAGCGCCGAGCGCTTGAACTGGCTGAAGCCGAAAAAGCGGGTGAGGAACACGCCGAGCCAGCGGCGGATCTCGGGCAGGTCGTAGGCGACCCGCTTGGCCTCGGGGAAGTCCGGCGCCCAGAAGCCGCTGTCCCTGTCGCCCCAGGCGTGGAGCGCCAGGAAGGCGATCTTCGAGGGTCGGAACCCGTAGCGCAGCGTGTAGAACAGGTTGAAGTCCTGCAGCGCATAGGGGCCGATCGTGGCCTCCGTGCTCTGCGGGCTGTCATCCTGGTCCACCGGCACCAGCTCGGGGGAGATCTCGGTGTCGAGGACCGCCTGGAGGGTGCGCGCCTCGTCCGGCCCGACCTCGCCGTGGCCGATCACCCAGCGGATCAGGTGCTGGATCAGGGTCTTCGGCACGCCGGCATTGACCGCGTAGTGGCTCATCTGGTCGCCGACGCCGTAGGTGCACCAGCCGAGCGCCAGCTCCGAGAGGTCGCCGGTGCCGACCACGATGCCGCCCGCCTGGTTGGCCAGCCGGAACAGGTAATCGGTGCGCAGGCCCGCCTGCACGTTCTCGAAGGTCACGTCGTAGACCGCCTCGCCCCTGGTGAAGGGGTGGTTCATGTCGGCGAGCATCTGCCGGGCGGCCGGGCGGATATCGATCTCGGCGGCCGTGCAGCCCAGGGCCTTCATGAGGGCGTGGGCATTGGTCTTGGTGGCGTTCGAGGTGGCGAAGCCCGGCAGCGTGTAGGCCAGGATGTCCGAGCGCGGATAACCGAGGCGGTCGAAGGCCTTGGCGATCACGATGAGCGCGTGGGTCGAATCGAGGCCGCCCGAGACGCCGATCACGGCCCGGCGGGTGCCGGTGGCCTCCAGGCGCTGGGCGAGGCCGGCGACCTGGATGTTGTAGGCCTCGTAGCAATCCTGGGCGAGGCGCGTCGGGTCGGCGGGCACGAAGGGAAAGCGCTCGATCCGCCGGATCAGCCCAAGATCGGCCTCCGGCGGGTCGAGCCGGAACGGGACCCGGCGATAGGGCAGGGTATGGCGCCGGGCGTCGTCGTCGAAGCTGCCGGCCTGGAGGCGCTCCTGGGCGATCAGGTCGAGGTCGATGTCGGCGAGCGTCGTCACCGGGCCCGCGGGGAAGCGCTCGCCCTCGGCCAGCCGCACGCCCAGCTCGTCGATGCTGGTCTGGCCGTCCCAGGACAGGTCGGTGGTCGATTCGCCCTGGCCGGCGGCGGCATAGACATACGCGCAGGCGCCGCGCATCGCGGCCGCCCGCGAGAGGAGCGCCCGCGACTCGGCCCGGCCGACGGTGATCGGGCTGCCCGAGAGGTTGGCCAGCACCGTGGCGCCGGCGAGGGCCGCGCGCATGCCCGGGGGCTCCGGAACCCACAGATCCTCGCAGATCTCCACCCCGACCACGAGGCCCGGCAGGTCCTCGGCCGGGAACAGCAGGTCGGTGCCGAACGGCGCCTCGCGGCCGGCGACCCGGATGGTCTCGGCGGTGATCCCGGCGCCGGAGGCGAAGTGGCGCTTCTCGTAGAACTCCCGGTAGTTCGGCAGGAAGGTCTTCGGCACGACGCCGAGCAGGCGGCCGCCCTGGATGGCGAGCGCGGTATTGTAGACGCGGTGGCGCCAGCGGAGCGGCGCGCCGACCAGCAGCAGCGGCCGGAGATTGGCCGATTCGGCGATCACCCGGGCGGCGGCGGCCTCGACCGCGTCCAGCAGGGTCTGCTGGAGCAGCAGGTCCTCGATCGCGTAGGCCGAGAGGCCGAGTTCGGTGAAGACCGCCAGCGCGGCCCCCGAATCGTGGCACCTCCGGGCGAGGTCGAGGATCGCGTCGGCGTTGCGCTCGGGCTCGGCCGGGTGGCTCCGGCCTGTGCAGGCCGCAACCCGGGCGAAGCCGTGGCGGTAGAGGGAGCGGAAGCGCGCCGGCGATTCGGAGGTGGCTGGAGACACGGGCACCTGTCCGGATGAGGAATGGCTGCGGGTATCATATGGCATGCGGCCCGGCACGGGCGATCGGACGCGGTCGGCGCCCGCGGCGGGTTGGCTGCACGGCGCACGAACCGCTCTGTTCCCGGCATGGTTTCCGCAGCGCGGCCCGTGGCAAGCCTCCATTAACGACGAATGGCCTAACTCAGGAACAGCCGCCGCGCGTCGGCGGATCCCTGTTTCGAGTATCGTCTGAGAACCCATGCGCGCATCGGGACGGCCTCCGTACTCCCACCGTGACCCCGCCCGCCCCGTCCGCGGCGGCGACCGCTCGGGCCTCTCTCTGGGAGCCCTGGCGCACCGGCTGATGGCGCTCCGCGCGAGCC
This sequence comes from Methylobacterium sp. 1973, assembly GCF_040545035.1. Lineage (NCBI taxonomy): Bacteria > Pseudomonadati > Pseudomonadota > Alphaproteobacteria > Hyphomicrobiales > Methylobacteriaceae > Methylobacterium > Methylobacterium sp. 1973. The sequence goes on from NZ_JBEPLA010000005.1 coordinate 99,704, forward strand.
TCACCCGCCGCCTGTCCGGCTCCCCGGCCGGACTCCCCGCCCGCCCGTCCTACGGTGCCCCCGGGCGCCGGGCGGAGCCGAGCTGGCTCACGCCGCCGGGCGCGATGGTCGGCCGCGAGGCCGCCGAGCGCGCCCCGCGCGCGGCCGCGCCCGAAGCGCACTGGCCGGAGCAGGTCTTCGACGACCGGGCGAGCCTCGACGCCCTGGATGCGCCGGCCTTCGAGAGCCGGATCGACCGCAGCGCGTCCTCGCCGGGCGTGCTGGTGCGCCAGCCGCGCCGCCCCGCCGCCATCGCCCCCGAGGGCGTGCCGGCCGGTGCGCCGGTCGCCGCGCCGGTCCAGGCCGCCGCCCCCTCGGCCGTGCGCTACACCCGCACCCCCGATTCGGTCCTGCAGGAGCGCCGCCAACGCGCCCTGGAGGCCGAGCGCGTCGCCCTGGAGCGCGCCCGCGCCGAGGCGCAGGCGGCCGCCCTCGCCCTGGAGACCGAGCGGGCCGCCCGCGAGGAGGCCGAGCGGGAGCGCATCGCGCACGAGCAGACCGCCGCCGAGGCGGCGGAGCGCGTCGCCGTCATGCCGGTCCCGCCCGAAGCCGCCGCGCCGGACGCGGAGCCGGTGCCCCTGTGGCGCCAGCCCTTCGTCGCCCCGCCGGGCGTCCGCTTCTTCCGCACGCCGGATCGCCGCCCGGTCCGGCCCGCCGTCGAGCTGGCCGCGTCCACGGCGGTGATCGCCCCCGTCGCGGCGGCGCCTTTCGTCGCTGAGAGCGTCGAAACCGTCGCCGAGGCCCCGGCCCGCGACTGGTCCGACCTGCCCGACTGGTCCGAGGTCCAGCCCTGGTTCGACGGCGGCGACTGGTCGTCCGTCGAGGCCTGGTCGGCCCTGGAGGCGCAGTCCGCCGAGGCGCCCCCGGCCCCGGAGGCCGTCGCCGCGCCGGCGGCGTCCGACGAGCGCTTCGTCTCGATGCCCCTCGACATCTCGCACCTGCGCTCGCTGCCGCCGCGGCCGGTCTACGTGCTCGACCGGCTCGTGCGGTTCGACCAGCCGCCGCGCCCCGCCGACGGGCAGGATAACGGCACGGATTCCGGCCCGCGGACCGAGGAGGCCGCCGCGATCCGGAGCGCCTTCCTGCCCCCCGCCGCGACCTCGGCCTCCGGCCTGTCGCTGGTCTTCGGTCCCGGCAGCGCCGCGGCCGAGCCTCCGACCGCGCCGGTCTCCGAGGCTCCGCGCCGGGTCCCGGCGCTCAGCGCCATGGCGGCCCGGGCGGCGATCCGCGCGGCCGGCCAGCCGAGCACCCTCCCGCCGGCGCCCCCGGCCCAGCCCGAAGCCGTCCCGGCCCCGGTTGTGGCCCCGGTTGCGGCCGCGCCGGCCGCCGCGCGCGCCGAAGCCGAGCGCGTGGTGATCCCGATGACCCCGCGCCCGGTCCTGCTCCGGGGCAAGCTGGCGCCGCAGCCCGAGCCGGTCGAAGCCGAGGTTGAGAGCGAGGCCGAGCCCGTCGCGGACGAGCCGTCCGAGCCGGTCGCCGCCCTGCCGGCCCCCGCGCCGGTTGCGGTCCCGCTCGTAGCGCCCCGCGCCCACCTGATCCCGGCCGGCCGCCATCTCGAGATCGCGCCGATCGAGAACGCCGATTACGAGCTGCCGTCCCTCGAACTGCTCGCCCTGCCGGCGCCGGGCGGCAGCGAGGAGGTCGATGCCGACGTGCTGGAGCAGAACGCCCTCAACCTGCAGCAGACGGTCCAGGATTTCGGCGTGCGCGGCGACATCCTGGCGGTGCGGCCGGGCCCGGTCGTCACCCTCTACGAGCTGGAGCCGGCACCGGGCACCAAGTCCAGCCGCGTGATCGGCCTGTCGGACGACATCGCCCGGTCGATGTCGGCGGTCTCGGCCCGCGTCGCGGTGGTGCCCGGCCGGAACGTCATCGGCATCGAGCTGCCGAACGAGACCCGCGAGACCGTCTACCTGCGGGAGCTCCTCTCGTCGGCCGACTTCGCCGAGAGCAAGCACAAGCTGGCCCTGTGCCTGGGCAAGAACATCGGCGGCGAGCCGATCATCGCCGACCTCGCGCGCATGCCGCACCTGCTGGTGGCCGGCACCACCGGCTCGGGCAAGTCGGTGGCGATCAACACCATGATCCTGTCGCTGCTCTACCGGCTGAAGCCGGAGGAGTGCCGGCTGATCATGGTCGATCCGAAGATGCTGGAGCTGTCGGTCTACGACGGCATCCCGCACCTGCTCTCTCCGGTCGTCATCGACCCCAAGAAGGCGGTGATCGCCCTCAAATGGGCCGTGCGCGAGATGGAGGAGCGCTACAAGAAGATGGCCAAGATCGCGGTGCGCAACATCGACGGCTACAACGCCCGCATGAAGGAGGCCCGCGACAAGGGCGAGACCATCACGCGCACGATCCAGACAGGCTTCGACCGCCACACCGGCGAGGCCGTGTTCGAAGAGGAGGCGATGGACCTGGCGCCGCTGCCGTACATCGTGATCGTGGTCGACGAGATGGCCGACCTGATGATGGTGGCCGGCAAGGACATCGAGGGGGCGATCCAGCGTCTGGCGCAGATGGCGCGGGCGGCGGGCATCCACCTGATCATGGCGACGCAGCGGCCTTCGGTGGACGTGATCACCGGGACGATCAAGGCGAACTTCCCGACCCGGATCAGCTTCCAGGTGACGAGCAAGATCGACTCGCGCACGATCCTGGGCGAGATGGGCGCCGAGCAGCTTCTGGGCCAGGGCGACATGCTGTTCATGGCCGGCGGCGGGCGCACGACCCGGGTGCACGGGCCGTTCTGCTCGGACAGCGAGGTCGAGACCGTCGTGGCGCATCTCAAGCGCCAGGGCCGTCCCAGCTACCTCGACGCCGTCACGGCCGACGATTCGCCCGAGGAGCCCGCCAAGGAGGGCGGCCGGTCCGGCCGGGGCAAGGCCGCCGCGGCCGACAAGGCCGAGCGCGGCGACGAGCCCGAGGAGGAGGCCCCCGTCTTCGACATCGGCGCCTTCGCGGCGGCGACCGGCGGCGAGTCGGACGACCTCTACAAGCAGGCGATCGAGGTGGTGCTGCGCGACCAGAAGGCGTCGACGAGCTACATCCAGCGCCGTCTGCAGATCGGCTACAACCGCGCCGCCTCGATCATGGAGCGGATGGAGATCGAGGGGATCGTCGGCCCGGCCAACCATGCCGGCAAGCGCGAGATCCTGGTCGCCGGCGCAGCCCACATGTCGAGCGGCGTGTACGACGACGAGTGAGACGCCGCGCCCCTGGCCGCTCCCCCATGGGAGCGGCCCGGACGTCGCATCTTCGCCACAGGGCGGGGTTCTAACGGGCCGCTGCGAAACCCGTCCCGTCCGTGAGAGCGGAGCGAAGCAGCCCAGGGCAGCGCGCCGTCCGGCACCGCGGAGCTCCTGGGTTGCCGCGCGCCGCTCGCGCAGACGACGGGGGGCGCGACGTCTTCACCCGCTCGCTGACGTCACGTTCCGCTTTCCCTTTGCCGCCGGAGCCCACGCCGTGGTTCCCCAGGAGACTCTGCCGATGATCGGCCGCCGCATCCGCACAGCCGGCTCCCTGATCGCCGCCGGGCTGTGGCTCGCGACCGCCAACCCGGCCGAGGCGCAGGTGGGCGCCTTCATCGACAGCCTGTTCGGCCATAAGGAGGAGCCCGCGCCGCAGCCCGAGGCTGCCCCGCCGGCCCCCGCGCCGGCCAAGAAGCCCGCGCCCAAGGCCAACAAGGAGGCGAGCAAGGATTCCGGCAAGGACCCGGCGGGCAAGGACACGAAGGCGGCCAATGCCAAGTCCGGCAAGGCCGAGCACAAGGCCGCAGAGCCCAAGGTCGCGGCGGTGGGCGCGCCGACGGCGATCGCCCCCGGCGAGCCCGCGGATGCCGCGACGCTGCTCGCCCAGGCCAACGCCTACTTCAACGGGATCAACACCCTGACGGGCAACTTCATGCAGATCGGCGCCGATGGGCGCCGGATCGGCGGCAAGCTGACGCTGGCCAAGCCCGGCCGCCTGCGCTTCGACTACGACCAACCCTCTCCGCTCGAGGTGATCGCCGACGGCACCTCGGTGGCGGTGCGCGACCGCAAGCTCAACACGCAGGACCTCTACTTCATCGCCCAGACGCCGCTGAAATTCCTGCTGCGCGAGAAGATCGACCTCGCCCGCGACCTCACCGTCACCGACGTGGCCAACGATCCGGGCGGCGTCCGCATCAGCCTGGAGGACCGCGCCACCCTCGGCGGCACCTCGAAGATCCAGCTGTTCTTCGATGCCGACGTGAAGACCCTGTCGCAGTGGCGGATCACCGATCCGCAGGGCTACATCACGACGGTGACGCTCTCGAACCTCCAGAAGGGCAAGAGCGTCGACGGCAACCTGTTCTTCATCAATTACGGGCGTGCCGAGGACAAGGCCGTGCAGCAGCAGATCCAGCAAGCGCAGCCCTAGGGGGCGCCCTCAGGCCGCCTTCGCGCCGAGGCCGTCGAGGCCGATGGGGCGCCAGCGGTCGAGCTCCCGGTCGATCGCCCCCTCGGTGCCGCGCAGGAACTCCGCGGCCGTCAGGCCCGGCGCGACGGCCGTGAGGTAGCTCACCACCACGGTCCCGGCCCGGGTCGCCATGCCCCCCGGCCAGAACAGCCCGGAATTCAGCGCCACCGGCACCACCGGCAGGCCGAGCCGTCCGTAGAGCAGCTCGACGCCGCGCTTGAAGCGCAGCGGCGCGTCGATGCCGCCGCGAGTGCCTTCCGGAAAGATCAGCACCGACCGGCCCGCCGCGACAGCGGCGCGGCCCTCGTCGATCATGGTGCGCAAGGCCTGCGTGCCGTTGCCGCGGTCGATGACGATCATCGGCGAGCGTCGCAGGAACCAGCCGACCACCGGGATCGCCAGCAGCTCCCGCTTGGCGACGATCGCCACGTCCGGCACCAGCACCAGGAAGGCGAGGGTCTCCCAGGTCGACTGGTGGTTGGCGACGATCAGGCAGGGCTTGGCCGGCAGGTGCTGGCGGCCCTCCTCCACGTAGCGCAGGCCGACGATGTGCCGGAGCCCGGCCAGGATGCCGCGCGCCCAGAGGCGCGTCGCCCGTCGGATCGGCCGCTCGGGGGACCCCGACAGGAGGAAGACCGCGAGCGGCGCGAGGAACAGGGTGGTCCAGGCGGCCCAGTAGGCGGCGAACAGGAGCGAGCGGGCATGTGCCATGGCGGCGCCTCGACGAGGGGCCCGGGACAGGGCAGGGCACGGGCATAGCGCCTGCCGGGCACCGACGCACGGCATTTCGCGCCGCCGGCGTCGAGCGGACTGTCGCGGCCCGCGAAATCGGCTATCGGAGCGCACCTCCGACCGAACCCCGGCGCCGCCCGTGCAGCTCACCGTCACCACCTGGAACATCAACTCGGTGCGCCTGCGCATCGACCTCGTGCTGCGCTTCCTGGCCGAGCACAAGCCGGACGTGCTCTGCCTCCAGGAGACCAAATGCCCGGACGACGCCTTCCCGCTGAAGGCTCTGCGCGGCTCGGGCTACGAGCACGTGATGTTCGCCGGGCAGAAGGGCTACAACGGCGTCGCGATCCTCTCCCGCTTCCCCCTGCACACCCGCGCCGTGATGGGATTCTGCGAGCGCCAGGATGCCCGCCACATCTCGGCGGTGCTGGGGCCGGAAGCGGGGGCCGCCGCCGGCATCGTGCTGCACGATTTCTACGTCCCGGCCGGCGGCGACGTGCCGGACCGCGACCTCAACCCGAAATTCGCCCACAAGCTCGACTTCCTGTCCGAACTGCGCGCCTGGGGTGGCAAGCGCGTCTCCGGGCCGGCGATCCTCGTGGGCGACCTCAACGTCGCGCCCCTGGAGCACGACGTCTGGTCGCACAAGCAGCTCCTCGACGTGGTCAGCCACACGCCCGTGGAGACCGAGGCGCTGGAGGTCCTGCGCGGGGAGGCGGGGTGGATCGACGCGGCGCGCCACCTCACCCCGGAGCCCGAGAAGATCTACACGTGGTGGAGCTACCGCTCCCCCGACTGGTCGGCGGCCAACAAGGGGCGGCGCCTGGACCACGCCTGGGTGTCCCCGGACCTCGCCGGGACGGTCCGCAAGGTGGAGGTGCTGCGCGAGGCCCGCGCCTGGGAGCGTCCCTCCGACCACGCGCCGGTCACCCTGACCCTCGAACTCTGATCCGGCGCCCGCACGGAACCGGGGTGCGGTCCGAGCATTGCCCGCTCACGAACCCGTGACGTGAGCGAGCCCCGATGCGCAAGATCCTGATCGCCTTCCTCCTCCCCAAGGTCGTCTCCTTCCTGCGCCGCCGCTACGGCGGCCCGCATTCCGGGCGCACCCGCGCCTTCTGAGACGGTTCGGTACCCTCGCCCGGCCTGTGACGGCCGGGCGCAGGCGGCGGCCCTGAAGTCAGCCCTAGATCCCGTGGATCGCCCACGACCCGGAGCCTCCCCGATGACCGACGATCCGCGCGAGGCCGGGCCGCAGCCGCCCTTTCCCGGCGACCAGCAGCAGCCCCGGCCGGGCCTGACCTCCAAGATGACGCCGCGGCCCGACCATGGCGAGGACAGCTATGTCGGCAAGGGGCTCCTCACGGGCCACGCGGCGCTGATCACCGGCGGCGATTCCGGCATCGGTCGGGCGGTGGCCATCGCGTATGCCCGTGAAGGCGCCGACGTGGCGATCTCCTATCTCGACGTCGAGCAGGAGGATGCCGAGGACACGAAGGCCTGGGTCGAGAAGGCCGGCCGGCGCTGCCTGCTCCTTCCCGGCGACATCCGCGACGAGGACCATTGTCGCGACCTCGTGGCGAGGACCGTGGCGGCGTTCGGGCGCCTCGACGTCCTCGTGAACAACGCCGCCGCCCAGGTGGTGAACGACAGCCTCGACGACGTGAAGGCTCCCGACATCGAGGGCTCGTTCCGCGCCAACGTCTTCGCCATGTACCACCTCGCCCAGGCGGCGGTGCCGCACATGAAGCCCGGGGGGGCGATCGTGAACAGCACGAGCGTGCAGGCCAAGGTCGCCGATCCCAGCATGCTGATCTACGCCGCCACCAAGGGCGCGATCGCGAGCCTGACCATCGGCTTGTCGAACCTGCTGGCGCCGAAGGGGATCCGGGTGAACTGCGTCGCCCCGGGCCCGGTCTGGACGCCGATCCAGCCGATCGTGAAGAGTCCGGAGCAGATCGAGCAGCTCGGCGCGCAAACCCCGCTCGGCCGCGCCGGCCAGCCCGCGGAACTCGCTCCGGCCTACGTGCTGCTCGCCTCCCGCGAGGGCAGCTACATGTCCGGGGCGCTGGTGCCGGTCACCGGCGGCATCCCGATGCTCTGAGCGCCGGGTCCGCGCGGAGGCTCGAGCCCATCTTCGCATCCCGAGAGGGGGAAGCCGCCTCGGTCGTGTCGGCGCGCCTGGCGGCCGCCGCGGACCGGTCGGTGGCCGACAGGCGCGACGGCGCCCGCGCGATCCATCGGACATCGACGGCGGATCGGTTTTCAACGGCGGGAGGGACCTGTAGGTGTCCCGGGCTTGGCCTGCGGCGGTCGCACCGCTGCGGACCCGAACGCCGCGTCGCGCCATCCGGGTGCGGCCGCCCCCGACGGAGACGACGATGAGCGATGCCCAGACCCGGACCGCACTGGTGACGGGGGCTGCCCGCGGCATCGGGCTCGCCACCGCGACCCGCTTCCTCGCGGACGGCTGGAACGTCGCCCTGCTCGATATCGACGGTCCGGGCGTGGCCGCGGCGACGGAGCGGCTCGGCCGTCCGGAGGCCGCGCTGGCGGTGACGGCCGACGTCTCCGAGCCCGAGGCGGTCGCGGCGGCGATCCGGCAGGTCGGCGACCGGTTCGGGCGGCTCGACGCCCTGGTCAACAATGCCGGCATCGCGATCTTCAAGCCGCTGATGGAGACCACCTTTGCGGACTGGTCGCGGGTGCTCGCGGTCAACCTGTCCGGTCCGTTCCTGTGCACGCAGGCCGCCGTGCCGCTCCTGTCCGAGCGCGGCGGGGCGATCGTGAACGTCACCTCGATCTCGGGCCTGCGCGCCTCGACCCTGCGGACGGCCTACGGCACCAGCAAGGCGGCGCTGGCGCAGCTCACCCAGCAGCAGGCCGTCGAGTTGGCGCGCTGGGGCATCCGCGTGAACGCCGTCGCCCCCGGCCCGGTGGATACCGCGATGGCCAAGGCGGTCCACAGCCCCGAGATCCGGGCGGATTACCACGACACCGTCCCGCTCGGCCGCTACGGGCTGGAGACGGAACTCGCGGAGGCGATCGTCTTCCTCTGCTCGGAGCGCGCCTCCTACATCACCGGCCAGCAACTCGCCGTCGACGGCGGTTTCGAGGCGACGGGCATCGGCCTGAAGACCCTGCGCGGCGGACGGAACGCCTGAGCCCGCTGCAGGGCCGGATCTCCCGGTTTCGGACAGGGTTCGTTAACCCTGCCGCCGTAGCCCCGAAGCTTGGTCAACAGGCGCGGGTGCCATGCCGAGACTCGGCTCCATGATCCTCGACGGTCTAGCGTTCCTCCTGGCCGCGATCGCCCTCACGGCGGTCGTCGTCGGCTACGAGCGCAATCTGCCGGATCCGGGCGCGTCACTCGCCGAAGGCCCGCCTGCCTGGATCGATCCGGTCACGACGGGGGCGATCACACCGGCGGCGCCGGGCGCGGCGTCTCGCTGGGCGGACGCGCAGCTCCTGATCCCGGCCGCGGACACGGATCGGCCGCACCACGCCGACGGCGGCGCCTGGGTGAACCCGCCGCGCCGCTGAGACATCCGCCTCGGGCCGGCGACCATCACAACTGATCGTTAACTATGGTTGCCGAACCTTCCACCGCACAGCGAAGCGGAGAGGCATCCATGACGCGCGACGGAAACCGCCCCCATCCCAGCGCCCTGGCGCGGTACCCGGTTCCGATCGAGCTGATCTCGGCGCTGTTCCGCGCCGACGACGCGGAGCGCGACCGGCTGCTCGCCCCGATGCCGGCCTATGGGCGAGCCCGGATCGCGGCCTATTGCGCCGACAACGCGCGGCTCGCGGCGCTCGGCCTAAAGGTGGCGCGGTCCTGCGACGAGGCCACGCTCGTCAAAGCGGCGGGCCAAGCCGTCGGCGCCGACCTCTACGCGCGCTCACGGGCCGCCGCGCCGACCCCGGTCCGGCTTCAGGCCGCCTGACCGATCCGTCGCGCGTGGGCCCGTCCGGCCGATCCCGTCGGGTTGATGAATGGCCGGACCTGTCCCGGTTCACGGCGACCGGCGCATCCTCCTGCCATCGGTCCGGTGCGTCCGGCCCGCTGGTTCAGGAGATCGTGTCATGATGCGCTCCAAGATGCTCGGCCTGGTCGCGGTGGTCACGGCGGGGCTCGCCACCGCCACGGCGGCGAACGCGGCACCGTTCGGCTACGGCCCCCCCGATGCCGGGGTCGTGATCGAGCGCGTGGCCGGCGGCTGCGGTCCCGGCTTCCACCCCAATCCCTGGGGCCATTGCCGGCCCAACGAGCGCGGCTGGGGCTGGGGCGGTCCCCGCGGGCCCTACGGGCGGCCGGGCTACGGCGGCTACGAGCGCGGCTATGGCGGCTATGACGGCCCGCGCCGGTTCCACGGCGGCTGGTAGCCCGCGCGGCCGGCTCGGGACCATACCCCGGATCCGGATCGGACCGGATCCGGGCCTGGTTGCCGACTTGTCCCGCCGGAACGGACACCCGCATATTCACGACGGGATAGAGCCGTATTAGTCTCTTCCGGGACGACACATAGTGTCCCGGAGATTTTTCGATATGCGCCGCTATGTATTTGCATCCCTGATGATTGCCGGCGTGGCGGCCGGTGCCTCGCCGGCCGCTGCCCTGTCGACCAAGGAGTGTTCGGCAAAGTATCAGGCCGCCAAGCAGGCGGGGACGCTCAACGGGCAGAAGTGGAACGACTTCCGCAAGGCCGAGTGCGGCGCGGCGGCCGATACCGCCCCGACGACCGCCCCCAACCCGGTCTCGCCGACCGCGACGACCGCCGCGCCCGCGGCCCCGCCGGCAGCCGGTTCGCGCGCCGGAACGACACCGCCCGCCGCCGCCGGATCGGCCGCCTTCCCCCGCGCCATCGATCCGAAATACGCCAAGGAATCGGCCGGCAAGGCCCGCATGCACACCTGTCTCGACAGCTACAACGCGGCCAAGGCCGCCGGCACGTTGGGCGGCATGAAGTGGATCGAGAAGGGCGGCGGCTACTATTCGGCCTGCAACAAGCAGCTCAAGGGCTGAGCCGCTTCGCGGCCGCGGCCCGAGCGGGTCCCGATCCCGCTCGGACCTGGCGCCCGACAAGACAGGCCCCGACGGTCGAAGCGATGCGACCGGCTCCCTCATTCTGGTGGGGAGGGGGGCCGGGTTGGGATTGGTGGAGAGGGCACCGGATCGCGCGATCCGGCGTCGCCCCCACCTTCGGTTCCTCACCGCGAGGGGAGGCGCGCATGCAGAGGCCCGAGATGGGGAAGCATCCGAGCCTGCAGAGACGCCGCCGGCGCCACGACCGGCGCCGGCGGCGTTGTCCCGACCGGACCGACGGCGCCTAGAACGGGATGTCGTCGTCGAGGTCGTAGCCGCCGCGGCTTCCGCCGCCGCCGCCGTTGCCGCCACCGCCCGAGGAGGCCGGAGCCGGACGCCGCTCGCCGCCCTGGGCGCGACCGCCTCCGAAATCGCCGCCGCGGTCACCGCCCCGGCCGCCCCCGAAATCCCCGCCGCGGCTGATCTGGCCGCCGCCCTCTTCCTCGCCGGCGAAGTCGCCGCCGCCGCCGCGCCCGTCGAGGATCGTCATCTCGCCGCGGAAGCGCTGGAGCACCACCTCGGTCGTGTACTTCTCGACGCCGGAATTGTCGGTCCACTTCCGGGTCTGAAGCTGGCCCTCGATATAGACCTTCGAGCCCTTGCGCAGGTACTGCTCGGCCACCCGGGCGAGGTTGTCGTTGTAGATGACGACCGAGTGCCACTCGGTCTTCTCCTTGCGCTCGCCGGTCGCCTTGTCCTTCCACGACTCCGACGTCGCGAGCCGCAGGTTGCAGACCGGGTCGCCCGACCCGAGGCGGCGCATCTCGGGATCGCGCCCGAGATTGCCCACCAGAATCACCTTGTTGACGCTGCCCGCCATCGCTCTCTCCTAGTCGTACGGATCTCACTGGGCACTTGCCCGGCGGCGCGCGAACCATGCGCCCGGGCCTCCGGAGCGGCAACCTGCGGGGCGGGCTTGTGCCCGCTTTCCGCAGCGCCGCCGGGTCTGTTTGTTCTATATCCGTTCCAGATCGGCGGCAAGAAGCCTTCAGGACACGCGGACGACGAGCTTGCCGAAATTCCGGCCCTTCAACAGGCCCATGAACGCCTCCGGGGCGTTCTCCAGGCCTTCGACCACGTCCTCGCGATAGCGGACGCGTCCGTCCTGGATCCAGCCGGCGACCTCCTTGCGGAACGTCTCGGCCTGCTCGGCGAAGTCCCAGACGATGAAGCCCTGGATTTGCAGCCGGTTGGTCAGGACCGCACGCATCAGGCCGGGCAGGCGGTCCGGGCCGGCGGGCACCTCGGTGGCGTTGTAGGCCGAGATGAGGCCGCAGACCGGGATCCGCGCGAAGGGGTTGAGCAAGGGCATCACGGCGGCGAAGACCGCGCCGCCGACATTCTCGAAGTAGACGTCGATGCCTTTCGGGCAGGCGGCGGCCAGCGCGCCGGGCAGGTCGGGGCCGCGATGATCGACGGCGGCGTCGAAGCCGAGTTCCTCCGTGAGGTAGCGGCACTTCTCGGGGCCGCCCGCGATCCCGACGGCGCGGGCGCCGTGGATCTTGGCGATCTGCCCGACCAGGGAGCCCACCGGGCCGGCGGCGGCGGCCACCACGACGGTCTCGCCGAATTTCGGCCGGCCGATGTTGAGGAGGCCGGTATAGGCGGTCATGCCCGGCATCCCGAGCACGCCCAGCGCCGTCGAGGGCGGGGCGGCGGCGGGATCGACCTTGCGCGAGCCCTTGCCGTCGGTGACGAAATAGTCCTGCCAGCCCGCGAAGGCGGTCAGCATCTCGCCCACGGCATAGTCCGGGTGGTTCGAGGCGACCACTTCGCCCACCGTCTCGGCGGTGATCGGCGCGCCGATCTCGACGGGCGCCGCGTAGGATTTCGCGTCGCTCATCCGGCCGCGCATATAGGGATCCAGGGACAGCCAGCGGGTGCGCAGGAGGACCTGGCCGGGTCCGGGCTGCGGCACCGGCACCTCCTCCAGGCGGAAGTTCTCGGGCCGCGGCTCACCGTGCGGGCGCGAGGCCAGGACGATGCGTCGGTTCATGGCGGTGGTCATGGCGAACTCCCGGTTATTGCCTGTCGCCTCCGATCTGGGGCGCCGGACCGTGGAGGCAAAGGCGCGGCTGTGATCTCCCGGACGGCTCGCGCGTTGTCCCGTCTCGGGAGCGCGGAGCGGCGGCATGCGGGGAACGGCACTGGGATTCGGGCTGGCGGCGATGGCGACAGGGGCCGCCCTGGCCGGTCCCCTCGACGCCTATCGGGACCGCGCGCGGGTGCTGGTCCTGTCGGCGCCCGAGGCCGGGGACGCGGATCTCCGGGCGCAGCGGGCGGCCCTGGGTTCGGCCCGCACCGGTCTCGCCGACCGCGACCTCGTGGTGCTGGAAGCGGTCGGGTCCGGGGCGCAGGCGCAGGCCCTGCGCACCCGGCTCGGCCTGCCCGCGGACAGCTTCCGCGCCGTTCTGATCGGCAAGGACGGCGGCGCCAAGCTCACCGCCGAGGAGCCGATCGCCCCGCAGGCGCTGTTCGCCACGATCGACGCGATGCCGATGCGCCGCGCCGAGATGCGCGAGCGCCGCTAGGGCCGGATCCCCTGTGAACCGACGGGGTGCGGACACCAACGGTTAAGCCTACCGGCCTATCACCGAAACGTGTCGACGGCCGCGTATCGGCCGTCCGTTGAGGCCCGCCAGGACGCTCGGACGAGACGCTCGAATCGATGACCCGACAACAAGTCGCCACCGCCATCCGCCGCCTCGTCGACCTGCAGGTCGAGGATATCGAGCGCGCGGTCCGCGACGGCCATAAGACCATCGCGCTGAACGAACTGGCGGATCTGAACCGCCAGCTCAAGGCCTTCGCGGCCGCCCTCAAGAAGGCGCCGGCCCGCATCTGAGCCGGCGCGACGCTACCAGCGCGGTCCGCCCCAGCGACGGGGCGGAATGTCCTCCGGCGGCGGAGGCGGCGGGGGCGGCCCGCGGTCGACGACCGGCTCGTCGCAGACCCGCACCCGGCGTAAAACCGGCGCGCCATCCGGATCGAACCGACGCCGCACGAATTCCCGGCACGCTTCGGGGGGCGCCGCCGTGAAGCGTGGGCCGCGGAACTCGGCCTCGGGACGTGGCGGCGGCGGCGGTCGGCGCTCCGGCTCCTCCTCCTGAGCGGGATCGCCATAGCCATGAGGAGGCGCGGAGGGACCGTCGAAATCGGCGGCCAGCGCCGGGCCCGTGGCGAGGAGCAGGGCGCAGAAAGCTGTGCGGACGAGGGAACGACGAGCGGGCACGGGGGCCTCGGCGTGATCGGGCGCGCGGGGATCGCGGCCATCATCACCGGAGCTAGCGCCAATGCGCCTGAACCCTCCCCGTGTGGTGCTGTCGGGTGCCGTTCAGCCGGCTATTTCTGCATCGCGTTGACTTCGCACTGGGCGTAGTCCGCGCTCGCCTTCACGTAGGCGTTGAGCTTCTGCAGGTAGGCCTCGGCGATCGGCCGGAAGGCCTGCGCCTGCAGGTTATAGGCCTTGATCGCGTCGTTGTAGCTGTAGCCCTCCCAGCCCGGGCAGCCCTCCTTGGCGTCGAGGCAGGCGGGCTTCTGCGGCAGCGCCGGCTTGGTCGGGCGGGCCGAGGCCGGCGGCGGCTCGGGCGCCGTGCAGGCTGCGACGGCCTGTGCCGCGGCCGCCGGGGGCGGCGCGGCGGGAGCCGCCTTGGCGGCCGGCTTCCCGGGTGCGGGCGGTGTCGCGAGGGCGACCGTCGGCGCGAGCAAGCCCGCGATCAGGAGAAGCGTGCCGCGCATGGCGTCTTGAAAGCTCCGCTGGGCCCGGGGCCGCCGGCGGCGGAGGACCGGGAGCGGGTTCTGCGGCATCAGGCCCGCGGCGACAAGGGCTCCCGGACCGGATCCCGGCGGGGCGTGGCGGCCGGCCGCCTCGTCGGCGCCGGGCCGGCGGCGCGCGCCTTCGGACCGCGCACCAGCGCCAGGAGCGGCAGCGACAGGCCGACCGCCAGCACCCACCAGGCCGGCCGGATCGGCCCGGAGAAGTCCAGGTTGGCGGCGAGTACGAGGCTGGCCGGGACGCCGCTGGCGAGCCCGTACCAGGCGGCCTCGAGACCCGCGGTGGCGAGGCTGGCGAGGATCGCGAGCAGCAGGAGCGACCAGGGCCGCTCCGGCCATTTGAACCGCCGCATCACCCGCCAGCCCATCAGCAGCAGGAACAGGCCGGCCGAGAAGACCGGATCGGTGACGTCGATCTTGGACTGCAGGAAATAATGGACCAGGGCCAGGACGGCGATCGTGTAGACGAGGCGGTGCAGCCGGTTCCAGTTCGGGCCGAGGTTCCGGATCGCCGCATCCGTGGAGGTCAGGCCGAGGGCGATCAGGCCGATCAGCGCCACGAAGCCGATCGTCAGGTAGAGCCGCAGGGCGATCTCCGAGACGACCTTGGTGAGGATCAGGTTCTGGTCGACGGCGTAGAGGGTGAGATGGGCCACCGCGTAGGCCATCACGGTGATGCCGAGCATCCGCCGCACCGCGATGACCTTCGCCCAGTCGGCGATGCGGCGGAGCGGCGAGATCGCCAGGGAAAACAGCAGGAAGCGCACCGCCCACTCGCCGGTCGCGTGGATCAGCGCGGTGATCGGCTTCGCGCCCAGCGCGTCGAGCCGGTAGGCGGCCGCGAGGTACAGGGCCGGGGCGATGCAGGCCAGGAAGACCGCGAGCTTCAGCCAGGAGAGGCGACCGGCCCGGTCGAGCCAGGGGCGGGGGATGGCGGGGAGAACGGCCGAGCGGTCGATCATGGGTCTCGGACAGGCTCTTTTTCGGTGAGGGACGGCGGCGACCCGCCAGCGACATGCGCCACGGCGAGAACGGCCGCCCCCGGGCTCCGGTGCCGGCACGGGTCGGTTCGCCGCGGCCGGGCGCAGGTTACACGGGCCTGTCGCCCGGCACGGTTGACCTCGGCCGCGCCGCGGCGAGATAGCGGGGCGACGGACACCGGATGGATCCCATGCAGTACCGCAAACTCGGCCGCTCCGGCCTCAAGGTCTCGCCGATCTGCCTCGGCACGATGATGTTCGGCGGCCCCACCGACGAGGCCACCGCCGGCCGCATCGTCGGCAGCGCCCGGGAGGCGGGGATCAACTTCATCGACACGGCCAACGTCTACACGGAGGGCCGCTCGGAGGAGATCACCGGCCGGGCGATCAAGGGCGACCGCGCCGCCTGGATCCTGGCCACCAAGGTCGCCAACCCGACGGGCGAGGGCGTCAACGACCGCGGCCTGTCGCGGGTCCACGTGATGAAGGCCGCCGAGGACAGCCTGCGCCGCCTCGGCACCGATGTCATCGACATCTACTACCTGCACAAGGAAGACCACGATACGCCGCTCGCCGAGACGGTGCGGGCGATGGCCGACCTCGTGCGGGCGGGCAAGATCCGCCATTTCGGCGTCTCGAACCACCGCTCCTGGCGGGTCGCCGAGATCTGCCGGCTCTGCGACGAGCTGGGGATCGACCGGCCGGTGGTGAGCCAGCCCTACTACAACGCCTTCAACCGCATGCCCGAGACCGAGCACCTGCCGGCCTGCGCCCATTACGGGCTCGGCGTCGTGCCGTACTCGCCGCTCGCCCGCGGCGTGCTCACCGGGAAGTACGACCCGGATGCCCCGCCGCCGGCCGAATCCCGCGCCGGTCGCCAGGACACCCGGATGATGCAGACCGAGTGGCGCCCGGAATCCCTGCGCATCGCCCGGACCCTGAAGGCGCATGCCGAGGCGCGGGGCATCACGGCCGGCCAGTTCGCCACCGCCTGGGTGCTGAACAACCGCCTCGTCACCGGCGTCATTGCCGGGCCGCGCACCGAGGCGCAATGGCAGGAATATCTCGGCGCCCTCGACTACGCCTTCACCCCGGAGGACGAGGCGCTGGTAGACGGGTTCGTGGCCGCGGGCCATCCGACCACGCCGGGCTACAACGATCCCGCCTATCCGCTGGAGGGGCGGGTGCCGCGGGGCGGCTGAAAGGCAGCCGATCCCCAACCCCCTCATCCTGAGGTGCGCGCGCCTCGAAGGAGCCCTCCGGACAGCGCGCGATCCCTGGAGACCGCCTTCGAGGCCTCCTTCGAGGCCGCCGCGACGCTCCGGCACCTCAGGATGAGGCCGAGACCGGGACGAACAGGGCTGCGTCGTGCGCCTGATCCGTCTTGCGCTCCCGGCCGAGGGTCGCTATCTAGCTCTCAACAGTTCTGATGGCAGTCGAGAGGCTGCGGTTCGGGAGTGGGCCCCACCGGGTCCGCTCTTTTTTTTCGCCGCAGAGCCTCTCGCCGCACAAGGCCGCACGCCGCGGGCGGGCCACGCAGAACGCCGCGAAGGTTGCGCGCTCAAACCCATGTCGTCCGAGATCGAAGCGGATCTGTCCGAAAAGCGCCTCGTCCGCGAGGCCGGTGTCGCCGCGCGCGTCGCGCAGGCGATCGAGGGGCCGCTCCAAGGCCTCGGCTTCCGGCTGGTCCGGGTGAAGATGTCCAACATCAACGGCTGCACCGTGCAGATCATGGCGGAGCGGCCGGACGGCTCCTTCACCATCGACGATTGCGAGGCGGTGAGCCGCGCGATCTCGCCGATCCTCGACGTCGACGATCCGGTGGGCGGCGCCTACAACCTGGAAGTGTCCTCGCCGGGGATCGACCGGCCGCTGGTGCGGATCTCGGACTTCGCCCGCTGGGTCGGCTACGAGGCCAAGGTCGAGCTGAGCCCGCCGCTCGATGGGCGCAAGCGCTTCCGCGGCATCCTCGGCGCGCCGGATCTGGACAGGCAGACGGTCCCGATCGACCTGCCCGACGTGAAGGAAGGGCTGCCGAGCCGCATCGACCTGCCGCTCAAGGACCTCGCCGAGGCCCATCTCGTCCTCACCGACGACTTGATCCGCGAATCGCTCCGCCGCGGCGGACCGCCCCCCGCGGATGAGGCCGAGGAGACGGATGACGCGGAGCCCGCCGAGGAGCGCGCGGCGCCGCCGGCGCGCAGCCCCTTCCAGCCGAAGGGGCCCCGGAAGGCCAGCCCCGCGGCCAAGCTCCAGAAGCCGGCGCGGACCGGTCCGAAGAAGCCGGTCGTGACCAAGGCGTCCCGGCTGAAGGACCGCGATTCGCTGCATTGAGACCCCAATGTCGGCCGCCCGGCGGCCGGCTCGAAGATTTGACGGAAGAGAAGGACCGACACCGATGGCCGTCGTCAGCGCCAACAGGCTCGAACTCCTCCAGATCGCCGATGCGGTCGCCCGCGAGAAGGTGATCGACCGCTCCATCGTCATCGACGCGATGGAGGAGGCGATCGCCAAGGCCGCGCGCTCCCGCTACGGCGCCGAGACCGACGTTCACGCCGAGATCGACCCGAAGACCGGGGCTTTGCGCCTCTCGCGCCACCTCCTGGTCGTCGATCAGGTGGAGAATGACGCCCGCGAGATCACCCTGGACCAGGCCCGCCGCTACAACCCGGGGGCCCTCGTCGGCGACGTCATCTCCGACACCCTGCCGCCCTTCGATTTCGGCCGCGTCGCCGCCCAGTCGGCCAAGCAGGTCATCGTCCAGAAGGTGCGCGACGCCGAGCGCGCCCGCCAGTTCGACGAGTACAAGGACCGCATCGGCGAGATCCTCAACGGCATCGTGAAGCGGGTCGAGTACGGCAACGTCATCGTGGATCTGGGCCGCGGCGAGGGCATCGTGCGCCGGGACGAAATGATCCCGCGCGAGACCTTCCGGCCGGGCGACCGCATCCGCTCCTACCTGTTCGACGTGCGCTCGGAAGTGCGCGGGCCGCAGATCTTCCTGTCGCGCTCGCACCCGCAGTTCATGGCCAAGCTGTTCGGCCAGGAAGTGCCCGAGATCTACGACGGCATCGTCGAGGTGAAGGCTGTGGCCCGCGACCCGGGCTCCCGCGCCAAGATCGCGGTGATCTCCCGTGACGGCAGCATCGACCCGGTGGGCGCCTGCGTCGGCATGCGCGGCTCGCGCGTGCAGGCCGTGGTCGGCGAGCTGCAGGGCGAGAAGATCGACATCATCCCGTGGTCCGAGGACGAGGCGACCTTCATCGTCAACGCCCTCCAGCCCGCCGAGGTGGTGAAGGTGGTGCTCGACGAGGAGGCCGACCGCATCGAGGTGGTGGTGCCGGACGACCAGCTGTCGCTGGCCATCGGCCGCCGCGGCCAGAACGTCCGCCTCGCCTCCCAGCTCACCGGCTGGGACATCGACATCCTCACCGAGGCCGAGGAGTCGGAGCGCCGCCAGAAGGAGTTCGCCGAGCGGACCCAGGTCTTCATGGAGGCGCTGGACGTCGACGAGACCGTCGGCCAGCTGCTCGCGGCGGAAGGCTTCCGCAACGTCGAGGAGATCGCCTACGTCGACATCCAGGAGCTCTCCGGCATCCAGGGTCTCGACGAGGAGACCGGCACCGAGATCCAGGCCCGCGCCCAGGACCACCTCGCCCGGATCGAGCAGGCCCACGACGCCCGCCGCACCGAGCTCGGCGTCGCCGACGAGCTCCGCGAGATCGAGGGCATCACCACGCCCATGATGGTCGCCCTCGGCGAGAACGACGTGAAGAGCGTCGAGGATCTGGCGGGCTGCGCCACTGACGACCTCGTCGGCTACACGGAAGGCCGCGGCCCCGAAGCGGTGCGTCATGCGGGCTACCTCGACGGCTTCGACCTGTCCCGCGCCGAGGCGGAAGCTCTGATCATGGCCGCCCGCCTCAAGGCCGGCTGGATCGAGGCGCTGCCGGAGCCGGAAGGCGAAGACGGTGCCGAGGAAGGGGCCGAGGAAGGGGCCGAGGCGGCCGAGGGCGAAGAAGCCGCCCGGGCCGAGGGCTGAGCCGAAGGCCGGCGGCGGAAACGCGATGGTCGCGGACGACACGACCCTGCCCGAGGACGGGCTGGCTGCCGGGGGGCTCGATGCCGGCCCTGGCCGCCGCGCGCCCGAGCGGACCTGCCTCGTCACGCGCGTCGCCCAGGCGCCGGAGGCGATGATCCGGTTCGTGCGCGGGCCGGACGGCAGCGTCGTCCCCGACCTGCGCGCCAAGCTCCCGGGGCGCGGCGCCTGGATCAGCGCCCGGCGCGAGGCGGTCGCCACCGCCGTGCGCAAGAATCTTTTCTCGCGGGCCTTCAAGGGGCCGACCCCGGCCGCGCCCGATCTGCCGGACCGGATCGCCGCGGGGCTCCGGGAGGATCTGCGGCAGGCCATCGCGCTCGCCAACAAGGCGGGCTGCATCGTCGCGGGCTTCTCGAAGGTCGAGGCGGCGATCGGCGGTCAGCCCGGTGCCATCGCGGTGATCCACGCCGCCGAGGCGAGCCCGGATGGCCGGCGGAAGATCGCGTCGGCCTTGCACAGGCGCCATGGCGAGGCCATGTCAAGGATCCCGATCATCGATGACCTGTTCGAAGACGAATTGGACATGGCTTTAGGTCGGGGTCATGTGATACACGCTGCGCTCGTCGCAGGAGCCGGAGCCGCCGGCTGCCTGTCGCGTTGGCGTCGGCTACGCTCCTTCGAGGGCGCCGCCGCGGCGACCGGGGAGCCCGATCCAGCCCGAATCGGCGGGATCGATGAAGCCTCACGTTGACGACGCAGGACGGATTTGGCCGGCGCCACCGGGCGTCGGTTCACGGGACGATGGAAACCCTCAGGGTTCAGGCTGAATGAGCGATACGAATAACCCGGGCGACAAGACTCTGAATCGGACTTCCCCGAAGCCGCTTTCCCTCAAGCGGCCGATCGAGGCGGGCACCGTGCGTCAGAGCTTCTCCCATGGCCGCTCCAAGCAGGTCGTGGTCGAGACGGTGAAGCGCCGCGTGATCGGCGCGGCTCCGGCCGCTCCTGCCCGTGAGCCTGCACCCGCACCGCGTCCGGCACCGGCCGCGCCCGCGGCCGCGGCCCCCCGTCCGGCCCAGCGGCCGGCCTCGGGTGTGGTCCTGCGCACGCTGAGCGAACAGGAGAGCGCCGCCCGCGCGGCAGCCCTCGCCGACGCGCAGCGCCGTGAGGCCGAGGCCCGCCGCAAGGCCGAGGCCGAGGCCGAGGCGCGCCGCCGCGAAGCCGAGGAGCAGGCCCGCCGCGAACGCGAGGCCGCCGAGGCCCGCCGCCGCGAGGAGGAGGAGCGCAAGGCCGCGGCTGCGGCAGCCGCGGCTGCGGCGGCTGAGGCCGCCAAGGCTGCAGAAAAGGCAGCCGAAGCCCAGGCGGCCGCTCCCGCACCCGCTCCCGCCCCCACCGCCGCTGCGCCTGCCGCTGCTGCACCTGCCCGTCCGGCCGAAGCGCCTGCCGCGCCGCCTGCCGCTGCCCGTCCGGCCGCGGCTGCGCCCGCGCGTCCGGCCGCTGCGCCGGCCCGTCCGGCTGCTGCGCGTCCGGCTGCGCCCGCCGCGGCTCCGGCCGCGCCGCGCCCCCCGCTGACGCCCCGACCCTCCACGGGCGAGCCGCGCAAGACGATCACGGCCGATTCGCGCAAGCCGCGCGATCTCAACTTCATGGCCAAGCCCGCTCCGGCGCCCGAGCCCGAGAAGAGCGCGACGCCGGCGACCGCCGCCCGTCCCGCCGGTGCCGGCGCCGCGGCGCGGCCGGCCGGTCGCGGTGCCCAGACCAACGACGACGAGTCCGAGACCAAGCGGGTCATCCGCCGTCCCGGCATGCCGCTCAAGATCATCACGCCGCCCAAGACGCCGAAGTCTCCGGGCGGTGACCGCAACCGCGGTCGCCTGACCATCGCCAACGCCACCTCGGGCGAGGACGAGCGGACACGCTCGGTCGCCTCGTTCCGCCGCCGCCAGCAGCGCATGAGCGGCCGCGGTCAGGTGGAGCAGAAGGAGAAGCTGTCCCGCGAGGTGACGATCCCCGAGACGATCACGATCCAGGAACTCGCCAACCGCATGTCGGAGCGGGCCGTCGATGTGATCCGCATGCTGATGAAGCAGGGCCAGATCCACAAGATCACCGACGTGATCGATTCGGACACCGCCCAGCTCATCGCCGAGGAGCTCGGTCACACGGTCCGTCGCGTCGCCGAATCCGATGTCGAGGAGGGCCTGTCGTCCGACGAGCCGGATCTGGAGGAGGATCTCGATCCCCGTCCGCCGGTGGTCACCATCATGGGCCACGTCGACCACGGCAAGACGTCGCTGCTCGACGCGATCCGCAAGGCGAACGTGGTCGAGGGCGAGGCCGGCGGCATCACCCAGCACATCGGCGCCTATCAGGTCGCGTCGCCGTCCGGCGACATGATCACCTTCATCGACACCCCGGGCCACGCGGCGTTCACGTCGATGCGCGCCCGCGGCGCCAAGGTCACCGACATCGTCGTGGTCGTGGTCGCGGCCGATGACGGCGTCATGCCCCAGACCATCGAGGCCATCCAGCACGCCAAGGCGGCCGGTGTCCCGCTGATCATCGCGGTCAACAAGATCGACAAGCCGGATGCCAAGCCGGAGCGGGTCCGCACGGAGCTGCTGCAGCACGACATCCAGGTCGAGTCGATGGGCGGTGAGACCCTCGAGTTCGAGGTCTCGGCCAAGACCGGCGAAGGACTGCCGGAGCTTCTGGAGGGTATCCAGATCCAGGCCGAGATCATGAACCTGCGCGCCAACGAGAAGCGCGACGGCGAGGGTACGGTCATCGAGGCGCAGCTCGACCGCGGTCGCGGCCCCGTGGCCACGGTCCTGGTCCAGCGCGGTACCCTGTTCACCGGCGACATCGTCGTGGCGGGCGCCGAGTGGGGCCGCGTGCGCGCCCTGATCGACGACCTCGGCGAGAACGTCCAGTACGCCGGGCCTTCGGTCCCCGTGGAGGTGCTGGGCTTCAACGGCACGCCGGACGCCGGCGACCGCGTGACCGTGGTGCCGAGCGAGGCCCGCGCCCGCGAGGTCACCGAGTACCGCGCCCGCCAGAAGCGCGAGCGTCAGAACGCCCGGACCGGCGGCGCCAACCGGTCGCTCGTCGATATGATGCGCGACCTCAAGGAAGGCGCCGGCCGGAAGGAACTGCCGGTCGTCATCAAGGGCGACGTGCAGGGCTCGGTCGAGGCGATCTCGGGCGCGCTGGAGAAGCTCGGCAACGACGAGGTCGCGGCCCGCATTCTTCTGGCGGGTGTCGGCGGCATCACCGAGTCGGACATCACCCTGGCGCAGGCCTCCAAGGCGGTGGTTATCGGCTTCAACGTGCGCGCCCTCAAGGAGGCCCGCGAGGCCGCCGAGCGGGCCGGCATCGAGATCCGGTACTACAACATCATCTACGACCTCGTGGACGACATCAAAGCCACGCTGTCGGGGATGCTGCCGCCGACGCTCCGCGAGGAGCGCCTGGGCGAGGCCGTCATCCAGGAGGTCTTCGAGGTCTCGAAGGTCGGCAAGGTCGCGGGTTGCCGCGTCCAGGACGGCATCGTCGAGCGCGGCGCCCATGTCCGCCTGATCCGCGACAGCGTCGTGATCCACGAGGGCAAGCTGAAGACCCTCAAGCGCTTCAAGGACGATGCGAAGGAAGTCACCTCCGGCCAGGAGTGCGGCATGGCCTTCGAGAACTTCGAGAACATGCGCGCCGGCGACGTGATCGAGTGCTACCGGGTCGAGGAGATCCGCCGCACCCTCTGACACACCGGACTCATCCGGACAGGGCGGCCGCGGCACCTGCCGCGGCCGTCTTTTCGTTTTCAGGACGTGAGCCGTCCGCTCCGGCGGAAAGGCCCGAGACAGAATGGCCCAGAAACCGACTTCCACCGGCCCCTCGCAGCGCCAGCAGCGCGTGGCCGAACTCGTGCGCCACGCGCTCGCCGAGGTGCTCCAGCGCGGCGACATCCAGGATCCGGTGCTCGGCACGCATGTCGTGACCGTCCCGGAGGTGCGGATGTCGCCCGACCTGAAGCTCGCCACCGCCTACGTGATGCCGCTCGGCGGTCTCGACGAGGCGCCGGTGATCGCCGCCCTGGAGCGTCACCGGAAGGTGCTGCGCCAGGAGGTGGCGCGGCGGGTGAACCTGAAATTCGCCCCGGAGCTGCGGTTCCGACGGGACGAGACCTTCGACGAGGCGGCCCGCATCGACAAGCTGCTGCGGGACGAGCGGGTCCAGCGCGACCTTGAGACCGGGCACGAGGACGACGAACCGGAGACCGGGACGGGGCATTGAGTCCCGATACCCAACAGAAAGGGACGGGGCATCGACCCCGGGGGACAACGCGGACATGACGGTTTCCATGGAAGATCTTCCGCCGGCCGAGCACCAGGCTCCCGTGCCGGGCGCTGAGCGTCGTGGCCCGGAGGGCCGCCGTCCGCAGCGCGGGCCGCGTCCCGACCGCCCGAAGCGCCGGGACGTCTCGGGCTGGGTGATCCTCGACAAGCATGTCGGCATGACCTCGACCCACGCGGTCGCGGTGGTGAAGCGCGCCTTCAACGCCAAGAAGGCGGGCCATGCCGGCACCCTCGATCCGCTGGCCTCCGGCATCCTGCCGATCGCCCTCGGTGAGGCGACCAAGACCGTCCCGTTCGTGATGGACGGCCGGAAGGCCTATCGGTTCACCGTGCAGTGGGGCATCGAGACCGATACCGACGATGCCGAGGGGCGTCCCGTGGCCACCAGCGAGACCCGCCCGGACCGTGCGGCGGTCGAGGCCGCGCTCCCGGCCTTCGTGGGCGCCATCGAGCAGGTGCCGCCGCGCTACTCGGCGATTAAGATCCAGGGCGAGCGCGCCTACGACCTCGCCCGCGAGGGCGAGGTGGTGGAACTCGTGGCCCGGCCGGTGCAGATCGACCGGCTCGCGGTGGTCGAGCATGACGGCGAGCGCACCGTGATCGAGGCGGAGTGCGGCAAGGGCACCTACGTGCGGGCGCTGGCCCGCGACCTCGGCCGGATGCTCGGCTGCTACGGCCATGTGGCGGCCCTGCGCCGGACCCGTGTCGGTCCCTTCTCCGAGGCCGAGGCCTGCCCGGTCTCGGCCCTGACCGACGGCAGCCCGGAGGCGGCGCTCGCCTATCTGCGTCCGGTGGAGACGGCCCTCGATGCCATCCCGGAAGTCGCGGTCTCCCGTGATCTGGGCCTGCGCCTGATGCGGGGCCAGCCGGTGATCCTGCGGGGCCGGGACGCCCCCGTCGAGGGCAAGGCCTTCGCAACCTGTGCTGGCATTCTGGTCGCCGTCGGCGATGTGGAGCGCGGCGAACTGATCCCCCACCGGGTGTTCCACCTCGGCGGCACGGCCCCTGGCCGCAGCGCCTGAAACGCCGGCTCCGCACCGCCCGGTCCGGTGCGTGCGGAGCCCCGCCCGGTCCGTGCCGCCCTGAGACGTGATCGCGCAGGCGGAACGAACCTCGGCCGTACCGCTTTGGCTCCGGCGAACGGTCCGGGATGCTCATGCGCGAACTCGACTACGACGTGGCGGTGATCGGTGCCGGCACAGCCGGCATCGCCGCCCATCGCGCCGCTTCGGCCGCGGGGGCGCGGTCGGTGCTGATCGAGCGCGGGCCCGGCGGGACGACCTGCGCGCGCGTCGGCTGCATGCCGTCGAAGCTCCTGATCGCCGCGGGCGCTGCCGCCCACGCGGCCCGCAACACCGCGCTGTTCGGCATCCGGGTCTCCGGCGTCACGGTGGACGGGCCTGCGGTGCTGCGGCGTCTCCGGTCGGAGCGCGACCGGTTCGTCGCCAGCGTCGTCGACGGTCTCGCGGATCTCCCCGAGGACGAACGCCTCCGCGGCACCGCCCGATTCGAGAGCGACCGCACGCTGGTGATCGGAGACGCCATGCGGATCCGCTTCCGGGCGGCGGTCATCGCCACCGGGTCGAGCCCGATCGTGCCGGAAGCCCTGCAGGGTCTCGGCGCGCGCGTCCTGACCACCGATACCCTCTTCGAAATCCCCGATCTCCCGGATTCGCTGGCCATTCTCGGGGCCGGGCCCGTGGGGATCGAGATCGCCCAGGCGATGGCGCGGCTCGGTGTCGCCGTCACGGTGATCGATGCGGGTGACACCGTCGCCGGCCTGAGCGAGCCGGAACTCGCCCGGCAGGCCGCCGCGATCTTCGGCGCGGACCTGGATCTTCACCTCGGTGCCGAGGTTCGGACGGCAGCGCCGGACGGCGACGGCGTATGCCTGCACTGGATCGACCGTGACGGGCGCGAACAGGTCACCCGGGCGTCGCGGGTGCTGGCCGCTACCGGCCGGGCCCCCAACTTGGATGCCTTGCGGCTTGAGGCGGCGGGCCTCCGCCGCGACGAAGACGGAGTGCCGGAATTCGACCGGCACAGCCTCGTCTGCGCGGGCGCGCCGATCCTGATCGCGGGCGATGCCGACGGCTGGCGCCCTGTCCTGCACGAGGCCAGCCGCCAGGGCCGGATCGCGGGGGGCAACGCTGCCGCCCTGGCCGCGGGCCGCCCGGTCGCGGCCCCCGCCCCCTGGACCCGCCTCGCCATGGTTTTCACCCATCCTCAGGCGGCGGTGATCGGCGCCCCCTACGATCCGGAGAATGCGGCACGGGTCGTCGGCACGATGGACTTCTCGGATCAGGGCCGCGCCCGCGTCGAGGGGACGAATCGCGGCGGCATCCGGCTCTGGGCCGACCGGTCGGGGCACCTCCTCGGCGGCGAGATGCTCGGACCGTCCGTAGAGCACCTCGCGCACCTGCTCACCTACGCAGTCGCGCACAAGCAGACCGCCCAGACCCTGCACGATCAGCCAGTGTACCACCCTACGGTTGAGGAAGGGCTGTTCAAGGCGATGTCTAAGATCGTACAGAGCACTTGAGGTTTTGATCTTGCTGACATCACAAGCATTGCGCTCGGCCCATCCCGTCGCCATACCCAGTTGAATGAGCCGGTTTCGCTCCTGATGCCGCCCAGCCAGGCCCCCAATACCGACGTCGATCTCGACGTCATCGCGCCGGACGCGCTCGACCGCCTGGACCAGGGCGTGATCGGGCTCGATTCGGCTGGCACCGTCGTGGCCTTCAGCGAGGGCGCGAGCGCCATCTCGGGCCTGTCGCGCGAGGCCGTGCTGGGGCGGGACTATTTCCGCGACGTGATGCCGGGCACCAACGTGCCGAATTTCCGGGGCCGGTTTCTGGCAGGGGCCCGCCGCGGGACGCTGGACGAGACCTTCGACTACGTCTTCGGCCGGCTGCCGCAGCCTTTGCGGGCCCGGATCCATATGCGCCATGGCCAGATCGCCGGGGGCAGCCCGGTGACATGGCTGACCATCGATCCGGTGGAGAGCCTCGGGGCCGACCACTCGCGCGAGGCCGTCATGGCGGCGATCGGTCGGCGGGTGCGCGCCGAGCCGGTGGATGCCAGCCTGTGCGAGCGTGAGCCCATCCACATCCCGGGCTCGATCCAGCCCAATGCCGTGATGCTCGCCGCCGACGCCGGGACGCTCCTGGTGGTCGCCTATTCGGCCAATGTCGGCGAGATCGTCGATCCGATCGAGTCGCCTCTGGCGGGGCGCCCCCTCGCGGACGTGCTGCCGGCGGATTTCGTGGCGGCGATCCGCGCCCGTCTGGCGCGCGGGACCCTCCATGACGGCGCGTCCCTGCGCCGGACCCTGGCATTCCCGGGCCGCGGGACCGCCTATCACGCCGTCGCCCATGCCCATGCCGGCCGCCTCATCGTGGAGATGGAGCTGGAGCCCGATTCGGCCGACGATTTCGCCACCGCCAGTCAGGCCGATACCGAACTCGCCGTCGGCCGCCTGCGCGAGGCCGGGACCCTGGCGGATATCGCCCGGATCGCAGCCCTCGAGATCCGGGCGCTCACCGGCTTCGAGGCGGTCTTGGTCTACCGCTTCGACACGGACTGGAACGGCGAGGCCGTGGCCGAGGACAAGGTGCCCGACTGGTCGCGCAGCCTGCTGGGCCTGCGCTTCCCCGCCTCCGACATCCCCGCCCAGGCCCGGGCCCTCTACACCAAGGCCAAGAGCCGCTTCGTCATCGATCGGGACAGCGTGCCCGTCGGGCTGGTCTCGGCGCCCGGCGCCGGCAACGGCCCGATCGACCTGACCTTCGCCCAGCACCGCACGCTGTCGCCCATCCACCTGGAGTACCAGCGCAATCTCGGCGTGAACGGCTCCATGTCGATCTCGATCATGGTCGAGGGGCGGCTCTGGGGCCTGATGATCGGGCATCATCGCCGCCCGCACTACGTCACGCCGGAGACCCGTGCGGCCGCCACGGTGCTGACCGACGCCTTCGCCATGCGGGTGCAGGAGATCGAATCGCGCCGGCTCTGGGCCGAGCGGCAGGCCCATCTCGACGTCGAGGGGCGTCTCGTGCGCGGCCTGACCCGATCCGACGATTTCGTGGCGGCCCTGACCGACGGCACGACGACGCTGCTCGACCTGTTCGGCGCCACCGGCGCCGGCATCGTTTCAGGCGACCGGGTCACGGGGATCGGGCGGACGCCGCCGGTCGACATGGTGGCGGCGATCGCGGGCTGGCTGCGGGCGGGCGTGCCGGCGGGCGAGGTCGCCTACAGCAGCGACAGCTTCACCGCGGATTATCCGGAGGCGGGCCCGCATCGGGAGATCGCCAGCGGCCTGCTCGCCGTCTTCGTCGATGCCTCGCGCGAGAACCTGCTGCTGTGGTTCCGGCCGGAGGTGCCCAGCACGGTGACCTGGGGTGGCGACCCGCGCAAGCCCGTCCTCGCCGGCAGCGGCCCGGTGGCGGTGCTGCCCCGCCGCTCCTTCGAGCGCTGGGTCGAGGAGCGCACCGGCTTCGCCGCGCCCTGGGCGGAATGGCAGGTCCACCTCGCCGGCTCCCTGGCGGAGGCCGTCGAGGGCGTGGTGCTGCGCCAACGCCGCAAGATCGACGAGCTCACCGGCCTGCTCGCCGAGAAGGAGCGCCTCCTCGAGCAGAAGGATCTGCTCACCCGGGAGATCGACCACCGGGTGAAGAACTCCCTGCAGATCGTCTCGGCCTTCCTGCAGATGCAGCGGCGCCAGATCGCCGACGGCGAGGCGCGGCAGGCCTTCGCCGACACCTCCGCGCGGGTGATGAGCGTCGCGCGGGTGCATGACAGCCTGTACCAGGCCGACCGGTTCGACGAGGTGGATCTCGGCCAGACCATCGAGAGCCTGTGCAACGACCTCGCGGGGCTGGCAGGCGACGGGCATGCCGTCGATCTCTCGGCGGAGCCGGGCCTGATGGTGCCCTATCGCAAGGCGGTGGCGCTCTCGCTGATCGCGACGGAACTCGTCACCAACGCCTTCAAGTATGCGGCCAACCCGACAGGCGGCGGCCGTGTCGAGGTCAGCGTCTCGGCATCGGGCCCCGGCGAGGTCCAGTTGCGGGTCTGCGACGACGGATCGGGCCTGCCCGACGACTGGGCGGACGCCAAGGCGCGGAGCAAGGGCTCGGGACTGGGCATGAAGCTGATCCGGGCGATGCTCGATCAGATCAACGCCAAGCTCACCGTCGCCAACAATCCCGGCGCCTGCTTCACGATCACCGCGTGAGAACCCGCGACGGCCTGCATGCGCGGCTGCGTGCCGCGACCGATCCGGCTCACCGGGCGCTGGAGGCGTCCCTGGACTGGCAGGCGCGGGTCGCGACCCTGAGCGGCTATCGCAACCTGCTGGGGCGTCTCTACGGGTTCCACGCGGTCTGGGAATCCGCCATCGGGTCCGGGCTCGCCGACGAGGTTTTCCTGGCGCCGCGCCGCCGTCTCACGCGCCTCGCCGCCGATCTCGACCATCTCGGCCTGACGCCCTCCGCGGTCGCGGCGCTCCCGCGACCGACCTCCCTGGTCTTCGACGGACCGGCCGCCGCCATGGGCGCGCTCTACGTGCTGGAAGGCTCGACATTGGGCGGCCAGCTGATCGGCCGCCACATCGCCGGCCTGCACGGCTTCTCCGGCGACGGCCTCGCCTATTACCGGGCGCACGGGCCCGCCGCGGGGGCGATGTGGGCAGCCTTCCGGACGCGCCTGGAGATCTTCGGCGAGGACCCGGCCGCGGAGGCCGCGCTCACCGGCGCGGCCGTGTCGACCTTCTCGGCGATGGGCGCGTGGCTCGGTCCCGGTCCGGAGACTCCGGTCGCCGCCTGAGCCGATCAGCGTACGCCGAGGGCGTCACGCTCCGCCGCCAGATGGACCATCAGCCGCTCGGCGAGGCGCCCCGGCGGCCGTCCCGCCGGCCGCACCAGCACGGTCTCGATGGGGATCTCGGGCCTGAACGGCCGCAGCACGATGGGCCATCCGCCGAGAGCCCGGGCCGGGACCGGGTCGACGATGGCGACTCCGAGACCCTCGGCGACGAGGCCACAGCGCGCCGCGGTGTACTCGGCCATCAGGACGAAATGCGGGGTCACGCCGGCCTGCGCGATCCCGCCCCGGCCGTAAGCGTGGCCGGGCGGATCCCGTGGTGGACCTGGAGCGGCGGCCTGTTCGGCGCGCTGTTCATCGGACTCGCCATCCTGCTCGTCCCGAAGCTCGGCGCCGCGACCTTCTTCGCCCTTCTGGTCACGGGCCAGATGCTCACCTCGGTGCTGTTCGATCAGGTCGGCCTGCTCGGCCTTGCGCAACGGCCCGTCGATCTGCCCCGCCTCTTCGGGGTCGCGCTGCTGATCGGCGGCGTCGTGCTGATCCGCCGGTAGAGCGAGGTCCGCGTCACGGCGTCTCCGCCAGCAACCCCTCGACGAAGGTGGTGAGGCCGGTGCGGCGCGTCCGCCGGAGCCGCTCCGCCGCCAGGATGCCCTGGAGGGCCCGGAAGGCGTTCTGCAGGTCGTCGTTGACGATGACGTAGTCGTACTCGACCCAGCGTTGGATCTCGGTCCGGGCATTGGCGAGACGCTTCTCGATCGTCTCGGCCGAATCCTCTGCCCGGCGCTCCAGGCGCTGACGCAGCTCGGCCATGCTGGGCGGCAGGATGAAGACCGTCACCACGTCCTGGGCGAGCTTGGAGCGCACCTGCCGCGTGCCCTGGTAGTCGATGTCGAAGATCATGTCCCGGCCGGAGCCGAGCACCTTTTCCACCGGCCGCCGGGGCGTGCCGTAGAAATTGCCATGGACCTCCGCCCATTCGAGCAGGTCGTCCCGGTTGCGCAGGTCGTCGAAGGCCTCGCGATCGATGAAGTGGTAGTGTCGCCCGTCGATCTCGGAGGGGCGGCGCCCCCGCGTGGTCACGGAGATCGACAGGTCCAGCGCCCAGCTCGGATCCTGGGCGATCGCCCGCGTCAGGGTCGTCTTCCCCGCCCCGGAGGGCGAGGAGAGGATCAGGATCAACCCCCGCCGCGCGATGGAATCGGAGACGCTCCCACCCTGCTCGGTCATGCGCGTGGCTCCCCGACGTTTCGCATCCGTACTCTCACATCCTGATCCGGCATCATTCGATGTTCTGGACCTGCTCGCGGAACTGCTCGACCACGGCCTTCAGGTCCAGGCCGATCCGCGACAGGCTGATGTCGTTGGCCTTGGCGCACAGCGTGTTGGACTCGCGGCCGAACTCCTGGGCGATGAAGTCCAGGCGCCGGCCGATCGCGCCGCCGGCCGCCAGCAGCTCCCGGGCGCTCGTCACATGGGCCCGAAGCCGGTCCAGTTCCTCGCGCACGTCCGCCTTGCCGGCGAGCAGCATCGCCTCCTGATGCAGACGGTCCGGATCGAGGCCGCTGCCGCCCAGCGCCGCGACGGCCGCCTCCAGACGCGCCCGCACGGCCTCGGGCTGACGCGCGGGATTCGCCTCCGCGGCCTCGGTCAGCGCGGCGATCCGGTCGACCTGGCCGATGACGACCTGTTCGAGCTGCCGCCCCTCCGCGCGGCGGGCCTCGACGAGATCCGCGACCAGCTGGACCACGCCTGCGGCCAGATCCCGGGCGAGGGCGTCGGTGTCCGCCGCCTCGTCCTCGACCTCGATCACGCCGCGGACGCCGAGCAGCCCGTCCATCGTGGCGGGGGCCACACCCTCGGGGACCGGCACCCGGGCCACCGCCTGGGCGAGACTCGCCAGCAGCGTCTCGTTGATCCGCACCCGCGCGGTGGTCTCCGGCTTGGTGAGCGTCAGGGTCAGCTGGCACTGGCCGCGGGTCAGGGTCTTCTGCAGGGCGGTGCGGGCGGTCTCGCCGAGCCCGTCATAGCCGGCCGGCACACGGGTGCGCACGTCGAGGCTGCGCCCGTTGACGCTGCGGACCTCCCAGACCCAGTGGACCGGTCCGGTACTGCCGGCCGCCCGGGCGAAACCGGTCATGCTCGTGATCTGGGCCACGCCGACCCCCGTCCCCGTGAAGATCGGGGCCTGTAGCACGGATCTCTCCACGGGGAAGAGGCCGGTCCCTGCGACGGACCCATCCCGGCCCGCGCGCGGGTCCCGTCGCCCCCGCGCCACCGAGGACGTCACGGATCGACTTTCGTACGACGCCGCCAACATTGCATTTCAAGATCAAGTTGTGTTCGTAGGTCCGGGTCGTTTTCACAAGAACCCGGATGGCGCATGCCACGATCAGTGTTGACCAGGTCCGCGCTCACGCCGTTCGGCATGTCCGCGCTGGGCGTCGGCATGTGGGAGGACGTGCCGCATCTGGGACGCGTGCGCGGGGATGCGACGATGGCCCGGATCTTCGGGCTGACCGAGGCCGAGGCGGCGCAGGGCGTGAGCTGGGAGCAGCTCTCCGCGCTCTTCCATCCGGAGGACCTCGCCCGGGACCAGATTCAGCGCCGCCGTGTCCGCGACGAGGGCGGCCTCTTCGCGTGGGAGCATCGCATCGTGCCCGCCCCCGGGCTCGTACGCTGGGTGCTGGCCCGCGGCCGGTTCGAGCGCCGCGCGGACGGGCTGGTCTATGGGCGTGGGATCGTGATCGACATCACCGACAGCCGGACCGAGGGGCCGTTCGAGCCCCCGGCGGGCTTTCTCGGGGCGCCGGCCGAGCAGGGCTCCGTCGTCGAGCAGATGGCGGATGGCGCGATGCGTATGTGGGAGCGCCTCGGCGATCTCGGGCTCGATGAGGCGAAGCGGGTGCAGCCGCTGCTGGAGGCCCTGCTGTATGAGCTGGGACGCCAGATCGCGGCGTCCCTGTCGGGCCCTCCTCCGGACGGGCAGCGGCGCCCGCGAAACCCGAAGGCGCATTGAGCCCTGCGTGAGCCCGGCGCGGCTGCGTCACGTCTGACGACGCGTCGCAGCAATCCGGCCGGAGCTGGTCCCTAGCGCCGGCCCCGGGGCGCCGGGGCCGGTTCGCTCAGGGCCGGCACCGTCTTGGGCGAGCCCAGGTCGTAGCTGCGGTTCTTCAGGGGATCGAGGCGCGTGCCCTCGGAGGCGTCGAAGGCCCGCGAACCCGGCGTGCCCGTATCCGCGGCGAAGGCCGCGTTGGTGTTGATCCCGTTGGCCGCAGGCGCACCGCCCGGCGCGTAGGCCGAGGCGCGGCCCGGCGTCGCCGGGTCCGGACCCGGCTCGACCTTGTCGACGGCGTCCGGCGGCGCCTGCCGGCTCTTCTCCACCGCCCGCCAGCGGGCGACGTTGCGCTGATGCGCCTCGAGAGAGTCGGCGAAGGCGTGGCCGCCGGTGCCGTCCGCCACGAAGTAGAGGTCCTTCGTCCGGGAGGGGTTGGCCACCGCCTCCAGGGCGGCCCGGCCGGGATTGGCGATCGGCCCCGGCGGCAGGCCCTCGATGACGTAGGTGTTGTAGGGCGTCGGCCGGTCGATCTCCGACCGGAGGATGCCGCGCCCGAGGGTGCCGCGGCCCCCCACGAGGCCGTAGACGATCGTCGGGTCGGATTGCAGCTTCATCCGCTTGTTCAGGCGGTTGATGAAGACGCCGGCCACCCGGGGCCGCTCGTCGGCGCGGCCGGTCTCCTTCTCCACGATGGAGGCGAGGGTGACCATCTCGGCCGGGGTCCGCACCGGCACGTCGGCGCTGCGCCGCAGCCAAATCTGGTTCAGAACCTCGCGCTGCTTGGCCTTCATCAGGTTGACGATCTGCTGACGGGTGGCCCCGCGCTCGAACTTGTAGGTGTCGGGCAGGAGCGAACCTTCCGGGGGGATCTCGTTGATCTCGCCGGTGAGCACGTCATTGTCGTTGAGGCGGCTGACGATCTGCTCGGAGGTCAGGCCCTCCGGGAAGGTGATGGCGTGCTGGACCTGCCGGCCGGTGGCGATGGTGTCGAGGGCGTCGGAGATGCTCGCATGCGCCTTGAACACGTATTCCCCGGCCCGGAGCGCCGGCCGGCCGCCGAAGCGGGCGGCGAACTCGAACAGGCCGGTATGGTCGATCACGCCCTCGCGCTTCAGGGTCTCGGCGATCTCCGCCGTTCCGCTGTGGGTCGGGATCACAACAACCTTGTCGGCCGCGAGC
This sequence comes from Methylobacterium sp. 1973, assembly GCF_040545035.1. Lineage (NCBI taxonomy): Bacteria > Pseudomonadati > Pseudomonadota > Alphaproteobacteria > Hyphomicrobiales > Methylobacteriaceae > Methylobacterium > Methylobacterium sp. 1973. Next base: position 133,212 of record NZ_JBEPLA010000005.1, read on the forward strand.
GGCCCCGGCTCGCGCACCTGCCGCTGGAACAGCGTGATCCCGATCATCGCCGCGATGGCGATGACGACCGCGAAGGTCAGGGCTCCGCTGATGAGGCCCACGAGGCCGCTCCGCTCGCGTTGGGGCTTCTCCGGGGGCGGGGGCGCGACCGTCGGCTTGATCGCCTCGCCGGGGGAGCGCGGCGAGAGCCGCTGCGGCAGGGCGGGCTCGCCCGTCGGATCCTGCGCGGTGGTTTCGGGCGCGGGCGTCTTTGAGCGGCGGAAGAACATCGGGATCCTGTCTGGGCCCGCGCGACCCGTCACGCGTTGCGGGCCGGGATCGGCTGCCCGCAACCGGGTGCGCACGTCGAGGCGCTAGACCCTAGCCGGGTTTGTGGCGAAATTGCCGTTTCGCGGCGCAGTGACGCACGGTTCGACGCAAGGTTCGACGCAAGGTTCGTTGCGGTCAGTCCGGGGGCTGGCAGGTCGCGCAGAAGAAAGTCGAGCGGTTCGCCTGGACGATGCGGGTGATGGAACCGCCGCATCCCGGCCGGCTGCAGGACAATCCGACTCGGTCGTAAACCCGGAAGGCGTGCTGGAACGCCCCCGCGCTGCCATCCGTGTGGGCGTAGTCGCGCAGGGTCGAGCCGCCGGCCTCCACGGCCTCCTGCAGGACCTTCACGATCGCCTTGGCGAGGGCGTTGGCCTTGGGCGTCGGGCGCCCGTCGGGCCGGACGAGGCTCCCGGCCGGGGCCTCGGGGTGCAGGCGCGCCCGGTGCAGCGCCTCGCACACGTAGATGTTGCCGAGGCCTGCGATCAGGCGCTGGTCGAGCAGGGCGGCCTTCAGCGGCGCGATCTTGTGGCGGAAGAGCTGCGCGATTACCGCCCCCGTCAGTCCGTCGAGGGGCTCGATGCCCATCCTGGCGAAGTGGCGGCAGCCGGCGAGATCCGCGCTCGGGACTAGATCCATGAAGCCGAAGCGGCGGGCGTCGTTGTAGGTCACCGTGGCGCCGGTGCTCATCGCCATGACCACATGGTCGTGCTTGGGCGTGCCCTGGGCCCCTTCGAGGTAGAAATCCCCCGGCGACAGGTTGCTGCCGTCCGGCAGGGCCACGTCGAACCGCCCACTCATGCCGAGATGCATGACCAGGGTCTCGCCCGAGTCGAGCGCGGCGGTGAGGTATTTCGCCCGGCGCGCGAGGTCCGTCACGGTCCGCCCTTCCAGCCGGGCGGCGAAGCGATCCGGGAAGGGGAAGCGCAGGTTGGCCCGGCGCAGGGTGACACGGCTGAAGCGGGCTCCGACCAGGGCGGGCGCCAGGCCCCGCCGCACCGTCTCGACTTCGGGAAGCTCCGGCATCTCTCTCGCGACTTTGCGTGCGTGGCGCCTCATGCGCCGGCTCCGGATATCGGCGGGATCGGTCCGGGCCGCAACCGCGCGGCTCCGGCGCGGTTTGCCGCGCAGGCTGCGGACACCGGTGAACAGGCCGCTGCGCGCCGGGTTCCGGACCCCTATCGGCGCCGCAGACGGACGTAGAGCGCGCCGCCGCCGCCATGGTGGCGGGCGGCCTCCTCGAAGCCGAGGACGATGCCGCGCAGTTCCGGCCCCCGCAGCCAGTGCGGTACGCTGCGGCGGAGCACCCCGCGCTCGGCGAAGGCCTCCGCGTAATCCGGTCCGCCCTTGCCGGTCACGACCAGCACGTAGGAATGCCCGGCGGCCCGCGCCCGGAGCAGGAAGCCCGTCAGCGCGGCATGGGCCTCCGTCTGCACCATCCCGTGCAGGTCGATCCGCGCCTCGATCGCCAGTCGCCCGCGGCGCAGGCCGACCTTGGCGGTCCGCTCCAGGCTGGTGCTCGGGCTGTGGCGCTGCGGCGGCGGCTGATACGGCGCAGCGGTTGCCGGACGCGGCGGCTCCGGTGCCGGTTTCGGCGGATGCTTCGCCCGCGGCCTCTTGGCGGTTGGCGGCGCGCTGGGCTTCAGGATCGGGGCCGACAGGGGCGGCATGGCGGCGGTCGGGGGCGCCGGCGGTGGGGGAAGTTCGGGGGTCGGGGACGCGCGGCCCGGCAACGGCGTCACCAGCTTGGCGATCGCGTCCCAGAGGCGGACCTCGCCCGCGGTCAGGCGGCGCCCGCGGCGCGGGGGCCTCACGGTGCGGCTCCGGGCGCAGCGGCGCGGCGCGGCAACAGGACCACGAATCCGATGGCGTCGCGGAGGTTTCCGGCGACCACGCCGGCCGCAGGACCGGTGCCGACGAAGAGGTCGCCGCGGGCAGGGCCGACGATCGCCGATCCGGTATCGGCGGCGATGACGAGGCGCCCGGTAGCGTCCGGGGCTCCGTCCTGCGCCGCGCCGGGCAGCGGCCCCGCGAGCCAGAACGGCAGGCCGTACCGCCAGAGGGTCGAATCGACAGCCAGGCTGCGGCCCGGGCTGAGCGGCGCGTTCGCGGCGCCGGGCGGCCCGAGAGCCGGATCCGCGACCGGGGCGAGGCGGAAGAAGATGTACGAGGCGTTGGTGCGGATCAGGCGCTTGGCGATCTCGGGATGCGCGCGCAGCCAGCCGGTCCAGCGGGCGAGCGTCAGGCCCTCGAGCGGCAGATGCCCCTCTTGGACGATGAGCTTGGCCACCGCCGTATAGGGGCGTCCGTTGCGGCCGTCGTACAGCACCCGCACCGCGCGACCGTCCGGTAGCCGGACGCGCCCGGAGCCCTGGACCTGCAAGACCAGCAGATCGACCGCGTCGCGCAGCCACAGGATCGGCTTCGCATGCGCCCCGAGGGCTCCGTCGTCGATGGCGGCGCGGTCGGGATAGGGGGCAAATCCGTCCGCGGTGGCCCGCGCGGCGCGCAGGGTCGGATCGAGCCCCGGACGGGTTTCGCCGGGGGCGAGGGAGATCAGGTCGTCGGGACGGGCGAGCACCGGCGTCGGAAAATCCGGCCCGGGCGCGAGGGAGCCCGTGAGCTCCGGCTCGAAATAGCCGGTCAGGAAGCCGGGCCGATCCGCGCCGGGCCGATCGATGCGGAAGGCGTCGAACCGCTCGCGGAAGAACGCGGCGGCGTCCGGCACTGGGCCGGCCGCGGCCGTGCAGGCCTCGGCGAGGGCGGCCGGATCGCCCGCGACGCCGTCCGGCTGGGGCTGGGCAGGCGCCGGTGCCGCGCAGACCCGCCGGAAGGCGTCGAGCGCCGCTTCCGCCTGCGCACCGGGAAAGCCCGGCAGGTCCGCCGGGGCGACGGGGCGCAGGACCGCACCGCCGACCGCCGTTGGCGCGGCGGACACGGATGGACTCAGCAGGAACGCGAGGAGGGCGGCCGGGACTGCTCCGGACCGGGCATGGTGAATCGGCACGGCAAGATCGTCACGGCACGCCTGTCACGGGCTCAGGCGCCGGCCTCGGTGGCCACGAGCTGCCAGTTCGGGTCCCGCGAGCCGAGGGTGCGGGAGAAGGTCCAGACATCCGGAACCTCGACCACCGTCTCGGCACTGCCGTCCACCACCTTGCCGTCCGCGTTGCGGGTGGCGGTGATGAGGTTCGACAGGAAACGCACGGTGACGTGAGCCACCCGGTTGCGCACCTCGACGGCCACGATCTCGGCCTTGTCGATGGAGACGAAGGTGGTCTCCAGGGTCTGCCGGTTGCGCTCCCGCTCGGCGATCGCGCGTTCGAAGGCCTCGCCGACCTCCTTGGACAGCAGGCCGCGCAGGGTCTTCCGATCGCCCTTGGCGAAGGCGATCATGATGGCTTCGTAGGCGGATTTCGCGCCCTCGACGAAGGCGCGCGGGTCGAACCCGGGCTCCGCCTGGACGCAGGCCTCGAGGCCGCGGGCGACCTCGGATCCCGGCTCGGCGATCCCCCGCCAGTCCCGCGGCGCGGCGGCGGTCGGCGGCGCGGCCTGCACCCGGTCGGCACCCGGCAGCCGGACGACGTTGTCGCCGTCGGAACGCGCCTGCGGTTCGGTGCGGCTGCGGTCGACCGGCTTGAACGGCGAGCGTTCGGCGCCTGTCTTCTGACCGAGCACGGAGCGCAGACGCCAGATCACGAAGACGGCCAGCGCCAGGAAGATGATCGTCGTTACGTCGAAACTGTCCTGCATCACCGATCCGATGGTGGCCGCGGCGAGACCCTGTGCCCCTTGCTCAGGTCATGCCCGGTGCGGCGCCGGCTAAGCGCGCATAGGTCTGGCCGACTCATATCCGACCAACGCGCCGGGAGCGAGCCGGTTGTATCGTCGGGGTCAACTGGTCCCGCACGCAATCGCGATATGGGTTGCCGGTGCCGCCGGCGCCAGCGCCCCGTCACCTCGCCTGTCACTTCGCTTGTCCAGGCCCGGCGCGCGTGTTAGCGGCCCTGCCGTTTGGGTAGTTCCGCGGCGTGATCCAGCGGCTCCCGCCGCGACAACAACCCGCGCCGGCCCCGCCGGTCGATCGAGAAGGATGATCCGCATGGCCGATTCCCCGGCAGCGAACGGCAACGGCGGCGGCATGCCGCAGGGCGATGTGCCGACCATCAATGCCCTGGCGCAGTACACGAAGGATCTCTCCTTCGAGAATCCGAACGCCCCGCGCTCCCTTCAGCCCAAGGAGGGCCAGGGGCCGCAGATCAACATCCAGGTGAACGTCAACGCGCAGCAGCTCTCCGAGACCGATTTCGAGGTCGAGCTGAAGCTCGAGGGCGACGCCAAGATCCAGAACGAAGTGCTGTTCGCCTTCGAGGTGACCTATGCCGGCGTGTTCCGGCTGCTCAACATCCCGGCCGACCAGATCCATCCGGCGGTGATGATCGAGTGCCCGCGCCTGCTCTTCCCCTTCGCCCGCCAGATCGTGGCCGAGGCGGTGCGCAACGGCGGCTTCCCGCCCCTGTACATCGACCCGATCGATTTCGTCGGCCTTTACCGGCAGAAGGTGATGGAGCAGCAGGGCGCCCAGGGCCCGCTCGCCTCCTGAGGTGACGACCGGCGGCCGCGCGGCGGCCGCCGGGACCCCGAGAGGCCGCCGCCCGCGCGCACAGGGCGTCCGCTCAGGAGCGCGGCGCTCAGTGCGACGAAGCTGCCCGGCAGGTCGGGCAGCCCCCGAACCGGCCGCTGACCTTCCCGGCGCCTTCGGGTGCCGTGCTGGGCGCCAGGGCTGCCACCGCGAGCCTGCCCATCGACGCCGCCGACGAGGACCCCGGTCCCGGTAAGGGCGGCCGCGCCGCGGACCGTGCAGGGTTTCGCCCGCTCTCTCGCCGAAGACGCCGCACGTCGCCCCGCATGAGGGTGTCGCCGCCCTGCTCCGCGACGGAGGCTGCGTTCCGGGCTTGACCGTTCCGGGGTCCCCGTTCACGTCCGGGGCCCGAAACGGCTCCAGGATCGCATGGCCCCCACCACAAACCTCGCCTTGATCAACCTGTTCATCGGGGACATCCAGGGCGGCCTCGGCCCCTTTCTGGGAACCTGGCTGGCGGAATCCGCCTCGTGGAGCCCCGCCCGGGTCGGCTTCGTCGTCACGCTGGTGGGGTTCGGCACGCTGTTCCTGAGCGGCCCGTTCGGTGCCCTGGTGGATCGGTTCCCCCGGCCACGCCTGCTGATCGCCCTGGCCTGCGGGGCGATCCTGGCGGGCACGCTGCTGCTCCTCCCGGCGCGCAGCTTTCCGGCGGTCCTGTGCGCGCAGCTGCTCGCCGCGGCCGGCGGCACCCTGCTGTTGCCGGCGGTCGCGTCGCTGACCCTGGGCATCGTCGGGAAGGACCGCTTCCCCGCCCAGCAGGGCCGCAACCAGGCCTTCAACCACATCGGCATCCTGGTCGCGGCGGGGGGCATCAGCCTCGGCACCGGCTATTTCGGGCCTGCGATCGCCTTCTGGGTCCTCGGCGGCATGGCTGTGGCGGCGATCGGCGCCACGCTGACGACGCCCGCCGGCGCCTGGAACCGGCGCCGCGCCGTCGGTTGGAAGGAGGACGACGCGGACGAACCCGAGCGCAGCGGCCTGCGTCAGGTTCTCGGCAACCGCCGTCTGCTGGTGCTGACCGTGGCGCTGACCCTGTTCAACCTGGGGAACGGCGGCATGCTCTCGCTGCTCGGGCAGAAGCTCGTGGCGACCGCGGCCGACGCCACCACGTGGACGGCGCGCTACGTCATGGTGGCGCAACTCGTCATGGTGCCCGTGGCTCTGTTTGCCGGTTCGCTGGCCGACAGGCGCGGACGCCGTCAATTGCTGATGGTGGCCTTCGCCGTGCTGCCGGTGCGCGCGCTCATGTCCGGATTGATCGACGATCCGGTGTGGCTGATCGCCGCCGAGGTGCTGGACGGCGTGGCCTCCGGCATCGTCGGGGTGGCGGTGCCCGTGGTGGTGGCGGACCTGACCTGGGGATCGGGCCGGACCCAGACGGCGCTCGGCAGCGTCAACGCGGTGCAGGGCGTGGGCGGCGCGCTCTCGAGTTGGTACGGCGGCCTGTCATACGGGCTGTTCGGCTGGACCGGTGCCTTCCTGGCCCTCGGCGTGCCGGCGCTCGTCGCCCTGGCGCTCGTGATCTGGCTCGACGCCACCCCTGAAGCCGGCCGCCGCCGGCGCCGGCGGGAGCGGCGCAGCCCCGTCGTTCAGGGGGCGTAACGGGCGCGCGGCGGTATCCCGCTCGCGACCACGGCACCGGCCCCCGTCATCGCACGCGCAGGCAGGTATATCCGCAGGCACACCCGCTGCGCCGGAGATGTCGCGCAGCCGGCCCGACAACGGCGGCCCGTCGCATGGGCGACCCTTCTGAAACACGAAAGCCCGGCCGCCGGGCCGGGCTTCGTGACGATGACGCTGCGTGCCGCTCAGCCGATATGCGGGCTGCCCGTGGCGGCGGGAAAGCGGTCGGCGAGCGCACGGCGCAGCTTTTCCAGGGCCCGGTTCTCGATCTGGCGGACCCGCTCCTTGGAGATGCCGAGCCGCTGGCCGAGGGCTTCGAGGGTCGCCTGATCCTCGGCGAGGCGGCGCTCGCGCAGGATGCGCAGCTCACGCTCGGACAGGACGGTCAGAGCCTGCTGCAGCCAGCTGAGGCGGCGCTCGCCGTCGACCGTGGCGCTCACGGTCTCGTCCGGCAGGTCGGCCCCGTCGACCAGGAAATCCATCCGCTCCGAGGACGCGTCGCTGTCCTCGCCCACGGGGGCGTTGAGCGACATGTCGGGGCCGGACAGGCGTGCATCCATCAGGGCGACGTCGTCACGGGAGACGCCGATCGCGCTGGCGATGCGGCGATGGATCTCGTCGCCGACATGTTCCTCGGTGGATTGCATCAACCGGGCGCGCAGCCGGCGCAGATTGAAGAACAGGGCCTTCTGCGCCGAGGAGGTCCCGCCGCGCACGATCGACCAGTTGCGCAGGATGTAATCCTGGATCGAGGCGCGGATCCACCACGTCGCATAGGTGGAGAAGCGGACGTCCCGCTCCGGCTCGAACCGGGCCGCGGCCTCCATCAGGCCGACATGCCCTTCCTGGACGAGGTCGGCCATGGGCAGGCCGTAGTGACGAAAACGCCCCGCCAGGGCGATGACGAGGCGCATATGGGCCGAGATCAGACGGTGGAGGGCCCGCTCGTCGCGCTCGTCCTTCCATCGGACGGCGAGGCCCCGCTCTTCTTCCCGGGCCAGGAAGGGCGCCTCCATGGCAGTCCGTATGAACTGCCGTCGAATTCCCGCGATCTCAGCCATCCGCCTGCCTCTTGTTGCCGAGTGCTGTTGCGGCGTCGGACCCAAGGGCCCGACGCGCAGGCGCCACCGGGGGGTGACGCCAGGCAACCGACAACGGAAGGCAAAACGGGAAAGTTCCGTCCCGATGCCCCACAATGCGACAACGCAGCGGCCACGAATTCGTGTTCCGTCGGGAAGACATGGGATCCCGCCCCGCGCCGTCCAGCCCAGGCCTTCGCGAACGGTCAGGGCCGTCGGGGGGAGCCGGCCGCGCGGACGCATAAAAAAACCCGGCCACCAGGGCCGGGTTGAATGTCGTTGTCGCGATGCGATGCCCGCCTCAGGCGGCTTCCTCCTGAAGGTCGTCGCCCTCGCTGTCCCCCTCGGCCTCGGCTTCGGGCTCGGCCTCGTTCTTCGCCCGGCGGGGCGACTTGGCGAGGCTCTGCTCGATCAGCTTCAGCGCCTCGGTCTCGGTGATGCGGTTGACCGAAGAGATCTCGCGCACGATCCGGTCCAGAGCCGCCTCGTACAATTGGCGCTCGGAATAGGATTGCTCGGGCTGGGCCTCGGAGCGGAACAGGTCGCGCACGACCTCGGTGACGGAGAGCAGATCACCCGAGTTGATCTTGGCCTCGTATTCCTGCGCGCGGCGCGACCACATGGTGCGCTTGATCCGGGCGCGGCCGGTCAAAAGGTCGAGAGCCTTCTTCACCAGTTCCGGCTCGGCGAGCTTGCGCATGCCGACGCTGTTGGCCTTCGCCGTGGGGACGCGCAGGACCATCTTGTCCTTCTCGAACGAGACCACGAACAGCTCAAGCTTGTAGCCCGCGATTTCCTGCTCCTCGATCGCGGTGATGCGACCGACGCCGTGGGCCGGATACACGACAGCCTCGCCGGTCTTGAAGCCCTGCCGGCCTGTGGTCGTCGTCTTCTTGGCTGTGGTCATGCGAGAAGGGCCTCCACTGGCGCGCAGCGTTCGGCGCCGCGCGAAACCGTGTTCTTCCGGGCGGGACACCCGGTCTGCCTCGCCGCTCCCGAAACCCCCGCGCCCAGCGCGACGATCCCGGTCATTCCCCGGCGCGGCCGTGCAAACACCTGGCGCGTCCGCCGAAGTCTCCTTCGGCGGCCGATCGCGTACTACTCCTAACAACCGAAAATCGAAGGCGTTTCAGCCGGAGGGAGCACGTCAGGCGCAAGCGACGGCAGGCGGATTGTCTACCACAATCCGGCGCGCAGATCAAAGCATCCCTGAAGACGCACGCGCGGACCAAGCGCGGCGTCAAAGAGTTTTACACTGGTGCCATGGGACAGGAATGACCTGGCCGCGTATCTGGGCTTCGTATGACGCAGCCCCGAGGGGGCCTTCAGCGAAGCGGCCGGGCTGAAAAAACTTCCCGCCCACTGGAAAGCCGCGGGCGCATGCGCGTCAGATCCTGTGAATTCGTCCCAAGCTCAGTCGCCAGATCCAGGATTCGGCGAGAAATGCGCCTCCAGCTTTCCGGCCTTTCCATCCCACTCCTTGGCGTCGGCCGGAGCTTCCTTCTTCTGCGTGATGTTCGGCCAGGTTTTGGCGTAGTCGGCGTTCAGCTTCAGCCACGTGTCCAGATTCGACTCCGTGTCGGGCTTGATCGCTTCGGCCGGGCATTCCGGCTCGCACACGCCGCAATCGATGCACTCATCCGGATGAATGACGAGCATGTTCTCGCCTTCATAGAAACAATCCACCGGACAGACCTCGACGCAGTCCGTGTATTTGCACTTGATGCAATTGTCGGTGACGACGTAGGTCATCGGATGTCTTCGTCCTAAAACTCGACTTGGCCCGGGCAGAGCCTGGGGACGGCCTGCGCGCGCCAGCGGGCGCTGCGAGGGGAACGCCGGTGAGGCCCGGCGCGGAGCCGGGCTTCGGAGGCCAACGGCTCTAGACCCTGCCTCCCGGGCTGACAAGCGCGTGTGCGCCGCATGCGGTCCGCGACGGCCCGCTCGCGTGGGGGCTGTGGCACAGCCTCATCACTCGTGCGTCTCGACCGGCGGCCCGCCGCCGGACAGATCGTCGTACAGCAGCCGCGCTTCCGGGGCGGGGCCGCGCCGTACGCCGAGGCCGAGGACCCTTACAGCCAGGGTCGCGTGCGGCGCGGCCACCGTCACCACGTCACCGATGCCGATCGCCCGCGCCGGGTTCTCGGCCCGGCTGCCGTTCACCCGGACGAACCCGTCGGAGGCCAGCCGCGCTGCCAGGGACCGGGTCCGCGCGAAGCGCGCGAACCACAGCCATTTGTCGAGGCGCTGCCGGTCCTCCCGCATCCGCGGTGAAGGTCAGCGCTTCCCGCCGTCGCCGGCCTCGAGTTGCGCCTTCAGCGCGGCGAGCTTGGCGAAGGGCGAATCCGGATCGGGCGCCCGCTCGCGCCGGGGCGGCCGCTGGTCAGGCCGCGGGCCGGCATGGCGCTGCTCCGCATTGCGCTGATCGTCGCGGCGTTCCGGCCGACCACCCTCGAACCGGTCGCGGCGTGGACCGCGATCCCGTCCCGGCCGCGGGCCGCCGTCGCCACCTTCGGCGCGGCGCTGCTCCGGCCGGCCGCCATCCGCGCGTCCCTGGCCCGGGTTCTGGCCCGGCTGGCCCGCATCCCGGCCGCGTCCCGCGCCGCGGGGGCGATTCTGCGGACGCTGGTGCGCCGGGCGCTGATGCCGCTGCAGGCGCCAGACGTCGATCTGCGGAACCTCCGCGGCGGGTTCGCCCTCCGCGGCCGTGCCTTCGGCCGCATCGGCCGCAGCGGGCTCCGCCTCGGCCGTGCCGGGCGCGGCCTCCTCGGTGGCGGAGACCGGCTCGGCGGCCGGCGCAGCCTCCTGGGGAGCCTGGTCCGGTTGCTCCGATCCGGCGCCGGTCGCCTCCGCGTGCGGCGTATCGCCCGCGGGCTCCTCGGCCTGCTCTCCGGCGGTCGCATCGGCTGCGAGGTCCGGCGCCTGATCCTCGGTCGGGGACGCCTCGGCCTCGACGGCCGGGACCTCATCCCCCGGGGAGGCGTGTTCCGCGGCGGTCTCGACGTCCTCCGCGGCCGGGGCCTCGTCGCCGGCCGGCTCCGCGGCATCCGCCTGCGCGGCAATGGCCTCGTCGGAAGACGCCTCGGCCGGGGCGGCCTGTGCGGCCGGCGCCGTGGCCGCGGCGGGGACGAGCGGCACCGTGATGGCGGGGCCCGGACGCGTCTCCACGTTGTAGCCCAGGGACTTCAGGATCGAGGCGAAATCCTCGCCCGAGCAGCCGACCAGGGAGGTCATGCCGACGGTGGCCACGAAGCCGTCGCCGTCGGCCGTTCCGTCCGGTGGGGCGCCCGGGGTGGTGCCGGGGCGATAGGCGATGGCCGGGCGGATCAGGTCGGCGAGCCGCTCCAGGATGTCGACGCGCACCGCGCGCTCGCCGCTGACCCGGAAGCCGGCGGCGCGGTACAGCCCCTTGGCGATCTCGCGGTCCACCTTGATCGAGGTGCGGCCGGAGCCGGCCAGATGCGCGATCTCGTCGAGGCCGCGCTGGTCGAGGCCGCCGTTGCGCAGGGCCCAGAGCTGCGCCGCGAGCGTCCGCGGCGCCGGCTTGAGCAGGGCCGGCAGGAAGATGTGGTAGGCGCCGAAGCGGACGCCGTGGCGGCGCAGCGCCCCGCGGCCGTCCTGATCGAGGCTGCGCATCTCGTGCGCCACCTTCGAGCGTTCCAGCACGCCCAGCGCCTCGACGACCTGGTAGCCGATGCCCTTGGCGAGACCCGTGAGGTCCGCCGCGGTCTCGATCTCCATCAGAGGGCCGAGCAGGCGCACGATGTAGGCTTTCAGCCACGCATCGAGGCGGGCCTCCACCTTCTCCCGGTGCGCACCGGTCAGGCTGTCGTCCGCCAGCAGACGGATCTGCGGGGCGAACAGCTTCTCGCCGGGGGTGAGCTTGGCCACCGGCGCGCCGGTCCACCGGATCGTGCCGTCATGCGAGAGCACGAGGGTCGAATCGGCGGTCGCGGCGAATCGTTCGGCCCGCGCCTCGATCTCGCCCGCGAGCGCCTTCTCGGCGGCGCTCCTCAGGGTCTTGGCCTCGTGCCCTTCGGCGCTGGCATCGGGAACGAACAGGAATCCGTGAAGGTGGCCGACATGCTGACCCTCGACGGTGACGTCACCGTCGGCGGTGATCTGGGCTTCGAGCATCGTGTTCTCTCTCAGGCGCCGCATCAGGACGCTGGTGCGCCGGTCGACGAAGCGGCTCGCGAGGCGTTCGTGCAGGGCGTCGGACAGTCTGTCCTCTACCCGACGTGTCTCGCCCTGCCAATGTTCCGGGTCGCGCAGCCAGTCGGGTCTGTTGGCCACGAAGGTCCAGGTGCGTCCCTGGGCGATCCGACGGGACAGCGTGTCGATGTCGCCGTCGGTCCGATCGATCATCGCCACCTGCTCGGCGAACCACGTGTCGGGGATGCGGCCGGCCATCCCCTTCATGAGGAATCGGTAGAGCTGGGCCACCAGATCGGCGTGCACCTGCGGATGGACCTTGCGGTAGTCCGGCACGCCGCAGACGTCCCAGAGCCGCCTCACCGTGGCGGCGCTCCGCGCCATGTCGCGGATGTCGTCCTCCTTCATGAGGATCTCGAGGGCCTGCTGATCCTCGCCCATGGGGGCGCGGGTCAGCCCCGATTCGCGCGGGTGCTCGTCGAGGCTCGCCTGCAAGCCCTCCAGGCTGCCGAAGCGCAGGTCCGGATTGCGCCATTGCAGGATGCGGAGGGGATCGAAGTCGTGGCTCTCGAGCCGCTCCACCAGCTCGGCCTCGAAGGTCGGGCAGCGCCCGGTGGAGCCGAAGGTGCCGTCCGCGAGGTGGCGTCCGGCGCGGCCGGCGATCTGGCCCATCTCGGCGGGGGTGAGCTTGCGGAAGCGGGTGCCGTCGTACTTCCAGTTCGCCGCGAAGGCGACGTGGTCGACGTCGAGGTTGAGGCCCATCCCGACGGCATCGGTGGCGACGAGGTAGTCCACGTCGCCCGCCTGGTACATCTCGACCTGGGCGTTGCGGGTCCGGGGGGAGAGCGCGCCGAGCACCACTGCGGCGCCCCCGCGCTGACGCCGGATCAGCTCGGCAATGGCGTAGACCTCCTCGGCCGAGAACGCGACGATCGCGGTGCGCCGGGGCAGGCGCGACAACCGCTTCTCCCCCGCGAAGGTCAGTTGCGACAGCCGCGGCCGGGTCGTGGTGTGGACGTTGGGGATCAGGTCCTGAACCAAAGGCAGCATGGTCGAGGAGCCGATCAGGAGGGTCTCCTCCCGGCCGCGGACGTAGAGCAGGCGGTCGGTGAAGACGTGGCCGCGGTCCATGTCGGCGGCGAGCTGGATCTCGTCGATTGCCACGAAGGCCACGTCGAGGTCGCGGGGCATCGCCTCGATGGTGCAGATCCAGTAGCGCGGCCGGTCCGGCTTGATCTTCTCCTCGCCGGTGACCAGCGCGACCTTCTCGGGGCCGACCTTGGCGACGACGCGCAGGTAGACCTCCCGGGCGAGAAGCCGCAGGGGCAACCCGATCATCCCGGTCGGGTGCGCGAGCATCCGCTCGATGGCGAGATGCGTCTTGCCGGTGTTGGTCGGCCCGAGGACCGCGGTGACGCCGCGGGCGCGGGCATCGCGGGACAGCGAGCGGCTGGGCGAGGGGCGGAGCAGCGCGTCGATGGTCGGCGGTTCCTTCGAACGGGAAGGCCGTCGCGGCGCCGTCGCGGCGCGGGCGGGGAGGCGGGTTCGACCGGCCGGCCGCGTCTCAGGGACGGTAGGGCCGGGACGGTCCGCCCTCATATGGGATGCCGCCCCCGCCAGGTCCAATCTGGGGCGTGATCATCGGGAAGATGTCGATCTGCGTCGTCGGCGTGCCCGGCTGCGGTGCCACGTCGGCGCAGAGCGTGTCGGGCACCGCCACGAGGGGACCGCGCCGCGGCGGCCGGTGCTCGACGACTTCGGCCGACGAGAAGGCGTCACCGCCGCAGCCCGGATCGGCGGTGCCGGCGCTCAGGGGCTGCGCGGCCGCCGGGCCGGTGACGACGGCCAAGGCGAGGGCGATTCGGAGAGCAAGCGGGCGCATCCGCCGATTATCGCCGGGAACGTGAAGATTTCCTCCACCGCCGGCCGCGCGCTCCGGAGCCGCCTCCTCTGGGCCCGCAGGCACCTGAGGGAGAGCGCCACGGTTTCAGGCCTCGCGCTGCCCGAGGGCACGGCGCTCCGGGCTGAGGGCGGCGCGGGCTGCATCGACCGCGGTCTCCGAACGCCAGGCGGATCAGTCGACGCCTTCGACGAGGACCACCTCGCCGATCCCCGCCGGCCGGCGCTTGGCGACGGCGGCCTGGTACTCGGGCGAGAAATAGTAGGCGCGCGCCGCCTCGTAGGACTCGAACTCCAGCACGACGTTGCGCGGACGGGCCTCGCCCTCCAGCGCCTCGCAGCGGCCGCCGCGCACCAGCGGCGTGCAGCCGTACTTGCGCATGGCCTCGGAGGCCATGGCGGCGTAGTCCTTGTAGGTCTCCGGATCGGTGACCGTCATCCGGACGATGATGTAGCCCTTGGGCATTGGCTGACCTCCCTGGCGCGGCTGTCGCGCCGCGCGGACGTGCCGGGAAAGCCGCGGGCGGTCAAACCGCCGCTACTGCCCGGGCAGGCTCGCCTGTGCGACGCTGGTGCCGGCGGCGCCGGCCGTCCCGGTCGTGCCCGCATTGCCGCCCTGGCTCCAGCGCGTCGCCTCGATGATGTTGGTGCCGATCGTGGTGAGCACCGAGATGCGCAGCGGGATCAGGACCCGCGTCCCCTCGACGGGGGCGAGCCAGACCGACATCTCGCGGTTCTCCTCCATGAACTTCACCCCCGGCCGGTCCGGGCGGTGGCCGGCCACCGCCTGGTAGCGGGCGTTGCAGACGAGCACCGGGCCGGCATAGCCGGGCTTCTGAACCGGGCGCGTCTCGGCGTAGCTCAGCACCACGTTGAAGCGGGTGGCGCCATCGAAGACCGGCAGGGTGCGGTTGCAGTTTTCCGGATCGAGGGGCTCGCCGCGTCCCTGAGTCGGCATCAGCAGGGCGCTGACCGGGTCGATGATGCCGCGCTTGTTGGAGGCTGTGACCGGGACGCGGTCCTGCATGTCGACGAGGGGCGGCGTGATCTCGGCCTGGACCACGTTGCCGTGCGCCAGGGCCATGCGCACCGCGATGCCGGAACTGGCCGTCTGGGTCGCGATGGCGAAGGCGCCGGGCTGCGGTGCCGCCGCGAAGCTTCCGGAGGCCCGGGCCGAGCCCTTGCCGCCGGTGATCGCGCCGACGAGGCCCGTGAGCACCGCCGACACGTCCATGAGGTAGCGGTCGCGGTCGAACGAACCGGCCAGCCGCGCCGTGCCGATCGGCAGGCCGGCGAGGTTGATGCCGTAATCGACCGCCACGGTCGCGGCAGCCCCCGCGGCCCGCTTCGCGCGCGACGCCCGCGAGGCGGCATCGGCCGGAGCCATGAGGGCAGCGAGGGCGAGGAGGCTGCCCGCGAGGCGCCCGGCAGCGTGCTTTGTCACAGGCTTGATCATCCGACGGATTGGCGTGGCGCTCATGATCCGGATCGCATCCCAGGGCGGGCGGCCCAAGACACGCGCTCGGACACACCCTCTCGAACACCCCCGCGCGTCGGACGCCTCTCGAGGCCCGGAGCCGGGAGAGGCACCTTCCTGCAGGTGGAAGAAGGCTATATCCCGGCATCGTGGTTAACAGACCGTTGGGCGGCCGGGGCGGCCGGGGCGGCCCGGGCGGCTCTGCGGTTGGCGGGCACCTTGACGCGGCGCGCCTTCGTCGCCTATAGGCTCGCGCCTTCAACAGGACTCCGCCGGACCTGGAACACGCAATGGGCACCGCCTGCTGCGACGATGATCGCGCCGGTCGCGATCGGGTCTATTCGGGCGGAACGAGACGGGATCGTTTTTTATCATGGCGCGCCGCTGCGAACTCACCGGCAAGGCCGTTCAGGTCGGCCACCTCGTGAGCCACTCGAACCGCAAGACCAAGTGCCGGTTCCTGCCGAACCTGTGCAACGTCACTCTCCAGTCCGACGCGCTCGGCAAGCGCGTCCGTCTGCGGGTCACCGCGCACGCCCTGCGCTCCGTGGAGCACCGCGGTGGGCTCGACGCCTTCCTGATCAAGGCTGGCGAGGGCGACCTGTCGCAGACCGCCCGCCTCCTGAAGCGCGAGATCCACAAGAAGCTCGCCGAGGCCCCGGCCGTCGCGGCCTGAGTCTCCTGGCTTCACGCCATCCTTCATCGGACGGTTCGAACCGCCGTGGCCCCCGAGGCCGCGGCGGTTTCCGCTTGCGCGCAACAGGCACCGTGATCCGGAAAATCCCGTTCACGACCGCATCCTGAGGGGCCCGCGGCAGCGGGCCGCGAAGGAGGGCTCCAGGGATCGGACGGCCTGACGGAGGTTTCCTTCGCGGCCTCCGCGGCGCTCCGGCATCTCAGGATGAGAGGCCGGAGCGGATGGGCCTCGAGGCCGAAGAAGGTCCGCGGACGGTCAGCGCCGCCCGCCCGCCGCGCGCAGCATCCGGCCGGTCGGTGCCGGCGTGCCGTTCTCTTCGAACAGCTCCGCGAGCTTCTCGGTCATTGCCCCGCCGAGTTCCTCGGCGTCGATGATCGTCACGGCGCGGCGGTAGTACCGCGTCACGTCGTGGCCGATGCCGATGGCGAGCAGTTCCACCGGCGAGCGCGTCTCGATCTCCTCGATCATCCAGCGCAGGTGCCGTTCGAGGTAGTTGCCGGCATTGACCGACAGAGTCGAATCGTCCACCGGCGCGCCGTCCGAGATCACCATCAGAATCTTGCGCTGTTCCGGCCGGCCGAGCAGGCGCTTGTGCGCCCAATCCAGCGCCTCGCCGTCGATATTTTCCTTGAGCAGACCTTCGCGCATCATCAGGCCGAGGTTCTTGCGCGCCCGCCGCCAGGGGGCGTCGGCCGATTTGTAGACGATGTGGCGCAGGTCGTTCAGGCGGCCGGGATTCGGCGGCTTGCCGGCGGCGAGCCACGCCTCGCGGCTCTGGCCGCCCTTCCAGGCCCGGGTGGTGAAGCCCAGGATCTCCACTTTCACGCCGCAGCGCTCCAGTGTCCGCGCCAGGATGTCGGCGCAGGTCGCCGCCACGGTGATCGGCCGGCCGCGCATCGAGCCGGAATTGTCGAGGAGCAGCGTGACGACCGTGTCGCGGAAGTTCGTATCCTTCTCCTGCTTGAAGGAGAGGGGCTGGTAGGGGTCGATGACCACGCGCACGAGCCGCGCCGGGTCGAGCTGACCTTCTTCCAGGTCGAAGTCCCAGGCGCGGTTCTGCTGGGCGAGGAGACGGCGCTGAAGCCGGTTGGCGAGGCGGCCGACCACCCCCTGCAGATGGGAGAGCTGCTTGTCGAGGTAGGAGCGCAGGCGCGCCAGCTCGTCGGCGTCGCACAGCTCCTCGGCGTGGATGACCTCGTCGAACCGGGGGTTGAACACCCGGTATTCGGGTCCACGCGCCTCGTTGCCCTGCCGCTGGGGCGGCCGCGAGGCCTCCGAGGCCTCCTCGGATTCCGCATCCTCCGCCTCCTCGGGCAGCTCGCCCGAGGGCGCATCGGCGGATTCCTGGGCGCCGTCCTCGATCTCGTCGGACGCTTCCTCGGAGGTCTCGATCTCGGCGCGCTCGCCCTGGCTCTTCTCCTCCGAATCGCCCTCGCTCGGGTTCTGCTCCTCGTCCTGGGCGTCGTTCTCGTCGTCGTTCTCGTCATCCTCGGCGTCGAACGGCGTCTCGTCCGACATGTCGAGGGAGGTGAGGAGATCGCGCACCGAGCGGGCGAACTTGCGCTGGTCCTCGATCGAGCCGATCAGCCCGTCGAGATTCGGGCCGGCCTTGGACTCGATATGCTCGCGCCACAGTTCGACGATCTTGGTGGCAGCCTCGGGCGGCTTCTGGCCGGTCAGGCGCTCGCGCACCATCAGGGCGACCGCGTCCTCCATGGGGGCGTCGGCCCGGTCGGTGATGGTCTCGTACTTGCCGCCGCGGTGGTAGCGGTCCTCCAGCATCGCCGAGATATTGCTGGCGACGCCCGCCATCCGGCGCGAGCCGATCGCCTCGACCCGGGCCTGCTCGACCGCGTCGTAGACCGCCCGGGCGGCGGCATTCTCGGGGGCGAGGCGGCGATGGACGGCGACGTCGTGGCAGCCGAGCCGCAGCGCCATGGCGTCGGCATTGCCGCGCAGCACCGCGACGTCCTGCGCCGAGAGCTTGCGCGGCGGCTCGGGCAACCGGGCCTTGTCGCCGGTGAGCGCCGGCCGGTCGGTGGCGTAGGTGACCTCGACCTCGGAGCGCCGGGCGATGGCGCGCAGGCAGCCGGCCACCGAGCGCTTCAGGGGCTCGGCCACGGGTTCGCGGCGCTCGCCGGGCTTGCGGTTGGAGATGGACATGCGGGCTACCGGTCGACGTCGACTTCGAAGGGGCGATTCAGGATGTCGTCCCAGCTGTAGGGACACTCCGCGGGCAGGGTTTTGGGCGAGCGCCTCATCTGCCGGGCCGCCCCGAGGCGACCGAGGCGGAACCCGTCGCGCTGCGCCTCGTCCAGGCTGGATCTCAACCCGGGGCTCTTCCGCAGCTGGATCAGGATGCGCTCACGGTGCTCGGCGATGCTGAGCGTCGAGCTGCGGCTGCGGCGTTCCGGCTGATGATCCCATTCCAGCATGTGGAGCACGACGATCTCCACAGCGCTGGTGAGCCGATGATAGTCGCTCAGGCCCACGTCGCTCAGCTCCTCGGCGATGTTGTCGAGGTCGAGGGCGTCCACCCGGCCGGCGCGGAGCAACGCCACCTGCTCCTGAACCCAGCTATAGAGATCATCCGCGTAGCGCGTCCGCCCCTCGGCATGCGGAGCCGCCGGAGCGTCCTCGCGGGTCGGGGCCGGATGCGCCATCGCGTCCTCCATGCAGATCAGCTCAGCGCGACGTTCACCGCGCTCTCGGGCAGCTCCTTGCCGAAGGCGCGCTGGTAGAACTCGGCCACCAGCGTCCGCTCCAGCTCGTCGCACTTGTTCAGGAAGGTCACCCGGAACGCGAAGCCGATATCCTTGAAGATGTCGGCGTTCTCGGCCCAGGTGATCACCGTGCGCGGGCTCATGACGGTGGACAGATCGCCGTTCATGAAGGCGTTGCGCGTGAGATCCGCCACCCGCACCATCCGGTTGACGATGTCGCGGCCCTGGTCGCTCCGGTAATGCGTGGCCTTCGAGAGCACGATGTCGACCTCGCGGTCGTGGGGCAGATAGTTCAGCGTCGTGACGATCGACCAGCGGTCCATCTGACCCTGGTTGATCTGCTGGGTGCCGTGATAGAGGCCCGAGGTGTCCCCCAGTCCCACGGTGTTGGCCGTGGCGAACAGCCGGAAGGCCGGGTGCGGGCGGATCACGCGCTTCTGATCGAGGAGCGTCAGGCGGCCCGAGAGTTCCAGCACGCGCTGGATCACGAACATCACGTCCGGGCGGCCGGCATCGTACTCGTCGAATACGAGGGCCACGTTGTTCTGCAGCGCCCAGGGCAGGATGCCGTCCTGAAAGGCGGTGACCTGCTTGCCGTCCTTCAGGACGATGGCGTCCTTGCCGACGAGGTCGATGCGCGAGACGTGGCTGTCGAGGTTGATGCGGATGCACGGCCAGTTCAGCCGGGCGGCCACCTGCTCGATATGGGTCGACTTGCCGGTGCCGTGATAGCCGGTGACCATCACGCGGCGGTTGCGCGCGAAGCCCGCCAGGATCGCGAGCGTCGTCTCCCGGTCGAAGATGTAGTCTGGATCGAGATCCGGCACGTGCTCCTCGGGCTCGGCATAGGCCGGGACCTTGAGGTCGAGGTCGATGCCGAAGACATCGCGGACGGAGACGGTGCGGTCGGGCAGCGCGGCGGGCGTATCGTCAGAGAGCATTCGGAACCTCGTGAGGCGCGGTCGCTCCACTCCCTAGCAGTGGAGCATCCGCGCGAAAGGACGTCGAGCCGGGCCTCCGCGGCGGGGCGAAGCCATCCTTAGACGGCGACGCGCCCGGGCGCCACCGACCGGCATCGACCCCATATAGGGTCGCGCCGTGCGGATTGCCCTATCCCGGATGCGAACCGGCGTGCAGGGTTCGTGCCGGTCAGCAGAGTCCGGCCCCACGCAGCACGTCGTGAGCCCGGATGATGTCGCGCAGCCGCTCCTCGAACGACCGGTCGCCGCCGTTGGCGTCGGGGTGGAAGCGCTTCACCAGGATCTTGTACTGCGCCTTGATGGCGGCCGAATCCGCGCCTTCCTCAAGGCCCATCACGTCGAGGGCCCGGCGGACCGTGGCCGAGTGGCGGGGCTTGCGCGGCTCCTCGGGCTGACGCGCGCGCCGGCGGGCATCGCCGACGCCCTCGCCGCGCAGGATGCCCAGCGGATCGACATAGGCCCAGTCGCGGGCCGGCTCGTCCGCCGGTTTCGCCTGGCCGGTCCGGTTCACGCCCATCGCCCAGGTCGGGCGATGCCCGATGATCGCGTCCTTCTGGTAGGCCTGGACGGCGGCATCGTTCATGCCGTCGAAGTAGTTGTAGGTCGCGTTGTAGGCGCGGACGTGGTCCATGCAGAAGCGCCAGTACTGGCCCTCCGCCTTCCGGCCCTTGGGCGCCCGGTACAGACCCGGATGGGTGCAGCCCGGACTCTCGCAGACGCCCTCGGCCGCGGCTTTCGGCTCGTCGCAGGACGGTTTGATCCGGATGCTGTCGAACAGGCGCGAGTTGAGATCCATGACGGGCCGATTATGAGGGGGCAGACCTGAGACACAAGGGCACCGGGCCTGATGACGCATGCGCGGGATCGGGCTTGACGGCAGCCCACGAACGCGACGCGAGGGCAGGATGACGGATGGTGCGGGCGCGGGGGGCACCCTGCGGGACTGGATGGAGACGCGGCTGCGGGAGCAACTCGCGCCGGCGCGCCTCGACGTGATCGACGAGTCGCATCTGCATGCCGGTCATGCGGGGGCACGGCCGGGGGGCGAGACCCACTACCGGCTCGACATCGTCGCGTCGGCGTTCGAGGGCAAGAGCCGCGTGGAGCGGCACCGCTTGGTGAACGCAGTCCTGGACGATGCGTTCAAGCGCGGTCTCCACGCCCTCGCCGTGCGCGCCCGCACGCCGGCCGAGGCCGCCTGACCCGGCCGCGCGGCCGCCCGCGGGCAGCCCTCGGTCCGCCCGGGGCGGTGGCGTGAGCGGGGCAGCGGATTGAGGGGAATGTGGTTATGGGGATACCCCTCTGCATCCTCCGCCCCGCGCCCGATACGCGGGCGCGGCGGCCGTTGACGATCCTGTCGGAGAGGCCGCCATGTCCCTGCGGGTGACGCCGCGCATCGCCATCGCGGAGGACGAGATCACCTTGTCCTTCATGCGTGCTTCGGGCGCGGGCGGCCAGAACGTCAACAAGGTCGAGACGGCGGTCCAGCTCCGCTGGCCGGTCCTGGATTCGCCCTCCGTGGATGACCGCGTGAAGGCGAACGTGGTGCGGCTCGCGGGGCGGCGCATGACCAAGGACGGCGTCCTGGTCCTCATCGGGCAGCGGCACCGGACGCAGGAGCGCAACAGGGCCGAGATCCTGCAGCGCCTCGTCGACCTCGTGGCCGAGGCCGCCAAGCCGCCGCCGCCGATCCGCCGGGCGACGAAGCCCACGAAAGGCTCCAAGGAACGGCGGATCGTCGCCAAGAAGAGCCGTGCCGCGATCAAGCAGGGCCGGGGCAGCTACCGGGATTCCGACGGCTGATCCCGCACCCGCCCCGGTGGGATCTCAGTGGATGGCGTCGATGACCTCGGCCTTCGGGCTGGCGTCGGGCGCCGGAGAGGAGCCCGCCACCAGCGTGCTGCCCGGCTTGGCGATGGTCAGCACGATCGCGATCAGCGCCAGGATGGCGGCGAGCGCCGCCGGGAACAGGAAGGCCGATTCGCCGTAGCGGATGTCGAGCAGGCCGCCCACCACCGCGCCGGTGCTGAGACCGGCCCAGAGCGGCGCCTGGATCCAGAAGGAGGGCGCCACCGTGCCGAGCAGCAGGTTCGCGCAGCCGGTGCCGAAACGCACCACGGCGCCGGTGACGTAGGTGAGCGCCAGGGAGCGGCCGCCCTCGTCCTGCAGCGTCGCGTTCTGAAGGCCCAGCGCCAGGACGATGGGATAGGCGTGCAGCGGATAGGCGAAGGTGCCCCACGGCATCAGCAGGCCGCCGGCGAGCAGCAGGGCTTGGAGCGTCAGCAGCACGGCGAGGCGCCAACGCCCGACCCAGGCGGCGATCAGGGTCCCCAGGAAGGCGCCGAAGCAGAACATGCAGATGGTGCTGGCGACGCGGGTGACGTTCTCCCAGTCGCCATTGGCCACCGCCACGCCGAAGCGGGTGGTGTTGCCCGACATGAACGACATGAACAGCTGCGAGAATTCCAGGAAGCCGATGGAATCGGCGCAGCCCGCGAGCGCGGCCAGGGCGATCGCGAACGGGATGCGGGTTCGCGGATCGGCCGGAAAGGACTTGTCGGCCGGCGGTTCTGGCTTCCGCTCCGGTGTCGCGCGGCCTGTCCTGTTTCCGTAATCCGCCATGCTGATCCCCCGATCGAGCGGCCGCGCCCATTCGCGGCCGACAAACAATGGACGAAGAGCCAAGCGGTTTCATGCCGATGTGCGGCGCAGCACAACGACGCGCCCCGGCACCGGCCGCCCACCCTCGCGCCGGATGTGGGCGGGACGCAGAGTCAGGATCTCCAGTCCGGCGCCGGCGGCCGTCGCCGCGATGTGGGCATCGGCATGGGCATAGCGTCCGTCCTTGCCCAGGACCGAGCCGGCACCGTCGTGGGATTGCACCGTGACGGCGCCGAGCCCGCCCGGTCGCAGGACCCGGCCGATCCCCGTCAGGAACGCGGCGAGGTCCGCCACGTAGATCAGGACGTCCGCGGCGAGGCAGAGATCAGCGCAGGCCTCCGGCAGGTCCGCCAGGGCGGCGGCGAGGTCGCCTTCGATCAGGCGATCGTAGAGCGGCCGATCCCGCCACGTCTTGGCCCGCGCCAGCGCCAGCATCCCGGGGGAGAGGTCGATCCCGGTGAGATGATCGACCCGGTCGCGCAGAACGGTGCCCATCAGCCCCGTGCCGCAGCCGAGATCGAGCGCGACCGGGAAGCGCTCCGGGACGCCCGGCAAGGCGTCGCGGACGCGTTGCGGGCCGACATAGCCCAGGCCCTCCACGAGGTGGTGCTCGAAACGCGGCGCGTAGTCGTCGAATAGAGCCCGGACATAGGCGGGCGACAGGACCGGGAGGCCGTCGCCGACATCCAGGCGGACGAGATGCGTGCGCACGCCCAGCCTGTCCTCCGGATCGATCTCGAGGGCGCTGGCATAGGCGCGTGCCGCCGCGGCACGCAGGGCCGGATCGGCGCCGGAGGCCGCCAGACCCTCCCGCGCCCGGCCCAGCAGGAGCCAGGCGGGCGCGTAGCGCGGAGCAAGGTCCAGGACCTGCTCGGCGAGGTCGGCGGCGCCCGCATGGTCGCCGTCGGCCAAGCAGGCCTCCGCGTAGCGATAGCGGCGATCGGCGAGGAGGTCACCGGAACTGAGCTGCGAGGCCATGCGTCTGCCGGGTCGGGGGCGCCTATATATCGGGGCCACCGGCGGACTCCACCGGCTGCACGGACCCGATGCCGATACGCGCCAGCGATCTCCTCACCCTGACCCGCGAGGGTCTCTATTGCCCGCTCGGGCGCTTCCACGTCGATCCGACCTGGCCGGTGGAGCGCGCGCTGATCACCCACGGGCACGCCGACCATGCCCGCGCCGGCCACGGACAGGTTCTGGCGACGCCCGAGACCCTGCGGATCATGGCGGTGCGCTACGGCGCGGAGTTCTGCCGCCAGCGGCAGGAGGCGCCGCTCGGTGCGGCACTCCGCGTCGGCGACGTCACCGTGCGCTTCGCGCCGGCGGGCCACGTGCTCGGCTCGGCGCAGATCGCCATCGAACGGGACGGGGTCCGGGTCGTGGTCTCGGGCGACTACAAGCGGGCGCCGGATCCGACCTGCCTGCCCTTCGAGGTGGTACCCTGCGACGTGTTCATCACCGAGGCGACCTTCGGCTTGCCGGTCTTCACGCATCCCGACACGCGGGGCGAGGTCCGCAAGCTCCTCGACTCGGCGCGGCTTTTCCCCGAACGCGCCCACATCGTCGGCGCCTACGCGCTCGGCAAGGCGCAGCGGGTGATGGCGCTTCTCCGGGAGGAGGGCTGGGACCGCCCGATCCACCTGCACGGCGCCATGGAGAAATTGACGACGCTGTACAAGGAGGAGGGGGTGCCGCTGGGCGACACGCCCAAGGTCGTGGCTGCCGAGCGCAAGGACCTGCAGGGGGCGATCGTGATCTGCCCACCCTCGTCGATCCAGGATCTGTGGTCCCGGAAATTCCCCGATCCCGTGACCTGCTTCGCCTCGGGCTGGATGCGGGTGCGCGCCCGCGCCCGCCAGAAGGGCGTCGAGCTGCCGCTGGTGATCTCCGACCATTCCGACTGGCCGGACCTGTGCCGCACCATCCGCGACACCGGTGCCGGCGAGGTCTGGGTCACGCACGGTCAGGAGGATGCGCTGGTCCATTGGTGCGGGACGCAGGGCATCAAGGCCAAGCCCCTCCACCTGCTCGGCTACGGCGATGACGGCGAGGCCGAGCCGGGCTCCGTCGAGGCCGGCTCCGGGACGGAGGCGGCGGCGTGAACGCATTCGCCCACCTCCTCGACCGCCTCGCCTACGAGCCGCGCCGCAACGCCAAGTTGCGGATGCTGCAGGACTACTTTTCGCGCACCCCCGATCCTGAACGCGGCTACGCGCTCGGCGCCATGACCGGCACGCTGAGCTTCCGCGAGGCCAAGCCGGCGCTGATCCGCGGACTCGTCGAGGAGCGGATCGACCCGGTCCTGTTCCGGCTGTCGCACAACTACGTCGGGGATCTCGCCGAGACGACGGCGCTGATCTGGCCCGTCCCATCTCTCTCCCCCCCCGCAGAGGCGGGAGGGGATGGGGCCGCCGGGATCGGCCACAACAACCCGCCGCCACCGAGTCTGGCCGAAGTCGTCGAGACGCTCAGCACGATCCCCAAGCGCGAGCTCTCCCGTCACCTCGCCGGCTGGCTCGATGCCCTCGACGAGACCGGGCGCTGGGCGCTCCTGAAGCTCGTCACCGGCAACCTGCGGGTCGGCGTCTCGGCGCGGCTCGCCAAGACGGCCGTCGGCGCCTTGGGCGGCCACGAGGCCGATGCCGTGGAGGAGGTCTGGCACGGGCTGACCCCGCCCTTCGCGACCCTGTTCGCCTGGGTCGAGGGCCGGGCCGAGCGGCCCGAGACCCTGAATCCCGCCCCGTTCCGGCCGCCGATGCTGTCGCACCCGATCGAGGAGGAGGCCGACCTCGAGAAGCTGGAGCCCGAGGCCTTCTCGGCCGAGTGGAAGTGGGACGGCATCCGCGTCCAGCTCGTCGGCGGCCCCGACCGGGCGGGTCAGCAAGTCGGAAAGGTCTATTCCCGCACCGGCGAGGACATCACCGGGGCGTTCCCGGATCTCGCCGAGGCCATCACCTTCACGGGGGCGATCGACGGCGAATTGCTGATCCTGCGCGAGCGGCGCGTGCAGAGCTTCAATGTCCTCCAGCAGCGCCTGAACCGGAAGGCGGTGACGGCCAAGCTCCTGGAGGAGTTTCCCGCCCATGTCCGGGCCTACGACCTCCTCACCCTCGCGGGCGAGGATCTGCGGGCCGAACCCTTCGAGGCCCGGCGGGAGAAGCTGGAGGCGCTGGTCACCCGCCTCGACCACGCCCGGATCGATATCTCGCCCCATGTGCCCTTCGCGGATTGGGCGGCGCTGGCAGCCGCCCGGGCGGATCCGGCCTCGGTGGGGGCGGGCGAGGATGCCGACGCCATCGAGGGCGTGATGCTCAAGCGCCGGAACAGCCCCTACCTGCCGGGCCGTCCCAAGGGACCGTGGTGGAAGTGGAAGCGCGAGCCGCACATCGTCGACGCCGTGATGATGTACGCCCAGCGCGGGCACGGAAAGCGCTCGTCCTTCTACTCGGACTATACGTTCGGGGTCTGGCGGGCGGCGCCCGAGGGCGGCGACGAGCTGGTGCCGGTGGGCAAGGCCTATCACGGCTTCACCGACGCGGAACTCGCCAAGCTCGACCGCTACGTCCGCAACAACACCACCAAGCGCTTCGGCCCGGTGCGCGAGGTCGCCCATGGACGCGACGCCGGGCTGGTGCTGGAGATCGCCTTCGAGGGCGTCCAGCGTTCGACCCGGCACAAATCGGGGGTGGCGATGCGCTTCCCCCGGGTCAGCCGCATCCGCTGGGACAAGCCACCCGCCGAGGCCGACCGGATCGACGTGCTGGAACGGATCCTCGCTCGCGGCGAGCGCGAGATCGCGCCGGGGGCGGCCCTGATGGAGGAGACCGGATGAGACGGGGAAACACCAGGGCCGGCACGATCGGTCCGGTCGAGGCGCTGGCCTCCGGCGCCCTGGAGCGCCACGCGAGCGGGCGCCTCACCATCGCAACCGCGGGGCCGGGCTTCACGGATTTCACCGCCGCGGTGGCGGCCTTCGTGCGCGGCAGCGGCATCCGGGACGGTCTCGTCACGGTGTTCTGCCGGCACACCTCGGCCTCGCTCACCATCCAGGAGAATGCCGACCCCGACGTCCAGACCGACCTGATGACCGCGCTGGACGGGTTCGCGCCGCGCAATGCCGGCTACGTCCACGGCGCCGAGGGACCGGACGACATGCCGGCCCATATCCGCACCCTGGTCACCGATTCGGCCCTCACCATCCCGCTGGTCGACGGAACGCTGGCGCTCGGCACGTGGCAGGGGATCTACCTGATCGAGCACCGCGACCGGCCGCATCGGCGGGAGATCGTGCTGAGCGCCCTCGGGGCCTGACGCCTCCACGGTCGCCGCAGGTGGAGCGAAGCGACCCGGGCCAGCGCGACCGGATCGGGCTCGGCGCGGCGGGATTGCGGCGCCCCGCTACCCCCGACGCCCCCGGGCCGGCTCAGCAACATGTGTAAACACACCGTCGGTTAACCATAGTGCACGCCTATGGGTCGTCGTCGGATCGGGAGCCGTGCCGCTCCGGCGAATGGAGACCCCGATGGGCCTTTTCACCGCGCTCTCGAATTCGATTTCCGGCGCCTCGGCGCAGTCGCTGGCCCTGAACAACATCTCGGGGAACATCGCCAACACCCAGACGGCGGGGTTCAAGTCCACCGAGACGAGCTTCGCCGACATGCTGGCCGAGACCGATCGCAGCACACAGCTGGCCGGCGGGGTGTCGCCGGGCACGCGCAACAGCCTGAACATCCAGGGTACGGTGCAGTCGACCGGCGTATCGACCAATCTCGCCATCTCGGGCAACGGCTATTTCATCGTCCGGAAGAACACCGGGACGACCCAGAGCCCGAGCTTCACCGGGGATACCGGCTACACGCGACGCGGCGACTTCGCACCGGACGCCAGCGGCTATCTCAGCAACGGTGCGGGCTACTACCTGTTCGCCGGCCCGTCGGCGACCGCGCCCGTCCAAGTCCCCACCGGCGCCAATACCCTGTCGAGCCTCACAGTCTCGCCGGCCGGCACGCTCACCGGCACGGCCGCGGATGGCAGCTCCGTGGCGCTCGGCTCGCTGCAGCTGGCGCAGTTCGGACTGCAGGACAATCTCGCTTCCCTCGACGGGGGGACCTACGTGGCGACGGGTCAGTCAGGCACGCCGAGCTACGGCCTCAACGGCGCGACCATCGCCGCCGGCTCCGTGGAGCAGTCGAACGCCAGCATCTCGGATCAGTTCTCGAAGATGATCGAGACCCAACAGGCCTATACCGCCAACACCAAGGTCATGAGCACCACCGACCAGATGCTGCAGGACGCCATCGCGATGTACACCTGACGCGGTAGCGGGGCGGCCCGAGCGGTCGTCCAGGATCAGGGTGGCCCCCGGGACGGGGGCGAATGTCAGGACGCGGTCGGTCACGACACGGGGCAACCGGTCACAGGAACTTCAGCGGGTCCTTCTCGGGCGGGGGCGGCGCCACGTCGGCGCGGTTCCACCAGCCGCCGCCCAGGGCCACGAACAGGGCGGCGGTGTCGGCGTACTGCGTGGCGCGCGCCGCGGCCGAGGTGACCAGCGCCGAGAGGTAACCCTGCTGGGCGATCAGCACCTGCGAGGAGGTGATCGCCCCCGCCGTGTACTGCTTGCGGATCAGCCCGAGGCTCTGGTTCGTGGCGCTCACCGCCGCGTCGGCGGCGGCCACGGCCTTCGCGTCGGCCTGGAGCGCCCGCAGCGCGTCGGCGACGTTCTGGAAGGCGGTGATCACCGTCGCCTTGTACTGCGCCTGCGCCACCGTCAGCGATTCCTCGGCGGCGCGCTGCCGCCGGAACAGGGTCCCGGCATCGAAGATCGGCGCCGTCGCCTGCCCGATGATCGTGAAGAACGCCGCCCCTGGACTTGTGACCTGAGCGATCCGGGTGGCGCTGGAGCCGCCCGTGGCGGTCAGGCTGAATTGCGGCAGGCGGTTCGCCACCGCGACGCCCACCGTGGCGCTCGCCTGCTGCACCAGGGCCTCCGCCGCCTTCACGTCGGGCCGCTGCTG
Source organism: Methylobacterium sp. 1973 (assembly GCF_040545035.1). Lineage (NCBI taxonomy): Bacteria > Pseudomonadati > Pseudomonadota > Alphaproteobacteria > Hyphomicrobiales > Methylobacteriaceae > Methylobacterium > Methylobacterium sp. 1973. The sequence continues at coordinate 161,477 of NZ_JBEPLA010000005.1, forward strand.
CACGAGCCGCGAGGGCAGGCTCACCGGGAGCCGCGTCGGCAGGCGCAGGGCGGCGAGGTCGAAGGTCTCGGAGACCTCGTCCGAGGGCAGGCGCCCGGCCAGCGCGGTGAGCAGGTTGCGCTGCTGCGCGAGCGCCTTCTCCAGCGGAGGCAGCAGCTGCTGCGACAGCGCCAGCGCCGCCTGCTGCTGCACCACGTCGGCCCCGGCAATCTGCCCCAGGGAAAGCTGCTTGTTGTAGAGCTGCAGCACCTCGGTCTGCGCCTGGATCACCTTGCGGGTCGCGTCGATCTGCGCCCGCAGGGACGCCTCCTGGATCGCGGCGGCGACCACGTTGGCGGTCAGGCTCAGATAGGCCGCCTCCAGCTGGAAGCGCTGGTTCTCGGTGGTGGCCTCCAGGGACTCGATCTGCCGGCGGTTCCCGCCGAACACATCCGGATTGTACGAGACCACCGCCTGCGGCGTGGAGAGACTGTAGAGATACTGGTTCTGGTTGTTGAGGGGCGATTGCAGGTCGAGGCCGGGCGCCTGGGCGCCCTGGATCTGCGGGGTCGCGGTCAGGCTCGGATAGAGCGTGCCCTTCTGGGCCAGCACGTTCTGCTGCGCCACCCGCAGGGAGGCCTGCGCGGCCTCCAGCGTCGGGTTGTTGGCGAGGGCCTGCTCCACGAGGCGGTTCAGCGCCTTCGAGTGGAACAGGGTCCACCACTGGCCGGGGATGTCGGCGCCGGAGACGAAGCTCTGGTCGGCCGAGCCGCCCTGCCGGGTCCGGATCTTGTCGGCCGCGGAGGGATTCTGCAGGGGCTCCTTGGTGTAGCGGCCGACCGGCGGATCCTCGGGCGGCACGAAGTTCGGGCCGACCGCGCAGGCCGACAGGCACAGGGAGGCCGCCAGCACAGCGGCTGCCCGTCTGCACCGTCCCGGCGCAAAGTCCACCATCCCGCCCCCGAAAACCCCACCTCGGTAGAGCGGCGCGGACCGCATCCAAGTCAATGCAGCTGTCCCCTGTTGGCGCCCGCGGGGATGCCGTTGTGGCGCCCCTGCAACGGGCAGAGCCCCCGCCCGTGCGGTCGTGAACCGGCTCACGCGGCGGCCCGATGCGCGGACCGAGCCTGTGCGTCCGGGTTCGGGTGCCGTCGGGAGAACAGGGAGATCAGCACCGGCACGACCACGAGGATCAGGTTCGGCGCCAGGATGATGCCGCCCACCACCACGAGCGCCAGCGGCTTCTGCACCTGCGAGCCGATGCCGGTGGAAACCGCCGCCGGCAGCAGGCCGACGCAGGCCGCCACGCAGGTCATCATCACCGGGCGCATGCGCACCACGGCGGCGTGCCAGACCGCCTCCTGCCGCTTCCAGCCTTCATCGAGCAGCTGGTTGTAGTAGGCGAGCAGGATCACGCCCTCCATGGTCGAGATCCCGAACAGCGCGATGAAGCCGATCGCCGCCGAGATCGAGAACGGCGTGCCGGTCAGCGCCAGGGCGAAGATGCCGCCGATCATCGCCATCGGGATCACCGACAGGGTCAGCAGCATGTCGGCCACCGACGAGAAGTTGATGTAGAGGAGCAGCGCGATCAGCAGCAGCGTGATCGGCACCACGAGGCTGAGCCGGGTGGCCGCCTCCTTCAGGTTGGTGAACTGCCCGACCCATTCCAGCCGGTAGCCCGGCGGCAGGTCCACCGCGTCGGCGACCTTGCGCTGCGCCTCGATCACCGCGCTGCCGAGGTCGCGGCCGCGCACCGAGAACTTCACCGGGATGTAGCGCTCCTGGTCCTCGCGGTAGATGAACGAGGCCCCCGAGACGAGGTCGACATCGGCGATCTCGGAGAGCGGTACCTGGATGACGCCGCCGTTGGGGTTCTGGGCACCGACCGCGATGTTGCGGATGCCGGCCAGTGACGAGCGGTACTCCTTGGCGAGCCGCACCCGCATCGGGAAGTGACGGTCCGAGCCGTACTCGTAGAGGTCGCCCGCGGTCTGGCCGCCGATCGCCGCCTGGATGGTGGTGTTCACGTCGCTGATCGAGAGGCCGTAGCGGGCGGCCTTGTGGCGGTCGACATCGATCCGCACCGTCGGCTGGCCGAGGGATTCGAAGACCGACAGGTCGGTGACGCCCGGGACGCTGGCGAGGGCTGCCTTCACGGCATTGGCGGTCTTGGTGAGCTGGGTGAGGTCGTTGCCGTAGATCTTGACCGAGTTCTCGCCCTTCACGCCCGAGGCGGCCTCCTGGACGTTGTCCTCGATATACTGCGAGAAGTTGAACTCGATGCCGGGAAACTCCGCCTCCAGCTTCTTGCTCAGGTCCTGGATCAGCGTCTCCTTGTCGAGGCCCTTGCGCCACTGGTCGATGGGCTTGAGCGGCGCCAGGATCTCGACGTTGAAGAAGCCCGTGGCGTCGGTCCCGTCGTTCGGGCGGCCCTGGTGCGATAGGACGGTGGTGACCTCCGGGACCTCCTGGAAGATCTTGCGCATGCGCTGGACGTAGGCGTTGCCGGCCTCCAGCGAGATCGAGGCCGGCATCGTCCCGCGCACGTAGAGATTGCCCTCCTCGAGCCGCGGCAGGAATTCGAGGCCGAGATTGCGGGCCGTGAGCCCCGAGACCAGCAGGACCGCCAGCATCACGGCAAGCGCCAGGACGCGGTTGCGCAGGCCGAAGGCCAGCGCGCGTTCATGGCCGACGCGCAGCACCCGCACGATGAGCGTATCGCGCTCCTCAAGCTTCTTCGGCAGCATCAGGGCCGAGAGCGCAGGCGAGACCGTGAAGGTGGCGAGCAGGCCGCCGAGCAGGGCGTACGCGTAGGTCTTGGCCATCGGGCCGAAGATGTGGCCTTCGACGCCGGTCATCGTGAACAGCGGCAGGAAGCCGACGATGATGATCGTCGCCGAGAAAAAGATCGCCCGGTTCACCTCGCGCCCGGCGACCGCGATGGTGCCGAGCCGGCCCGTCAGGCCGTCGGGCGGCGTCTCGCCCTTCACGTGGTCGGGCTCGGAGATGTGGCGGAAGACGTTCTCCACCATGATCACGGTGGCGTCGACGATCAGACCGAAATCGATGGCGCCCAGCGACAGGAGGTTCGCCGAATCGCCGCGCACCACCAGGATCAGGATCGCGAAGCCGAGGGCGAACGGGATCGTCGCCGCCACGATGATCGCGCTGGTGAGCGAGCCGAGAAACAGCCACTGCACGACGAAGACCAGCACCACGCCGAAGACGAGGTTGTGCATCACCGTGTGGGTGGTGGTGTGGATCAGGCCCGAGCGGTCGTAGATCCGCTCGATCTTCACGTCGGGCGGCAGGATCGTGGAGCTGTTGATCTTGTCGATCTCGGCCTCGACCCGTTCCAGCGTCGGCAGGCTCTTGCCGCCGCGGGTCATGAGCACGATGCCCTCGACGATGTCGGGCTGGTTGTCGTGGCCGACGATGCCGAGGCGCGGGGCGTTCAACACGCGCACCTCCGCCACGTCCCGCACCAGCACCGGGGTGCCGTTGACGAGGCTGATCATCGTGTCCTTGATGTCGTCCATGTCGCGGATCAGGCCGATGCCGCGCACCACCGCCGATTGCTGGCCGACGTTCAGCGTCTGGCCGCCGACGTTGATCGAGGCGTTGTTCAGCGCGTTGGTCAGCTGCACCAGGGTCAGTCCCTGGGCCTGGAGGCGGTTCAGATCGACCGCGACCTCGTATTCCTTGGCCTTGCCGCCGAAGGCCGTGACGTCCACGACGCCGGGGATCGCCTTGAACCGGCGCTGCAGAACCCAGTCCTGCAGGGTCTTCATGTCCATGGGCGAGTAGCCCGCCGGGCCGACGAGCTTGTAGCGCATGATCTCGCCCACCGGGCTCGTCGGCGAGATTTGCGGCGTCGCTCCGTTGGGCAGCGTCGGCGCCTGCGACAGGCGGTTGAGCACCCGCTGCAGCGCCTGCTCGTACGTGTATTCGTAGTTGAACTGGACCTTCACGTCCGAGAGGCCGAACAGCGAGATCGTCCGCACGACCTGGGCGTTGGGGATGCCGGCGAGCGCCACCTCCAGGGGGATGGTGATGTAGCGCTCGATCTCGTCGGCGGACTGGCCCGGGTTCTGGGTGATCACGTCGACCAGCGGCGGGACCGGGTCTGGATAGGCCTCGATGTTGAGCTGCGTGTAGGCGCCGTAGCCGACGCCGAGCATCACGACGAACAGCAGCACCACCAGCACGCGCTGGCGCAGCGAGAAGGTGATCAGGGCGTTCATCGGACCGGATCCCCGCTCAGGACGCCTTGTCGCCGGTGGCCGCCCGATCGATGAACAGGGCCCCCCGGGTGACCACCTGCTCGCCCGCGCGCAGGCCCTGGACGACCTGGGCATTGTCGCCGTTGATCAGGCCGAGCTTGACGTCGCGCGCCTCCACGGCTCCGTCGGGCCGCGCCACCCAGACATGGGTGCGGTCGCCCTCGTACACGATGGCGGCCACCGGCACGCTCGGGCTCGGCTCGCCCTTGCCGGTGATGATCGTGTAGGTGGCAAACATCTCCGGGCGCAGCACCCGGTCCGGGTTGTCGACCTCGCTGCGCACGGCCAGCCGCCGCGTCGCCGGGTCGAGGCTGGAGGCCATGTAGTTCACCCGGGCCTTGAACACCCGGGCGCCGAAGCCCGCCACCTTCGCCTCGACCTCTTGGCCGATGCGGATCTTCGGGATCTCGCTCTCGCGGACGTTGGCGACGAGCCACACCGTCGACAGGTCGCCGATCACGAAGACCGGGTCGCTGGAGGCAGAGAGGTACTGGCCGGTGCCGACCTTGCGCTGGACGATCGTGCCGGCGATCGGTGCCCGGATCTGCGTCTCGGCGCTCATCGTGCCCTTCTTCTCGAAGGCGGCCATCTCGGCGTCGGTCTTGCCCAGCATCCGGAGACGGTTCTTCACCGCGTCGAGGGCGCCCTCGGCGGTCTTCAGGTCGCTCTGGGCGGCGATGACGTCGTTCTGGGCCGATTGGTAGTCCTTCAGGGCCGTCGCGTGGGCCTGGAACAGCTCCTGCTGCCGCTGCGCGATGGTCTGATCGAGCTTCAGAAGCGCCTGCTGCTTCTGGAGGTTGTTCACGGCCGCCTGATAGTCGTTCTGCGCCTGGACCATGTCGGTGGCCTCGAGCGTCAGCAGAACGTCGCCGGCCTTCACGTCGTCGCCGGCGCGGGCCAGGACCTTCGTCACGCGGCCGGCATAGGGCGAGACGACCGGGACGTTGTCGTCCTCGTTGAGGGCGATCCGTCCCTCGGCGGTGCCCTCGGGCCGGAACACCAGGTTGGCGACCGGCAGGATCTCGAAGGCGGCGCGCTGCTCCTTGGAGGGCCGGAACACCCGTTCCACCGGGCCGGCCTTCTCCACATCGATGCCCGGGTCAGGGTTGGCTGGTGCGAACAGCCCCGTCAGCGCGGCGACGAGGTTCGAGGCCGTCTCGCGGGTCCGGTCGGAGAACGCGAAGGCCAGGCCCGCAGCGGCCGCGAGCAGGACGGCGACGACCAGGAGGCCGGACCACCGACGGTTGCGCGGGGGCACGGTGACGGCCTCGTCCTGGTCCAGCGGATTTCGGGCGTCCATGCGGATGATCTTCTAGGTCCGGGCGAGGGACCGGGCTGATTGACGAGGGTACGATTCGTGCCAGGACGACGCCAAGATCAATGCGATCGCTGGTGCTTTTCTATGGCGCTGCGCGGGATGGTTCCCGGCAGCAACGCGTGCCTAGAGCAAAGCTTGTCAGACAGGCAATCGATCTGGCGCCCCAGTCGCGAAACCGTGTGGCCCCGTCTTCCTTTGACGGGATTTGTTACAATATGACAACGCTCGCGGGGCCTGACCCGCCCGATCCCGATTCCGTCACCGAAGAACCCGTCATGTCCGAAACGAGCAACGCTCCCGCCCCGGCCGCATCCGGCTCAGCCGCCGGCAAGATCCCGGTCACCGTGCTCACCGGCTATCTCGGCGCTGGCAAGACCACGCTCCTCAACCGGATCCTCACCGAGAATCACGGTAAGCGCTACGCCGTGATCGTCAACGAGTTCGGCGAGATCGGCATCGACAACGACCTCGTCGTCGGCGCGGACGAGGAAGTGTTCGAGATGAACAACGGCTGCGTCTGCTGCACGGTGCGCGGCGACCTGATCCGGATCATGGATGGGCTGGTCAAGCGCCGAGGCAAGTTCGACGCGATCATCGTCGAGACCACCGGCCTCGCCGATCCGGCCCCTGTGGCGCAGACCTTCTTCGTCGACCAGGACGTGGGCGAGGCCGCCCGCCTCGACGCGGTGGTGACGGTGGCCGACGCCAAATGGTTGTCCGACCGCCTGAAGGACGCGCCCGAGGCGAAGAACCAGATCGCCTTCGCGGACGTGATCCTGCTCAACAAGAGCGATCTCGTCTCCCCGGCCGACCTCGACCGGGTCGAGGCCGAGATCCGCACGATCAACCCCCTGGCCAAGCTCCACCGCACGCAGAACTGCGCGGTGCCCCTCGAGGCCGTGCTGGAGCGCAACGCCTTCGACCTCGACCGCATCCTCGACGTCGAACCCGACTTCCTGGAGGCGGGACACCACCACCATCACGATTCCGACATCCGCTCGGTCTCGGCCAAGATCGAGGGTGAGGTCGATCCCGACAAGTTCATGCCGTGGATCTCGAACCTGACCCAGTCGCAGGGTCCGGACATCCTCCGGTGCAAGGGGATCGTGGCCTTCCCGAACGAGCCGAAGCGCTTCGTCTTCCAGGGCGTGCACATGATCCTCGACGGCGACGTGCAGGGCGACTGGGGGAAGGACGAAAAGCGGGTCTCGCGGGTGGTGTTCATCGGGCGCAACCTCGATCCGGCGGCGATCACGGAGGGCTTCGAGGCCTGCCGCGCGTGAGCCGACCGGCCGCCTCCCACGGGGGCGGCCGGGCCCTGAGCGCCGCCCGAAGGCGATTCTCAACGATTGGATGGCATCACGGCACGAGCGGGCCAGCGTAACCGGCCCGTGGAGCCCGCGTAGCCATGGCCCACACCGCAGCGCCTGCAGGCCCGGTCCCGTCCGGGATCGCGGGCGGACTCCCGCTCATCGTGGCCGTCGAGGGGCTGGCCAAGGCGCTGTTTGCGGCGTTCATCTTCTTCGCCTGCTTCGCCTTCTCGGAGACCTCCCCGTACGACGCGGTGGCGATCCCCACGATCCTGCTCTGGCTCTGCCTCGGCGTGCGGCTGCACCGCGGGGCGGTGCCGCTGGTCGCACTCCTCCTGCTCTACCTCGCGGCCATCGTCTCCGCGCTGCTGCCCTACCTGAACGAGGAGTTCCCGGTCACCTGGACGGTGCAGCTGATCTACCTCGCGATCACCTGCATCTTCTTCGCGATGTTCTTCGCGGACGACACCCACGCCCGGATGGAGCTGGCGCTCAAGGCCTACACGGCGAGCTGCGTGTTCTCGGCGGTGCTCGGCATCGTCGGCTATCTCCAGTGGCTCGGGATCGAGGACCTGTTCTACAAATACGACCGGGCCTCGGGCACCTTCCAGGACCCGAACGTGTTCGGCTCCTTCCTGACGCTCGGCGCCCTCTACCTGATGCACGGCCTGCTCACCGGCTCGACCCGGCGACCGCTGGTCTCGCTCGTCGGCCTGCTGATCATCGTCGCCGGCATCTTCCTGTCGTTCTCGCGGGGCTCCTGGGGCGGGAGCGTCGTCGCGGTGCTTCTGATGGTGGGATCGGTCTATGCCGGCAGCACCGCCCCGCGCCTGCGCCGCCGCATCGTGCTCCTGACCCTCGCCACGGTCGTCCTCGGCACCGTCGCGGTGATCGGGCTGCTCTCGGTCGACCACGTCCACAAGATGTTCGAAACCCGCGCGGCCCTGACCCAGGACTACGACCAGGGCGAGACCGGCCGCTTCGGCAACCAGATCCGCGGCTTCGCGATGCTGCTGGAGCGGCCGTTCGGCATGGGGCCGATGCACTGGCGGCTGATCTTCGGGCTCGAACCGCACAATTCGTATATCGGCTCCTTCGCCAACGGGGGCTGGCTCGGGGGCACGGTGTTCATCGGCCTCGTGGTGATCACCGGCATCGTCGGGTTCCGGCTCCTGGCACGGCCGTCGCCCGTCCGGGCGCACGCGCAGATCGTCTGGCCGGCGCTGCTGATGTTCTTCCTGCAGGCGGTCCAGATCGATATCGAGAAGTGGCGCCACGTCTACATGATGCTGGGCATGGTCTGGGCGCTGGAGGCGGCGCGGCTGCGCGCGGGCGCGCCGCAGGCGGGTGCGCTTGAAACGCGGCGCTAGGCGCGGCATCGCTCGGCTCCGGCCGAGCTGCCAATCCGCACCCGGAGACGGTACGTGAACACACAGCCGGACAACGAGGGCGATCGGCTCGCCGCCCTTGAGGCCCTCGGGATCGTGGGCACGCCGCCCGAGCCGCATTTCGAGGCCGTCTGCCGGACAGCCTGCCGCCTGTTCGGCGTGCGCCACGCGTTCGTGGCCTTCCTCGGTGACACGCATCAGTGGCTCAAGACGCCCTGCCAGGCCTTGCCGACCACGATGCGGCGGGATCAGAGCCTGTGCCAGCACACGATTCGCAGCGATGCCCTGCTCGTCGTACCCGACACCCGTCTCGACGCGCGCTTCCGTGACCTGCCCGCCGTCGCTGCGCCGGACGGGATCCGGTTCTATGCCGGTATCCCGCTGAGCCTCGAGCCCGGCCTGCGGATCGGCACCTTCTGCCTCGCCGACCCGGAACCCCGAGCCGGTCTCTCGCCGGCGGACGCCGCCGCCTTCCGCGACCTCGCCGCGATCGTCGTGGCCCATCTGAGGCTGACGGAGGCCAATGCCAAGCGCGAACGCGAGATCGCGCAGGCCGCGATCCGCGAGGCGGTGATCCGCGAGCAGCATCGCGAGATCCATGCCCGGTCCCGCACTCAGGAGGCGGCGAACCACCAGCTCCTGATGGCCGAGCAACTCGCCAGCGTCGGAAACTGGCGCGTGGACCTCTCGGACGGTCAGCCGGTCTGGTCGGCCAGCCTCTACGCCATCGCCGGTCGCGACCCCGCGACACCGCCGCCGCGTCTCGACGCCTTCTCGCAGATCTACCATCCCGACGACCGCGCCCGGCTCGAGGCGATCGTCGCCGACGCGGTCGCCCGCAGAACGCGATTCGATTTCGAGGCGCGGCTGATCCGTCCGGACGGCGAGCTCCGCGACGTGGTCGTCCGCGGCATGTGCCGGGGAGAGGACCCCAATGCCGGCCTCGTCGGCGTTCTCATCGACGTGACCGAGCGCCGGCGCGCCGAAGACGAGGTGCGCCGGAGCGAGCTGCGCTATCGCGGCCTCGCCGAGGCGCTGCCGCTGCTGGTCTGGACCATGCGGGTCGGGGACGGACAGTCCACTTACGCCAACGCCCAGTTCCAGTCCTATTACGGGCCGATCGGGCCCGAGCGCGCGGAGCGCCTGATCCGGAACCACCCGGAGGATGCGCCCGCCATGGAGGCGGCCTGGACCCGGGCGGTCGAGACCGGGACGGGCTATAGCGGCCAGTGGCGGATCCGCCGCCACGACGGCCTCTACCGGTGGCACAAGATCTCGCTGATTCCGATCCGCCTCGATCCGGCGGACGGCGCTGTGGCGGAGTGGCTCGGGACCGCACTCGATGTCGACGACATCATCACGGCGCGGCTCGCCGTCGAGGAGGCCCGCGGCCTGCTGGGCATCGCCCTGGACGCGGCCGAGGCTGGCACCTGGGACTGGGACATGCGCACGGGGCTCGTCACGCTGAGCCCGGAAAGCGCCCGGATGCACGGTCTGCGGGATAACGGCGCTGCGCACACGCTGTCGGCGTCCGAATGGACCGCATTGATTCATCCCGACGACGTCGCCGATGTCTGGATCGAGATCCGACGGGCGGTCGAGTCCGGGACCTCCTATGCGGCCGAATTCCGGGCCGGCGGGCGCTGGCTCTACGCGCGCGGGCGGACGCTCTGCGGCGCCGAGGGGCACCCTCAGAGCATGGTCGGCCTTCATCTCGACATCACCGAGCGCAAGGCGGTCGAGGCGGCCCTGCGCACCGCCACGCGGGATGCCGAGGCGGCCCGCACCGAGGCGGAGCGCGCGAGCGCGGCCAAGAGCGAGTTCCTCGCCGCGATGAGCCACGAGATCCGCACGCCGCTCAACGGCATCCTCGGCTATGCCGAGCTGCTCCTCGACGGCGATGCGATCCAGAGCGAGGACCGGCGGCGCCTGGAGCTGATCCAGAGTTCCGGAGCGGCCTTGCTCACGGTCGTCAACGACATCCTCGACTTCTCGAAGATCGAGGCGGGCGAGCTGACCCTCGATCCGGTCCCCTTCCCGCTGGTCTCGATCGTGGACGGGACGGTCTCGATCGTGCGCGGCAGCGCGCTGCGCAGCGGCCTCGCCATCGAGGCCCGGATCGACCCGGCCCTTCCGACCTTCGTGATCGGTGACGCGGGACGCTTGCGTCAGGTGCTGCTCAACCTCCTGAACAACGCCGTGAAGTTCACGCCCGAGGGTTCCGTCACGGTGACCGTGGAGCGGGAAGGCGATGATCGCGCCGCCGACGGTCGCCCCGGCGACGCGGTGCGGTTTTCCGTGATCGATACCGGCATCGGCATCGCGCCGGCGCAGCAGGACAGACTGTTCAAGCGGTTCAGTCAGGTCGACGGCTCCATCAGCCGGCGGTTCGGCGGCACCGGCCTCGGTCTCGCGATCTCCCGGCACCTCGTGACCCTGATGGGCGGCGAGATCGGCGTCGAGAGCCGCGAGGGGGAGGGCTCGACCTTCTGGTTCCGCCTGGTGCTGCCGCGGGGCGAGCAGGGCGCCGACGCGGCGGAGGACCGGATCGAGGCGGATCCGGCGCTGCTGCGGTCGCAGTCCGTGGCCGCCCCGGCGGCCGGCGCCGTGCCAGCCTCCCCGATCCGGCTGCTCTTGGTCGAGGACGTCCCGCTCAACCAGGAACTGGCCTGCGCGGTGCTCGAATCCCAGGGCTACACGGTGGATGTCGCCGGGGACGGGGCCGAGGCGATCACGGCGGTCGGATCGTCCGTCGCGGCGGGGCGCGCCTACGATCTCGTGCTTATGGACGTCCAGATGCCCCGGGTCGACGGGCTCACGGCCACCCGGCGCATCCGCGCCCTGGCGCCGCCCGCCTGCGACATCCCGATCGTGGCCATGACGGCGAACGTCCTGCCGTCGCAGATCGAGGAACTGCGCGAGGCCGGGATGGACGATTATGTCGGCAAGCCGTTCCGGCGGGCCGATCTCTTCGCCACGATCAGCCGCTGGACGGCCCCGGGCGCCCGCCGCCCGGCGCGGGCCGAGGAGCCGCGCACCGTACCCGACATCGATCCCGCCGTCCTCGATGCCGCGGTTCTCACCGAAATGACGGCGAGCTTCGGCTCCGACCGGGTGGGGGCGCTGCTCGATCTCCTGGCCAACGAGCTGTCCGAGCGGTTCCGGCCGAGCGAGACCGACCGTCTTCAGATCGCTCACGACGCGCACGCCCTGGTGGCGGCGGCGGGGCTCCTGGGCTTCGTCGGCCTGTCGAGCCTGTGCCGCGAGGTCGAGGCCGCCGCCCATGCGGGGGCCGACCTGATGCCGCTGATCCGGCGCCTGGAAATCCAGCGGGCGACGGCGCTGCGCGCCATCCGGCAGCTGCGCGCGGCCTGATGCGACGCGGCTGAGGCGCGGGCCGGAGCCCCGACAGGGGCCGCCCCGCGCGGTTGGGCCCTATGCCTCGTCGGTCTCGGGCAGCGGGTCGCCGGTCCAGGTCGTCGCGAAGGCGGCGAGCTCCCGGGCGTCGGTGAAGGCCGCCACGGTGACCTCCCGCTCGGCCGGTTCCGCGCCCGGATAGGGCGCGAGCAGGATCCGCACCCGCGCCAGCCGGCCGCTGGGCGCCTTGTCGGCGATCCAGGCCTGCGCGTCCGGCGTGAAGCGTTCCGGGCCGTCGAGGGCCCGGGCGTCGGTGCGCAGCACGACCACGTAGGTGCCGAGGCTCGGATCGGCCTCCTGAACAGCCTTGACGATGTCGATCACGGGCTTTCCGCGAAGTCGTTGATCTGAACCTGGGCCTGCGCCGACGTGAAGTTCGGGATGTCCGCGAAGATCTCCTCGCCATGGGCGGCGACGGCTTTCTGGAAGGCGTCGACCGACGCGAAGGTCAGCAGCGCCATCACCTGGAACGGGGCGGTGCCGCCGTCCGGCGTGCCGGCGCCCTTGACCACCTTGGCCTCGTGCAGGCCGAGGGACGACCAGCGCTCGCGCACCAGCGGCATGTGATGGCCGAGATAGTAGCTCATGTCGAAGCTCGGGCCGGCCGGATACATCACGCTTACCAGGATCATGGGGCTTCCTTTCTGTGTCACGCCCGGTCCGCCCGGGCGCCCGTCCTCGGTTCGTGGGGCGACGGTCAGTGCAGCTTCACCCGCGGCTCGGTGCGTCGGGTCAGCGCGCGCGCCAGGGTGTCGAGGACCGTCTTGGCCGTGCCGTGGAGCGCCCGCTCGTGCATCTTGTAGAGCGAGCGGTACATCATGCGGGCGAACAGGCCGGCGATGAGCATGTTCTTGCCGCGGACGAACCCCATCAGGCTGCCCACGGTCGAGTACTCGCCGAGCGAGACCAGCGAGCCGAAATCCTTGTACCGGAACGGCTTCAGCGGCTTCCCGGCGATCTTGGCCGGGATCTGGCTGATGAGGTGGCTCGCCTGCTGGTGGGCCGCCTGGGCGCGGGGCGGCACCGGCGTGTCGGAGCCGGCCTCCACCAGATAGGCGCAGTCGCCGATGGCGAAGATATCCGGGTCGCGGGTCGTCTGCAGCGTCGGGGTCACCACCAGCTGATTGGTCCGCGTGGTCTCCAGGCCGCCGATGCCCTGCAGGAAGGGCGGCGCCTTCACCCCCGCCGCCCACACGACCAGCTCGGACGGGATGAAGGTCCCGTCGGCGAGCTGGACGCCGTCGGCGCGCACCTCGGTCACCCGGGCCTTCACGCGCACGTCGACGCCGATCTTGTTGAGGAGCTGCATCACCTCGGCCGAGAGGCGCTGCGGCACCGCCGGCAGGATCCGGTCCGCGGCCTCCACCAGGGTGATGCGGATGTCCTTGCCCGGGTCGATCTTGTCGAGCCCGGTGGAGACGACGTGGCGCAGCGTCCGGTGCAACTCGGCGGCGAGTTCGGTTCCGGTGGCGCCCGCGCCGATCACCGTGACGTGGAGCTGGCCGGGCCGGACCGGGCCGACCTGGGTGTGGGCCCGCAGCGAGGCGTTCACGAGGCGCTGGTGGAAGCGCACCGCCTGCTCCTGGGTGTCGAGGGCGATGGCATGCTCGGCGACGCCCGTCGTGCCGAAATCGTTCGTGGTGGAGCCCACCGCCATCACCAGCGTGTCGTAGGGGACGGCGCGCTCGGGCGTGACCTCGCGCCCTTCCGCGTCGTGGCTCGCCGCGAGCTGGACCGTGCGCGCCTCGCGGTCGAGGCCGGTCATGCGCCCGATCCGGTAGCGGAAGCCGTGCATGTGGGCGTGATGCAGGTAATCCACCGCGTGGTGGCCCACATCGAGGCTGCCGGCCGCCACCTCGTGAAGCAGCGGCTTCCAGATATGCGTCCGGGCGCGGTCCACGAGGGTGATGTGCGCGCGCTTGCCGCGCCCGAGTTTGTCGCCGAGCTTCGTCACCAGCTGGAGGCCGGCGGCGCCGCCGCCGACCACCACGACACGATGCAGGCCGGACTCGTTCTCGACGGATGCCATCGACACTCTTTCTTTCCCCGGACCGGGATTAATCGCCGGCCTCCTTACACGGCTTGGGCCGCCGAATTCCACAACCGCTTGTCGCGGCCCCAGGTCACCAGCGCGGATTCACGCGCACGCGTGGCGTGCGATCACGCCGACGGGGCACCCGGCTGACGCAACGGGTGTGCCTCCGCGACAGCGGGCAGGTCGAGGCAGGCCTCGGCGATTCGCGCGACTGTCGGGTAGGCCGCCGTGTCGATGCCGAAGATGCCGGTCCCGACCCAGAGGCTGACGAGGCAGAGATCGGCATGGCTCACCGAATCGCCCTGGCAGAAGCGTCCCGTGCCCGCCTCGGTGGACAGCCGCGTCTCCAGGGTCACGAGGCCGGTCGTGAAGGCGTTGCGCAGGAAATCCAGCATCCGCTCCCGGGGCAGACCGTAATGCTCCATCAGGAAGGTGCGCACCCGGGGCACGTAGAGCGGGTGGGTGTCGCACGCGACCACCTGTGCCAGCGAGCGGGCCCGGGCCCGCGCCCGCGGCTCCTCCGGCAGGAGGCGCACGCCGCCCCGCGTCTCCTCCAGGTAATCGAGGATCGCGAGCGACTGGGTGAGCGGCGGCCCGTCGCCGTCGAACAGGGCCGGTACCGCGCCCTGCGGGTTGATCCTCCGGAACTCCGGCTTGTGCTGGTCGCCCGCGTCGAGATCGATGAAGGTCTCCTCGTAGGCGATGCCCTTCAGCTTCAGGGCGATCCGCACCCGGAAGGCCGCAGCCGAGCGCCAGTTGCCGTACATGTGCATGGGGAGCGATCTCCGACGGGATCGGAAGAGCACAGCCGAGTTTGCCGCGCACCGCAAGTGGGACGTGGACGCGGCCGCCCGGGGGCGACAAGCGGCTTCGGCCGGCCCATATCGGTCTTCCGTCCCGGAGAGCCCGCACGATGGCCGATCAGACCGACGCCCGCCGCTTCATCCCCCTGAACATCGCGGTCCTGACCGTCTCCGACACGCGCCGCCCGGAGGACGACCGCTCGGGGGACACCCTGACGCAGCGCCTCACCGAGGCGGGACATCGTCTGGCGGCCCGGTCGATCGTGCCGGACGAGGTCCCGGCGATCCGCGGCCAGGTGGAGGCGTGGCTGCGCGATCCCGGCGTCGACGTGGTGATCACCACCGGCGGGACCGGCTTCACCGGCCGCGACGTCACCCCCGAGGCGCTGGAGCCGCTGTTCGAGAAACGGATGGACGGCTTCTCGGCCGTGTTCCACCGGATCTCGTACGACAAGATCGGCACCTCGACCCTGCAATCCCGCGCCACCGCGGGGGTCGCGCACGCGACCTACGTGTTCGTGCTGCCGGGCTCACCGGGCGCCTGCCGGGACGCCTGGGACGGGATCCTGGCCCAGCAGCTCGACTACCGGCACCGGCCCTGCAACTTCGTGGAGATCATGCCGCGTCTCGACGAGCACCTGCGGCGCGGGGCCAGCATCGCGGTGTGAGGATGAGCCTCAGTCCGGGCCCGCCCGCGGCGGCCCGGAATGACGGGATCGTCATGGAGGATCGTGAGGGGCCGGTCCGTCTGACCTACGCCGCGTTCCCCTCCTTCCGGCGCAGGACCGAGTGCTTGCGGCCGTAGAAGAAGTACACGACGAGGCCGATCGCCATCCAGATCACCAGCCGCAGCCACGTGTCGAGGGGCAGGCCGATCATCAGGAGCAGGCAGAACAGGATGCCGAGGATCGGCACGACCGGCACGGCGGGGGCCCGGAACGGCCGCTTCATGTGGCGCTCGGTCCGCCGCAGGTAGAGCACCGAGCCGCAGACGAGGATGAAGGCGGCGAGCGTGCCGATGCTCACCATCTCCCCGAGGATGTGGATCGGCACCAGGGCCGCCACCACGGCGACCACGGCCCCGATCAGCGCCTGGCTGCGATACGGCGTCTGATAGGTCGGATGGACGTGGGAGAACATCTTCGGCAGCAGGCCGTCCTGGGCCATGGTGAAGAAGATCCGGCTCTGGCCGTAGAGCAGCACGAGGATCACCGTCGTGAGCCCGGTCAGCGCCCCGAGCTTGATCAGGAGGGCGAACCAGCCGATGCCGATCACGTCGACGCCCTTGGCGATCGGGTCGGGGACGTTCAGCTCCTTGTAGGGGACGAGGCCGGTGAGCACGGCGGCGACGAGCACGTACAGGATCGTGCAGACCGCCAGCGAGCCCAGGATGCCGATGGGCATGTCCTTCTGGGGCTTGCGCGCCTCCTGGGCGGCGGTGGAGACCGCGTCGAAGCCGATGAAGGCGAAGAACACCACGCCGGCGCCGCGCAGGATGCCGCTGGCGCCGAAATGCCCGAAGGTGCCGTCGTTGTCGGGGATCAGCGGGCTCCAGTTCGCGGTGTCGACGTGGCCCCAGCCCAGTGCGATGAAGGCGACCACCACGGTGAGCTTCACCGCGACCATGATGTTGTTGAAGCGCGCCGATTCCTTGGTCCCGCGCATCAGCAAAATCGTGATCAGCGCCACGATCAGCACCGCCGGCAGGTTGAACAGAGCCGTCCCGCCGCCGTCGATCGGCGTGCCGGGCGCGTTCGCGAACTGGGCCGGGATCACGATCCCGACGGTCTTCAGGATGCTGATGACGTAGCCCGACCAGCCCACCGCCACGGTGGCGGCACCCATGGCGTATTCGAGGATCAGGTCCCAGCCGATGAGCCACGCGAAGAACTCGCCCAGCGTCGCGTAGGTGTAGGTGTAGCTCGACCCCGCCACCGGGATCAGCGCGGCCATCTCGGAATAGCACAGGCCGACGAAGGCGCAGGCGATGCCGCCGAGCACAAAGGACAGCATGATCCCCGGTCCGGCATACTGGGCCGCCGCCGTGCCGGTGAGAACGAAGATGCCGGCGCCGATGATCGCCCCGATGCCCATCGCGGTGATCGAGAGGGCGCCGAGCGACTTCGAGAGCTGCTGCTCGCCCTCACCGCTCTCGACGATGTCGTCGACCGATTTGCGCCCCATCAGGCCCGACGATTCCATTGCACCATCCTTCCAGGTCGAGCCGGGTCAGCCCGCTTCCACAGATGTAGAGTCGGCGAAATTTCTGCCGCGCTTCAAGTGTTGTAGAGGCGGACTGACCGACAACAACGAGGGCCAGCGCAAGATTCTGCCGGTCAGGCGCGTTCGATCCGGGCGATCAAGGGCCGGACTTTGAGGCGCGCCGCGAACGGGCCGCCGCTCCGCAGGGCCTCGCGCCGGACGACGTCCCCGGCCCGGGCCTGCCGGGCGCCCATCACGCTCTCCAACCGGCCCACGAGCCGTTCGAGCCAGCCCGCGGCCGTACGGTGCAGGCGGCCGAGGGCCGTCTCCGGCCGCGCCGTCCCGACGAAGCGGTCGAGGGTGCGGATCCAGCCCTCGGCCGGAACGTCCCCGGCCTCAAGGCACAGGATCCAGTCCCGGCGGGCTGCGGCAGCGCCCGCGGCGTAGGGATTGCCGCTCCGGTGCAGCACGAGCGTCGCGCCCGTGGCCTCCGCGACGGCTGCCACGGCTTCACTCTCGCTGCCCGAAACGATCACCGCGTCGCCGATGAGGCCGCCGGCCACGCCGGAGACCAGCACGCTGAGCGTGTCGGCCAGGCGATCGATCGCGTCCGGATCGGCCGGGTCGGCCAGATAGGTCACGGCGGAGAGCATGAGCGCGCGCATAGACGATTCTGCGCCGCCGTAAACCGCCCGGCCGCCGTCGGGCGGCCGTGTCGCTGTCCGGACAGGCGACAAAGCTGTGTCTGCCTGAAAAAGAGGCGTTCGGCCGCCGGCTGTTCGCTCTATGTTCCGAGCGGGATCGGGCAGGAGACGAGTCGCCATGGTGTCGATACCCGATGACGTCTCGGGCCGGCCCGCCCAGCGACTCGGCCCGAGCGGCGTGCCGCGGGATGCTCGGCGCGGGCGTGGTGCCACGGCCAATCCCACCGGCCGCCACGAGCCGGCCCGGCGAGAGACGTTCCACGAGGAGACCGGGATGGCGGACGCGCCGGCGCCCCTGCGCACGCAGGTCACCCCGGAGCGCTCCACGCGGATCATCGCCCGCAACAGCTCGCCCGACATCCCCTTCGACCGGTCGATCAACCCTTATCGGGGCTGCGAGCACGGCTGCATCTACTGCTACGCGCGCCCCACCCATGCCTGGCTCGGCCTGTCGCCGGGGCTCGACTTCGAGTCGCGGATCTTCACCAAGCCGGACGCCGCAAGGCTGCTGACCCGCGAGATGGCCGCGCCGGGCTACCGGCCCGAGACGATCGCCCTCGGCACCGCCACGGATCCCTACCAGCCCGTCGAGCGCGCGCACCGGATCACCCGCGCGGTGCTGGAGGTGCTGCGGGACGCCCGACATCCCGTCAGCATCACCACCAAGTCGGACCTCGTGCTGCGCGACCTCGATATCCTGGCGGCGATGGCGGCGGACAATCTCGTGCTCGCGGCGATCTCGTTGCCGACGCTGGATCCGGACCTCGCCCGCCGCCTCGACCCGCGGGCGCCGCGGCCGGACAAGCGGCTCGCGGCGATGCGCGCGCTGAGCGCGGCCGGGGTGCCCGTCATGGTCAACGTCTCGCCGATCATTCCCGGCCTGACCGATCACGAGATCGAATCGATCCTGGCCGAGGCGCGTGCGCACGGGGCGAGTCGCATCGGCCACGCGCTGCTGCGCCTCCCCGGCGAAGTCGCCGACCTCGTGGCCGACTGGTTCGCCGAGCACTATCCGGAGCGCAGGGCGCGGGCCTTCGCACTCCTGCGGGAAGCCCGGGGCGGGCGCGAGAACGACCCGCGCTTCGGCCACCGCTTCCGCGGGGAGGGGGCCTACGCGGCGATGATCGGCCAGCGGGTCCGGCTCGCCGGCACGCGACTCGGCTTCGCCTTCGGGCGGATGGCGCTGAACCGGGATTTCTTCCGCAGACCGGGGGCACAGTTGTCGCTGTTCTGAGACGGCGCGGCGTCGAGCCCGGCTGGCCAGGATCGTATGAGTGGAGCGCCTGCCGGGCCAGATGAATCCGCCGTCGGTGCAGCAGCTTATCGATCATCCATCTCCAATTCCGCTGGAAATGGCGACGTACCGCACTCGTCGCGTCAATCGGGACTTCGATTGCGCGAATACTCGGCTTGTTGACTCTAGGTTTAATCTTAATTGCCAAAATACATATTTCAATTGAGTCTTGAATTCGAGGTTGACAGCAAAGATCTTTTGTCATCTATGAAGTCGTTTTCTAGGTTTTCATTGGAAAGGACTTACGCGTTGTCTCGATATTCCAGATTTTCAATAGGATCAATTATCGGATTAGTATTGCTGAGTATGGGAGTAATGCTGCTTGCCGTGCGTACAGACACGCTCCTGAGCGCTGTGGAGCACGCGCGAGAGGGGCAGCGCGTCGTCACGCTCACGCGGGTCAGCCGCACGCTGCTCCGGTCGGTGATCGCGACCCGCATGGCGCGGGGCATCGTTCAGAAGGTCCTGGCCGTCGAGGGTCCGATCTCGGTGGCCGATAGGGCGGATCAGCTGTCCGAGCGGCAGGCCCTGATGGACGCGGAGACGGAATTCTGGACCCTTGTGCGCGACCTCGCCGTGCCGTCGGTCCAGGCGACGCTGGAGCCGCTTCGGAGCGCGCAGGCGACCTTGGCGGCGCTGAGGCCACAGATCGACGCGGTCGTCGCGCTCCCGAGGGAACGCCGCGATGCGGCGTTCAGACAGACCTTCGACACAGCCGTCACGAGCCTCCTCAACGCCTTCGCGGCAACCAACGCCGCGGTGGACGCGGCCATCCCGCGCCGGGACACGGCGGTCGCGCAGGCCCTCGACATCAAGCGTGCCAGCTGGGCGACGCGGGTCGCACTCGGCAATTCCTGGCGCCGTATGGAAACCTCGGTGGCCGCCAAGGCGTCTTGGTCGCAGGAGGAGATCATCGCGGCGGCCGAGGAGCGGGGTCGCCTGATGGCGGACTGGGGTAAAGTCGTCGACCTGTTCACGGAAGACGTCCCGGTCGCCCTGCGTGCCGCCTTCCAGAAGGCGCAGGCCAGCAACTTCGAGGGCGAGTCGGCGCGGCGGCGCGTCGCGATCACGGACGCGCTCAGCCGGGGCAGGGCGCCCGGCATCGAGGCCGATGCGTTGCGCGCGCGCGACATCGCCGACGGGAGGGCGCTTCTCGATCTGGCCCACGCGGGTCTCGACGCGATGATCGACCGGGCCCAGCTCCTCGCCGCCGAGTCGCAGCGCGCGCTTTTCGGGGCCGTGCTGTTCCTGACCGCAGCGGTCCTGCTGGCGGTCGGCGGTATCGTCATCGTGTTCCGTTGGGTGCTCCGGCCGTTGCGGGCCATGACCCAGGCCATGCAGGCGCTCGCGGGAGGAGACGCCGACGTGCCGATCCCGGCCCGAGAGCGGCGGGACGAGATCGGCGCGATGGCGGCGGCCGTGCAGGTCTTCCGGGACAACCTCGTCCGCACCCGCGCCCTGGAGGCCGAGGCGGCCGAGGCGGCGCTGGCCGCGGAGGCGCAGCGTCGGAGCATGACGCTCACGATGGCGCAGGGTTTCGAGTCGGCGGTGGCCGGCATCGTCGGTCAGGTCTCCGCCGCCGCGGCCGAATTGCAGACCACGGCCTGGCAGATGACCACGACCGCCCAGCAGACCGCCAGCCAGTCCGATACCGTGGCCGCCGCCGTGGAGGAACTCGGCACCTCCGTCCAAGAGATTGCGCGCCAGGTCCAGGGCTCGTCCGAACTGGCGCGGGCCGCCGTCGGCGAGGCCGACCGGACCGCCGTGCTGGTGGCCGCGCTCAACACGGCGGCCGCCCGGGTCGACGCGGTGGTCGAGCTGATCGCCGGCATCGCCGCACAGACGAATCTGCTGGCGCTCAACGCCACCATCGAGGCGGCGCGGGCCGGCGAGGCGGGGCGGGGCTTCGCGGTGGTCGCCACCGAGGTGAAGGACCTCGCAGCCCAGACAGGCCGCGCCACCGAGGAGATCGGGCGGCAGATCTGCGACATCCAGACCGTCACCGGTCAGGCGGTGGAGGCGATCGGGACGATCACCGGCCGGATCGGGGAGATCAGTGCGGTGGCCGCCGCGATCGCGGCGGCGGTGGAGCAGCAGGGGGGGGCACGCAGGAGATTGTCCGCAACATCACGCAGGTCTCTACGGGGACGCAGGAGGTGACCGGCACCATCGCCGGGGTTGCGCAGGCAGCCGACCAGACGGGGCGCGCGGCCGACCACGTCCTGACGGCCGCGACCGCGCTCACGCGTCAGTCGGAGCAGCTCGCCGTCGAGGTCGGTCGCTTCCTGGCCGGCGTCCGGGCTGCGTGACCCCTGGGGGCCGGGATCAGTCGAAGGCCCGGGTGAAGCTGAGCCGGTGATGCGGACTGCGGCCGAGTTGCGTCAGGCCGGCGCGGTGGACGGCCGTGCCGTAGCCGACGTTGCGCTCCCAGCCGTAGCCGGGATGGCGCTGAGCCAGGCGCCGCATCAGCCGGTCGCGGAACACCTTGGCGACGATCGATGCGGCGGCGATCTGCGGCACCAGCCGGTCGCCGCCGACCACGGCGCGACCCGGAAGGCCCGGCAGGGCGTCGCGCCCGTCGACCAGCACGGGCGCGGCGAGGCCGAGCCGGGCGACCGCCCGCGCCATCGCATCGAGGGTTGCGCCGCGGATGTTGATCTGGTCGATCAGCGCCCGGGAGCCCGCCGCCACCGCGACCCGGGCATGGGTGTGGATCATGGGGGCCAGACGTTCCCGGGCCGGCTCCGGGACGCGCTTGCTGTCGTCGAGGGCGCCCAGCAGGTCGGCGGGGATCGCCGCCGGATCGAACCAGACCGCGGCCACCACGACCGGCCCACAGAGTGCGCCGCGACCGACCTCGTCGCAGCCGATCACCGCCGGGTAGGCTGCGGCCCGGTTGGGATCGAAGGGCGGCCGGCCCGCCATCGGCTTGGTCGGCGACGTGGCGGCGACCGACTTGCCGACCGACTTGCCGACCGACTTAACAGTCGACTTGGCAGGCGATTTGGCGATGGGCGGGGCGGACGGCTTGGCGGGCGGCTTGGCGGGCGGCATGACGCCGTCCTGCCATCCCGCGCGGGCGCCGTCACGGGTCAGGCGGCGTCCCGGGTGCCGCGCGCGCCGCCATGCGCCTCGATGATATTGCCGAAGAACTGCCGCGCGCTCACGTCCCAGCCGCAGCGCAGGGCCTCGGCCCGGCACTCGGCCCGCGACAGCCGCAGGGCCGCCAGCGCGGCAGCCCGGAGATCCTGATCGAGAACCCCGACGCGGCGGCCGCCGACCACGTCGTTGGGGCCCGGCACCGGGAAGGCCGCCACCGGAAGGCCGCTTGCCAGGGCCTCGAGGAGCACGATGCCGAACGTGTCGGTGAGGCTCGGGAACACGAAGACGTCGCAGGCGGCGTAGACCGCCGCGAGGTCCGCGCCGGTGCGGGTGCCGAGGAAGCGCGCCCCCGGCGCGAGACCCTGCAGCCGCGCGCGGTCCGGCCCGTCGCCCACCACGACCTTGGTGCCGGGCAGGTCGAGGGCGAGGAAGGCGGCGACGTTCTTCTCCACCGCCAGCCGCCCGACATAGAGGAACAGCGGCCCGGGCAGGTCCGCGAGTTCCGCCGGCACGGGCGTCCCCGGTCCGGCGGGCCGGAACCGTTCCGTGTCTACGCCCCGGGTCCAGCGCATCAGCCGGCCGAATCCCCGCGCCGCCAGTTCACCCTGGAGCGAGGCGGTGCTGACCATCGTTCCCCGCGCCGCGCCGTGGAACCGGCGCAGATAGGCGTAGGACCACGCTTCCGGCACCGGCGCGCGGGCCGCGAGATATTCCGGGAAGCGGGTGTGGTAGCTCGTCGTGAACGGCAGGTTGTGCGCCAGGCAATGGCGCCGCACGGCCAACCCCACGGGCCCCTCCGTGGCGATATGCACGTGGGTCGGCCGTTCCGCCGTCCAGCGTGCCGCCACCCGCTCCCGGCTGGCATAGGCGAGGCGGATCTCGGGATAGCCCGGGAGCGGCAGCGACCGGAAATCCGCCACGGAGAGCAGGGCCGTCGCGAAGCCGTGTTCCGGGGCGCGGCGGACCATCTGCTCCAGGGAGCGGACGACGCCGTTCACCTGGGGATGCCACGCGTCGCTGGCGATCAGAAGCTTCACGGCGGTGCCCTCAAGCCACCGCGCGCCGGCCCGCCAGGGGTTGCGGCACGGCCTCGGCCGCCTGCGCCCGCAGGAGGCTCGGATAGTGCAGAACCTCGATCCGGCCGTCGTAATGCTCCACGAGACCGGTGCAGGATTCCACCCAATCGCCGGTGTTGAGGTAGCGCAGGTCGCCGATCGGCCGGTCCGCCGCATGGTGGATGTGGCCGCAGATCACCCCGTCGGCACCCTGGCGGCGCGCCTCCTCGGCCAGGATCGTCTCGAAGCGGCCGATGAAGCTCACGGCGTTCTTCACGCGCAGCTTCGCCCAGGCGGAGAGCGACCAGTAGGACAGGCCGAGGCGCCGCCGCACCTTGTTGATCAGGGTGTTGAGGGACAGGGCCAGGGTGTAGGCGCCGTCGCCGAGATGGGCGAGCCAGCGCGAGTGCCGCACGACCATGTCGAACTGGTCGCCGTGGATCACGAGGTAGCGCTTGCCGTCCGCCGCCTCGTGGATCGCGGTCTCGGCCAGCTCGATGCCGCCGAAACTCGTGCCCACATAGTCGCGCAGGAACTCGTCGTGGTTCCCGGGCAGGTAGACGATCCGCGTGCCCTTGCGGACCTTGCGCAGGAGCTTCTGCACCACGTCGTTGTGCTCCTGCGGCCAGTACCAGCCCGAGCGCAACTGCCACCCGTCCACGATGTCGCCGACGAGATAGATCGTGTCGGCGTCGTAATCCTTCAGGAACGACAGGAGCAGGCCGGCTTGGCAGCCGCGCGTTCCGAGATGCAGGTCGGACAGGAACAGCGTCCGCACGCGGACCGGCATCTCCTCAACCTCGGCCACGGCAACCCTCTCCCGGCGGCTGAACGGTGCCGGGATCCAGAGCGCGATCCCATCTCAGTTTGATGACGCGGAGTCCCGGCGGGGCCACCCGTCCGCGTTGCGGCGCCGCAAAGCATCTCAACCGGACCTCGGCTTCGTTGCGCCGCACAAAAAATTTTTTTGCCAAGTTCTGGAAGTTTTTCCGGTTTTCCTTTCGAGCTTCGCCCGCTCATAATACCAGGAACCGGCGGCTCGGCACGAGTTCGGCCGGACCTTGACAGGAAGGCGGCGAGGACGGCCCTGAGGCCGTTGGACGGGACGGCATTTCGGAGGCGACCGGCGCGCGGGGGCGTGCCGCGACGCGAGCGGCGTGAGGCCGCCTGCCGCTCCGCGGAGGCCCCCCGATCACGGCAGAGGATGGCGTTCGAGGGGGCGCGGCGCGAGCCGCTTTCGACGGCGCCGGACCGACTCCCTGAGGACGCTTGGACAACCCGGCGCGGGTTCACGCCCGCGCACAATGGATTTTTCGGAGGAAACATCATGGCCGCAACCCGGCGCCCCGGTCGCAACCACCTCTTCATTCCCGGCCCTACGAACATCCCGGAGCGCGTCCTGCGCGCCATGCACGTGCCGTCGGAGGATCACCGCTCGCCGAGCTTCCCCGAGCTGGTGAAGCCGCTGCTCCAGGACTCCAAGATGGTGTTCGGCTCGACCGCCGGGACGGTCATCCTGTTCCCGTCCTCGGGCACCGGCATCTGGGAATCGGCCCTGTCCAACACCCTCTGCCGCGGCGACACGGTGCTGACCTCGCGCTACGGCCAGTTCAGCCACCTCTGGGTCGACATGGCCCAGCGCCTCGGCCTCGACGTGGTCGTCCAGGAGGAGGAGTGGGGCACCGGCGCCGATCCGCAGAAGATCGAGGAGGCCCTGCGCGCCGACAAGGACCATAAGATCAAGGCCGTCATGGTCGTCCACAACGAGACCGCCACGGGCGTCACCAGCGACATCGGCGCGGTGCGCAAGGCGATCGACGCCGCCGGCCACCCGGCCCTGCTGTTCGTGGACGGCATCTCGTCGATCGGCTCGCTGCCGTTCTACATGGACGACTGGAAGGTCGACTGCGCCATCGCGGGCTCGCAGAAGGGCTTCATGCTGCCGGCCGGCCTCGGCCTGATCTGCATCAGCCCGAAGGCGCTCAAGATCGCCGAGGGCGGCACCGGCCGCAACGACCGGCTCGGCCATGCCTACTTCGCCTGGAAGGACCAGCTGGCCGCCAACGCCACCGGCTACTTCCCCTACACCCCCGTCCTGCCGCTGCTCTACGGTCTGCGCGAGGCCCTGGCGATCGTGAAGGAGGAGGGGCTGGAGAACGTCTACCACCGCCATCACGTGCTCGCCGAGGCGACCCGTCAGGCCGTGGCGGCCTGGGGCCTCAAGCCCTGCGCCAAGGAGCCGAAGTGGAACTCCGACACGGTCACGGCGATCGTGGTGCCGGAGGGCGCCGACGCCGCCAAGGTGATCATCCACGCCTACGAGCGCTACAACCTGTCGCTCGGGGCCGGCCTCTCGAAAGTCGCCGGCAAGGTGTTCCGCATCGGCCACCTGGGCGACCTGAACGAGCTCTCGCTGCTGGGCGCCATCGCGGGCGCCGAGATGGCCATGATCGATTGCGGCATCAAGGTCACGCCGGGCTCGGGCGTCGCCGCCGCCTCCAGCTATCTGCGCGAGAATCCGCTGCATAAGGCGTAATCGGCGCACGCGATCGGGGCGGGGCCGGGTTGCCGGGCCCGCCCCGACGCGCAAGTAAGAACAAGACTATCGAGGAAACTGCCCGTCGTACGAGAGGGGTCCTATGACCAAGAAGATCGTGTTCCTGGATCGTGAATCCCTCGATGCCAGGGTCCGACCGTTCAACTTCCCTCACGAATACGTCGAGCACGACTCGACCTGGACGCCGGAAGAGATCGTCTCCCGCCTCCAGGGGGCGGAGATCGCGCTGATCAACAAGGTCCCGATGCGGGCCGAGACGCTGAAGCAGCTCCCCGACCTGAAGCTGATCGCCGTCGCCGCCACCGGCACCGACGTGGTCGACAAGGCCGCGGCCAAGGCGCAGGGCATCACCGTCGTCAACATCCGCAACTACGCCTTCAACACCGTGCCGGAGCACGTGGTCGGGCTGATGTTCGCCCTGCGCCGGGCCATCGTGCCCTACGCGAACTCGGTGAAGCGGGGCGACTGGGCGAAGTCCAAGCAGTTCTGCTACTTCGACTACCCGATCTACGACATCGCCGGCTCGACGCTGGGCATCGTCGGCTACGGGGCGCTCGGCAAGTCGATCGCCAAGCGCGCCGAGGCGCTCGGCATGACGGTCATCGCCTACGACGTGTTCCCGCAGGACGGGCTGGTCGATTTCGAGACGATCCTGACGCAGTCCGACGTGATCACGCTGCACGTGCCGCTGACCCCCGAGACCAAGGGCATGATCGGCGCGGCCGAGTTCAAGAAGATGAAGAAGAGCGCCATCCTCATCAACACGGCCCGCGGCGGGCTCGTGGACGAGGCGGCCCTGCTCGAAGCGCTCAAGGACGGCACCATCGCGGGCGCCGGCTTCGACGTGGTGGCGCAGGAGCCGCCCAAGGACGGCAACATCCTGTGCGAGGCCGACCTGCCGAACCTGATCGTCACGCCGCACGTCGCCTGGGCGAGCAAGGAGGCGATGCAGATCCTGGCCGACCAGCTCGTCGACAACGTCGAGGCGTTCGTGGCGGGCAAGCCGCAGAACGTGGTCGAGTAGGCACGACAGGCCCCCTCTCCCGTGCGGGAGAGGGTTGGGGTGAGGGAGGAGAACTCTCCGGATGAGGCACGTCCCTCACCCTGTCCCTCTCCCGCACGGGGGAGGGGGCCCGCGCCTCGCCCGCTATGCCATCTGAAAGCTCGGGCGCACGATGACGCGGATGGGTCGCGCGCTGCGACCGCCCCTTGAAAACAAGACGATAGCGCCGCAGGGCGCGACAGAAAGGTCTGAATCGTGACGAAGAAGCTGCTGTTCCTGTTCGACACCGATGCCGTGCCGAACGTGTTCGACACGGTCGTCGGCTACGACGGCGGCGCCGACCACATCGCCGGCTACGGTGGCGTGAACCCCGACAATGTCGGCGCTCTGGTCGACGGCACGATCTACACCCGTGGCGGTTCCGAGAAGAAGTCGACGGCGATCTTCGTCGGCGGCGGCAGCATGGCGGCCGGCGAGGAGCTGTTCACCGCGGTCAAGAAGCGGTTCTTCGGCCCGTTCCGCGTCTCGGTCATGCTCGATTCCAACGGCTCCAACACCACGGCCGCCGCGGGCGTCGCGCTGGTGGCGAAGGCCGCAGGCTCGCTCCAGGGCAAGAAGGCCGTCGTGCTGGCCGGCACCGGCCCGGTCGGCATGCGCTCGGCCGCGCTGCTCGCCGGCGAGGGCGCCGAGGTCACCATCGCGGGCCGCGCCCTCGACAAGACCCAGGCTGCCGCGGACCAGATCAACAAGCGCTTCAAGGTCAACGTGAAGGCCGCCGCGACCCCCGACGAGGCCTCCCGCGTGGCCCTCGTGAAGGGCACGAACCTCGTGTTCACGGCCGGCGCCATCGGCGTCGAGCTCCTGCCCGAATCCGCCTGGGCGCAGGAATCGTCCATCGAGTTCGTCGCCGACTACAACGCCCAGCCCCCGACGGGCATCGGCGGCATCGACGTGATGGACAAGGGCAAGGAGCGCAACGGCAAGCAGGCCTTCGGCGCGCTGGGCATCGGCGGGTTGAAGCTCAAGCTGCACCGGGCCTGCGTGGGCCAGCTCTTCGAGAGCACCGACAAGGTGCTCGACGCCGAGGAGATTTATTCGCTCGCCAAGTCGATGGCCTGACGGGAGGGACGCCCATGTCGGACACGCAGCAGGCGCCGGAAAACGCGTCCATCCAGACCTTCCTGACGGAACTCGCTAGCGCCGCCCCGACCCCCGGCGGTGGCGGCGCGGCGGCGATCTCCGGCGCCATGGGCGCGGCTCTGGTGTCGATGGTCTGCAACCTCACCATCGGCAAGAAGAAGTATGTCGAGGTCGAGGCCGAGCTGAAGGAAGTCCTGGCCAAATCCGAGGGCCTGCGGGTCGTGCTCACCGGCATGATCGGGGAGGACGTCCAGGCCTTCGACGCCGTGATGGGGGCCTACGGCCTGCCCAAGGCCACCGACGACGAGAAGGCGGCCCGCGCGGAGAAAATCCAGGCGGCCCTCAAGACGGCCTGCGACGTGCCGCTCGCCTGCTGCCGGGCGTGCCGCGCGGTGATCGACCTCGCGGCGATCACCGCCGACAAGGGCAACCTCAACGTCGTGTCGGATGCCGGCGTGGCCGTGCTCTCCGCCTATGCCGGACTGCGCAGCGCGGCGCTCAACGTCTACGTGAACGCGAAGGGTCTCGAGGACCGGGACTTCGCCGACGAGCGGCTGAAGGAACTCGAAGACCTTCTGGCCGGGGCCGGGGCCTTGACCGAGAAGGTCTACGAGGTGGTGAAGACCAAAGTGAACTGACGCCCGCGGCGCTTGATCCTGGCGCCGGCAAACCATCGACAGTCGAGGCCGGGTGCATCATGCCCCGGCCTCGTTGTTTTTGAGTATGCCGCAGCGCAGCATCGAATACGATCCGTGCTGCGACCGCGAAAAAGTCGTCGTCAAGCCCGAGATCAAAAAATTTGACGGGCTTATTCCTTCGACTCAACTAAAGTGAAGGGCATCAACGGCGGCAACGAACCGCGGAGGAGGCGCCGAATGGACGTCCACGAGTATCAGGCCAAGGAGCTGCTTGCGAGCTTCGGCGTGGCCGTCCCGAAGGGCGCGATCGCGTTCAGCCCGGATCAGGCGGTCTACGCGGCTACGGAATTGGGCGGATCCTTCTGGGCCGTGAAGGCGCAGATCCACGCGGGTGCCCGCGGAAAGGCCGGCGGCATCAAGCTCTGCCGGACCTATAACGAGGTCCGCGACGCCGCCAAGGATCTCCTCGGCAAGCGCCTCGTCACCCACCAGACCGGCCCCGAGGGTAAGCCGGTCCAGCGGGTCTACGTCGAGACCGCCGACCCGTTCGAGCGTGAACTCTACCTCGGCTACGTGCTGGACCGGAAGGCCGAGCGCGTGCGCGTCATCGCCAGCCAGCGCGGTGGCATGGACATCGAGGAGATCGCCGCGAACGAGCCCGACGCCCTGATCCAGGTGGTGGTCGAGCCGGCGGTGGGCCTGCAGCAGTTCCAGGCCCGGGAGATCGCCTTCCAGCTCGGTCTCAACATCAAGCAGGTCTCGGCCGCGGTGAAGACGATCATGAACGCCTATCGGGCGTTCCGCGACTGCGACGGCACGATGCTGGAGATCAATCCGCTGGTCGTCACCAAGGACGACCGGGTGCTCGCGCTCGATGCCAAGATGTCCTTCGACGACAACGCGATGTTCCGCCGGCCGGGCATCGCCGACATGCACGACCCCTCGCAGGGCGATCCCCGCGAGGCGCAGGCCGCCGAGCACAACCTCAGCTACATCGGCCTCGAGGGCGAGATCGGCTGCATCGTCAACGGCGCCGGGCTGGCCATGGCCACCATGGACATGATCAAGCACGCGGGCGGCGAGCCGGCGAACTTCCTGGATGTCGGCGGCGGCGCCTCGCCCGAGCGGGTGGCCACGGCCTTCCGGCTGGTCCTGTCGGACCGCAACGTGAAGGCGATCCTCGTCAACATCTTCGCCGGCATCAACCGCTGCGACTGGGTCGCCGAGGGTGTGGTCCAGGCGGCGCGCGAAGTGAAGATCGACGTGCCGCTGGTGGTCCGGCTCGCCGGTACGAACGTGGAGGCGGGCAAGAAGATCCTGGCCGAGAGCGGCCTCGACCTGATCACCGCCGACACCCTGTCGGAGGCGGCCAAGAAGGCGGTCGACGCCTGCGCCACCGCCCAGACGCAGCACTGAAGGGGAGACCGCGCCATGAGCATCCTCATCGACGAGACCACCCCGATCATCGTCCAGGGCATCACGGGCGACAAGGGCACCTTCCACGCCAAGGAGATGCTGGATTACGGCACGAACGTCGTCGGCGGCGTCACCCCGGGCAAGGGCGGCCGCACCCATCTCGGCCTGCCGGTGTTCAACACCGTCAAGGAGGCGGTGGCGGCGACCGGCGCCACCACGTCCATCACCTTCGTGGCGCCCCCCTTCGCGGCCGACGCCATCATGGAGGCGGCCGATGCCGGCCTGCGGCTGGTCTGCTCGATCACGGACGGCATCCCGGCCCAGGACATGATGCGGGTGAAGCGCTACCTGATGCGCTATCCGCGGGATCGCCGCACGATGGTGGTCGGCCCGAACTGTGCCGGCATCATCTCCCCCGGCAAGGCGATGCTCGGCATCATGCCCGGTCACATCTATCTCCCCGGCAATGTCGGGGTGATCTCCCGCTCGGGGACGCTCGGCTACGAGGCGGCCTCGCAGCTCAAGGAGCTCGGGCTCGGCATCTCCACCTCGGTGGGGATCGGCGGCGATCCGATCAACGGCTCGTCCTTCCTCGACCACCTCGCCCTGTTCGAGACCGATCCGGACACCGACGCGGTGCTGATGATCGGCGAGATCGGCGGGCCGCAGGAGGCCGAGGCGTCGGCCTGGATCCGCGAGAACATGTCGAAGCCGGTGATCGGTTTCGTGGCGGGGCTCACGGCGCCGAAGGGCCGCCGCATGGGCCATGCGGGGGCGATCATCTCGGCTGCCGGCGACAGCGCCGCCGAGAAGGCCGAGATCATGCGCTCCTACGGCCTCACCGTGGCGCCCGATCCGGGTTCCTTCGGCCAGACGGTGGCCGACGTGCTGGCCCGGGCGGCGTAGCCGCAGCCAGCCTGCCGCACAGTCTCAGAATGCGGCGTGGGTCCCCCCTCCCGTGCGGGAGAGGGACAGGGTGAGGGATCGGATCCTTCCGGAGAAGGCGCGGTCCATCGGCGTACCGGCGGCGCGCTCGATCCTGAACCATCGCGTCCCTCACCCCGACCCTCTCCCGCACGGAAGAGGGGGCTCGTCGCGCTGGGCACCGGCCGATGCGCATACCTCCCGAGCCGGCGGTGACGACGCTTCGCGCTGAACATCCTCCAAGAAAACCGCGCGCCACGAGGTGGCCTCATGACCCGCACCCTTCACGCACATCCAGGTCTCGTCGACGCGACAGCCTTCGCGCCGCCGGTGATCGTCGGCACCTCGGCCGAGCAGGCGCTGGACATCCTGTTCCAGGCGCTGCTCGATGTCGCCCGCCGGCACGATCCCGACCTCGAGGCGGTCCTGCACGGCACGGCCGACATCTCGCGCTTCTCGCCGCAGATGCTGGCGCGCGCGCTGCAGGTGCAGGGCATCTGGTTCCAGCTGATCTCCATCGCCGAGCAGAACGCCGCGATGCGCCGCCGCCGGCACGTGGAGCGCACGGAAGGCCGTGCCGCGCTCAGCGGCTCCTTCGCCAAGGTCTTCGCGGATGCCCGCCGGCAGGGCGTGCCCCCGGAGAAGATCCAGGCGCTGCTCAGCGACCTGCGCATCCGCCCGACGCTCACCGCGCACCCCACCGAGGGCAAGCGCGTGACGGTGCTGGAGAAGTTCCGCCGGATCTACCTCGTGCTGCGCGAGCTGGAGATGCCGCGCTGGACCGATCGTGAGCGCAACGGGCTCATGAACGAGCTCCGCGACCAGATCGAGCTGGTCTGGATGACGGGCGAGCTGCACCTGGAGAAGGCGACGGTCGAGCGGGAAGTGGCCTGGGGGCTGCACTTCTTCGACGAGACCCTGTTCGAGATGCTGCCCGAGACCCTGGAGACCCTGCACGAGGCCCTCGCCGAGACCTATCCGGGCACGGACTTCAAGGTGCCGCCGTTCTTCCAGTTCGGCTCCTGGATCGGCGGCGACCGGGACGGCAACCCCTACGTCACGGCCGCGGTCACCCGGCAGACCCTGCACCGCAACGCCCTGGCCTCGCTCACCCGCTACCGCGACGGCGTGCGCGAACTGGGCCGGACCCTCTCGCTCACCGAGCGCTCGCTGCCGCTGCCCGAAAGCTTTCACGCGGAACTCGAACGGCAGCTCGCCGAGAGCGGCCAGGCCCGCGCCATCACCCGGCGCAACCCGGGCGAGCCTTATCGCCAATATCTCTCCTGCGTCCTGCGCAAGATCGAGGCGACGATCGCCCGCAACGAAGGTGAGCACCCGTCCGGTCCCGACTACGCCAGCGCCGACGGCTTGATCGAGGACCTGCGCACGCTGGAGCGCGGCCTGACGGAGGCCAAGTGCGGGGCGCTGGCGCGGGATCTCGTCCGCCCTGTCCGGCGCATGGTGGAGATCTTCCGCTTCTCGACGGTCCGGCTCGACCTGCGCGAGAACACCACGCGGACCACCGACACGCTCCATGCCCTCTGGCGCCAGCGCAACGGCGACGGCGAGCCGCCGGCCCTCGGTTCGACCGCGTGGCGCCAGTGGCTCGATACCGAACTCGCCCGGCCCCGTGATCCCGAGCGGTCCTTCGAGGACCTGCCCGACGCCGCCCGGGAGACCCTCGCCACCTTCGCCCTCGTCGCCGAGATGCGCGAGGCCCTCGACCGGGAGGCGTTCGGCGCCTTCGTGCTGTCGATGACCCGCTCGGTGGAGGACGTCCTCGGCGCCTACCTGCTGGCCAAGGAGGCGGGGGTGTTCCTCGACGCGGCCGGGACGGAGATCTGCCCGCTGCCGATCGTGCCCCTGTTCGAGACCATCGACGACCTGCGTGCCGCCCCGGCGATCATGCGGGCGCTGCTCGGCGTGCCGGTGGTGCGCCGCTCCACCCGCTGGCAGGGCGGGGTCCAGGAGGTCATGATCGGCTATTCCGACTCCAACAAGGACGGCGGCTTCGTCGCCGCCAATTGGGAGCTCTACAAGGCGCAGAGCAAGCTGACCCGGCTCGGCGAGGAACTCGGTGTCGGCATCGCCTTCTTCCACGGGCGCGGCGGCTCGGTGAGCCGCGGCGGCGTGCCGACCCATCGCGGCATCATGGCCCAGCCGCCGGGCTCGATCCGCGGCCGGTTCCGCACCACCGAGCAGGGCGAGGTCGTCTCGTTCAAGTACGCCAACCGCGGCACCGCCGCCTACCAGATGGAGCTGCTCGCCGCCTCGGTGTTCGAGCACGCGCTCGCCGGCGACGGCGAGCGGGCGGGCCCCGGCCACGACGACGCCCTGGAGGCGCTGGCCGGCGCGTCCCGGGCGGCCTACGTCCAGCTGCTCCAGACCGACGGCCTCGTCGATTACTTCCAGGCCGCGAGCCCGCTGGACGAGATCGCGCTCCTCAACATCGGCTCGCGGCCGGCCCGCCGGTTCGGCGCCCGCTCGCTCTCGGACCTGCGGGCGATCCCCTGGGTGTTCGCGTGGTCGCAGAACCGGCACGTGATCACCGGCTGGTACGGGGTCGGGTCCGGGCTCGCGAGCTTCATCGACGTGCGCGGCCGCGACGGCGAGGCGACCCTCAAGCGGCTGTTCAACGAATCCCGCATCCTCCGCCTCGTCCTCGACGAGGTCGAGAAGACGCTGATGATGGTCGATCTCGACATCGCCCGCGCCTATGCGGGCCTCGTCCCGGATGCGGCGATCCGGGACCGGATCTTCTCGATGATCGAGGCCGAATACGCACTGACCCGGGAGATGGTGCTGCGGGTGAGCGGCGGCGCGGATCTCGCCGAGCGCTTCCCCCTGTTCCGGGACCGCCTGAAGGGGCGGCTTCCGACCATCAACCAGGTCAGCCGCGAGCAGGTGGAACTGCTCGCCCGCTACCGCGCCGAGACCGACGAGGACCGGCGCGAGGCGGTGAAGTCGGCCCTGCTCCTGTCCATCAACTGCATCGCGGTCGGCTTCGGGGCGACCGGGTGAGGCGGTGCGGGCCTCGCACGTTGAGGGATCGGATCGAAACGCGCCTGCGCGCCCTGTCAGGCAGCTCAGTGCGCGCCATTTGCCGCCGGTGAACGGGGTCCAGCCCCGCAACGGCATCAGAACCGTCACCAGGAGAGAGAATCCAAGATGAGCTTCACCCTGATCCAGCAGGCCAAGCCGCGCCTGCACCGGTCCGAACTCGCGGTCCCCGGCTCCAACCCGACCTTCATGGAGAAGTCGGCGCAGTCGGCCGCCGACGTGATCTTCCTCGACCTCGAGGACGCGGTCGCCCCCGACGACAAGGAGAAGGCCCGCACCAACATCATCCAGGCGCTCAACGACCTGGATTGGGGCAACAAGACCATGATGATCCGCATCAACGGTCTCGACACCCACTACATGTACCGCGATGTGGTCGACATCGTCGAAGCCTGCCCGCGCCTCGACATGGTGCTGATCCCGAAGGTCGGCGTGCCGGCCGACGTCTACGCCATCGACGTGCTGGTCACCCAGATCGAGCAGGCCAAGAAGCGTGACAAGCAGATCGGCTTCGAGGTGCTGATCGAGACCGCGCTCGGCATGGCCAATGTCGAGGCGATCGCCCAGTCGTCGAAGCGCCTGGAGGCGATGTCCTTCGGCGTGGCCGATTACGCCGCCTCGACCCGCGCCCGCTCGACGGTGATCGGCGGCGTGAACCCCGACTTCTCGGTGCTCACCGACAAGGACGAGGCCGGCAATCGCCAGACCCACTGGCAGGATCCGTGGCTGTTCGCTCAGAACCGCATGCTGGTGGCCTGCCGCGCCTACGGCCTGCGCCCGATCGACGGACCGTTCGGCGACTTCTCGGATCCGGACGGCTACCGCTCGGCGGCCCGCCGCTGCGCCGCCCTCGGCTTCGAAGGGAAGTGGGCGATCCACCCGTCGCAGATCGATCTCGCCAACGAGGTGTTCACCCCCTCGGAAGCCGAGGTCACCAAGGCCCGCCGCATTCTCGAGGCCATGGAAGAGGCCGCCAAGGCCGGCCGCGGCGCCGTGTCCCTGGACGGACGCCTCATCGACATCGCCTCGATCCGCATGGCCGAGGCGCTGATCGAGAAGGCGAACGCCATGAAGGGCTGAGGCCGCCCGAACGGCGCGCCAAGCAGCTGCATGACCGGGGCCGGGCTTGCCGGGCCCCGGGGCAGATCAGAGCGGATCGCGGGCAAGCCCGTGACCGCGTGACAGGTTCGGATGAGGGTTGGAGAAGGCCCCGGAGCGGGTTCACCCCTCACCAGTCTCTTCGGGAGAAGGGACAAACTCTGCGGCGCGGCGGCCGCGACGGCCCTAGAACGGCCGATCGTCCGGCAGCCGCGCCGCAGCCATCTCGTCCCGAGTCGGGTCGCGATGGATGACGATCCCGTTCGACCGATCCGCCGCGATCAGCCCGAGCCGGGCGAACCCGTCGAGCCAGCCGTCCATCGGCCAGATCCCGTGCCGGTCGTGAAAGCGGGCCGCGTTGGCGACGATGTCGCGGAAATGCTGCAGGGGCGGGTCGTAGCCCGGATGATGCTGGTGGTAGGCCCGGGGGCCTCCCAGGAACAGGATCGGCACCCCCGCCTTCTCCGCCCGGAACGCCAGATCGGTGTCCTCCGCGCCGTAGCCGGAAAAGGTTTCGTCGAACCCGCCGAGGCGGTCATAGGTCTCGGCGCGCACCGCGAAGGCGAGCGACCAGAACAGCCCGGCCTGCGGTGCCGGCGCCACCACGCCTGCGGACGGGAAGGCCCGCACCGGGTGCGGCTGGCCGAACCGCTCCAGATCCGCCGCGCACCATCCATCCGCCACCGCGCCGGCCGGCAGGTAGCCGATCTCGCAGCAAATCAGGCCGTCCTGCTCGGCCACCGCCCGCGACAGGCCCGCGACGAGCCCCGCCGAGGGGATGCAATCGACGTCGAGGAAGATCAGCGTCTCGGCCTGGGCCGCCCGGCGCCCGGCATTGCGCGCCGCCGCGAGGGGCAGGCCGGCATGCGGGAACGCGACGCGCTCCACCGGGAAGGGTAGCGCCGGGTAGGGCGCCTCATCGCCGCCGATCTCGACGACGACGCAGCGATCGGGCGGATCGCCGCGACCGAGACCGTCGAGCAGGCGGGTCAGGTGTGCGCGCCGACCTTTGTTGAGCGTGATGACCGCGATGCTCACGACGCGGCTCCGGCGCGCAGGACATCGATCCGATAATCGGGGGTCCGCGACTGACTCAGGACCTGGGCGAAGGCGGCGGAGAGGCGGATGAAGCCATCGGCGGCACCATCGCCCGAAAGCGGGTAATCGGTCTCGCCCAGCCAGTGCACCAGAACGATGTCCCCGCCGGGCGCGATCGTCTCGCCGGCCCGGCGCACGAGCTCGGCGAAATCCGGCGGGGCCAGGAAGTACAGGAACTCGGAAAGGACGATCAGGTCGAAGGGCCCGGTCGGCCAGTCCGCCGGCATGGTCCCCTGCCGGATCTCGACATGGGGACGATCCGCGCATCGCGCCCGGGCGGCCTCCGCGGCGGCCGGGACCAGATCGGTGGCGAGGAGCCTGGCGCAGCGTTCCGAGAGGGCGCGGGTGAAGACGCCGATCGAGCAGGCCGGCTCGAAGGCGGACCGGTAGCGCGGCTGGGGAAGGGCCGCCAGCGTCGCCGCGTATTTCTCGCGTTCGTAGGGCGAGGAGGTGAAGCGCCAGGGATCCGGGTCGCTGGCGTAGATGCCGCGGAAGTAATCCTCCGGCAGGGTCTGGGTCCGCCGGGTCATGCGGGGATCGCGACGAAGCGCTCGTAGGGACCGCAGAGCCGGTCGATCATGGCGGGCTCGAGCCGGAAGCCCTGGGGATCGTCCGCGATCAGGTCGGTGGTCTGCGATTCGTGCGCCGCCACGGCCCGCGCCTTGGTCTCGCGATAGGCGGAGACGTCGAGGCGCAGGCCGGTCGGGCTTGGGCCGACCTCGGTCTCGGGCGGTAGGGTCCAGCCCCAGACGGGATACTCATAGACCCGGACTCCCGGCATCTGCGGTCGGGCGCGGGCGACGATCGCGGCGGCCGCCTTGTGATCGCAATGGGGATCGTGGCGCCACGTGACGAAGACCGCGCCGGCCCCGATCGCCGCGGCCGCGCGGGCGACGGCCGCCGCAGCCGCGTCGGCCTCCGGCCCGTCGCTCGGGACATGGGCGTCGGGCAGGCGCAGGAAGGTCACGTCCCCGGATCCGAGGCCGAGCACCGCTCCGGCCCGCTGCGTCTCCGCCTCGCGCAGGGCGCGCAGCTTCTCCGGCGGATAGAGGCGGGACTGCGTGTGCGAGCCGCATCCGTCGCTGACCACGACGAGGTGAACGGGCCGCCCGGACGCCCGAGCGGCTGCGATCAGGCCGCCGCATCCGAGGCTCTCGTCATCGGGGTGGGGCGCGACGATTACCAGCCCCCGGCTCCCCAGGAGGGCATCGAGGCTCGCCAGGGGCAACGCGTCGGCGGCGGCCAGAAAGGTGTCGGCGCGCATCACTGGCCTCCGGTCCGTTCGAAGACAGGACGCCGGTCGCGCGGCGACGGGCTGCTGACGAGATCGATCACGGGACGCTCCAAGGACGGTGCGCGGGTTCGGGCGTCCCTGGTTCTCGGATCCTGCGCCTGAACACGCCATGAGCGGCGCGTTCCGGAATTCCGGCGGGCGTTACCGATCGTTCTCGGTGGTGAGTGCGTCGGCGCGGGTGCCCTCGTCGACGCCCGGTCCGGCCGCCAGATGGACGCCGAGGGTCGGGGCGTCGGCGAACACCGCGCCGGCTGCGCTGAGGGCGCTCCGCAGGGCCTCGATCTGCCCGCTCGGCGGGTCGCTGTAGCCGCCCTCGAAATCCCGCACGAAGTGCTCGTCCAGGCCGACTTTGCCCGCGAGATCGGCCTGCGACCAGCCGAGCAGCCCACGGGCCGCCCGCGACTGCGCGGGGCTCATGATGGGCGCCTGCGTTCCGCTCTGTGCGCCCTCGTCCGATCCTGCCACGCTCACTCTCCTCCTCGGGTATCATCAACAACGATTGCGGTCGCGGATCGTTTCCGGGAACATCCGGTCGGAGCGCGACCATAATTGTGCTGAAATCCTGTCGCATCCGCCAAGGCGCAAGGATTCGGAGCGGTCTCTCGCGGGGCCGTGCTGCGCGGCCGGCGTGGCGCCTCCGGACCGGGACAACCTGCGCGCGGTGCGCGCGACATGGGGACTGGACGATGAGAGGGGTGCTGATCGCGAGCTTGGCCTGTGCCGTGCTGGCTATGGACCTATCCGCGGTGACGCAGGCGCAGGCCCAGATGGGCGGTTCGCCGACGGGCTTCGGCCGGGGCAATCGCCGCCCCGGCGGCGAAGAGGAGAAGAAGCCCCAGTACGTGCCGGGGACCAAGGCCAGCGAGAAGATCTTCCCGCTCGATTCGACCTGGACCGCCGTGAGCCTCAACGGAAAGCCCTTCACGGGTGGCGACCGGCCGAGCTTCATCATCGACAAGCAGTACCGCGCCCGCGGCTACGGCGGTTGCAACACCTTCGCGGCGACCGCATTCCCGCTCAAGGAGCAGCACATCGCCGTGGGCCCGCTCGCACTCACCAAGAAGAGCTGCGACAAGGGCCTCGCCGCCGCCGAGCAGGCGTTCTTCATCGCCCTGCGCACCTCGGCGGTGTGGGACTTGGTCGGCTCGCAGCTCGTGCTCAAGAGCCCGAACGGCGAGCTGAAGTTCGACCGCGCCCTTTAAGGAGCGGTTCACCACGCCGCATGATGGCGGCCGCCGATTCAGACGGCCTTGAGGGGCGTCGGGGCTCATTCCTCGTGTATCGAGGAGGCCACGGATGCCAGTCGGAATCGGGATCGGACGCGGGGACCGCTCGCGTCCCACGGTGACGCGGAGCCTCCGTTTCACGGGGCCCGAGGGGTTTCATCCCGGCGCCCTATGGCTCGCCACCGCCGTGCCGGCTGTGGCGACGCTGCTCCTTCTCGCGCGACTGGCTTCCTGACAGGCGGCGCTGGCGGCGTCT
Source organism: Methylobacterium sp. 1973 (assembly GCF_040545035.1). NCBI lineage: Bacteria > Pseudomonadati > Pseudomonadota > Alphaproteobacteria > Hyphomicrobiales > Methylobacteriaceae > Methylobacterium > Methylobacterium sp. 1973. Next base: position 200,080 of record NZ_JBEPLA010000005.1, read on the forward strand.
TACCGGGACGCCGTCCTGTCCCCGGGCCGGTCACCCTCGGCATGTCCGCGCGGCTCGGAACGATCCTGCGCTTGCGCCGTTACGGGCGGAAACAGCGAGGCCAAACCCGCGGCGACACCATATAGAATTGGATCGGCGTTCAGGCCGCCCTCGGGCGGGTGAAGATTGCTTGTCAGCAGAGTGCGACGGCGGGCCTCGCGCGCGTTCACGAGCATCTGTGCGCGTCCCCGTTGTTCAACTGTCCGAGACCGGTCAATGCCGCGCTCCGCGTTTCGTTGCCGCAGCGGGCGGAATTTTCTCCCGGAGACCGGACGCGACGGAAACTCAGCCCCGGCGCCGGAGACCTATCGCCGGTTGGACGTCGGGCGGCCGGCAGACGCTCGGCACGACATCGATGATCGACGCGCTCGGGCAGCGCGCCCGGCAGCCCTGGGCCGCAGCGATCTGGTCGCCGCCGCAGGCATCGGCGAAGCAGAAGGTCGCGAGATCCTCGCAGGTCGCCCGGAACCGGCCCAGGGGCGACCGCTCCCGCAGGTCCGCCGCCCCCGCCCCCTGCGTCAGCAGGATCACCGTCAGACCGATCAGAGCCGGGAATCGCGCCATCTCTGTTTCCCGTCCAGGTCGAGGCTGCTTGCGGAACCAGCCTAGCATTGGCAGCCTGGACGCGCCGTACCATTCCCGCGACAGGCGATGCGCGTCATCCGTCGCGATCCCGGCCGCATCGCGCGGCCGTTAAGCCCGATCCCCACGAAAGGCCGCCATGCCGCTCTACGCCCTCGACGATCACGTCCCCGACCTCGCCGACCCCGCCCGGGTCTGGATCGCGCCCGACGCGCAGGTGGTCGGCCGCGTGCATCTCGGCCTCGATGTCGGCATCTGGTTCGGCGCGGCTCTGCGCGGCGACAACGAGCCGATCCGCATCGGCGATCGCACCAATGTCCAGGAGGGCGTGATCATGCACGTCGATCCCGGGTTTCCCCTCGTCATCGGCAGCGACGTCACGGTCGGCCACGGCGCGATCGTGCACGGCTGCACCATCGGCGACGGCAGCCTCGTCGGCATGGGGGCGACGGTCCTGAACGGCGCCCGGATCGGCCGCGGCTGCCTCATCGGCGCCAACGCGCTGGTCACCGAGGGCAAGGAATTCCCGGATCACAGCCTGATCGTCGGGGCGCCGGCCAAGGCCGTGCGCACCCTCGACGAGGCCGCGGTCGAGGGGCTGCGGCAGGCCGCCCTGCGCTACGTGGAGAATGCCCGGCGCTACAAGGTCGGGCTGCGCCGCATCGACGGCTGAGGGACATGGGCCGCTCCCGGGCGGGAGCGGCCGCCCCGCTTACTTCTTGGCCTTGGCGCGCTCGATCGCTTCCTCGATCAGCCGGTGGGCCTCTTCCTTGTCGCCCCAGCGGACGAACTTGACCCACTTGCCGGGTTCCAGATCCTTGTAGTGCTCGAAGAAGTGCTGGATCTGCTGGATCGTGATCTCGGGCAGGTCGGTGTAGTTCTCGACCCGGTCGTACCGCTTGGTCAGGTGGCGCGAGGGCACCGCGATGATCTTCTCGTCTTCGCCGCCCTCGTCCTGCATCACCATCACGCCCACGGGACGCGCGCTGATGATCGCGCCCGGCAGCACGGCGCGGGTGTTGGCCACCAGCACGTCGCAGGGATCGCCGTCGCCCGACAGGGTGTGGGGGATGAAGCCGTAATTCCCCGGATAGAACATCGGGGTATAGAGAAACCGGTCGACGACCAGCGCGCCGGATTCCTTGTCCATCTCGTACTTGATCGGTTCGCCGCCGAGCGGCACCTCGACGATCACGTTGACGTCGTGCGGCGGCTTCTTGCCGAGCGGGATGGCGTCGATCTTCATGGCGTGTCGCTTCCGGAATGCGGTCTCGTCCGCTTCCCGGATCTCTTAGTGGCGCCGCTTGGCAAAGCAAATCGGCCGATGGTGCGGCCCGGCAACGAGCGCTGGAAAACGTTAGCCGAACAGGAAGCCCACCTTGGGGAGCGGGATGCCCGCCACGCGGTCCAGCGCCCGCGGGCCGGCGACGCCGCCGAGCCCCTCGTAGAAGGCGCCGGCGCGGACATTGTCCTCCAGGCTCCACACGCCCAGCCGCGTGAGGCCGTGATCCGCGAGGTCGTTGCGCACCGCCCGGAACAGGCGCCGGCCGAGGCCGACGCCCTGATACTCCGGCAACAGGTAGAGTTCGTCGATCTCGGCCTCGGTGCCGAGCGCCCGGCTGCGCGTCCGTCCGTAGGCCGCGTAGCCGACGACGAGTTCGCCCGTCTCCACCACCGCGATCGGCCGGCCGCGGCGCAGGGCGCTCTGCCACCAGGCCCGGTCCCGGGTCGAGATCACCCGCTCCAGAGCGACGCCCGGGATGATGCCGCGATAGGCCTCGCGCCAGGAGGCATCGAACACCTTGGACAAGCCGCCGAGATCGGCCTCGCGGGCCCGGCGGATGCTCGTGGTGCGCGTGCTCATGGGCTTCGGGCCTCCCGTCGTCCGACCGGCGGATAACCCGCGCGGCCCGCGCAGGTTCGATGCCGATCCAGGCGGAGTGAAGGCAAGAATGGCGCCGCGTCGCGTCGGCCTGCGTGAGGTCGCGTGACGTCGCGTGATGCCGGTGCCGGCCCGCCGGCCCGCGAATTGCCGGGCCGGCGGGCGGCTGGTAGAGCCCGGGCTCGGTTCCCCCGGCAGCACGGCCTTGTTCAACCGCTTCCTCAAGCCCGAGAGGCGCTACGCGCGCCGCATGGCCCGGATCGCCCGCTTCGAGCGGCCGATCGCCGGCCCCGGCGACCGTCTCATGGCCTGGGCCAGCATGCTGCTGATCGACCACGGCGTCTTCCGCCTCGCCTATCTCAACCGGCACCGCGTCGGCTCCGGCGCCCTCTGGCGCTCGGCCCAGCCCGGTCCTCATCAGCTCGCCCGCTTCCGGGCCGAGGGCGTGCGGACGATCATCTCCCTGCGCGGCGGGCGCGAGCACGGGTCCTGGCCGCTGCAGCGCGAGGCCTGCGAGCGCCACGGGCTCAAGCTGGTCGAGTTCGTGCTCCGCTCGCGGGAAGCGCCGGACCGGGCCACCATCCTTGGCGCCAAGGCCTTCTTCGCCGGCATCGAGTACCCGGCGGTGATGCACTGCAAGTCCGGCGCCGACCGGGCCGGCCTCGCCTCGGCCCTCTACCTGATCCTGCACGAGGGGCGCCCGGTGGCCGAGGCCGCCCGGCAGCTCTCCGCCCGCTACGGCCATCTCCGTTTCGCCAAGACCGGCATCCTCGACGCATTCTTCGCCCGGTATCGCATCGAGGGCGAGGCGAGGGGGCTCGACTTCCTGACCTGGGTCGAGACCATCTACGACCCCGAGGCGCTCAAGCGCGATTTCCGGCCGGGCTTCTGGTCGGATCTGGCGGTGGACCGGGTGCTCCGGCGGGAGTGAGGATCACTCCGCCGCCGGCCGCGCCATCTCGCGGAAGGGGTGGGCCGGGTAGGTGCCGATCACCCGCAATTCGCGCGAGAAGTAGCCGAGTTCGTCCAGCGCCCGGCTGAGGCCCGGATCGTCCGGATGGCCGTCGACCTCGGCGTAGAACTGCGTGGCGGTGAATTCGCCGTCGACCATGTAGCTCTCGAGCTTCGACATGTTGACGCCGTTGGTCGCGAATCCGCCGAGCGCCTTGTAGAGCGCGGCCGGGATGTTGCGCACACGGAACACGAAGCTCGTCACACAGGGCACGGTGCCCTGTTCCACCGGCTGGGGCTCCGGGGAGAACACCACGAACCGGGTGGTGTTGTGCGCCTCGTCCTCGACGTCGCGCTCCAGGATGTCGAGGCCGTAGACTCCGGCGGCGAGTGCGGGCGCCAGAGCCGCCCGGCTCGGGTCGCCGATCTCGGCGATCTCGCGGGCGGCCCCGGCGGTGTCGCCGGCGACCACGGCCTTCAGGCCGAGCCGGCGGATGATCCGGCGGCACTGGCCCAGGGCATGGACGTGGCTGTGGACGCTCTTCAAAGCCTCGCGCTGCGTGCCCGGCAGGACCATCAGCTGGAAGTGGATCGGCAGGAAGTGCTCGGCCACGATGTGAAGAGGCGAGATCGGGATCAGGTGGTGGATGTCGGCGACGCGACCCGCGATCGAGTTCTCGATCGGGATCATCGCCCGCCGGGCGCGCCCCTCTGTCACCGCCGCGAAGGCGTCCTCGAAGGTCGGGCAGGGCAGCGGCGTCCAGTCCGGATACGCCTCCGCGCAGATGATGTGCGAGTTCGCCCCGGGCTCCCCCTGATAGGCGATGGTGCGGTCTGTCATGGCGGTCTGGATTCGTTCGTCGGGTCAGTTCAGGCGCCGGCTCTGGAGCAGGGCGCGGGCGCGCTCCAGGTCGGCGGGGGTGTCGACGCCCAGCGGCAGGTCGTCGACGATGGCGGCGTCGATGCGCATGCCGGCTTCGAGCGCCCGCAGCTGCTCCAGCTTCTCGCGCATCTCCAGCTCGCCGGGCGGCAAGGCCACGAATCGGCTGAGCGCCCTGCGCCGGTAGGCGTACAGGCCGATATGGTGCCAGAGCGGCCCGTCGCCCCAGGGAGCCCGGGCGCGGGTGAAGTACAGGGCGCGCAGGCGCCCCGGACCGACCATGTGGCCGACGAGCTTGACCACGTTCGGGTTGTCGGCCTCGTGGGGGTCGGTGATCGGCGCACAGAGGGTGACGATGTCGACGGTGCGGTCGGCCAGCGGCACGATGGAGGCGCCGATGATCGCCGGGTCGATGGTCGGCAGGTCGCCCTGTACGTTGACGACCACGTCGTGGCGACCTTCCGGATCGACGATGTCGAGCGCCTCGGCGAGGCGGTCGGAGCCCGACGGATGATCGGCCCGGGTCATCACCGCGAGGCCGCCCGCGGCCTCGACCGTCCGGGCGATCTCCGCCGTGTCGGTGGCCACCACCACGGGGCCGATGCCGGCCTCCATGGCCCGGCGCCAGACATGGACGATCATGGCCTCGCCGGCGATGTCGGCCAGCGGCTTGTTCGGCAGGCGGGTCGCGGCGAGGCGGGCCGGGATCAGGACCAGGGGATCGGACATCGAGATTCGGATCCGGATGCGCGGATCGGGGCCGCGGCGGCAGGCGGCCGGCTGCTTAACAGGCCGGCCCCCGATTGTCGTCCCCCTGGAGACGGGCCGGAGCGCAGTGGAGAAAATGTGCCACTCGGTGACAAGCTGGGCAATTCAGTGGAACAATCCTGCGCTGGAGCGACGCGGAGCCCTCTGGTGGCATTGTCAGGAGCCGCCCGGAACCGCTAAGGCAACCTCGAAATCTTCCAATGTCCGGTGTCCGAGCCCGCTCGCCCGTGTCAGGCGCGCGATCGGCACGGCCGAGTTGCGAGAAGAGCATGAACTCGTTCGAGGTGAACAAGGTCCTGGGTGCGGTCCTCGGCGCCCTTCTGTTCGCGGCCGGATCGGGTTTCGTCGCCGAATTGATCTACCACCCGAAGCCGGCGGGCAACGCCGGCTACGACCTCCCCGAGCCGCAGCCCGAGGCCGCCGCCGCGGCGCCCGAGGCCAAGGTTGAGCCGATCGCCGTCCGCCTCGCCAGCGCCAATGTCGAGAAGGGCGAGGCCGGCACCAAGGCCTGCCATGCCTGCCACAATTTCGAGAAGGGCGGCCCGAACAAGGTCGGTCCCGACCTGTACGGGGTCGTGGAGCGGCCGAAGGCCTCACATCCGGGCTTCGACTATTCGGCGGCCCTGAAGGAGAAGGGCGGCACGTGGACCTATGCCGACCTCGACGGGTTCCTCACCAACCCGAAGGGCTACGTGAAGGGCACGAAGATGGCCTACGCCGGCATCGCTTCGCCGCAGGAGCGGGCCAACGTCATCGCCTATCTGCGAACCCTGGCCGAGACGCCGAAGCCGCTGCCCGCCGTCGAGAAGGACGAGGCCCCGTCGGCTGCGCCTGCGGCGGCCAAGCCTGACGACAAGCCTGCGGCTGCGCCCGCCGAGAAGCCGTCCGCCGACAAGCCCGCCGCCGGCAAGGCGTCCGAGGGCAAGGACAGCCCGGCCAAGCCCGCCGATACCGGCACCGCCAAGCCGGTCGAGGCGAAGTCGCCCGGCAGCCCGCGGACGACCGGCGAATCGAGCGACCGCAACGCCCCGGCTCCGCCGGCCGGCGCCCATGACAGCGACCAGCAGGGTCAGCCTTCGAGCCTGATCCCCGCCGAGCCGACCGCGCCGACGGCGCCGGCCGCCAAGGAGCCGCCCGCGCAGGCCAATCCCGAGGCGGTCGACCGGGCGAAGGATCTCGAGGTCGGCGGCCCGACCAAGGACCTGAACGCGCCGCTGCCGACCCCGCAGCCGCTTCCGAAGGAGTAGAGGCACGGGCCGGGTGCGGGGCTCCGGACGGTCCCGCCCCTCGCGTGTCAGGCGCGTTCCGCCGGCATGGCTCCGGGCGCGCCCCTTGCTCTAAGGCGGCCGCGCCCCGGCATCGTGCCGGATTGAAAACCGCGTAGGACCCCTTGGCTGACCGAAGTTCCGTTGGGGAGGAGCGCCGGGCGCCCCTCCCGCTGCTCGTTGCCGTGACCATGACCGGGACGGTGGCGCTGCACATCTTCGTGCCGGCGCTGGCGGCGGCGGCCGTGGACCTCGGCACCAACGCCGCCGGCGCGCAACTGACGATCACCGTCTACCTGATCGGGCTTGCGGGCGGTCAGCTGCTCTACGGCCCGCTCTCGGACCGGTACGGCCGGCGGCCGGTCCTGATCGGCGGCCTCGGCCTCTATCTCGCCGGATTGCTGCTCGCGATCCCGGCGCCGAACATCGGCGTCCTGCTCGTCGCCCGGGTCCTGCAATCGCTCGGCGCCTGCGGCTCCCTGGTGATCGGCCGGGCGATGGTGCGCGACGTCTCCACCCGCGAGGACGCCGCCCGGAAGCTCGCGATCCTCACCACCGCGATGACGCTCACGCCCGCCCTGGCGCCGGCGATCGGCGGCGTCGTGACCGAGGCCTTCGGCTGGCGCGCCGTGTTCGTGGTGCTGGCCGGCCTCGTCGCCCTGCTGGGCGCGCTCGTGGTCTTCACCCTGCCCGAGACCAACCGCCACAAGGTGGCGCTGCCGGGATTCGTCGCGGTTCTGTCCGGCTACCTCCGGCTCGTGCGGATCCCCGTGTTCCGCGCCTATCTGGTGGCGGGGGCCTGCGGCGGGACCAGCCTCTACGCCTTCCTGGCCGTGGCGCCGTTCCTCCTCGTGGACCGGCTCGGGCGCTCCTCTCAGGAGGTGGGATTCGACTGCCTGATCGTCGTGTTCGGCATGGTCGGCGGGGCCGTCCTGGCGAGCCGACTCGCCACCCGGGTGCCGATCCGAAAGGCGGCGCGGAGCGGCAATCTCCTCTGCATCGCCGCGGCGCTGACGCTGCTGATCGTGGACCGCACGGGGATGCTCGGCGTCGTCAGCCTGATCGTGCCGCTCTTCGCCTACGCGGTGGGCGTCGGCCTGCTCAGCCCCAACGCGGTGGCGGGGCTGATGAACGTCGATCCGCACGCGGCCGGCTCAGCCTCCAGCCTCTACGGCTTCACGCAGATGACCTTCGGGGCGCTGTTCACGGCGGCCGCCTCGGCCTGGCCCGCGACCTCGGCGACGCCGGTGGCGCTGGCGCTCCTCTCCGCCGGGCTGATCGCCGCGCTGGCGCTCCGGCGGGCCTGACGGGCTCGCGCTCGCCGACGGCGTCAGCTTTCTTCGCCGCCATGGCCCCCGCGCGCTGCCGGAGGCGCGCGGCGGTGTCCCTTAAAGTGACGCGCCGCGGGCCTCGACGAGGCCGGACGCGCCTGCGCTGAATCCGTCGGCCAGTTCCAGCCACAGCAGGCGCGCGGGGTCGACCGGTCCCGGCAGGCTCAGGCGCCCGGGCGGGACCGGCGTGAAGCCGAAGCGGGCGTAGTAGGGCGCGTCGCCGACGAGGATCACGAGACCCTCGCCCGCCTGCTGCGCCCCCTCGATCGCCGCGCGGGTCAGGGTACCGCCGATGCCGCGGCCCGCGAAGCTCGGATCGACGGCCAGCGGACCGAGCATCACGAAGGATGTCGCCCCGGTCCGCACGGGCCCCATCCGGACCGAGCCGACGAGGAAGCTGCCCACCGAGGCGGTGATGCCGAGATCGATCCGCTCGGCCGCGCCCTCGCGGAGGCGGTAGGCGGTACGGGCGAAGCGGCCGGGGCCGAAGGCCCGGGCATGAAGCCGCTCGATGGCGGGGGCATCCTCCGGCCGCTCGGGCCGGATGACGAGGGACAGATCGGTCACGGGTTGCTCGCGGCTCGGACCGGCGCCGCGTAGCAGCGCCGGGCCGGACCCGCAAACCGCCGCGCTACTCGGCGGCCGCCAGAGCGGACTGTCCGCCGCCCTGGGTCAGCCGCAGGAAGCCGAGGGCCGAGAGCCAGATCACCGCGCCGCAGGCGGAGGCGACGCCGAGAACCAGCGCGAAGCCGCCGCGGTCATGCAGGAGGGCGATCGCCGGCACCACGAAGCCGCTCGCCGTGAAGCCCACGAAGTAGCGCAGGCTGTAGGCCCGGGCCCGGTAGACGGGCGGGACGTAGCGGGCGATCATCGCGTCGTTGATCACCACCTGCCCGTAGATCGCCGTCATGGCCAGCACGAGCCCGGCGAGCAGCGGCAGGCCGGTGGAGAGGGCGGCGATCCCGAGCCCCACCGGCTGCAACACCGAGAGCGCCACGAACAGGGACGGCAGGCTGTAGCGGTCGATGAGGCGGCCCATGGCCAACTGCATCAGCGCGCCGAACAGGAACACGCCGGTGGCGAGGGAGCCGGTGAGCGCCAGCGGCAGCGCCTGCCCGACGCCCTCGTCGATCACCTTCGGCAGGCTGATCGTCGTCAGGTTGAAGGTCAGGCCGCCCGCGAAGATCGACAGGGCGAACATCGCCAGCAGCGCCCAGGGCCGGGTCACCGGGATCACCGCCGCGCCGCCGGCCTTCTGGCCCGAGGCGTCCCCGTCGCCCGGCACCAGGGCCAGGAAGGCGGCCCCGCAGGCGAGGCAGACGAGGCCCGGGACCACGAAGGCCGCGCGCCAACTGACGGCGGCGGCGAGCAGCGCCGTGAGTCCGGAAGCCGAGGCCGCGCCGAAATTGCCCCAGACGCCGTTGATGCCGAGATCGCGCCCGAGCCGGCGGGCATGGGTCACCAGCATGGCCGAGCCGACCGGGTGGTAGATCGCCGAGGCGAGCCCGAGCACGCAGAGCCAGAGGGCGAAGGCCAGCGGCGTCGAGGCGCTCGCCACGCCGAGGCAGGACAGGCCGTAACCGAAGAAGAACACCGCCAGCATGTTGCGCCGCCCGAACCGGTCGGCGAGCGAACCCATCGGGAGGGAGCACAGGCCGAAGGCCACGAAGGCGCCGGTGGCGAGCCCGATCAACTCGCCGTAGCCGAGCCCCGTCTGGGCCGCGATGGCGATGACGGCGGTCGGGTAGATCAGCAGTACGAAATGGTCGAGGGCATGCGCGACGTTGACGAAGCGCAGGGTGCGGCGGGACAGCGTATCGGAATCCATCGCGGCGTATCCTCCGGGACTGCGCGCTGATAGCCTGACCCGATGGTGGTGTTGGGCCGGATATGTATGCGAACGGGCCAATGTTGACGGAGGCACCTGTCGCCGCGAAGCGGTCGACCGAGGCGGCCGACTATCAGGACGTCCCGCGCCCGGTCGCAGTGATGCCCAAGACCTACGCGGCCGGGATGCATCTCGCCCGGCACTTCCATCCCCGCGCGCAGCTGCTCTACGCCACGGCCGGGCTGATGATGGCGTTCGCGGAGGACGGCACCTGGGTCGTTCCCGAGGGGCACGCGCTCTGGATCCCGCCGCGGCTGCCGCACGCGGTCGCGACCCACGGCGCCGTCTCGATGTGCTCGGCCTATCTGGATCCCGCCGCGGTTCGGTCCTTCCCGGCGAGTTGCCGGGTGATCGCGGTGTCGCGGCTCCTCGCCTCCGCGCTTACGGCGCTGGCCGAGGAGCCTGTGCTTTACGCAGAGGATGGCCGTGGCGGCCATCTCGCCGCTCTGGTCCTCGACGAGATCGGCCGGGCCCCCGCCACGCCGCTCGCCCTGCCACTCCCGCGCGACGCACGCCTGCGCCGGGTCTGCCTGGAGCTGATCGAGAATCCGGCCTCGGAGGACGACCTCGATGCCTGGGCCGACCGGGCCGGGGCGAGCCGGCGGACGCTGACCCGGGGGTTCCGCGCCGAGACGGGCCTGAGTTTCGGTGATTGGCGGGCCCGGGCCCGGGTGATCCGCGCACTCGCGCTTGCGGCCGAAGGACGCCCGCCCCGGGTTGTGGCGGCGGCGGTGGGGTATCGAAGTGTCCAGACACTACGACTGACGGTGGCGCGGGTGCTCGACGCTCACCCTCCCCGCTCGGCAACCTGATCGGGACCGACTCTCAAGCCTGTGCAGAGGGCTCAAGCGATGCGGACGGTTCCTGCGCCGCCGCGACGGACCGAGCCAGGTCGACGGCTTGGTTGCGGATGTCCGGCACGGCCGTGCATTCCCAGTATGCGCCGCGGAGCAAGGGGCCCAGAGTCCAGAGGCGCGCCGCTGTATCGGATGCACCCAGGACCGTCAGATCGAGGCGCACGGCAAGACCGAGGCCGAACGGACCGGCTCGGACAAGGCCGCGACCGATCAGATTGCGCAGAAGCGGGTCGGTCGTATCCGCGACCCGTCCGACGCCGCGAACATCGAAGATGCGCTGCACGCCGAGGGTTCTGGGTTCGGATGCCCCCCGCGGCCGGTACGTGACGCGCGCTTCACCGGTCTGATCCTCGATCGCCACCAGCTTTCCGGCGAGCACTTGAAGCGAGCCGGCTTCGATCTCGTCGGCGATGGCCGCGCCCGTGGGCGGTGCGGAGCGGTGCCGATGCGTGTCCCAGAACGGGCGGAGATGGCGCAGGAAGCGCGCCTGGTCGGCTGGCGGCAAGCCGAGCCAGAGGGCGTCCGTAACCGGCCGCAGAGCGTCGATCACCCCGTGCCAGGCGATGCGAGCCTCCGCCGCGGAGGCGACCTCCCGGCGGATCCGGCCCAGAAGCCGGGTGATCGAACGGGTCTCTGCGGCCGTGAAGTCCGGACGCGGCCAGGGGGCGGCGCGTACGTGCACGGCCGGGATCTGCCCCCGCCGCGAGAGCGCGATGATCTGCCCGCGAAAGCCTTGGCGCCGAAGACTGATCACCGCATCGACCATGCTGAGACCGGTCCCGATGATGAGAACCGGATGATCCGGATGCAGCCGCGCGTCATGCTCCGGCTTCCACGGATCGCCCCGGAAGCGGCTTTCCGGTTCCTGGGGCAGGGCGAGGTTGCCCATCGCCAGCACCGCACCCGCGACGTCGACGCGTCGGCCGCCCTCGGCAACCATGACCAGACGGTCCTCGTCCGGCACGAGGTCGATGATCATGTCGTTGATCAGGTGCAGCCGCGGCGTCGAACCGCCTGTCACCGCTTCGGTCAGAAGCGCCGCCAGATAATCTCCGTATAGCCCGCGTGCCGCGAAGGTCCCGGCCGGGGTCCGCCAGATGCCCACATGTCCCTGCCCGATCGCGGGGTTGCCGGCACCGGTGCCCGCCTCACCCGCGGCGATCTTCGAAAGCCAGTCTTCGAAATGGGAGGGCCGGTCGGGATAGGCGCTCATGTTGGCGGCGCGCACGTTGAGCAGGTGGTCGGGGTTCCCGGTGGCGTAGGCGCGACCGCTCCCGAAGCGCTCCGCCCGTTCACACAACAGAACCGACTGGTGCGGCGGCAAGCGGGCGAGCAGCTGTATCGCCGCCATCGTGCCGCTGAAGCCTGCCCCGATGACGGCAATGGGAGCGGGGTGCGGCCCGGCTTCCAAGCTTTCGTGCTGGTCCGACATCGACGACGAGCCTGCGCCAGAAGACAATGCCACGACCCGTCTGCCTAAAGTCGCGGATCAGGATCGATCCTGCCCTGACATTGCCAGCAAAGGCGGTCTGTGTCAGCCGGCGTATGCGTGTTGAAGGGGTCTGGGTCGGGGTGAATCTTTTCTGTCCCGCGGGATGCGGAAGAAATTTCAGCGATCCGTATCCTTTCGTATGGTGTGGGCGCCCTGGAAAATCTTCACGTCGCCCGCGCGGAGAAGTCGATCCGCGGGTCGATCCAGACGTAGATCAGGTCGGAGAGCAGGTTCACCGCGAGACCAAGCAGCGAGAAGATGTAGAGGGTGGCGAACACCACCGGATAGTCGCGCCCGACGATCGCCCGGAACGACAGCTCGCCCAGGCCGTCGAGGGAGAAGATCGTCTCGATCAGCAGCGAGCCGGTGAAGAAGGCCGAGATGAAGGCCCCGGGGAAGCCCGCGATCACGATCAGCATGGCGTTGCGGAACACGTGGCCGTAGAGCACGCGCCGCTCGGAGAGCCCCTTCATCCGTGCGGTGAGCACGTATTGCTTGCGGATCTCGTCGAGGAACGAGTTCTTCGTGAGCAGGGTCGAGGTTGCGAAGGCGCCGATCACCAGGGCTGTGAGCGGCAACACCATGTGCCACGCGTAGTCGGTCACCTTGTGCCAGGTCGAGAAGCTCTCCCAGCCTTCGCTGGTCAGCCCGCGCAGCGGGAACCATTGGTAGAACGATCCGCCGGCGAAGAGGATGATGAGCATCAGTCCGAACATGAAGCCCGGGATCGCGTAGCCGATGATCACCACGAAGGAGGTCGCGCGGTCGAACTGCGTGCCGTCCGCCACCGCCTTGCGGATGCCCAGCGGGATCGAGATCGCGTAGGACAGGAGCGTCATCCACAGGCCGAGCGAGATCGAGACCGGCAGCCGCTCCTTGATCAGCTGGATGACGCTGACATCGCGGAAGTAGCTGCGTCCGAAATCGAACCGGACATAGTCCCAGAGCATCTTGGCGAAGCGCTCGGGTGCAGGCTTGTCGAAGCCGAACTGCTTCTCGAGCTTGGCGATGAATTCCGGGCTCAATCCTTGAGCGCCGCGATAGCGGGAGCTGGCGTCGCCGCCACCGCCCGACGGCCGGCTGGCGCCGCCGAGGTCGCCCGATCCGCCGGTGACGCGGGACATGGCTCCGTCGCGCTGGCCCTGGAGCTGCGACAGAACCCGCTCCACCGGGCCGCCTGGGGCGAACTGCACGATCGTGAAGGTGATCAGCATGATCCCGAACAGGGTCGGGATCATCAGACCGATGCGGCGCAGGATGTAGGCGAGCATGGCGTCAGTCCCGGCCGATCCGCTTGGCCTTGTCGGCGTCGAACCACCACGTCCCGGGGGCGCCGAGATCGTATTTCGGCGGCGTGGCCGGGCGGCCGAACACGTCCCACAGGGCGAGGCGGTGGGTCGAGGCGTACCACATCGGCACCCAGTAGCGCCCGGCCCGCAGGACCCGGTCCAGGGCCCGGCAGGCGGTGGTCAGGTCCGCCCGCGACGTCGCGTCGGCGACGGCGGTGAGCAGCGCGTCGATCGCCGGGTTCGCGATCCCCGAGAGGTTGTTGGAGCCCGCGGTCCCGGCGGACCGGGAGCCGTAGGTCTCGCGCAGCTCCGCGCCGGGGGTGAGCCCGCTGCTGTAGCGGCGCGGCGTGACGTCGAAGTCGAAATCCTTGAGCCGCGCCTGGTACTGGGACGGGTCGACCGTGCGCAGGCTCGCCTTGATGCCGAGCAGGCCCAGGTTGCGGATGAACGGCTGCGTGACCGCCTGGAAGACCGGATCCTCATCGAGGAACTCGAGGGTCAGGGGCTGGCCGCCGGGCAGCATGAGGCTGCCACCCTGGCGGGTGCAGCCGGCCTCCCGCAGGAGCGCGTCGGCGCGCTTGAGCAGCGCCCGGTCCTGGCCGGACCCGTCGGAAACCGGCGGCGTCCAGGCCTCGCCGAATACCTCCGGCGGCAGGTCCTTGAACGGCTCCAGCAGGGCGAGTTCCTCGGCCGAGGGCTTGCCGGTCGCCTTGAGGTCGGAATTCTCGAAGAACGAGGCCGTGCGCGTGTAGGCGCCGTACATCAGATTGCGGTTCGACCATTCGAAATCGAAGCACAGGCCGATCGCCTCGCGCACCCGCGGGTCGCGGAACGCCGCGCGGCGGGTGTTGATCCACCAGCCCTGGGTGCCGCTCGGCCGGGCATCCGGCACCATCTCGCGGACCACGCGACCCTCGGTCATCGCCGGGAAATCGTATCCGGTCGCCCAGACCCGGGCGGTGAACTCCTCGCGGAACGTGAAGGCGCCGCTCTTGAACGCCTCGAACGCCACGGTGCGGTCGCGGAAATACTCGTAGCGGATCGCGTCGAAATTGTTCTGGCCGACATTCACCGGCAGCTCGGCGGCCCAGTAATCCGGCACGCGCTCCAGGCCGATGGACCGGCCCGGATCGACCGTGCCGACCCGGTAGGGCCCGGAGCCGAGGGGCGCGTCCAGGGTCGAGGCCTCGAAGTCCCGGCCGGCGTAGTAGGCGGCGGAGAAGAGCGGCAGCTGCGCTACGAACAGCGGCAGGTCCCGGGCGCGGCCCGGCGCGAAGGTCACCACCAGCCGCCCGTCGCCCTCGGCCCGGGCGTCGGTCATGGGCCGGATCACCTCGGCGATCTCGGGGTGGCCCTTGTCGCGCAGGAGCTTGAGGCTGAAGGCCGCGTCCCGCGCGGTCAGCGGCGAGCCGTCGTGGAACCGCGCCTGCGGGCGCAGGGCGAAGGTATAGGTCAGGCCGTCCGGACTGACCGTGACGGCGCGCGCCACCAACCCGTAGAGGGCGTCCGGCTCGTCGAGGGCCCGGACCATCAGGCTGTCGAAGGTCAGGGGCATGCCGGCGGCCCCGTCGCCGCGCAGCACGTAGATGTTGAGCGTGTTGAAGGTGTTGAGCGACTGGTTTCCTGTCGTCGCGGCGAGCTGCGCCGAGAAGCGCCCGCCGCGCGGCGCCATCGGGTTCACGTAGTCGAAATGCGCGAAGTCGGGTCCGTATTTCAGCTCGCCGAAGCTGGACAGGCCGTGGCGCTCGGCGGCGTCGGCCGCCTTGGCGCGGCGCCACGGCGGCATCGCCGCCAGGGCGCCGGCCCCGAGGACCAGCCCGCGCCGGGTCGGCAACCCGGGACCGCCCGTCAACGGGGCGCCCCGGTCTTGGTGGCCAGCTTCTCGTCGTACCACCACGTCGTCGGGAAGCCGGAGCTGGCATAGAGCGGCAGGATCGCCGGGTGGCCGAACCGGTTCCAGCGCAGCGTCCGCTGCTGGTCGGAGGACCATTGCGGGACGACGTAATCATGCGCCAGGAGCACGCGGTCGAGGGCCCGCGTCGCCGCGATCACGGTGTGCCGGTCCTTGGCGAAGATCACCTTCTCGATCAGGGCGTCGATGCCGGGATCCTTGATGCCGATCAGGTTGCGCGAACCGGGCTTGTCGGCCGCCGCCGAGCCCCAGTACTCGCGCTGCTCGTTGCCCGGCGAGAGCGACTCGCCCCACGACGTCGTGGTGACATCGAAATCGAAGTTGCGGATGCGGTTCTGGTATTGGGCCTGATCGATCACCCGGAGGGTGGCGTCGATGCCGATCAGCTTCAACTGCGCCGAGAACGGCAGGATCACGCGCTCGAACGTGTTCTGGAACTCCAGGAACTCGACGGTCAGCGGCTCGCCGGTCGCCTTGCTGACCATCTTGCCGCCGCGCAGCTCGAAGCCGGCCTCGCGCAGCAGGCCGACGGCCTCGCGCAGGTTCTTGCGCACCGCCTCCGGGCCGTCGTTGATTGGGTTGGCGTAGGGCGTGGTGAAGACGGCAGGCGGGACCTTGTCCCGGACGCTCTCGAGGATCGCCTTCTCCTCGCCCTCCGGCAGGCCCGATGAGGCGAGTTCCGAGCCGAAGAAGTAGGAGTTGATGCGCTTGTACAGGCCGTAGAACAGGGCCTTGTTCATCTCCTCGTAGTTCATCGCGAGGTTGAAGGCCCGGCGGACGCGCGGGTCCTTGAACTTGTCCCGGCGGGTGTTGAACGCGAAGGCCTGCATGATGCCCATGCCGCGCTCGGGGAAGGCCTCCTTGATCAGCCGCCCCTCCTTCACGGCCGGGAAATCCTCGTAGGCGGTCGCCCAGTTCCGGGCGATGTTCTCCACGCGGAAATCGTAGAGATCGCCTTTAAGCGCCTCGACCAGCACGGTGCCGTCGCGGAAATACTCGTAGCGCTCGGTGTCGAAGTTGTAGCGCCCGGCATTCACCGGCAGGTCCTTGCCCCAGTAGTCGGGGACGCGGGTGTAGGTCGTGGTGCGGCCCGGCTCGAACTTCGCGAGCCGGTAGGGGCCCGAGCCGAGCGGCGGCTCCAGGGTGGTCTCGGTGACGCTGCGCGGCTTGCCGTTGGCGTCCTGGGCGGTCCACCAGTGCTTGGGCAGGACGCGCAGCTGCCCGATCACCTGCGGCAGCTCGCGGTTGCCGGTCTCCGTGAAGGTGAAGGTCACCTCGCGCGGCCCGGTCACCGCGGCCTTGGCCACGGTCTGGTAATAGGCGGCGTAGAACGGGCTGTTGGCCTTCAGCACGTCGAAAGACCAGACCACGTCCTCGGGGGTGATCGGCTTGCCGTCATGCCAGCGGGCGTTTTCGCGCAGCCGGTACGAGACCGAGCCGAGATCGGGGGCGATCCGCACAGCCTCGGCGAGCAGGCCGTAGGAGGTGAACGGCTCGTCCGAGGACTCGGTCATCAGCGAATCGTAGATCTGCTGGATGCCGTTCTCGAGGTCGCCCTTCAGGCCGGCGACGACGATGTTGAAATTGTCGAAGCCGCCCTGGGCCCCGAACCGGACCATCCCGCCCTTGGGCGCGGCCGGGTCGGCATAGTCGAAATGCTTGAAGTCGGGGCCGTATTTCGGCTGGCCCATCAGCGTGATCGCGTGGGTCCACTGGCCGTTGGCGGCCGGCAGGGTGGCCGGCGTCGACGGCATCGCGACCGGTTCCTGCGCGTGGGCCGGACCGAGCTGGAGGCAGGCGAGGAGGAGCGTCGCGGCGAGGAGGCGTCGAGTCACGGTCTGCGCTGTCACGGGCAGGCTGTCTCCGTTGCATCGGGCCCGCGCGGGCGCGGACAACTCGAAAATATCAGGGGGTCATAGGACGCGGGCCGCCATCCGTCGACCATGCGGGGCCGCACGCCGCCCGGCGCGAGCGACGGCCATTCCCCATCCGAAGGCCTGTCACGCCGCCCGGCCCCGTCTGCCCTCGACCAGCCACATGGCGAGCAGGGCGGCCGCCAGGGCGGCCAGCGCCGCGAGGCCGAGTGCCAGGGGATAGACCTCGACGCCGCGGATATTGGCGCTGTCGCTCGGCCGGAAGCCGATCCAGTCGCTGCCCGCGAGGCGACCGCCTCGCACCAGGGCGAGGCGCGGGACCTGGATGCCGCCGCCGGCCTCGGCGACCCGGCGCACCGAGCCGCTCGATCCGTCGGCCACGGCCTTCAGGCGGTCGGTGTCGCTGAACACGTCGGCGAGTTCGCGCGGATTGGCCGGGCCGACGCTCACGAAGGCCACGAGGTTTCCCGAGCGCAGCGTGTGCAGCCCCAGTGTTTCCGCATCGAAGGTCGCCGTGAACAGACCCGGTTCACCGGGCTTCAAGGTGAGGGTCGTCACCTTGCCCGTGGGACCGGTGACGGTGACCGGCTCGGCCTGATCCGCCATGGTCTGGCGCTCCACCCGGACCTCGCGGCCGCGTCCGGTGGTCTGCGCGCGCAGCGCCTCTTCCTCCAGGGCCGGCTCCTTCATGAGCCAGTGGCCGAGGCGGCGCAGCAGATCCAGATACGGCCCGCCCTCCTGGTAGCCCCGGGCCCAGAGCCAGGCGTGGTCGGACAGGAGCAGGGCGACCCGGCCCTTGTCCTCGCGCGAGAGGGCGAGCAGCGGCAGCCCCTCGGCCCCCGACAGGATCGGCTGGATGCCGGGGCGGGTGCGCGCCTCCACGATGCGCAGCCAGTCGCCCCAGGCGGGCGGGTTCGCATCCGAGCCCGGCAGGGCCCGGGTCACCGGGTGGCGCTGGCCGACCTGCGTCGGCGTCGCCTTGTAGGGCTTCTCGACCACGCGCCCGTCCGGGTCGCCCGGCAGGATCCCGGCCAGCCGGGTGCGCGCCAGGCTCGCCGGTCCGGCGAATTCGGGCCCGGCCGCGATGAGGAGTGCGCCGCCCTCGCGGACGTAGCGGACGATGTTGTCGAAATAGGCCTGCGGCAGCACACTCTGATTGGCGTAGCGGTCGAAGATGATCAGGTCGAAGTCCTTGATCTTCTGGACGAACAGCTCGCGCGTCGGGAAGGCGATCAGGGAGAGTTCCGAGATCGGCGTGCCGTCCTGCTTCTCCGGAGGGCGCAGGATGGTGAAGTGGACGAGGTCGACATTGGCGTCTGACTTCAGAAGGTTGCGCCATGTGCGCTCGCCCTGGTGCGGCTCGCCGGAGACGAGGAGCACCCTGAGCTTCTCGCGGATCCCCTCGATGGGCAGGACCGCGCGGTTGTTCACCGTGGTCAGCTCGCCCGGCAGCGGCTCGACCTCGATCTCGACGACGTTCGGGCCGCCATGCTCGATGCGCAGGTTGAGGGAGAACGGCTTGTCGGTGGCGACGTCCCGCCGGCCGATCTCCTCGCCGTCGCGGCGCACGGTGACGACGGCGTGGCCGGTCCCGCCGCGCTCCATGACCTCGGCGCGGATCGTCAGATCCTTGCCGACGATGCCGAAGCGGGGCGCCTCCAGGAGCTTGATCTGCCGGTCGCGCTCGTCCGGATGACCGGTGACGAGGACGTGGAGCGGCGCCTTGATGCCGAGCTGCGCCAGGGAGGCGGGGATGTCGTGCACCACGCCGTCGGTGAGCATCACGATCCCGGCCAGGCGTTCCGGCGGCACGTCGGCGAGGGCTTGGCTCAGGGCCGTGAACAGCTTGGTGCCGTCATCGCCGTCCTTGGAATCCGGCACGTCGATGAAGCGGGGCTCGATGTCGGTGAGCGCACCGAACCGGCGCTGCAACTCGGCACGGACCGCGTCGGTCATCTGCGGCCGGTCGCCCAGGGCCTGGGATCCTGACCGGTCGACCACGATGGCGGCGACGTCCTTCACGGGCTCCCGGTCCTCGCGCACCAGCGCCGGGTTGGTGAGCGCTGCCAGAACGAGAGCGAGGACGAGCACGCGCAGCAGAGCGGTCCGGCCCCGGGCCAGGACGGCGAACACCGCCAGGACGACGACGATGACGCCCAGGACGGCGATCGCCGGCCAGGGGAGGAGGGGGGTGAAGCTGAGGCTCAGCATGATGGTCCGGCCTCCGGGATGCGTATGCGGGACAAGGCGGTCGACCGATCAAATCCCCTCAGCCTGAGGCGCCGCGTCGGCGGCCCCGAAGGAGGGCTCCAGGGATCGCCGAGACCTCTGGAGGGCTCCTTCGAGGCGCCCGCTGCGCGGCCGCACCTCAGGACGAGGACGATGGATGGGAGCACGCGCGGCCTTGGGAACGTCGCGACGGTCGTCACTGCCCCAGCCGCTCCAGCAGCGCGGGCACGTGGACCTGATCCGCCTTGTAGTTGCCGGTGAGCGTGTACATCACGATGTTCACGCCGCCCCGGAACGCCATCTCGCGCTGGCGCTGGTCACCGCCCACGACGGGATAGAGCGGCTCGCCCCGACGCCCCACCGCCCAGGCGGCGGCGAGGTCGTTGCTCGTGATGATGATCGGGCTCACGCCGTCACCGGCCCGGGCGGGACGGCGTTCGACGCCATCGGCGGCCGGTGGCAGAGCCTCCACCCAGGTCTGGCCGGTGGCGTAGCGACCCGGAAAGCTGTCCACCAGGTAGAACGCCTTGGTCAGCACGTGGTCGAGGGGCACCGGCTCCAGCTCCGGGACCTCGAGCGTCGCCAGCATCTTGCGGAGATACGCGGCCTCCGGGGTGGGCGGACCGCCGGGCCGGGCGGTGAGTCCGTCCCGGGTGTCGAATAGAACGGTCCCGCCGTTGCGCATGAACGCGTCGATCTTGCGGATCGCCACGTCCGAGGGCTGCGGCCGGTTCGGGGCGATCGGCCAGTAGATCAGCGGGTAGAAGGCCAACTCGTCCTTGGCCGGATCGATGCCGGCGGGCTCACCCGGCTCCAGGGCGGAGCGCGCGGCGAGCATCTGGGTCAGCCCGGTGAGGCCGGTCCGGCTCGCCTCGTCGACGGCGGCGTCGCCCGTGATCACGTAGGCGAGGCGCGTGACCAGTGCCGATTCGACGCCGTTCGGCCGGTTGGCCGGCGGCTCCTCGGCCTGGGCAGGGCGCACCGGCAGGGCGGCGAGCAGGAGCAGGGCGCCGAGAGCCAGAGCGACCGGCCGCCCGCGGAGGCGAGCCGCCAGGCCGCCGCGCCGCAGGAAGCCGCCGAGCCACAGGCCCGCCAGGGTGTCGAGGGCCAGCAGAAGCAGCGCCAGGGTGAACAGGCTCGGTCGCAGGTCCAGGGTCTCGGCGCCCGCCAGGGAGCCGAACCGGGCGCCGTCGAGGGCTGCGGCGTCGAGGGGCTTCAACCGATCATCCGGTTTCAGGGCGTTCACGCTGATGCCTCCGTCCGGCGGGCCGTAGAAGCCCGGCGGATGCTCAAGGGTCGCCCGGTCGGCGTAGTCGGCCGACACCGCGGTGGCCGAGGCCGGCGGCGAGCCCAATGCGCCGAACCCGTCGAGGGTCACCCGCGGGGCGAGCACCGGCGCGGTGGCCCGGGAAGGATCCCCCTGCACGGGTGCCGAGGCGCCAGCCAACGCCACGACGCGCCGGAGCATGTCGATGAACAGGCCCGAGAGCGGAAGGTTCGACCACGTCGTGTCGGCGGTGACGTGGAACAGCACGATCGTGCCCTGGCCGCGCTTCTGCGCGGTGACGATCGGGGTGCCGTCCTGGAGGGAGGCCCAGGTCCGATTCGGCAGGTCGCCGTCCGGCTCGGCCAGGATCTGGCGGCGCACGCCGATATCGGCCGGCGGCGTCAGGCCCGCGAAGGGGCTCTCGGGCGGGAACGGCGCCAAGGTCTTGGGGCTGTCCCACGAGAGGGTGCCGCCGAGCGTCCGGCCGCCCCGGCGCAACCGCACCGGCACCAGCGGATCGTTGCCGGCAGCGAGCCGCGGGCCGGCGAAGCGCAGCAGCATCCCGCCCTCCTTCACGAAGCTCTCGATCCGGGCGGTGGTCTTCTCGTCCAGCGCGCCGACATCGGCCAGAACGAGGACCGAGACTTGATTGTCGAGGAGCTGGTTGATCGACTCGGCGATCCCCTTGGCGCCCCGCGGCTCCTGAACGTCCGCGAAGGGCTGAAGCGCCCGGGACAGGTAGTAGGTCGGCGCCAGCAGGGGCTGTGCCTGGTCGAGGGTGCCGCCGAAGACGAGGCCGACCCGGCGCCGCTTGCCGCGCTCGTCCTGCAGCACCACCGCGCCGGCCGAGCGCTCGCCCGCGATCTCAAGCCGGCTGATGCTGTTGCGCAGCTCCACCGGCAGCTCGAAGGTCGCGTCCGCCTCGGTGGCGTCGGCCGCGAAGGCGAAGTCGCGCTCGGCGAGCGGCAGGCCCTTCTGGTCGAGCGCCCGGATCAAACCGGTATCGCGCCCGTTCGGCGCGGCCCGCAGGGCGTGCGTGACGAGCTTGCCGGCGTTCTCGGTGGCGGTGAGGGCCAGGGCCGGCGGCCTGTCGGCGCGCAGCACCGTGAGGGCGGCGCCCTTGTCGCCGGCGAGATCGGCGAGACCCTTTGCGAAGCGCGTATCGTTCGCGCCGGCGACGCCGTCGCTGATCCAGACGAGGGCGGCACCCCGGTTCTTGTCCAGGAACGTCTCGATCGTGGCGAGATGCGTGTCGCGGGCGGGGAGGATCGGGCGCGGCGCCAGGGCGCGCAGACGCTCCAGGGCGGCGGCCGGCGTCTTCGCCTCGAAGGCCGATGGCGCGTCGGCGAGCCCGATCACCGCCACCGGACGGCCGTCACGGGCCGCGCCCTCCACGGCGTCGGTGGCGACGCGCAGCCGGTCGCGCCAGTCGTGGGCGGCGGGGAAGCCGTTGTCGAGGAGCACGAGGAGGGCGCTGCGGCCGCCACCGGCCCCGATGCCCCCGGCATTCCAGACCGGGCCGGCCACCGCCAGGATCAGGGCGGCGGCGATCAGCAGCCGGAGGATCAGCAGCCAGGGCGGTGTCCGCGCCGGGGTCTGCCGCTGCGGCATCAGGTCCGCGACGAGCTTCAGCGGCGGGAAATTGATCCGCCGCGGGCGCGGCGGGGTCACCCGCAGCAGGAACCACAGGGCCGGCAGGCCGATCAGGGCGGCGAGCGCCAGCGGGGCGGCGAAGGTCAGACCCAGCATGGCCACCTCACTCCGTGCCGCGGGCGGCGATCAGCGTGGCGAGCCGCAGGGCCGCCTCGCTCGCCGGCCGGTCCGTCCGATGGATCGTCAGCGTCCAGCCCTGGCCGCGGGTGATCGCCGAAAGGGCGGCCCGGTGCTCGGCGATCCGGGCGCGGTAACGCGCCCCCCAGGCATCGGCGTCGCCGATATCGAGGCTGAGGCCGCCCTCCAGATCGTGCAGGACCGCCTGCCCGGTGAAGGGGAAGGTCTCCTCGATCGGGTCCACCACCATCAGGAGATGGCCGCGGCTGCCGCGGCCGGCGAGGTTCTGCACGGCGGCGGCGATCCGGTCCGGCGCGGTCAGAAAGTCGCCGATGAGCACCACCTCGTCGAAGCGGGCGGGATTGGCCCGAGGCGGCAGGTCCTGGGTGAGGCCCGCAGGGTCGGCCACCAGCGCCTGGGCGAGACGCTCGACGATCCCCCGCGACGCGCTTGCACGGGTCAGCCCGAGGAGGCCCACCCGCTCGCCGCCTTCGACGAAGGCGTCCGCCAGGGCCAGACCGAGGACCAGAGCCCGTTCGATCTTGGACGCCGACGCGAGATCGGAAACGAAGCCCATCGAGGCCGAGCGGTCGATCCACAGCCAGATGTTGTGGGCGGCCTCCCATTCCCGTTCGCGCACGTAGAGCCGGTCGTCCCGGGCCGAGCGGCGCCAGTCGACCCGGGCGGCGGCCTCGCCGGTGACGAAGGGGCGGAACTGCCAAAAGCTTTCGCCCGGTCCGGCCCGGCGGCGGCCGTGGAGGCCGTGGGCGAGCAGGCTCGACACGCGCCGCGCCTCCAGGACGAGGCGGGGCAACTTGTCGGAGAGGGCGGCCGCGCCCTCGCTCTCGCGCCGGCCGGGGGTGCGCCTGCCCGCGTCGAGGGCGTTCGTCGCCACCATCGTCAGCGCAGTCCTTCGGCGGGGTTCCGCGCTGACGACGGCTTTGGACCACGCATGTTCTTCACGTTCGCCGGCATCCGCCTCACTCGATACTGCCGAAGGCTCAGAGCTTCTCCGCAAGCTTGGCGATCAGGCCCTCGATGGTCTCGCCGTCGGCGCGGGCGGTGTAGCTCAGCGCCATGCGGTGCTTGAGCACCGGCTCGGCCAGCGCCTTCACGTCGGCCACGGAGGGCGCGACCCGGCCCTCGATCAGGGCCCGGGCGCGGGCGGCGAGCGTCAGGGCCTGGCTGGCGCGGGGGCCCGGCCCCCAGAGGAGCTTGTCCTTCACCAGGGCGTCGCCGCTATCCGGCCGGGCCGCGCGGACGAGGTCGAGGATCGCCTCGACCACGGCCTCCCCCACCGGCAGCCGGCGCACGAGGCGCTGGGCGGTGAGCAGCTGCTCGGTGGACATCACCGCGCGCGGCCGCGCCTCGTCGACGCCGGTGGTCTCGATCAGGATCCGCCGCTCGGCGGCGCGGTCGGGATAGCCGACGTCGATCTCCAGAAGGAACCGGTCGAGCTGTGCCTCGGGCAGGGGGTAGGTGCCCTCCTGCTCGATCGGGTTCTGCGTCGCCAGCACGTGGAACGGCCGCGGCAGGTCGTGGCGGGCGCCCGCCACCGAGACGTGGCCCTCCTGCATGGCCTGGAGCAGGGCCGACTGCGTGCGCGGGCTCGCCCGGTTGATCTCGTCGGCCATCAGGAGCTGCGTGAAGACCGGCCCCTGCACGAACCGGAAGGCGCGGCGACGCTCGGCATCCTCCTCCAGGATCTCGGTGCCGAGGATGTCGGAGGGCATCAGGTCCGGGGTGAACTGCACGCGCCGCGCGTCGAGGCCCAGCACGGTGCCGAGCGTTTCCACGAGCTTGGTCTTGGCCAGCCCCGGCAGGCCCACCAGCAGCCCGTGGCCGCCGGCCAGGATGGTCACGAGGGCGAGATCGACGACCTTCTCCTGGCCGAAGATCACCCCGTGGATCGCCTCGCGGGCCGCGCCGACGGCAGCGAGGCAGCTCTCCGCGGTCGCCACGATGCCGTCGTCGAGGGTCGTGGCCGGGCTGATCCCCTGCGTCATGCCGCTATCCATCTCCTGTCCGGAGCCCCGCGGGACCCCTCTGGCCATTCCGACAAGTGTGGGGCTTCTGGTGCCGGGCTGGCAAGGTCGGGATCGCCGCACGCCATCGTCGCACGATTTTGCCCGGATGATTCGGTCCGCGGCGCCGCTATCGCGGCGTGGACCCGACACCACAACCCGAAGCGAAACCGCCTCCCCGGGCGCAGGTCTTGGCGTCGGCGACCCGGACCTTTAGGAAGGCGCCCAAGCCGGGGCGGTCCTCACCCGCGACCGCCGGGCCGGCCGAACCCTCTGATGTCTCTCGCGGATCGCGGCGTGGGCAGCTTTGCGGGCTTCCCGCGTATCCGGACCTGACCATGCGCCTTCGAGATGTGTTCGTCGTCGGATCGTCGGAGAAGGCCGGCCTCGCCGGTGCGGCGCAATCCCTCGCGCGCCCGCTGACCCGGCGCCTGAAGCGCCGCCGCCGCAGCGAGCCCCGTCAGGCGGACCTCGTCCGCGCGGTCAAGGAATCCGGCCTGTTCGATCCGGCCTGGTACGCGCGGCGCTATCCCGACGTCGTCGGCGAGGGACTCGATCCCGCGCTCCACTACGCGGTCCATGGCGGCCGCGAGGGCCGCTGGCCGCACCCGCTGTTCCACGGCGATCTCTACCTCGATTCCGTTCCCGGCCTCCGGGCCGAGGGCATCAACCCGCTGCTCCACTATATCGACCGCGGCGCCGCGGCGGGTCTCCGGCCCAACCCCCTGTTCGATCCGGACTGGTACGCGGAGCGCTATCTCGGCGGCGCCGAGCACCGCGCCCGGGCGTTCTCCGATTTCCTGTCCCGGTCCGACACCGACCCGTCGCCGCTGTTCGACACCGCCTGGTACCTGTCCCGCTACCCGGATGCCCGCGCGGCCGGCGGCAACGCCCTCAGCCACTTCTTCGAGACCGGCCGGAAGCAGGGCTACCTGCGCAACCCGGAGGAATTCGCCGGCCTGTCCCGGCATGTCGACCTGATCCGCCGGTCGGGCCTGTTCGACGCGGCGTTCTACCGGGCGCGCTGCCCCGAGGCGGAGACCAGCGGGCTCGAGCCGCTGGAGCACTACGTGATGGCCGGCGGCTACCGCCGCTACGCGCCCCATCCGCTGTTCGATCCCGACTGGTACGCGGCGCAATCCGCCGCGGTCCGGGCCGACAGCCTCAACCCCCTGGTCCACTACCTGGAGCACGGCGCCGCCGAGGGGCTCGATCCCGGGCCCTGGTTCGACACGCGCTGGTACGCCGAGACCTACTTGGCGACCCGCGCGGCCGACGACGCGGCCGGGCAGAACCCGCTGGCGCATTTCCTCGCCGATGGCGGGCGCACGACGAGCCCGTCGCCGCGCTTCGACGCGCCCTGGTACCGCGCCCGCTACCCGAAGGTCGCCGCGCTGGGCCTCAACCCGCTGGTCGACTACGTCACCACCGGCCTGGAGGCCGGCCGCCTGACCCGCCGCGTCCCCGGCGCCGCTGTGCCGGAAGCCTCCGACGCGCGCCTCTCCTGCCTGAAGCGCACGGCCCGCCGGCACGGCCGCACGGCCCTGTTCATCACCCACTGCCCCGAGGGGCGGATCCGCGGCCATGTCGAGCCCTACTTGAGGGCCTTCGCGGAGAACGGGACCGACCTCGTCCTGATCATCGCCGCCGACCAGCACAAGAACGCCGTGCCCCAGGCGATCCTGGATCTCTGCGCCTCCGTCTATCTCCGCGAGAACCGTGGCTTCGACTTCGCCGCCTGGGCGCATGTCCTCCTAGAGGACACCGACCTCCTCGATTCCGAGACGCTCTACCTCGCCAACGACAGCCTCGTCGGGCCCCTCGACCGCGCCGACTTCGCCGGCCTGCTCGCCAAGATCGACGCCTTCCCGGAGGCGGTGATCGGGCTCGCCGACAATTTCTACTACAGCCACCACCTCCAGAGCTTCTTCCTGGCCCTGAAGAAGCGCTGCCTGTCCTCCTATGCGTTCAGCCAGTTCCTCCAGGCCGTGGCGAACTGGCCGGACAAGAACGCGGTGATCACCGAGTGCGAGCTGACCTTCTCGGGACGGATGCGCGCCGCCGGCCTCGGTATGCGCAGCCTGTTCTCGGCCCAGAACAAGCACATGTCGCTGGTCAACGACCCGCGCAACAACCGCACCCTGTTCGACTGGGAGAACATGCTGGCCCAGGGCTTCCCGTTCGTGAAGCGCTCGCTGCTGGGCGAGCACGCCGCGATCGGCGGGGCGGCGGTGCGGGAGGCGATCGCCGAGCGCGGCTTCGACCTCGACCGGCTCGACGTGACCTACACGTATCCGGGCGGCAGGGTCTGGGCGGACCTGCGCAAGCCCCAGGCGCCGGAGCGGCCGCTGCGCGTCGCCTTCGTCTCACCGATGAACTACGCCAACGGGCTCGGCGTCGCGGCCCGCAGCTACGCCCGCGCCCTGCACCGCGCGCCCTTCGCGCTGAATGTCCACCCGATGGAGCGGCCGTTCCACGTCCATGCCCGGGTGGCGCCCGCGTGGCAGGCCCGGACCTTCTCGGGGCCCGCGGACGTCGCGCTGGTGCACTTCAACGGCGACAGCTGGCACTCGCTGATGAGCGACCGGCAGCGGGCGATCGCCGCGGCGGCGCGGCTGAAGATCGGGCTGTTCGTCTGGGAGACCTCCCACGTGCCCGGCGGCTGGCTGCCCACCGTCGACGGCCTCGACGCGATCTGGGCCCCCACGGAGTTCTGCGCGGCGATCTTCCGGCAGATCACCGACATCCCGGTCGACGTCGTGCCCTACGTGGTCGAGAACGAGGCCGGCGAGCCGGCGAGCGCCGCCGCCAAGGCGAACCTGCGCAAGGCCTTCGCCATCGACCCGTCCAAGCGGGTGATCCTCTACGCCTTCGACGGCTCGAGCTATCTCGCCCGCAAGAACCCGCACGCCCTGATCCGGGCCTTCCGGGCGGCCGGGCTCGGGCAGGCGGGCTGGCAACTGGTGCTGAAGACCAAGCACGTCTTCGACCTGCCCGAGGAGGGCAAGAAGCTCCTCGACCTCGTCGGAACGGCGGGCGACGTGGTGGTGATCGACCAGCCGCTCTCCCAGAACGAGCTCGGCGCGCTGTTCGACCTCTGCGCGGTCTACGCCTCGTCGCACTCCTCGGAGGGCTTCGGCCTCACGATCGCCGAGGCGATGGAGATGGGCAAGGTCGTGGTCGCCACCGATTACGGCGGCTGCCGCGACTTCCTCGACGCCACCTGCGGCTTCCCCGTGAAGGCGGAGGTCACGGCCCTCGACCAGACCTACGGCCCGTATCTGCGCGGCGCCGAATGGGGCCAGGTGGACGAGGCGGACCTCACCCGGGCCCTCAACGACGCGGCCCGGGCGGTGACCGGCGGCGACGCGGCCCGGATCGGCGCCGCCGCAAGGGCGCGCATCCGCGAGCGGCTGTCCATCGGCGCGGTGGCGACCGCTATGGAGGCGAGCCTGACCCGCCTGCTCGCCGCCGAACGGTCCTGATTCCCCGGAGACGCGACCCGTGTTGAAGAAGAAGCCGGTTCCGGCCCCGTCGGCCTCGTGGGGCACGCTCCCGTGGCCGGACGCGATCCTGCCGCTGCCCCTCGACGCGCAGGTCCGTCCCCTCGACGAGCGCCGGCTCGGCCAGATCGCGGCCGGTCAGATGCCCGCCTGCCGGGCCGTGTTCGTGGCTCCCGCAGCCTCCGAGCTGTGCCCCGACCTCGTGGCGCATCTCACGCGCGCGATGGCCGAGCGGCCCGATATCGGCATCTTCTACGGCGACGACGCCGTGGTGGACGGCGCGGGTCAGGTCCGCAGCGTCCATTGCAAGCCGACCTTCAACCCGGCCCTCCTCATGGCCGACGATTATATCGGCTTCCCCCTCCTCATCCGGGTCTCGGCCCTGGCCGGTCTGAGCCCGGATTTCGGGAAGCGCCACGGCAGCGCCGCGTGGTTCCGCGTCCTGCTCGGCGCGATCTCCGCCGGGATCGGCATCGACCGGATCCCCCAAACGCTGATCGCCTCGCCGCTGCAACGCCCGAAGGCGACGCGTACGGCCCGCGCCCACGCCCTCGACCGGTGGTTCGACGCGTCCGGCATGCCCCTGCGCGCCGTCCCCGGGCTGACCGCGGACACGCTGGAGATCCGCCGGACCCTCGACGCGCGGCCCGGCGTGACCCTGGTGGTGCCGACCAACCAGAGCCGCCCGAAGGACGATCAGGGTCGCGTCGTGGAGGGCGCCAAGCCGCATGTGATCAACCTGCTCGACAGCCTCGGCCGCAGCACCTACCCGGCCGACAGGATCCGCGTGCTGATCGGCGACGACGTGGCCGACGATGCGATCTATCGCGGGCGCTCCGACCGGTTCGCCGTGACCCGCCTGCTGACCACCCGAGCTCCGGGGGAGCGGTTCAACTACGCGGCCAAGATGAACACGCTCTGGCGCGCGGCCGAGACGGATCTCATCATCTTGATGAACGACGATCTCGTCGTGCGCCGGCCCGGCTGGATCGAGGCGCTCCTGGCCTTCGCGCTGGATCGCGGCGTCGGCGGGGTCGGCGGCCGGCTGCTGTTTCCCACGGGCAAGATCCAGCATGCCGGCATGACCGGCGGCATCTTCGACGTGTTCGCCCACCCCTGGTACAACCGGGACGCGGCCGAGCCGACCTACGGCGACTGGGCCCTGACGCAGCGCGACTGCTCGGCGGTGACCGGCGCGCTCTTCGCCACCCGCAAGGCGGTGCTGGAGGCCGTGAACGGCTTCGACGAGGCCTTCGCCCTCGACTTTAACGACGTCGACCTGTGCCTGAAGATGCGGCAGCTCGGCTACCGCATCGTCTACACGCCGTTCGCCGAGATGGCGCATCACGAGAGCGCCTCGCGGCAGACCAGCTTCGCGCCGGGCTCGCAGATCGCGCGCTTCCTGCGCCGCTGGGGCGACGTCATCGCGGAGGATCCTGCCTACAGCCCGCAACTGCGCATCGACACCGATGTCGTCGCCCCGCGGGCCGACGCGACGCGCTGGATCACGGAGCGCCGGGCCGACGCGGCCTGAGCCGGATCGCACGGGCGGCCCGGGCCGCGTCCGCCCCGGCGCGGGCGCATTAAGGACGACCCAAGAAGATCTTGGCGTTGTGCTGGAACAGGGTCGCCCGAGCCGCTACCCCTGCGCGGGCAATGCGCGGATAGTCTTGTCTTCGCCTGAAAGCGGGCCGCGCGCCGAGGTGCGGAGCTGACCGTGAAGAAGTTTCTCGTCGCCGCCGCCATCCTGCCGGTTCTGGTCGGCGCCGGCGCCTTCGCCGAGATCCGGCTGCACGAGCAGGGGCGTCCCGTCGCCAGCACGGCGATCCGGCCCGGCGGGGCCGCCTTTGCCCCGGCGCCGATCCCGGCGCACTGGGTCGTCGCGGGCGATCCGGTCACCGAGGTCGCGGAAGTCGCGCAGACCCACGACGGGAGCGCGCAGGTCTACCTGTGGCGCACCACGGCCAGCACGTTCCGCTGGACCCACCACGCCGACGAGATCGTCACCATCCTCGACGGCGAGGTCTTCATCACCGACGCGGATGGCCGGCGCCATCACCTGACGCCGGGCGACGTGGCGCATTTCCCCGTGGGATCCGTCCAGCTCTGGGAGGTGCCCCGGACGCTGCTGAAATCGGCGATCCTCAAGCATCGCAGCCCCACCCTGATCGAGGCGTCCCTGCGCTGGCTGCGCCGGGCCCGCGCCCTCGTCACCGGCTGAGATCAAGGCGCGGCCCGCCGGTGCGTCCCGACGCGCGGCGCTGCGCGGGCGCCGTCGAGGGTGGATTCCGCAAGCGGGTGATACGGCTTGCTAAAGCATGGCGCGGCATCATCCGGTCCCCGATGCCGCGAACCGATCTCATGGCCCGACACCGCGACACGCAGCTCGACGCCGCGCGCGGCCTCGCCGTGCTGCTGGTCCTCTTCGGCCACCTCCTGCAGCCCGTCTTCTACGGCCCGTCGGGGCCCAACCCGGGGCCCGCCCTCGCGGTCTGGCGGGTCATCTACGCCTTCCACATGCCGTTCTTCTTCCTGCTCTGCGGGATGGTCGACCGGGTCAGGGGGGATGAGGATATCGCCGCGGCGAGCCTCTCCGCCCTGAAGCTCGTCCTCACGGCGCTGGCGTTCAGCACCCTCGCGCTGATCCCGCCGCTTCTCGACGGCACCGTTTCGCCGGGGAGCGCACTCCTCGACATGCTGCGCGGCCGTGACCTCAGCCTGAGCGTGCTCTGGTTCCTGGTCGCCCTGGGGCTGGTGCGGGTGGTCTACGCCGCCGCGCTCGCCCTGGCCTTTCCCCATGCCTATTGGGTCGTTCTGGGCGCCGCCCTGGCCGTGTCCTGGATCTGCAGCGCGCAGGCCTTCCCGTTCTGGCAGATCCACGCGCTCCTCGGCGCCCTGCCGTTCTACGTCGCGGGCCGGCGGCTCGGCCGGCGCGCGCTCGACGCGTCCGCGCTGCTCGGCGTCTGCGGTCTGGCCGTGCTCCTCCTCTGCGCGCCGCGGAACTTCGTCCATGTCGCGACGGGGCAGTACGGCAACCCGGCGCTCTTCGCGGTCACGGCCGTGGCGGGCTGCGGGTTCATGCTGGCGGTCGCGGGCCGGCTGCGCGGTCCGCCGCGCGCGGTGGCGGCCTTCCTGGGGCGGACGAGCTTCGATCTCTACATCGTCAGCGGCGCCTTCCTGCTCCTGGCGCCGTATCGTCCGGACTGGGACAGGTGGGGTCTTCTGGTGCCGCTGGCCGCCGTCGGTCTGCCGCTGCACCTGCTGGCGGCCCTGTCGCTGCGAGGGCCGATCCGGGCCGTCCGCAGGGGCGCCGAGGGCGTGGTCGACGGGCTGGCCGGCCGATGGCGCCTGCGGGCTCGGATCGACGCGCCCGGGTCGACGCGGCGAAGCCGGGCTTTTCCGATGCGGATCCTTAAGACTTGTGCGGGACCATCCCCGGCCAGTCCGGCCTCAAGACCTTCGATGACAGCGCCACACGCGATCGGGCCCGATGTTCGCTGAGCGCCCCCGAGGTCGCGTCGGCAGCTGGCCTCTGATCGCCGCCATGCTGGTCGCGACCGGCGTCTGGATGGCGATCGCCGGGCTGCGCTTCGCCTGGGACAGCGCGCTCGTCACCCTCGGCGCCTGCCTGGGCCTCGAAGCCCTGGCGCTGATCTATCGCACGCGCCGTCCCGAACCGCGCATCGCGGCCACGCTCGACGGCCTGGCGCAGGTCATCGCCTTCAGCGCCTGCGCGGCCGCCCTGTCCTACGCCGTGGCGAGCACCGGCGGGCCGCTCTGGGACGCGACCTTTTACGCCTGGGACCAGCGGCTCGGTCTGGACTGGCGCGCCTACCTGGCCTTCGTGGACGGCCATCCGCGGCTCGGGCTGGTGCTCTCGCTCGCCTATCGCAGCCTGATCCTGCAGACCATGCTGGCGGTCATCCTGCTGGGCTTCAGCGGCCGGTTGCGGGCCCTGCAGGACTTCGTCCTCGCCTTCGCCATCGCCGGGACCGTGACGGTCCTCATCTCGGCGCTGACGCCAGCTATGGCGAACTTCGAGTTCCTGGGACTGTCTCCGGCAGACTTCCCCCAGCTGGAGCCGGCCGCAGCCGACGTCCATGTCGCGGATCTGACCGGCCTGCGCGACGGCACGCTCCGGACGATCTCCCTCGATCGTGTCGAGGGCATCATCACGTTTCCGAGCTTCCACGCGGCTTTGGGCGGCCTCTACATCTGGGCCTTCTGGAGCGTGCGCGCGGCGCGGTTCCCGGCCCTCCTGGTCAACGCCCTTCTCATCGCCGCCACGCCGATCGACGGGGGCCACTACTTCGTCGACGTGATCGCCGGACTGGTCGTCGCCGCCCTGGCGATCTGTGCCGCGCGGGCCCTCGGGGGGAGGCCGGCTCCGGAGGCCGACCGCCCGCTCGTCTCCGAGTCCGGTCCCGCTCCGGAGCGGGCCTGACGCCCGCTCAGAGCGCTTCGCCCCGCATCAGACGCGGCCGGGATCCGCGCGCGGCCGCGGCCTCGCCGATGAAGAAGCGCTTGAGCCCCGGCAGCCGGTCCACGATCCCGAGGCCGAGGTCGCGGGCGAGGCGCAGCGGCAGGGCGTCGTTCGAGAACAGACGGTTCAACCCGTCGGTGGCCGCCGCCATGGCGAAGCTGTCGAAGCGCCGGGCGCGTTCGTAGGCGCGCAGCACGTCGGGTCCGCCGGGATCGAGCCCGAGACGCAGCGCTTCGGTCACGGCCTCGGCCAAAGCCGCGGCATCCGCGAGCCCGAGATTGAGGCCCTGGCCGGCGATCGGATGGATCACGTGGGCGGCATCGCCCAGCAGGGCGACGCGCTCGGCCCGGAAGGCACGGGCGATGCCGAAGGCCAGGGGATGCCGGCTCGGGCCGTGCTCCAGCGCGAGGGTCCCGAGATCCAGGGTGAACCGCCGCTCGATCTCGGCCAGCACCTCGTCGGGCCCGCCGGACAGCAGGGCCTCGGCGTCGTCCGAACGTTCGGTCCAGACGATGGAGGAGCGGTGCCCCAGGGGGCCGCCGTCCCGCAGCGGCAGGATCGCGAACGGGCCGGCGGGCAGGAAATGCTCGACGGCGCGTCCCCCGTGCGGCCGGGCATGGCCGATGGTCGCCACGATGCCGACCTGCGGGTAGGACCAGCCGACCCAGCCGATCCGCGCCGCCTCGCGCAGCCGCGAGCGCGCCCCGTCGGCGGCCACCAGCAGATCGCCCCGCAGGGTCTCGCCGGTCGTCAGCACCGCACCGATCGCCGCACCCTCCGGCACCGCGCGCATGACTCCCGCGGCGACGATCGACACCCCCGCCCCCCGGCAGGCCTCCGCCAGGGCTTCGGCCAGCGGTTCCGCCTCGATCATGTGGGCGAAGGGTTCGCCGGGGTCGCGGTCGTCCTCCGCCTCGCGGCCGAAGGTCAGGAAGACGGGCCGCACCGGGTCGGCGAGGCGGCTGTCGCTGATGACCATCTCGGTGATCGGCTCGGCCGCCTCCGCGACGCGGGGCCACAGGCCGAGGCGGTCGAGCATCCGCCGGCCGCCCGCCGCGAGGGCGTAGGCGCGGCCGCGATGCCGCCCGGGATCGGCGCGGCCCGGATCGATCACCGTCACGGCGAGCGCCGGTCCATGGGCCTGCTTGAGCGCCAGGGCCAGGGCGAGGCTGGGCAGGCCGCCGCCGGCGATCAGGAGGCGGCGGCTGCCGGGTCGGAACGTCTCGGCCGTCATCGTGGCGGATCTCCTTCGGTCGCGCATGCGGGACGCGTGGATTGGTGCATTCGAAAAGCCTATGTCGCACGCGGACAACGAACGGAAACCCCGCGGGTCATGACCGACGCCAACACCGACGCGATGACGGATGCCGTCGCCGAGCTGATCGCCATCCTCGATCTGGAGCGCCTGGAGGTCGACCTGTTCCGCGGCCAGAACCCCAAGACGGGCTGGCGGCGGGTCTTCGGCGGGCAGGTGGTGGCGCAGGCGCTGGTCGCCGCGACCCGGACGGTGCCGGACGACCGCCCGGCCCATTCCCTCCACGCCTACTTCCTCCTGCCCGGGGACCCCCGGACGCCGATCGTCTACGAGGTCGAGCGCATCCGGGACGGACGGAGCTTCACGACCCGCCGGGTCAAGGCGATCCAGCACGGGCGGGCGATCTTCGCCACGACCGTCTCCTATCAGGTCGTGGAAGAGGGCCTGACGCACCAGCCGGCGATGCCCGCGGTGGCCGGACCGGAGGGGCTCCTCGACGGCAAGGCCCTGGCGGCCGCCGGCGGCACCGGGATGCCGGAGGCGATCGCGGCCTATTTCGGTCGCGAGCGGCCGATCGCCCTGCGGCCGGTCGACCTGAACCGCTACCTGCCCGCGGGCGCGGGCGGCCGGGCCCCCGACCCGATCTTCAATGTCTGGCTGCGCGCGGCCTCGGCGCTGCCGGACGATCCGGCGCTTCATCGGGCCGTGCTGGCCTACGCCTCCGACATGACCCTGCTCGACGTCTCGCTGATCCCGCACGCCCGGTCGGTGTTCGATCCGGCGATCCAGGCCGCGAGCCTCGACCACGCGCTCTGGTTCCACCGGCCCGTCCGGATCGACGACTGGCTCCTCTACGCGCAGGACAGCCCGGTCGCGGGCGGCGCCCGCGGCTTCGCGCGGGGCCAGATCTTCGACCGGGCCGGCAACCTCGTGGCCTCGGTCGCCCAGGAGGGTTTGATCCGCCCGATCCGGGATTAAATCGCGATCCGGCGCGTGCGTTGCCGATCCGCAACATCATTGTGTGCACGGAATCGTGCAGTTTGCCTGATCGTTGTGCGGCTCCTGCGCCGGGTCTGCCCGGGATGTGATCGATCCGGGCTAATCGATGGGCAGAATGACGATCCGCGAAAATGTTCCCAGCCAAGCGCGACTGGCATAGTCCTTGAATAGCGGCTTGCGACCGCGGGTCATCCCGAGCTTGCGGATGGTCCGGGCCGGGCCATCCCGCAGTCGGGTGACGGCAACGGTTCCCAAGGACTTCGAAGGGGGCGTCGCCCATGAAAATCGTGATGGCCATCATCAAGCCGTTCAAGCTCGAGGAGGTGCGCGACGCGCTCACCGGAATCGGCGTCCACGGCCTGACGGTGACGGAAGTGAAGGGCTATGGCCGCCAGAAGGGCCACACCGAGATCTACCGCGGCGCGGAATACGCGGTGAGCTTCCTGCCCAAGCTGAAGATCGAGGTCGCCGTCGCTTCCGACCTGACGTCCAGCGTGATCGACGCCATCGCCGGGGCTGCCCGCACCGGCCAGATCGGCGACGGCAAGATCTTCGTGATGCCGCTGGAGAAGGCGGTGCGCATCCGGACCGGCGAGACCGACGCCGACGCCCTCTGATCCGCGGCCCGGCGCGTCCGGGCCCGCCGATGTCGAGACCTTCTGACACAACACGGATTTAAGACCGGGAGCCACGTGCCCATGAAACTTCGTCATGCCCTCATGCTCGGCTTGGGAGGGGCGGCCATCGCCGCCCTCCTGATCGAGCCTTCCCTCGCACAGACGCCGACCCCGGAAGCCGCTTCGCCGCCGCCGTCGCCGATCCCCAACAAGGGCGACACGGCCTGGATGATGATCTCCTCGGCCCTGGTGCTGATGATGAGCATCCCCGGCCTCGCGCTGTTCTACGGCGGCCTCGTGCGCACCAAGAACATGCTGTCGGTGCTGACCCAGGTGTTCGCGATCGTGTCGATCGTCGGCCTGCTCTGGGTGTTCTACGGCTACAGCCTCGCCTTCACCAACGGCGGCGGCCTCAACGACTTCGTCGGCGGTCTCTCGAAGGCCTTCCTGAAGGGCATCGACGCGAACTCGACGGTGGCGACCTTCTCGAACGGCGTCGTGATCCCGGAATACGCCTATCTGTGCTTCCAGATGACGTTCGCCATGATCACGCCCGCGCTGATCGTCGGCGCCTTCGCCGAGCGGATGAAGTTCTCCGCGCTGGTGGTGTTCACGATCCTCTGGGTCACGATCATCTATTTCCCCATGGCCCACATGGTCTGGTACTGGGCCGGCCCGGACGCCGTCGGCAACGCCGCCAAGGCGCTGGCCGCCGCCACCGACGACGCCTCGAAGGCGACCGCCCAGGCGGCCCTCGACGCGGTCAACAAGGATGCCGGCTTCCTCTTCCAGAAGGGCGCCCTCGACTTCGCCGGCGGCACCGTGGTCCACATCAACGCGGGCATCGCGGGCTTCGTCGGCTGCCTGATCATGGGCAAGCGCATCGGTTACGGCCGCGACCTCCTCGCCCCGCACTCGCTGACCATGACCATGATCGGCGCCTCGCTGCTGTGGGTCGGCTGGTTCGGCTTCAATGCCGGCTCGAACCTCGAGTCCAACGGCACCGCCGCGCTGGCGATGCTCAACACCTTCGTGGCGACCTGCGGCGCCGCGGTGGCGTGGCTGTTCGCCGAGTGGGCGCTCAAGGGCAAGCCGTCGCTGCTCGGCATGCTGTCGGGCGCGGTCGCCGGCCTCGTGGCCGTCACCCCGGCCTCCGGCTTCGCCGGCCCGATGGGCTCGATCGTGCTCGGCCTCGTCGCCGGCGTGGTCTGCTTCGTGATGTGCTCCACCGTGAAGAACGCGCTGGGCTACGACGACTCCCTGGACGTCTTCGGCGTCCACTGCGTCGGCGGCATCCTGGGCGCGCTCGCGACCGGCATCCTGGTCGATCCGAACCTCGGCGGCGTCGGCATCCCCGACTACACCTCGAAGCCGGGCGAGCTGGCGGTCGGTGCCTACGACATGGTGAGCCAGGTCATCATCCAGGCGGAGGCGGTCGGCCTGACGCTCCTGTGGTCGGGCCTCGGCTCGGCGATCCTCTACAAGCTCGTCGACGTGACGATCGGCCTGCGTGTCACGCAGGAAGAGGAGCGCGAGGGCCTCGACATCGCCGATCACGGCGAGCGCGCCTACAATTACTGAGACGGGACGGCGCGGCCCTGCGGGGCCGCGTCCAGGCAAACGAAAACCCCGGCTCCGAAAGGGCCGGGGTTTTTTACGTCAGGCCGTCATCGCTTCGCTGCGCCGCGCTCGCGATGACGATGCGGGGCTGCGACCGGGCATCGACCCCGACGCTTTTACGCCGCCCGCGTCAGCGCCGCCTTCTCCTCCGCGAAGGCCCAGTCGAGCCAGGGCGTGAGCGCCTCCAGATCGGCGGTCTCCACGGTGGCGCCGCACCAGATCCGCAGGCCCGCCGGGGCGTCGCGATAGGCGCCGATGTCGAGGGCGACGCCCTCGCGGTCGAGGCGCTCCACGATCCCCGCCGCGAAGGCCGAGACCGCCGCATCGCCCCGGGCGAGCACGTCCGGATCGGCGATCACGAGGCAGACGCCGGTGTTGGAGTAGGTGGCGGGATCGACGGCCAGCGGCGCGATCCAGGGCGCCCGGGCGACCCAGTCGTAGATCGCCCGGGCGTTGGCGTCGGCCCGCGCGTGCAGCGCCGGCAGTCCGCCGATCCGCTCGGCCCAGTCCAGGGTGTCGAGGTAGTCCTCCACCGCCAGCATCGAGGGCGTGTTGATCGTGTCGCCCTTGAAGATGCCCTCGATCAGCTTGCCGTCCTTGGTGAGGCGGAAGATCTTCGGCAGCGGCCAGGACGGCGTGTGGCTCTCCAGCCGCGCCACGGCGCGGGGCGAGAGGATCAGCATGCCGTGCGCCGCCTCGCCGCCCATCACCTTCTGCCAGGAGAAGGTCACGACATCGAGCTTGTCCCAGGGCAGGGGTTGGGCGAAGGCCGCCGAGGTCGCGTCGCAGATCGTCAGGCCCTCGCGGTCCGCCGCGATCCAGGCGCCGTCCGGCACCTTCACCCCGGCTGCGGTGCCGTTCCAGGTGAAGACCACGTCGCTCCGCTGGGTGTCGATCGCCGCGAGGTCCGGCAGGATCCCGTAGGGCGTCTGGTGGATGCGGGGCGCGATCTTGAGCTGCTTCAGCGCGTCGGTGACCCATTCCTTGCCGAACGCCTCCCAGGCGGCGACCTCGACGGGCTTCGGCCCGAGCATCGTCCACATCGCCATCTCGACGGCGCCGGTGTCGGAGGCCGGCACGATGCCGATCCGGTACCTGGCGGGCACCTGCAGGACGGACCGCGTCAGGTCGATGGCCCGGGCGAGCTTGGCCTTGCCGAGGGGCGAGCGGTGCGACCGGCCCAGCGCGGCGTCGGCCAGGGCGGCCGGGGACCAGCCGGGCCGCTTGGCGCAGGGGCCGGAGGAGAAATGAGGCACGCGCGGGCGCTGCGTGGGGCGGCTAGTCATGACGGATCCATCCTTGCAGAGGGACGCTCCTCCGCGGGGAGACGTGTCCCGGCTCGCGCATGCGCCGAAACCCGCCGGCTTGCAAGCGCTTGTTCCGTCAGCAGTCTTCGCGTCGATGCCCCTGCCCGGGACAATGCGTCGAGACGCGGGGAACAGTCGATTAATCCAGGCCCGTTAGCCTTAATGCGGTGCCGCGTTGCGTTTGAGGTGCGCCGATGTCTTTCCACAGCGCCGCGATATTGGCGATTTGGTCAGTTCTTCTCTTGGTTATTGGGGCCTTAATACCCCGCGTCGTGCTGGCGAGCCGGACGCCGCGGCTCGTGCCGCAGCCGCTGCAGCTCGATCCCTTGGATTACGACCGCGACGGCCCGGTGATCGACCTCGAGCCGGCCTGACCGGGGTCGCCCCCGGCGCGCAGGTCCGGGCGCCGCTCGGCGGTGATCCGCTCGGCTTCCGCCCGACGCCAGCGGGCGATGGCGGCATGGTTGCCGCCGGAGAGGACGTCCGGGATCGCGCGTCCCTCCCACGCGCGGGGCCGCGTGTAGTGCGGATATTCCAGAAGGCCGCCCTCGAAGCTCTCCTCGACGCCGGATTCCATCTTGCCCATCACGCCCGGCAGGAGCCGCACGCAGGCGTCGAGCACCACCAGGGCGGCGATCTCGCCGCCGGACAGGACGTAGTCGCCGATCGAGACTTCCTCCAGGCCGCGTCCGGCGATCACGCGCTCGTCGACGCCCTCGAAGCGGCCGCAGACGATCAGCGCGCCCGGTCCCGCCGCGAGGTCGCGGACGCGGGCCTGGGTGAGCGGCCGGCCGCGCGGCGACATCAGCAGGCGCGGGCGCGGATCCTCCGCCCCGGTCGCGGCGTCGATGGCGGCGCCGAGCACGTCGCAGCGCAGCACCATCCCGGCGCCGCCGCCGGCCGGCGTGTCGTCCACGGAGCGGTGGCGGCCGAGGCCGTGCGCGCGGATGTTGCGGGCCTCCAGGGTCCAGTCGCCGCGCGCCAGGGCATCGCCCGACAGGGAGACGCCCAGCGGGCCCGGGAACATCTCCGGATAGAGGGTGAGGATCGTGGCCCGCCAGGGCGTGTCCGCGCGTGTCATGGCGCTTGATGGCGTGCCGGGTGCGGCACGGTCAACGGACCCGGCACCGTCGGGGCCCCCCGCGGGTTGTCGGCCATGATCCGTGCCCTCGCTGTCCTCTCCGTCGCCCTGGCCGGCCCGGCCCTCGCCGCCGAGCCGCTGGGCCCCCCGGGTGCGCCTGCGGGCGCCTTTCCCAGGCCCGACCGGCCGGTGGCCGAGATCGTCGCGCCGCGCTGGTCCTCGGAGGCCGAGCGGGACAAAGCCGGCGAGTTCGAGCAGGTCGCCAAGGGGATGGGCATCGCCCCCGGCGAGACCGTGGCGGATATCGGCGCCGGCAGCGGCTACTACGTGGTGCGGCTGAGCCCCCGGGTCGGGTCGGCGGGCCGCGTGCTCGCCGAGGACGTGACGCCCGCCTACCTGTCGGCCCTGGAGACGCGGGTGAAGGCGCTGAAAAACGTCACGGTGGTGCGGGGCGAGCCCCATGATCCGCGCCTGCCGCCGGCCTCGGTGGATGCGGCGATCCTCGTGCACATGTACCACGAGATCACCCAGCCCTTCGGCCTGCTCCACAATCTCGCTGCGGCGATGCGTCCTGGCGGCCGCGTCGGGATCGTGGATGCCGACGCGATCCCCTCGCGGCACGGCACCCCGCCGGCGCTCCTGCGCTGCGAACTCGCCGCCGCCGGCTATCGGGAGACCGGCTTCCAGCCGCTGACCGACGGGGCCTATCTGGCGGTCTTCGCGGCGCCCGCGCCGGAGGCGCGCCCGAAGCCGGAGGCGATCCGTCCCTGCCGGGACGACGCGACGGCGCGCTAGACGCGCCTCAGGAGCGCCAGCGCAGCTCGCGGCGCTCCAGCGGGTTGACGAACGGGCGCCCGTCGCGGGCCGATTCCAGGGCCTCGCGCTTCAGCCGGAAATACCATTGCGAGGGCAGGTCGCCCTGGCCGAACAGGACCATGGTGGGCTTGCGGTCGAGCCCGTCCTGCGCGTGCTGAAGCACCTGCTGGTCCTGGGTGAGGAACTGCCGCATCAGCGGGCGCGCCACCGGCTTGAGCAGGTTCAGAGCCGGCATGCTCCAGTAGAGGGCGTTGGTGAGCAGCGTCCGGTCCGGCGTCAGCGGCGTCGCGAAGGTGTAGTTCGCCACCCGCTTCTCACCCGCGCGGATGCGCTCCAGCCGCACGCCGGGCAGGCGGAACTCGATCTCCACCTCGGGGACGCCGCCGAGCAGGCGGTAGACCGGCGAGCTCGTCGTGGTGGCGTGGCTCGTCATCACGAAGCCGTGGGGCACCGGCTGGAAGGTCTTCACCTTCTCGCGGAGCTGCTTCGAGGGCCGGAACCACCACGAATCGTGGACGAAGGCGACGTGCCCGGGATCGACGAGGCTCAGGGTGGTGAGGTCGAAGGAGGCCTCGACCACGAGTTCGACCACGAGGGAGCCGGCCGGCGCGAAATCCAGTGTGGGCATCTCCGGCACAGCCCCGGTGGCGGGACCGATATGCGGGTTGACCCAGAGGAAGCCGGCGCTCTCGCGGATGGGGAAGCGCTGCACCTGGATGCGGGAGAAGTCGGCCGCGTCGTGCTCCGACAGGGTCGGGACATCGCGGCAGCGCCCGTCCGTGCCGAAGCGCCAGCCGTGGAACGGGCACATCAGGGTATCGCCGTCGAAGCGGCCCTTCGACAGGGCCATGCCGCGATGGGGGCAGCGGTCGCGCAGCGCGAAGGGCGTGCCGTCGGGGGCGCGGCCCAGCACGATCTGCTCGCCGTTGAGTTCCACGGCCCGCAGGCCCGTCCGGCTGCCTGCCGTGCCGAGGCTCCGGGCCTGCCCGACGCAGTACCACGCATTGCCCAGAGGCTGGCGCATCGCGTCGGGATCGAGCGCGGCCTCGTCGGCGGGACGTTGCGGATTGGCGAAGGGCGCGTTCAAGGCGGTACGGGCTGACCTCGGGGCACCCGTCATACGCCCCGCCGGAGATGCGGGGAAGCGCGGGCCGGGAGAGGACAAACGGGCGCAGGCGCGGGGCTTCACAAGCCGGGCGCGGCCACTTACCTTCGCGTCACCCGCAACCAACGAAAGGAGGTGATCCAGTGTCTCATTGTCATCAGCCGTGTGTCTCGGCTCATCGGACCTGGACCGTCGCCTCCGGCGCGTCGCTCTAAGACGCGTCAGAGACCCGATCTCGGGACAGTTCCGCCGGACAGCACGGTTCGGCAATGGAAGGGCCACCCTCGCGGGTGGCCCTTCGTCGTTTCGGGGTTCGGATGCCGCGTCAGCGCCGCTGGGACTGGAACAGCGGCTGGGCCAGCGCCTCGGTCCGGGCACGCCACAGGTCGCGCTCCTCGCGCAGGGCATCGCGCTCGCCGACCAGGGTCAGCCGCTCGGACCGCAGGGCGTCGCGGTCCGCAAGCGCCCGGTCGCGCTCGGCGCGCATCTCCTCGCGCTCGATCCGGAAGCGTTCCCGCTCCCCGCGGAACTCCTCGCGCTCGATGCGGATCTCTTCCTGCTCGGCCCGCAGATCCTCCAGCGAGCCGATCTCGTCGCGGATGTGCTCGCGCAGGGTCCGGATCTCCTCGGCCAGGATCGCCTGCAACTCGTCCTGGCGCCCGGCTTCCACGCGGAGCTTGGCCTTGAGCATCAGGTTCTCGGCCATCAGCTCGGCGATGTCGGGATCCTCGGTCGCCGCCCGCGGCGCCTCGGGGGCCGGCACGACCCGGGGCGACCACGCCGCCTCTCCGCCGCGGACCCGCTTCGGTTCCGGCTGGGCCTCGGCCGGCCGCGCGTCGCCGTGCGTCTCCGCCGGCGCGTGGGCCTTCATCGCCGCCAGCCAGTCGCGGAGCGGGCCGGTGGCGGGGAAGCTGCCGGACTCGGTCGGCGAGAGGGAGCGGGCGGGTTCCGACATCGGAGGGCGTCCTGAGCGAATATGGCACGAAGACAATCCGAACATGCTTAACGTTCGGTAAAGCCGCACTTCGATCGGCCGCTCATTCCGGCACGCCGCCGCCGGCGGCGGGGCCGGAAAATTGACTTTCCGGCCGTGTACCGCTACGCCCCGCCCTCCCGATCCGTTGCAGATCGACCGATGCCAAGCCGACCGGTCCCATGAGACCGGAGGTCAACGCCCGACAGCGCGTCCGCGCCCTCGGGCGCGATGGGTGTTGGCCGATTCGCGGCGACGGGATCCGCCGGCCGAGGCATCCCATGACGCGCGATCAAGAAGCGTTGAACATCGAGGACGCGATCAACGAGACCTGCCCGTGGTCGGGCAAGCCGATCTCGGCGGATTCGCTGACCCTCTACAACGGGGCCGTGGTCGGCTTCTGCAACCCGGAGTGCCGGGACAAGTTCGCGAGCGCGGTGCGCGGCTTCGAGGCGGCCCTGCAGGCCCGCCGCGTCGAGCGCGCCGGGCTCGAACAGTGACGGCGGGGCTCTAGGATCATGTTCGAAGGCCTGTCCGACCGCCTCTCCGGCATCCTCTCGGGGCTGACGCGCCGCGGCGCGCTCACCGAGGCCGACGTCACCGCCGCCATGCGCGAGGTGCGGCGCGCCCTGCTGGAGGCCGACGTCGCCCTGGAGGTGGTCCGCGGCTTCACCGACCGGGTGAAGGAGAAGGCCGTCGGCGCCGTCGTGCTGAAGTCGGTGACGCCCGGCCAGATGGTCGTGAAGATCGTCAACGACGAGCTCGTGGCGATGCTCGGCACCGATGCCGAGACCGTGGACCTCAACGCCCCCGCGCCGGTGCCGATCCTGATGGTCGGCCTGCAGGGCTCGGGCAAGACCACCACCACCGCCAAGATCGCCCGCCGCCTCTCCGACCGCGAGAAGCGCAAGGTGCTGCTCGCCTCCCTCGACACGCGCCGCCCGGCTGCCATGGAGCAGCTCGCGGTGCTGGCCAAGCAGGTCGGCGTCGAATCCCTGCCGATCATCGCCGGCCAGTCGGCGGTGCAGATCGCCAAGCGCGCCATGGACGCCGCCCGCCTCGGCGGCTTCGACGTGGTGATGCTCGACACCGCCGGCCGCACCACGGTGGACGAGGGCCTCATGGCCGAGGCCGCCGAGGTGAAGGCCGCGACCCGGCCGCACGAGGTGCTGCTGGTCGCCGACGCGCTCACCGGCCAGGACGCGGTCAACACCGCCCGCGCCTTC
Organism: Methylobacterium sp. 1973; assembly: GCF_040545035.1. Taxonomy (NCBI): domain Bacteria; kingdom Pseudomonadati; phylum Pseudomonadota; class Alphaproteobacteria; order Hyphomicrobiales; family Methylobacteriaceae; genus Methylobacterium; species Methylobacterium sp. 1973. Next base: position 243,365 of record NZ_JBEPLA010000005.1, read on the forward strand.
GACGAGCGGCTCGGCGTCACCGGCATCGTGCTGACCCGTATGGACGGCGATTCCCGCGGCGGCGCGGCGCTCTCCATGCGCGCGGTCACCGGCAAGCCGATCAAGCTCGTCGGCGTCGGCGAGAAGGTCGACGCCCTGGAGGAGTTCCATCCGGCCCGCGTCGCCAACCGCATCCTCGGCATGGGCGACATCGTCTCGCTGGTCGAGAAGGCGGCCGAGACCATCGACCACGAGCAGGCGCTCCGCACCGCGGAGAAGATGCGCAAGGGCAAGTTCGATCTCGAGGACTTGTCGATGCAGCTCGCCCAGATGGAGAAGATGGGCGGCATCGGTGGCCTGATGGGCATGCTGCCCGGCATGGGCGCGATCAAGAAGCAGGTCGAGGGCGCCAACCTCGACGAGAAGATGTTCAAGCGCCAGCGGGCGATCATCTCGTCGATGACCCCGCAGGAGCGGAAGAACCCCGACCTCCTCAAGAACAGCCGCAAGAAGCGCATCGCGGCGGGCTCGGGGGTCGATGTCTCCGAGATCAACAAGCTGCTCAAGATGCACCGGACCATGGCCGACATGATGAAGGCGATGGGCCAGGGCAAGCGCGGGATCGGGCAGGCGCTCGGTTCGATGTTCGGCCTCGGCGGCGGTGGGATGGGCGGCGGCATGCCCGGCTTGCCCCCCGGCATGCCGGAGCCGACGCCGGAGCAGATCGCGCAGCTTGAGAAGCAGTTCGGCGGCAAGCTGCCGCCGATGCCGCCGGGCTTGGGCGGGGGCGGAATGCCTAAGCTTCCCGGACTTCCGGGCCTGGGCGGTCCGAAGCTGCCGGGTCTCGGTGGGTTCATGCCGGGGAAGAAGAAATGAGCATCCTCTCCGCTCAAGCCGTCGATCCCGAACTCGCGCGCCTGCGGGAGAGCATCGACAATTTCGATGCGGCGCTGATCCATCTCCTCGCCGAGCGCTTCCGCTGCACGCAGCGGGTCGGCGAGCTCAAGGCCCGAAAGGGGATCCCCCCTTCCGATCCGGACCGGGAGGCCCGTCAGGTCGCCCGGCTCCGCAAGCTCGCGGTCGAGGCCAAGCTCGACCCCGACTTCGCCGAGAAATTTCTGGCCTTCGTGGTCAAGGAAGTCATTCGGCACCACCAGTCGATCAAGGCGGACCACGAGTCCCAGATCGAGCAACAGCGAAAGTAGTCAGACCATGGCCCTCAAGATCCGTCTCACCCGCGGTGGCGCCAAGAAGCGCCCGTACTACCGCATCGTCGTCGCCGACGCCCGCGCCCCCCGCGACGGCCGCTTCATCGACAAGGTCGGCGCCTACGACCCGATGAAGGCCAAGGACGATCCGGCCCGCATCGTGCTCGACAACGAGAAGATCCAGAGCTGGCTCGCCAAGGGCGCGCAGCCGACCGACCGCGTCCTGCGCTTCCTCGACCAGGCCGGTCTCGCCAAGCGCCCGACCCGCAACAACCCGCAGAAGGCCGAGCCGGGCGAGAAGGCCAAGGAGCGTGCCGCCAAGCGCGCCGAGAAGGCCGCGGCGCCCGCCGAGGACGCCGCCGCGTAAGGCGCCCGATCATGGCGCGCCGCCCCGCAGGTTCCACGCCCCGCGACGGCGGCCGCCGCGGCCGCACGAGCTCGGCGATCGGCAAGATCGCCCCCGATGCGGCGACCTCGCCCAAGGCGCCGGCCCCCAAGCCGGCGCCGCTCCCCGTGCCGCCCGATCCGAACCTCGTCCTGCTGGGCGAATTCGGGCGGGCGCACGGCCTCAACGGCGAGGTGAGGCTCAAATCCTACACCGGCGATCCGCGGGCGATCGCCGGCTACGGCGCCCTGCTAACCGCGGACGGACGGTCGTTGACGCTCGCCGACGTGCGTCTCGCCCCCGGTTCATCACCCGACATGCTGATCGCCCGGGTGAAGGGCGTCTCCGGCCGCAGCGCCGCCGAGGCGCTCAACCGCGTCGCCCTGTTCATCCCCCGCGACCGCCTGACGGCCCCCGAGGACGACGACGAGGTCTATACGGCCGACCTGATCGGCGCCACGGCGGTGGACGAGGCCGGGACACTCGTCGGGACGATCGTGGCCGTGCCGAACTACGGTGGCGGCGATCTTCTGGAACTGCGCCCTCCGAACGGCGGCGCCACGGCGCTCCTGCCCTTCACCAAGGCCTTCGTGCCGGTGCTCGACATGGCGCAGCGCCGCGTCACCGTGGCGGCGCCGGAGGATCTGTTCGCGCCCCCGGGCGAGAAGCCCGCCGACGATCCCGGCTGAAGGGTCGGGCGCGGCCTGTCGAACGGTCGTCGCCCGATCGAGGCAGCCCGTGCCCTCGCTCGTCCGGGCCGGGACGTCCGCGCCGGACGCGGCTCCGTTAGTTTTCTCCCGCGAATCTCTCTCGCGGTTCTCTCGTGCGCCGAGCCGGCCCTCGGAACGGGCCCAACCCGGGCCAACGCGCTGCCCATCGGCGCTGCGGCGGCGGATCTCCAGGCCGCCCTTCATCCCGAAAAAAGCTCGTCGGTTTCAGGTCCAGGACGGGCGCAATCCACCGGACGGGCCCTTCGCCGGACTGCCCGATGCGCACCCTCCGGCCGTCGCAGCGGCGGCGTCGGCCGAGCGACCGAGCGGCCTCAAAACCTGAAATTTAAGGCATCATTAACCATAGCAAGACCAATCTTCTCGGCGAACGACTTCTCTTTGAGACGCTTCGAGCCGATGCCCCGCTTCTTCATCGACCTGCACGACGGCTCGCAGCCGATCCATGACGAGGTCGGGTTCGACCTGCCGGACCTCCCCGCCGCCCGCGCCAAGGTGACCCGCATCATGTCGGCGATCGCCCGCGACATGCTGCCGGATGTCGAGCGTCAGGACTATGTCGCCTGCGTCCGCGACGGCGTCGGCAAGATCGTCTACCGGGCGCGCCTGTCGCTCGCCGCCGAGATGGTGGAGTGAGCCGGCGGCGTCCCGCAGGCGCCTGAGGCTCCCCGTCGCGCCACCCGGGCGCTTGACCGGCCCCCGGATCCGGCCATCTCGGATCCATGAAACGGCGCAGCCTGCTCACGGTCGCGAGTGCGGCCACGGTCATGACGCTCGGCGGTGTCGGCTATGCCGCGCACCGGCGCGGCCGGAATCCCTATTACCGCGGCCCGACCTCCGACCATTTCGACGGTCTGCGGTTCTTCCTGCCGGAGCAGGCCACCGACAAGGCGCTGTCCGACGTGCTGCGCTGGCAGGCCAAGCGGCAGCGCGAGCCCTGGCCGAAGAGTTTTCCCAGCCCCTATCCCGCCGACCGGCCGCCCGAGCGCGTGGCGGGCCTGCGGGTCGTGCTGATCGGCCATGCGAGCTACCTCGTGCAGGTCGCCGGCCGGAACATCCTGATCGATCCGGTTTTCGCCAAGCGTGCGAGCCCGGTCCGGTTCGCCGGGCCGAAGCGCGTCAACCCGCCGGGCATCGCCTTCGCCGACCTGCCGCCCATCGATGCGGTGCTGGTCACCCACAATCACTACGACCATCTCGATGGGCCGAGCCTCGCCCGGATCTGGCAGGCGCACCAGCCGCTGATCGTGGCGCCGCTGGGCAACGACACGATCCTGCGCGGCTACGACGACACGATGCATGTCGAGACCCGCGACTGGGGGCAGTCGGTCGATCTCGGCGACGGCCTGCAGGTCCATCTCGTGCCCGCCAACCACTGGTCGGCCCGGGGCGTGAACGACCGGCGGATGGCGCTGTGGTGCGCCTTCGTGATCACCTCGCCCCGCGGCGTGCATTACCACGTCGGCGATACCGGCTTCGGCGACGGATCGCTCTTTTCCGACATACGGGCCCGCTTCGGGCCGCCCCGCCTCGCGACGCTGCCGATCGGGGCCTACGAGCCGCGCTGGTTCATGCAGGCCCAGCATGTCGATCCGGCCGAGGCGGTGAGGGCCTTCGCGCTGCTCGGCGCCGAGCAGGCCCTCGGCCACCACTGGGGCACGTTCCAACTCACCGACGAGGGCGTCGAGCGGCCCGCGGAGGCGCTGACGGCCGCCCTCGGCGGGGCCGGCATCGCGCCCGGGCGGTTCCTCGCCCTCAGACCCGGCCAGGTCTGGGAGGTCTGACCGGAGCAGACCCGGGGCCCGGCCCGTCGGGCATGATGCATGCATCATTCGGTGTGCCGCATGGGGGCACGGTCCGGACAGCGCCGCCGCGCGCCTGAAGGCGTGTGCCGCGCCCTGCGACGCCCGCGCCTTCAGCCGAGAGACACGATGGACCCGATCAAGCCGACACGCCGATCCCTGATGGCCGGGGGCGTCGCCCTCGCCGCGCTCGGGGCGGCGGGCCGGGCCGGCGCGCAGGGCGCGGCCCCCGGCACCCTGACCTACGGCATCTCGATGACCGACCTGCCGCTCACCACCGGTCAGCCCGACCGGGGGGCCGGCGGCTACCAGTTCACCGGCCTGACCCTCTACGATCCCCTGGTCGCCTGGGAACTCGACGTCGCGGACCGGCCGGGCCGGATGGTGCCCGGGCTCGCCACCGCCTGGGAGGCCGATCCGGCCGATCCCAAGGTCTGGACCTTCCACCTGCGGGAGGGCGTGGCCTTCCACGACGGCTCGACCTTCGATGCCGACGCGGTGATCTGGAACTTCGACAAGGTGCTGAACAAGGAGGCGCCGCATTTCGACCAGCGGCAGGCCGCCCAGGTCCGGCCGCGCCTGCCCGGGGTCGCGAGCTACCGGAAGCTCGACGCGAAGACCGTCCAGGTCGTCACGAAGACGCCCGACAGCCTGTTCCCCTACCAGATGCTCTGGTTCCTGATCTCATCGCCGGCGCAGTACGAGAAGGTCGGGAAGGACTGGGCGAAGTTCGCCTTCGACCCCTCGGGGACCGGGCCGTTCCGGCTGGGGCAGCTGGTGCCGCGGGTGCGCCTCGAGTTGCTGCCGAACGTCGGCTACTGGAACCCGAAGCGGGTCCCGAAGCTCGCGAAGCTGACCCTCACCTGCGTGCCCGAGGATCTCGCCCGGGTGAACGCGCTCCTGTCGGGCAGCGTCGACCTGATCGAATCGCCCGCGCCCGACGCGGTGCCGCGCCTGAAGGCCGCCGGCATGCGGGTGGTGGGCAACGAGACGCCCCATGTCTGGAACTACCACCTGTCTATGCTGGAGGGCTCTCCCTGGCGCGACCTGCGCCTGCGCAAGGCCGCCAACCTCGCCATCGACCGCGCGGGCGTCGTCGAACTGATGGGCGGCCTCGCCCAGCCGGCCGTCGGGCAGGTGCAGGAATCGAGCCCGTGGTTCGGCAAGCCGAGCTTCAAGATCAAGACCGACGTGGATCAGGCCCGCAAACTCGTCGAGGAGGCCGGCTACTCGGTCAAGAACCCCGTGAAGGCCACGGTGCTGATCCCGACCGGGGGGACGGGGCAGATGCTGTCGCTGCCGATCAACGAGTTCGTCCAGCAGAGCTGGGCGGAGGTCGGCATCCAGGTGGAGTTCAAGACCGTCGAGCTGGAGGTGGCCTACACCGCGTGGCGCCAGGGCGCCGCGGATCCGAGCCTCAAGGGCGTGAGCGCCGGCAACATCGCCTACGTCACCTCGGACCCGTTCTACGCGATCCTGCGCTTCTACGATTCGCGGCAGATCGCCCCGAACGGGGTGAACTGGAGCCATTACCGCAATCCCGAGGTCGACGCCCTCTGCGACAAGGTCAAGGCGAGCCTCGATGTGGCTGAGCAGAACAGGCTGCTGGCGCGCATCCACGAGATCGTCGTCGACGATGCCGTGCAGGTCTGGGTGGTCCACGACACCAATCCGCACGCGCTTTCGCCGCGGGTGAAGAACTACATCCAGGCGCAGCACTGGTTCCAGGATCTCGCGACCCTCGCCTGACCGGACGTGCGGTGAGGATTGTCCCGGGCGGCGGTCCCGCGGCCGCTTAGGGCTTTCGGGATCCGTCTTGCCGGGCGGAGCGGCGCCCCGTGCTGTCCCGCCGGGGCGCCGGCGCCTCTCTCGCGGATCGCCCGGGCCGCCGGCCGTGATTCGGTAAAGCTCCGATGATTCGGCCCGGCGACGGATACTGAAACGCGCCGCCGCGCGCCGTCCGGCGACTATGCGCTCTCTTCAGGGGTCGGCTGCAGCCGGCCCCTTTCTCTATGTCTGTGCCCTCTGAGCCGCACCGATCTGCCCCCGGGGCGCAATTTCGCACTTGCAGCATGAGGAGTCGGCGACTAGGAAGATCGGGCATAATTTTTCGGGAGCATCTGGCAATGACCCTTCGTTTCATCAGTGGCTTCGCGGCAGTGACCCTCGCGGTGTGCGGCCTCTCTGCTCCGGCCGCGCTGGCGAAGCCGATGGGCGGAGCGAGCGCCGTCAAGATGATCGACACCGACAACGACGGCACCGTCGACATGAAGGAAGTGGAGGCGGTGGCCTCCGCGACCTTCGATCGTCTCGAGAAGGACGCCGACGGGACCCTCGACGCCCGCGAGCTGAAGGGCCGCCTCAGCCAGGCCGGCGTGAAGCGGGCCGATCCGGACAGCGACGGCACCCTCGACAAGAAGGAGTACCTCGCGGCGGTCGGCGAGCGCTTCAAGATGGCCGATCCGGACAATGACGGCACCCTCGATGCCAAGGAGCTGAACTCCAAGGCCGGCAAGGCTCTCATCGCCCTCATCAAGTAAAACGGGCCGGTCGCTCCCAGTGGAGCACCGATGAGAAGGGCTCCCGCGGAGATGGCCGCGGGAGCCCTTCTGCGTTCGACAGGGCCTTCACCTTCGCGCGGGGCTCTGCAGGACCGATTCTGCACGTAAAAGTTGTGGTTAACCACGGGTAAATTCGCAGCCCCATCCTCAACCCGGTTCGGCTGCGGCCCGAAAATCCTCTATCCCCCGTCCCCTGTTCCCGCCCTGCAGCCAGGTCCCGGACGGGCCTGCCCGATAGCCGCGCGGCGCAATCGGGCTGCGACGCTCGACCGCTCATGGACGGCCCGGAGGCCGGTTGACGCTTCTCAACCTGTGAGTGCAACCTCACGATGGTTGAGGGGCCAAGACGATGCGCAACGACCCACCGGAAGACGGAGCGAACAGGTTCGGGCTCGCGGATCTGTGCGCCATCGCGGAGGCGCCGCACGGGGACGCCGCACGGCCATCGGCGGAGGATGCGCCCGCCCTGGGCGCCGAAGGGGACGGGCAGGCCGCCGATGCGGGCGCCGCGGACCTGCTCGGCGAGATCGGCGACACGCTGATCGTCGCCTATCGTCTGGCGGTTCAGGACGGCGATCCGACGACCGTGACCCTTATCCGACAGGCCCTGCTGCATACCGGGCGTCGGCTGGCGCGGGGGATGTCGCCCGCGGAAGCCGGCCTATCCTGTCACTGAAACGGGATTCCCGCGGCAACCGGTCGATGCGGCGCTGCCCGCCATCATCGACCGGAGCGGCCCGGAGGGCTGCCTAGGCGTCCCGCGACGCGCGGTCGAGGAAGGCCCGCAGATAGCCTCCGACGGCCTCGGCGCGCTCGACGGCCAGCAGATGGGCGGCGTGGGGCAGGACGAGGAGTTCGGCCTGGGCGATGCCGGCGCAGATCTCCTCGGCCATGGCCGGGGGTGTCGAAGGGTCGTCGCGCCCGGCGATCACCAGGGTCGGCGCGGTGATCGCGGAGAGCGCCGGCCGGAGATCCATGCACCCGATCGCCCCGCAGCACACCGCGTAGCCCGCCGGATCGCAGGCGACGAAGCGTTCACGGATCGCCTGGATCGCCGCAGGATCGCGCTGCGCGAAGCCGGGCGTGAACCAGCGCCCGAGCGTCGCCTCGACCACGGCCGCCAGTCCCCGGGCGCGAACGGTCGCGGCGCGCTCCTCCCAGCTCTGCGGGCTCGGCATGTGGGCCGCCGTCGCCATCAGGGTGGCGCTGAGCGCGCGTTCGGGCTCGGCGCTCGCGAGGGCCTGCACGGTCATGCCGCCGAGGGAGAGGCCCACCAGATGGGCCCTGCCGATTCCGAGGGCGTCGAGCAGCCCCGCGAGGTCACCGGCCAGATCCGTCACCGTGATGGGCTGATCCCGGGTTTCCGAGCCGCCGTGGCCGCGCGTGTCGTAGCGCAAGGTGCGGTAGCGCCCGGTCAGGGCCGGCACAAGCGCGTCCCACATCTCCAGGGTCGCACCCAGCGAGTTCGAGAATGCGACGGCGGGAGCGCCTTCCGGCCCCTCGAGGAGGTAGCGGAACCCGATCCCTCCGACTGTGATCTGCGGCATGCGGTTGTCTCCGTCCAAGGTCTTCGCGAGGGCCTTCGCGCGAGGTCTTCGCAGATGTCACGCCGGCGCGATGTCGGCGCCGACGCGCGCGCGGGGGCCTGTGCCGGCGCGGCAGCGTCACGGGGGCGTCACGGGGGCGGACGAGCCGGCCTGCGCCGCGGGTGCGGCGGCGGGGCGGTCATGCGATGGCACAGCGTCCGCGGGCATACGGTCTCCCTGTCGTCCATGCGAAACAATTGCGCGGCGGCACGATCCGTTATGGGCGTCGCACCGGACGCGGCCCACCGGATCCGCCCGGGCGCGGATGACGATGCCGCGAGCCCCCCGGCGCCGGCACGGATCGGGGTGCTGCCTTCAACATGGGTCAATGCACCGGCGGGGGAAACGTCCGACAACGAGCGCCGCGAGGCAGGAGGAGACGAGCGATGCACGACCCTTCGACTGGCGATGCCGCGATCCGACCGGCGGAGTTCTGGGACACGGTGGCCGGGCTTGTGACCGCCAAGGTCGAGCCGGTGATCGGCCGGGGCGACCGGCAGCGGGGTCCGGTGATCGACTACCTGCGCGACCTGGAAGCCCTGGCACGGCGGCAATGCGGCAGCCGCGAGACGGTCCAGATCATCGCCTCGGGCCGGCGGCTTCTCGGCGACCGCAGCGAGATCGGGCCGTCGGATGGTCCGTTCACCCACGCCTGAACGCGGCGCCCGGCGCCGCGCCTGATCGCGCGACGGATGGCCGGGCGGCTCGTCAGAAGCGCCCGCGGCGCGGCGGCTGAAGGGGCGCCGCGCGCGCCATCCGTGACCGGATCAGGTAGATCGCCCCCGCCACCACCCAGGCGGCGCAGGTCGGCGCCACCCATTGCTGCAGGTTCGGCAGCGACCACCCGTACAGGAACTCGGCGCCGAGATGCGCCTGCACGGCATCCCAGCCGGCATGCTTGAGGTCGTGTTCCCGCTGCCCGGCCTCGCGGCCATAGTAATAGGTCGAGACCGCCAGCGCCGCGATGCCTTCGGGGCGGGGACTGCGCAGCAGGATCAGCGCGGCCGCCAGGCCGGCAGTCTCGAGGGTGGCCGTCAGGGCGTGGCTCATCGCGGGGTTCGCGACCATGAAGGCGACAAGCGTTCCGAGCATGGGCCGCCCTTACACCCATCGGGGCCGCCCGTCTCCGCAGCCTGCATCCGTGACCGGCGCAACGTCGTTGACGGAGCGGGACCGAGCACCGGAGCAGCGCCATGACCGAAAGCCACCAACTCGGCCGCTTCGTCGACGCGCAGGAGGAGATCTACGAATGCGCGCTGGCGGAATTGCGGGCCGGTGCGAAGCGCAGCCACTGGATGTGGTTCGTCTTCCCGCAGATCGCCGGGCTCGGGTCGAGCCCGATGGCGCAGCGCTACGCGATCGGATCCCTGGCGGAGGCCGAGGCCTATGCGGCGCATCCGGTGCTGGGCGCGCGCCTGCGCGCCTGCACGGCCGCCGTCAACGCCGTCGACGGGCGCTCGGCCCACGCGATCTTCGGGTCGCCCGACGATCTGAAGTTCCGCTCCAGCATGACGCTGTTCGACCGCGCCGCGCCCGAGGAGCCGCTCTTCGCCGCGGCGCTGGCGCGCTACTTCGACGGCGTCCCCGACCCGCGGACGCTGGCGAAGCTCCAGGTGGCCTAAGCCCTCACCGGCCCCACAGGCCGACCCGCTCGGCGCGGGCCTGCTCCTCCGCGCCCAGGAGGTCCGGGGGCGCGTCCTCCGTGGCCCGTGCGCCGCCCGCCGCCAGGATCAGCCCGGCGAGGTCGTCGCCCTCGATGCGGCAGCGGGCCGTGGCCCCGTCGGAGAGGCCGGAGCAGACCACCTCGCGGCGGCGCAGGTAGCTGGCGAGCTGGCGGGCGAGATGGCCGCGCTCGCCGACGACGCCGAGGAGGCGCACGACCCGTCCGCGCAGGTTGAGGGTGCCGGTGTCGATCACCTCCGGCACGCCGCGGACCTCGCCGGCCGCGGCCGGCTCGACCGTGGGGGCCGGCGCCGGCGCCCGGGGCGGCTCGGCCCGCTCCGCCGAGGGGCGGGGCTTGCCCTTGGCGAGCTTCTCGGAGGCGCGCTGGATGAAGTCGTGGAAGATCCCGGCCGGCATCTCGCCGCCGAACATGCGGTTCATCGGGCTGTCGTCGTCGTTGCCAACCCAGATCCCGACCACGAGGTCGGGGGTCATCCCGACGAACCACGCATCGCGGAAGTCCTGGCTCGTGCCCGTCTTGCCGCCGATGATCTGCCCCGGCACCCGCGCGGCGCGGCCGGTGCCGGATTCCACCACCGCCTGGAGCGAGTCGAGCATCATGGTGCGCGGCCCCTGCGCCAACGTCTGGCCCGGGGCCGCGTCGGCACGGACGTAAAGCGGCTGCGGCGCGGCCCCGCGGATCGCCTGGATGCCGTAGGCCTGGAGCGGCGTGCGCCCGGACAGGACCGAGCCGTAGGCGCGGGCCATCTCCAGGAGGCTCACCGCGCCCGAGCCGAGAACGAGGCTCGGCACGTTCGGCAGGTCCGACTGGATCCCGAGCTTGCGCGCGGTGGCGATCACCGCCGGGATGCCGACATCCTGCCCGAGCTGGGCCGCTACGGTGTTGATCGAGAGCGCGAAGGCGGTCCGCAGCGGCACCGGCCCGCGGTAGCGCCCGTCGTCGTTCTCCGGGTCCCAGTCGCCGATCTGGACCGGACGGTCGACCATCACGGATTCCGGCGTGTAGCCCTTCTCGTAGGCCGTCAGGTAGACGAGGAGCTTGAACAGGGAGCCGGGCTGGCGCTTGGCCTGGACGGCGCGGTTGAACTGGCTGTCCTCGTAGTCGCGGCCGCCGACCATGGCGAGGATCGCGCCCTCCTTCGACAGCACCACCATGGCGGCCTGGCCGACCTTGCGGCGGGCGCCGTCCTTGTCGAGCCGGCGGGCGACGACGCCCTCGGCGAGACTCTGCAGGTCGAGGTTGAGGGTCGAGCGCACCGTCATGTCGCCGTCGGTGCCGGCGAGGCGCTTCACGTCGCCCGCGATCATGTCGAGGAAGTAGTTGGTGCCGGGCGGCGCCTCAGGGGGCGATTTCAGGGTCACGCTCTGCTTGCGCGCGGCGTCGGCCTCTGCTTGCGTGATCGCGCCGGTCTCGACCATGGCCTGGAGCACCACGTCGGCCCGCTCCTTGGCGCCGCCGAGGTTGCGGGTCGGGGCGAGCTGCGAGGGCGCCCGCACCAGCCCGGCCAGCATCGCCGATTCCGGCAGGTTCAGGGCCTTGGCGGGCTTGCCGAAATAGCGCCGCGCCGCCGCGTCCGCCCCGTAGGCGCCGGCGCCGAAATAGGCGGAATCGAGATAGCCGAGCAGGATCGCGTCCTTGCTCATCGTCGATTCGACCCGCAGCGCCAGGAAGGCTTCCTGCACCTTCCGCCAGAGCGTCTTCTCCTGGTTGAGGGAGGTCAGGCGGACATATTGCTGGGTGATGGTCGAGCCGCCCTCGCGCACGCCGCCGCCGCGGAGATTGCGCCACGCCGCCCGGGCGAGGCCGCGCAGGTCGATGCCCCAGTGGCTGTAGAAGCGGCGGTCCTCGATCGCCACGATCGCCTGGGCGAGGTGCGGCGGCAGGTCGGCCGCCGTGAGCTTCTGGCCGCGGAAGCTGCCGCGGGTGGCGAAGACCCGGCCGTCGTCGGCCTCCACGGTGATCGCCCGCTGGCCGGTCTCGACCACGGCGCCCCCGAGCGGCGGCAGGGTCACCAGGGCCGCGAACAGGTAGACCGCCAGCGCCAGGACCGGCAGCAGGATCACCAGGCCGGCGGCGAGCAGGGCCGGGTGCCGGCGGCCGAGGATCGTCCGGGCGCCCCGCCGCTCGACGCGCCCATCGACCTCCGGGACAGCGGTGTCGGCCGGCCTCTCGACCGAAGCCGCCCGCGTGCGCGCCCGCGCCGCCGCGCGGGCGGAAATGGCCCGGCCACCGCGCGCGAGGCCAAGGCCGGCCGCGGTCACCAGGGTCCGGAGATGCCGGGCCAGGTCGCGCGCGGCGCGCCCGGCCTCGCGGGCGGCGAGGCGCGGGTCCGGGGACTCGGCGGCTGGAGCCGGCTTCGGCGGGTTCGGCCCGTCGGCCGGGGCGCGTTCCGGCGCGTCGGGCGTCATCGTGGTTCGGGTTCCGGGACCGATCGATCCGGTCGAGGGAGCCTTCTAGGCCGCATCCGATCCCGTGTCCCGCGCGTGCGGGGACGCAGGGCGGCCGGCGCGTCGATCGCACCGCGACCGTGTGGATCGGGCCACGGGGCCCGATCCGGTTCGGGACCGGCTCACCGGCCGAGCGGCGTTCCCGGCCCCGCGGCCGCCCCGTGCCGGCTGCGCAGCTGGAAGGCCAGGATCAGCAGCAGGATGCCGAAGGCGAAGGTGTAGGAGCCGATCCACCACGTCAGCACCAGGGCCGACATGCCCGGGTTGATGAGCAGCGCGAGGCCGAACAGGATCGACACGACCCCGCCGAGGACGAGCCACCACCGGCCGTAATGCAGATGCAGGCGGAAGGCGGCCGCGATCATCAGGCCGCCGGTCACAAGCGCCCACACGGCGAGCAGCAGCACGAAGGCCCAGACGGCCGCGGCCGGCACCAGAGCCGCGGCGACGCCCACGACGATGTCGACGACGCCCTCGAGCAGCAGGAAGCCCCAGCGCTCGTGACGCTGCGCCGCGCGGACCGCGCCCACGATGGCGATGATACCGTCGGCAAGCATGTAGGCGGCGAAGAACAGCACCAGGGAGAGCACGAAGGCGCCCGGGGCGACGAACGCGATGACACCGAACAGGATCGCGATGACGCCGCGCAGCGCCACGAGCCACCAGTTCCGCGCCAGCGCCGCGCTCATGGCGTCGAGGCGGGCGACGCCGACGAGCGGGATGCCGGTGGGCGAGGTCGGCGAGCCGGAGCCGGAGCCGGGGCTCTGCGGGGTCGGGGATGGGCTGTGCGTCATGGCGTACTCCTGGGCTCGGTGCCCGAGAACGGCAAAGGTTCCGGGCGCAGAACGCCGCAGGGCCGCCTGCGTTCCGGTGGCCCGCTCCGCGCATGGAACCTTGAGCCTGCGGCCGGCTTTTGCTGCCTGAGGCGGGCGATGCGACAAGCCCGGTCACCGTGCGGTGACCGGCCATCGGGCGGCGACTTCCCATGTTTGACGATCAGCGGCCTTCCTCCGAGGGTGAGGCGCGCCCGCATCCCGCCGACGGCCGTCCGGCCGCCCGCGAACGGGACGTGCTGGATCTCGGCCGAGCCAAGCCCGCCGGGGACGTTGGCGCCGCCCAGGAGACCGGCCGCAAGCCGGGCACGGAGGATGCGGCCGACGACGCAGAGGCGCAGGACGGCCAATCCGACGACGCCGCGGAAGATGCCGACGACGGCGAGGACGACGCCCGGCGCCCGAACGTCCTGCGGCGCCACCCGTTCGCGTTCCTGCTCGGCGGCCTCGCGGTCGTCGCGCTGTGCGTCGGCGTGTTCTTCTACTGGCTGCTGTACATGCACCCCTACGAGAGCACCGACGATGCCTTCGTCGACGCGCGCAGCATTGCGGTCCAGCCGAAGGTCGGCGGCTACCTCGTCGATGTGCCGGTCACCGACAACCAGCACGTCGAGGCCGGCCAGATCCTGTTCCAGATCTTCCAGCGCGACTATCAGATCGCCCTCGATCAGGCGAAGGCGCAGATCGAGGCCGACGAGGCCGGCATCAAAAACATCGACGCGCAGATCCAGGCGCAATACGCCAACATCGACGTGTCCAAGGCGCAGGTCGCCACCGCCGAGGCGGCGCTGAAGTTCGCCCAGGAGGATGCGGCCCGCTACAAGGACCTCGCCGAGCGCGGCTCCGGCTCGATCCAGCAATCGCAATCGGCGACCTCGACGCTGCAGCAGCGGCAGGCCTCCCTGCAGAGCGCCCAGGCGAGCGTGGTGGCGGCCCAGAAGCAGATCGGCGCCCTCCAGGCGCAGAAGGCCTCGACCCAGGCGCAGCTCGCCCGCGACCGGGCACAGGTGGAGCAGGCCGAACTGAACCTCGGCTACACGACGGTCCGCGCCGTGCAGGCCGGCCGCGTCGTGCGGCTGACCGGCGGCATCGGCCAGCTCGCCCAGGCCGGCCAGAGCCTGGCGATGTTCGTGCCCGACGACATCTGGGTCACGGCGAACTTCAAGGAGACCCAGATCACCGACATGCGGCCGGACCAGCCGGTCGACATCGAGATCGACGCCTATCCGGGCCGCAAGATCCAGGGGACGGTGGCTTCGGTGCAGCCGGGCTCGGGTACGGCCTTCAGCCTGCTGCCGGCGCAGAATGCCACCGGCAATTACGTGAAGGTGACCCAGCGCATCCCGGTCAAGATCGTGGTCAAGAACTGGCCGACGGACGTGTCGATCGGCCCGGGTATGTCGATCGTCCCGACCGTTACGGTGCGGTGAGCGCCATGGCCGGCGGGACCGGTGCGGCCGCGTCCGGACGCAAGCCGAACACGGGCAAGGCGCAAGGAGGCAAGACGCAAGGAAGCAAGGCGCGAGGCGGCACGGAATCCGCGAAGGCGCCGGGTGGCCACAATCCGTGGCTGATCGCCGGCGTGGTGGCGCTGGCGACCTTCATGGAGGTGCTCGACACCACCATCGCCAACGTGGCGCTGCGCTACATCTCGGGCGGCCTCGCGGTCGGCCCCGACGAGGCCGCCTGGGTGGTGACGAGTTACCTCGTGGCCAACGCGATCACGCTCACGGCGTCGAGCTTCCTGGCCAAGCGCTACGGCCGCAAGGCGTTCTTCATGTGGTCGGTGGCCCTGTTCACCGTCTCGTCGATCCTGTGCGGCTTCGCCTGGAGCCTGGAATCCCTTCTGCTGTTCCGGGTGCTGCAGGGGCTCGGCGGCGGCGGCATGGCGCCGCTCGCCCAGTCGATCCTGGCGGATTCCTTCCCGCCCGAGAAGCGCGGCCAGGCCTTCGCGCTCTACGGCGTCGCCATCGTGGTGGCCCCGGTGATCGGCCCGACCCTCGGCGGCTGGCTCTCCGACAACGCCTCCTGGCACTGGTGCTTCCTGATCAACGGTCCGGTGGGGGTCATCGCTCTCGGGCTGATGTACTGGCTCATCGAGGA
This sequence comes from Methylobacterium sp. 1973, assembly GCF_040545035.1. Classification (NCBI taxonomy): domain Bacteria; kingdom Pseudomonadati; phylum Pseudomonadota; class Alphaproteobacteria; order Hyphomicrobiales; family Methylobacteriaceae; genus Methylobacterium; species Methylobacterium sp. 1973. Next base: position 258,681 of record NZ_JBEPLA010000005.1, read on the forward strand.
CAGCGCGGCGGCCAAGAAGGAGCGCCGTGCGCTGGTCCGGAAGGGGATCCGCTTCGACATCGTCGGCTTCGTGCTGGTCGCCCTGTTCCTCGGCTCGCTGGAGGTGATCCTCGACGAGGGCCAGCGGAAGGACTGGTTCGGGACCTCGACGCTGATGAACGTCTCCGGCGTGCTGATGGTCGTGTCGTTCGTGGCCATGATCCCCTGGCTCCTGACCAAGAAGAACCCGGCCGTCGATCTCCGCCTCATCGGCAACCGCCAGTTCGGCTCCTGCTTCCTGGTGATGATGTTCACCGGGGCGATCCTGATCGCCACCACGCAGTTCATCCCGCAGATCACGCAGGAATATTACGGCTACACCGCCACGCTGTCGGGGCTCGTGCTCGGTCCGGGGGGCATCGTCACGGTGGTGATGATGTTCCTCACCGGCCGCGTCTCCGCCTACGTGCAGCCGAAATGGCTGATCGCCGCCGGCATGACCATCGTGGCTTTGGGCATGGTCGACCTGACGCGGCTCGACGGCTCCACGACGTTCTCGTTCTTCGCGTGGTCGCGGGTCTATATCGGGATCGGCCTGCCGATGGTGTTCCTGTCGATCACCTCGGCCTCGTACGAGGGGATCCGCAAGGACCAGACCGATCAGGCCTCGGCGCTGATCAACGTCGCCCGCAATGTCGGCGGCTCGATGGGCGTCTCGCTGGCCCAGAACATCCTGGCCTACCGGAGCCAGTTCCATCAGAGCCGCCTGGTGGAGAGCGTCAACCCGACCGCGCCGGCCTATCAGGAGACCATGCGGCAGGCGACGCAGTACTTCTCCGAGCACGGCTATGCCGGCGTCGAGGCCCAGAGCCAGGCGACCGCGTGGATCGGGAGCGTGCTCAGCACCCAGGTGGCGTACTGGGCCTATATCGACGTGTTCTGGGTGCTCGGCCTCGTCGCCGCCTGCGCGGTCCCGCTGGCGCTGAGCCTGAAGAGCGTCAAGCTCGGCGGCGGGGCGCCGGCCGGGGGCCATTGAGGCGGATCGGCTTGGCTGGACGTCATCCCGAGGCGCCGCGCCCGCCCACCCGGATTGGCGGAAATCATCCGGTGGCTCCGGCGCCGGAGCCCCGGATTCGGGTTCGGGTTCGGGTCCCCTGACCTGAAGGGAGCGGGAGGCGCGTTGGAAGCCCCCCGCGCCCCGATTGAGACGATCGAGCGCCTCAACAGGATCCGCTTCCCCTGCGCGATCCTCACACGCCGTCCGGCGGCAACGCCTCCGTCACCTCGACGCGGCGGTTGCCGGCCACCGGCGCCGTTTCCTCGGCGCTGACGATCTCGTTCTGGGACTGGCCCTTGTCGAGCGCCTCGGCGACCGCCGCGACGCCCTGGTAGCGGGTCAGCCGCCGGTCGATCATGTCGTCGATCCGTCCGTGCAGTTCCGCGACGGTCAGGCTCCGGCGCTTGCCGCCCGTCTTCGCGGTGAACAGGCTGCGATTGGCCCGCGCCGCGGTGCGGAACTCGCGCCCTGCGACCTCGTCGGGCTTCTCGGAGGAGAGCGACAGGAAGCGCCCGGCGCTCGCAGTCCCGAGGAAATGGGCGAGGTACAGCTCGGTCGTGGTCAGCGCACGCCCGACCCGGGCCTCGATCCGCTCACGGTCGCGCTTGATCAGCTCGGCCGCCATCAGGGCGGCGACGCGCGGGTCGTTGCGCAGGCCGAGCACCCGGCCGCGCATGCTGCCCGTGACGGTGATCGCGGCGCCCCGGCCCTTCACGGCGGCGGCCTCCTCGGCGAGCCCGTAGCGGGCGCCGTAATCACGGATCATCTCCAGCCAGGTGCGGGCCACGAACTGGAACAGGCCCGCCGCCGAGGAGGTCGCCGCCTTCGCGTCCGTGTCGAAGCTCGATTCCTTGTCGGCCAGCGCCATCATGTAGACGGGGTCGACGCCAGCCTCGTCGGAGGCCTTGACGATCGTGTCGACCACCTTGCGCGGCACGCTGCGCTCGCCGAACTTGACCGCGTCCTGACCCTGCTCCTGCGTCACCCGCGGCAGGGCCGCGAGGTCTTCCTGGATCAGCGCCGTGGTGGCGGGCTCCTGCTCGGGAACCGGCAGGCCGTTCCAGGTGTTCTGGACAGGCTCGTCCGGCGCGACGGTCGGGGCCGCGGGCTGGGAAGCCGTCTGTGCGAGCACCTGAGCGGCGCGCGGGCTGGTGTCGATCCGGTCGTGGGCCTGGGCGGCCGGGGCGAAATACGCCGGCGCGAAGGCGGCCTGCGGCAGGCCGAGCCCGGCGACGAGCCCCAGGGCCAGCGTCCCGGAAATCCGGCCGAGGCCGGTGCGGCGAAGTGACCGGCGCCCTGTCCCGCGTCCGGCCCGCGGCAGCCATGCCACGGCTTCATCCTCGATATGGCCCGTGCCGTTCAGGGTCGGCGGCACGAGTCGGCTCACGTCGTCGGCGCAACGCGCCGGCTCCGGGAAAACCCCCATCATTGGTCCTCTTCAGATCGGTCCTTGCGTCCGCCCGGCTCTGACGGCCGGGTTTTTTCGGAAGCGGCGGCCCTATCGACGCCGGCCGTGACCAGAATGGGACGGCCCCGTGATCCAAGCGTGGCACGGTCAACGAAGGGTTAACCCTGCCGCTTAGGGGGCCGTTAACACCGTCAACCGGCCACGCTTCGGACGACGGAGGGGCAATGTTGTCGCATTCGGGTTGGAACGCGGCACCGTCGAGCCAGTTAGATACGGCCCCGGGGGGGTCGAACTTTCCGTCCCAAGACGCCACCCGCGTCCGCACAAGGACATCATTTTCCGATGAGCATGCAGTCCGGTCGCCGCATCGGTGTCGCGTTCGTTGGCATGGGAGGCGCCGTCGCCACCACTGCCATCGCCGGCATCGAAATGATCAAATCCGGCTCCAATCGCCTCGACGGGCTGCCGCTCGCCGGTCTCTCCGTGGCCGGCATGGCCGACTACAAGGATCTCGTCTTCGGCGGCTGGGATCTCAACGGCGACGACCTCGCGTCCGCTGCGAGCGGCCACGGCGTGCTCTCCAAGGACGACATCGAGAGCGGCGCGCAGGCCCTGAAGGGCATCACCCCCTGGCCGGCGGTGGGCAGCGCCAAGTTCTGCAAGAACATCGACGGCCAGAACCGCATCGTCGCCAAGGACCACCGCGAGGCGGTCTCGGTGATCGCCAACGACCTCCGCCGCTTCCAGAAGGAGAGCAACCTCGACGACGTCGTCGTGGTGAACCTCGCCTCCACCGAGCGCTGGCCGGACCTGAACGACCCGGCCCTGAACTCCACGGCCGCCTTCGAGAAGGGGCTCGATTCGAGCGACGAGGCGATCTCGCCCGCGATGCTCTACGCCTACGCGGCGATCAAGAGCGGCATCCCCTACGCCAACTTCACCCCGAGCGTGGCGGCCGACGTCCCGGCCCTCCTGGACCTCGCCAAGGAGCTGAACGTCCCGGTGGCCGGCAAGGACGGCAAGACCGGCCAGACCATGATGAAGACGGTGCTGGCCCCGGCCTTCAAGGCGCGGGCGCTCCACGTCGACGGCTGGTTCTCGACCAACATCCTGGGCAACCGCGACGGACTCGCCCTGAACGATCCGAACTCCCTCCAGTCGAAGCTCAACACCAAGGGCACGGTGCTCGACTCGATCCTCGGCTACCCGGTCGAGGACCACCTCGTGCACATCCACTATTACCGCCCGCGCGGCGACGACAAGGAAGCCTGGGACAACATCGACGTCACCGGCTTCATGGGCCAGCGGATGCAGGTGAAGGTGAACTTCCTCTGCAAGGACTCGATCCTGGCCGCGCCCCTGGTCATCGAGATCGCCCGCGTCCTCGACCTCGCCCGCACGCGCGGCGACGGCGGCGTGCAGGAGCAGCTCTCGACCTTCTTCAAGGCCCCGATGGTCAAGAACGGCCATGGGCCGGAGCACGCCTTCGGCAAGCAGGAGCAGATGCTCCGCGACTGGCTGGGCGTGCACTAGGCCTCGTCGCGACCAAGGAGCGGCTTCCGGAGCGAGACGATGCCAAGCGAGAACCAGCCGCCTCCCTCCGGCGCTGCCCCCGAGGCGCTGCGCGACCTCCTGATCGAGATGAACGACCTCAAGCGCGTCCGCTCGGCGGGGCGCGAGGGGTCGATCGCCGAGCGGCTGTTCGCGCAGGGATGGGGCCTCCTCACCGGGGGCGCCGCGCCCGATGACGTCGCCCTCGACATCACCGCCGTCACCCTCGCGGCGACGCGCCTCTGCGATCTCGACGCGGCCTTCCTGACCGCGGCCGGGCTGTCGGAGGAGGCGGCCTCGGCGGTGCTGGTGGCTGGCTTCGACGCCGTCACCGGGGAGCTCGACCCGGCTCTGCGCGAGCGCCTGCGCGGGCGGCTCGCGCCGCGACCGGCCGGCAGGCCCGGACCGCTGCCGGGCTTCGTCGCCGCCCTGGCGCAGCAGCCGCGGGCGGGCGTCACCTGTCCCGGCCGCGCCCGGATCCTGCTGGAGCCGCCGGAGAACCACGCCGAGCACTGCCTCATCGTGGCGGTCTACGGGGTCTGCCTCAGCCCGTTCTACCGGGCCGACCCCGGCACCGTGTTCCTGGCCGCGATGGCGCACCATTTCCACAACGCCGCGATGCCCGATGCCGGCTTCACCGGCGAGATGCTGCTCGGCGACCATCTCGGGCCGATCATGGCGACCACCACCGCCTGGGCGCTGGCCGAGCTCGCCGAGCCCCTGCGGGGTCAGGTGGAGCGGGCCCGCGCGGTGCTGCCCGACGACGCCACCGCGGAGGGCCGCGCCTTCCACGCGGCGGATTGCATCGACCGTGTCCTCCAGATTGCCCAGCATCTGCGCGGGGCCTCGACCACGATGGGGATGGTGCTCGACGAGTGGGAGCTGGTCCATGCCGGCCCGGTGAAGGGCTTCCATGATCGTGTCCTCGCCGACATGCGCATCCCTTGATCGCCGGACCCCGCCGCCCATCTGCCCGGGCGGCTCCGAGAACCATGATCCCGTTCGAACTCCATTCGCCGGACACCGGCAACCCGCTGAAGGCCGACGGCCCGCACGCCTTGCGCGATGCGGAGACCGGCGCCCGCTGGCCCGTGATCGACGGCATCCCGTACCTGCGGATCAACCGTGAGGCCCTGGTCGAGCGGGTTCTGGCCCATCTCGACGCCGGCGAGCCCGACGAGGCGCTGGCCGCGCTGCTCGTCGATCAGGACGATTGGTGGAACGGGCCCCCGGCCGATCCCGCCGGGGTTATCCGCCTCATCAAGGAGCGCCGCACCGCGACGCTGCGTGACGCGGTCCAGGGTCTCGGCTGGGGCCGCGTCGGCGACTATTTCCTGCATCGCTGGAGCGATCCGACCTTCCTGGCCGGCCTGTCGCTTCTGGAGGCGCACTGGAACGAGCCCATCTGCGTCTTCGAATTCGCCTGCGGCATCGGCCATTACCTGCGGGAATTGCAGCGGCGCGGCTGCAAGGTCGCTGGCGCCGACGTGGTCTTCGCCAAGCTCTGGGTCGCGCGCCATTGGGTGGTGGACGAGAAGGCGCAGCTCGTCTGCTTCGACGCCGGCTCGCCGCACTGGCCCATCCCGGGCGCGCCGGTCGACCTCGTCGTGTGCAACGACGCCTTCTACTTCCTCGACGACAAGGCGGCCCTGCTGGAGAACCTCCGCCAGAATGCCGGCGACGACGGCTGGCTGGCGCTGAGCCACATCCACAACCGCGACTGCCCGGGCTTCTCGGCCGGCCGGGCGGTGACCGCCGAGGAGATCGCCGAGTATTTCCCCGACGCCCTGGTCTACGACGATGCGGAGCTCACGCGGGCGCTGGTGGAGGCGCGGGCGCCTGGCCCGCAGGAGCCTGGGGCCTTGCGGACCTGCGAGGCGTTCTCGGTGGTATGCGGCCCCGGCATGCGCCCGGCGCCGCGCGCTCTGGTCGACGGGCTGACCCTGCCGAAGCCCGGCACGATGCTGCGGCTCAACCCGCTCTATGCGCCCGAGGGGGACGGCTACGTCGTCCGCTGGCCCTCGGAGCGCTACGAGGCGGAATACGCCTCCCGGGCCACCTACCCGCTGCACGCGCCCGGCCCGGAGCATCTGACCTTCGACGGCACGCTCGATAGCCCGGAGACGCAGCGTATCCGGGTGCGCGAATTCGTCGACCTGCCGGAGCGGTGGTGATGGACGCGGTCGGCTGGGGCATCGTCGGCTACGGCTGGGTCGCCCGCGACTACATGGAGCCGGGCATCCGCGCCGCCGGGCACCGGCTGGTGGCGGTCTGCGATCCGAACCCGGAATGCCGCGCCGCGGCCGAGCGGGCGGGCGCCCGCGGCCATGCCGATCTCGCCGGTCTCATCGCCGAGCCCGGGGTCGAGGCGGTCTACGTGGCGACGCCGAACCATCTCCACCGCGGCGCCGTCGAGGCGCTGGCCGCCGCCGGCAAGGCGGTGCTCTGCGAGAAGCCCATGGCGGCGACGCTCGCGGACGCGGAAGCCATCGCGCGCGCGGTCGAATCGCAACAAATCTTCTACGGCACCGCCTTCGATCAGCGTCATCACCCGGCCCATCGGACGATCCGCGCCCAGGTCGCGGCCGGGCGGCTCGGCACCGTCACCACGGTGCGGATCGTCTACGCCTGCTGGCTCGGGCGCGACTGGTCGGAGGCCGGCCAGCCCAACTGGCGGATCGATGCCGCCCAGGCCGGCGGCGGCGCCTTGATGGACCTCGCCCCGCACGGGCTCGACCTCGTGGATTTCCTGCTCGACGAGCCGATCGCCGACCTCGCGGCCCTGACCCAGAGCCGGGCCCAGGACTATTCCGTCGATGACGGCGCCCTGCTGATCGGGCGAACCGCGGGCGGCGCGCTGGCGAGCCTGCACGTCGCCTACAATTGCCCCGACGCGCTGCCCCGCCGCCGCCTGGAGGTGGTCGGTACGAAGGGGATGCTGATCGCCGAGAACACCATGGGCCAGACGGCCGGCGGATCGCTGTCCTTCATCGACGGCGCCAGTGGGCGCGTCGAACCGCTCGTCTTCGACGCCGACAGCTCCCCCTTCACCGAGCAGGTGCGCGCCTTCGGCTCGGCCCTGCGCCGGCCCGAGGAGCGGGGGGCGTACTCGGCCGCACGCGATCTCCACACGATGCGACTCGTCGCCCGCGCCTATGGGCAGGGGTAGCGACCGCAGGACAGGATGAGCAGACACCGGACAGCTACCTATCCAATCCAAGCCGCACCCTCATCCTGAGGTGCCCGCACCAGCGGGCCTCGCGGGAGGGCTCCAGGAAGCGCTGTGCCGTCCAGAGCCCTCCTTCGAGGCCTTCGCTGCGCTCCGGTAGCTCAGGATGAGGGGATGGGCAGGACGAAGGTGAGCAGGCGGTCCGAGGAACACGGGAACACGACGTGAGCAACGCAGACGGCTTCCACGACCAGGACGACCGCGCCCGGCACGCGCGGATCAAGGCGCCGCGCCCCTATCGCTTCGGCGCCAAGCGGCCGATCGAGGGGCTGCCCGAGACCCTGCCGGATCCCGTGCGCGCCTATCTCGACGTCCTGCCGGAAGGGCGCATCGTCGGCTTCCCGCTGGCGCCCCTCGACCGCACCGGCATCCCGGTCTGGTTCGTGGCCCTGTTCCTCGACGACCCGTTTTTCGTGGGCGCGATGCCGTCGGGCATCGGCTACGGCGCCACCGACGACGAGGCGCTGATCGGCGCGGTCGCCGAAATCGCCGAGAACCTGATGCCCTCGCTCGCGGTGCTGCCCCGGGCCAAGGAACGGGCGAGCTACACCGACCTCGCCCGCGTCTACGGCGCCAAATCCGTCGCCGACCCGCTGACCCTCTGCCTGCCCGCCGGCTCCCCGGTGGGCCGGGACACGGTGCTCGAATGGACGCCCAGCGTCCGGCACGCCACGGGCGAGATCGTGCTCATGCCGCTCGACGTCGCCGCCACCGACTATTTCGAGCTGTCCGAGGGCTACAAACCCTTCACCAACCTGATCACCAACGGTCTCGGCGCGGGGCCCGACGTGCCCTTCGCGCTGGGCCACGGCGTCCTTGAGCTGCTCCAGCGGGACGGCAACGGCCTGCTGTTCCGGGCTCTCGACCAGGGCGTGATGCTCGACCTCGACGGCATCGGCCCGGAGAATGCCGCGATGCTGGCCCGGCTCAAGGAGCTCGGGATCCACGCGCTGCCGAAATTCGCCACCGACCAGTTCGGCCTCACCAACCTCTACGTCGTCGGCTACGACGCGGATCCGGCGCGCACCCCGGCACCGATCGCCCTGTCGGCCTGCGGCGAGGCCTGCGATCCGGACCGGGAGCGGGCCCTCCGCAAGGCGCTGCTCGAGTTCCAGGCCGCGCGGGTGCGCAAGACCTTCGGCCACGGCCCCCTCGACATGGCCGCCACGGTGACTCCGCCGGGCTACATCGACGCCTTCATCCAGAAGGCGCTTCCGAGCCTCGATCTCGAGGAGAGCCGCGCCCTGCAGGCGATGCTCGAATGGATCGAGATGCCCGCCGCCGACCTGCGCGGCGTGCTGGCCGACACCGTCTATTCGGAGCGGAGCACCAAGCGCTTCGCGGACCTGCCCTCGACCCCGGCCGCGGACGGGCATGCCAGGGGCAAGATCGCCTGCGACCGGCTTACGGAGGCCGGGTTCGACGTCCTCTACGTCGACTGCACGCCCCCGGGCGGCGGGGTCGGCGTGGTCAAGGCGATCGTGCCGGGGCTCGAGGTCGAGACCATGAGCTACTACCGGATCGGCGAGCGCAACACGAAGAAGCTCATCGACCGCGACCACCCGCTGATCAAGTTCGGCACCGAGAGCGAGACCCTGCGGCCGGTCCGCCTGACGCCGGAGGCCCTGGAGCGTTTCGGGGGGCAGCCGCTGTTCGACGTCGCCCTGGCCGAGCGGATCGTCGGGCGGCACTATCCGCTCTATCGCGAGCCGGAATCGCACCACGCGCCGTTCCGCCTCGCCCAGCGTCAGGGGAGGGCGGCATGACGCTCCGGTTCGCCTACAACACCAACGGCGCGGCCAACCACCGCCTCGACGACGCGATCCACCTGATCAAGGCCGCGGGCTACGACGGCGTGGCCCTGACGCTGGACATCCACCACCTCGATCCGTTCTCCGAAACCTGGGCGGCCGAGGCCGGCCGGGTGGCGAGCCTGCTGGAGAAGCTGGAGCTGAGCTGCGTCATCGAGACGGGCGCCCGCTTCCTCCTCGACCCCACCGCCAAGCACGAGCCGACGCTCGTGACGGCCGATGCCGCGGGCCGCGCCCGGCGGGTCGGCTTCCTCAAACGGGCCATCGAGATCGGCGGCATGCTGAGCGCCGAGGCGGTCTCGTTCTGGGCCGGCGTGCCGAAGCCCGGCGTCGATCCCGGCGAGGCCCGGCGCTGGCTGGCCGAGGGGCTGCACGAAGTCGCGGCCTTCGCCACGGAGGCGGGGGTCGTCCCCTGCCTGGAGCCGGAGCCCGGCATGCTGATCGAGACCCTCGACGATTACGCGGCCCTCGACGTGCCGGGGCTGAAGCTCGCCCTCGATACCGGCCACTGCCTCGTCACGGGCGAGCGCGAGCCGGCGGCGGCCGTGCGGGAATTCGCCGACCGGATCGGCACCGTGGCGATCGAGGACATGAAGCGCGGCAGCCACATCCACCTGCCCTTCGGCGAGGGCGACATGGACGTGCCGGGCGTCCTGGAGGCGCTGGAGGCGATCAACTTCGGCAAGCTGATCTGCGTCGAGCTGTCCCGCGAGAGCCACCGGGCCGACGTGATGATCCCGCAGGCGCTCGACTACCTCCGCGGCTGCCGGCGCCCCGGCCCGGTTCTGGCCGGCGAGCAGGAGACGCGGCGGCAATGGCAGTGAGAGACGAGCCGGGGCGAGACGGGACGCCGGCGCGGGAGAGGGGGCCACGCGGCGCCTCTCCCGGTCTGCGCGAAGGGGCGGCACGATGAGAATCCTCTTCCTCAGCCGCCGCTACTTCCCCGCCATATCGGGCATGAGCGTCTACGCGCAGAACCTGCTGCGCGAGTTGGTCGGCGCCGGCCACGACGTGACGATGATCTCGCAGTACCGGGGCGACGCCTTCGGCACCCGCGTTTACGGCGGCGGGCCGCCGCCGCCGGTGCCGGGGGTGCGGGTGATCGGCCTGGAGCAGCTCGGCGAGCAGACGTCGGGCGATTTCGAGCGCGACATCGCCACCATGGTGGACGCGATCGCCCAAGAGCACGCCCAGAACCCCTTCGACATCCTGCACGCGCAGTACGGCTACCCGACCGGCTGGGCGGTGCTGCTGGCCGCCCGCAAGCTCGGGGTGCCGAGCGTCGTCTCGATCCAGGGCGGGGACGGCCACTGGGTCGGCTCCTGCTGCGAGACCCACCGGGTCGCCATGTGCGAGGTGCTGGCCCACGCCAACGCCCTGCTGATCGGCGGCGCCTCCTTCGTGGACGAGGTCTGCGAGCGCCTGGGCTCGGACCCCGCCCGCTTCACGATCGTGCCCGGCGCGGTCGACACCGAGCGCTTCGCGCAGGGCACGCCCGACGGGCTGCCGGCGCCCCATGGCGGGCCGGTGCGGCTGTTCTACCACGGCCGGGTCGACCGCCGGAAAGGCGTGCTCGATTTCATCGAGGCCCTGGCGATCCTGCGCGCGCAGGGCACGCCCTTCGCGGCCACGATCTCGGGGATCGGGCCCGACGTGGACCCGGCCAAGGCGCTGGCCGCGGAGCACGCCTTCTCCGAGCGCGAGATCGCCTTCACGGGCTATGCCGAGTACGGCTCCGTGCCCGACCTCTACCGCCGCGCCGACGTGTTCGTCTCGCCGACCTACGCGGAGGGGTTCTCGAACACGATCCTGGAGGCGCTGGCGGCCGGGCTCGCCACCGTCTCGTGCCACGCGGTCGGCGTGTCGGACTGCCTGCGCGACGGGGAGAACGGGCTGCTGGTGAATCCGGGCGACGTGCCGGCGCAGGCCGCCGCGCTTACCCGGATCATCACGGACGCGGCGCTCCGCCGCCGCATCGCGAGCGCCGGCCTTGAGGAGTGCCGGCGGGTCTATTCCTGGCACGCGGTCGGGCGGCAGATCATGGAGGTCTACGCGCGGGTACGCTCCGAGACGCCGGCCACCGACTTTGCGACGGACCTGCCCGACGATCCCAGCTGCCGGTTCCGCGCCGAGCCACACCTGCTCTGACGGGACTCCGCACTTGGGCCGTCCCATCCGGGGCCTCGTCCTGAGGTGCGCCCGCGGGGCGCAAGCCGCGAAGGCGCCCTCGCGCCGGCACTGCGCTCCGGCACCTCCGGATGAGGCTCGGGGTTGGAGCATCCCCCCAGCCGACAGGCTCTGAACCATGCCGATCGCCCTCGCCCTGTCCCCCCATCTCGATGATGCGGCCTTCTCCTGCGGCGGCCTCCTGGCGGGCCTGGCGCGGGACGGCTGGCGCGTGGTGATGGCGACCCTGTTCACCGGCAGCGTCGCCGACCCGACGGGCTTCGCCCTCGCCTGCCAGCTCGACAAGGGCTTGGCGCCGGAGGTCGACTACATGGCCCTGCGCCGGGACGAGGATGTCCGCGCCGCCGCCGCGCTCGGCATCGCGCCGCCCGTCCACCTGCAGTTCCGGGAGGCGCCGCACCGGGGCTACGGCGCGCCGCCGGAGCTCTTCTCCGAGACCCGCGCCGACGACGGCATCGTGGGCGACCTCGCCCCCGCCCTGGCGGATCTGATCGCCGCCGAGCGGCCCGACCTGATCCTCGCCCCCCAGGCGATCGGCGGCCATGTCGATCACGTCCAGGCGGTCCGGGCGCTGCGCGGGCTCGCTGTGCCGTCACCGATCCTGTGGTGGCGCGATTTTCCCTACACGGTGCGGGAGGCCGCGCCGAAGGCGCCGCTGGCCGCGCTGTTCGCGGGGCTTCCCGAGCCGGTGATGCGCCTCGATCCGGAGGCGCAAGCCCGCAAGCGCGCCGCCTGCGCGGCCTATGCCAGCCAGATCGGTTTCCAGTTCGGCGGCGTGGCCGGCCTCGACGCGCGCCTCGCCCGGGAGGAGGGCCTCGAGCGCTTCCGCCTGTCCGGCCCGCTCGGCGTGACCGTCCCCGGGCTCGATGCCGGCTGAGCCGCAGGCGCCGAGGGCCCTGGCCGATCCGGACGCCCTCGCGGCACGCCGCGCCCTGATCGGCAGCCCCCACATCGCCCCCATCCGGGCCCTCGCCGCGCGCATTGCGGCCGAGCGTGGCGCCCCGGTCCCGGCGCCCGACCCCCTGGATGGCGGCGTCGACGCCCGGATGCTGCTCCTCCTCGAGACGCCGGGCCCGGCGGTGCTGCGCACCGGCTTCGTGACCCGCGACAGCGCGAACGGCACCGCCGCGAACCTGTTCCGCTTCCTCGCCGAGGCCGGCATCGCCCGCGCCGACACGCTGATCTGGAACGCCGTCCCCTGGCTGATCCACCAGGAGGGCGCACGCAACCGCGCACCCCGCCGCGCGGAGGTCGCGGCCGCCGCGCCCTATCTGGCCCCGCTCCTCGACCTCCTGCCGCGCCTCGCCGTGGCGGTGCTGGCCGGCCGCTTCGCCGGCGAGGCGGCACCGGCGCTCGCGGTGCTCCGCCCCGACCTGCCGGTCATCCGGGTGCCGCATCCGAGTCCGACCTATGTCTGCACCGCGCCGGAGGTGCCGGCTCGGATCCGGCGAGGCCTCGCCGAGGCGGCGGCGCGGCTCGGGCGGATGCCCGGCTGAGGATAGAACGCCTGTCCCGGCGGCCGCTTCCCTGGTCTTGGGCGCCGGTTCGGCCTACATGCGGGGCAACGGGCCGCGGTCCGGGAGTTTCCGGCTCGGGCTGACGGCCTTCGGCCGGGCCGCGCAGCCGGAAGGGCGGACGCCGATCGGCATGAATTTTCAGGGACAGCACCGGAGCCCGGCCGAGCCGGTCGAGCCGGTTGAGCACGATGCCGCCGCGGACGCGAAGCGGAAGGTCCGGCGCAGCCGCTATGCCTGGATCGGCACGGGCGCCAGCATCGTGCTGTTCGCGGTCTCACTCGGCGTCCTGTGGAAGCTCGTCCAGAGCGTGAGCTGGGCGGAGGTGCGCAGCGCCATCGCGGCCGCGACCGCCGAGCAGCTCGGGCTCGCCTTCCTGTTCGTCGGCGTCAGCTACGTGTTCCTCACCGGCTACGACGCGCTGGCCCTGCGCCAGCTCAAGATCAAGGTGCCGTACCGGATCACCGCGCTCGCCTCGTTCACGAGCTATGCGGTGAGCTTCACCCTCGGTTTCCCGCTGCTCACCGCCGGCACGATCCGCTACTGGATCTATGCCCGGCAGGGCCTGTCCACCGCCAAGATCGCGGCTCTGACCGTGATCGCCGGCTTCACCTTCTGGCTCGGCATGGGCGTGGTGCTGGGTCTGAGCCTGATCATCGAGGCGGGCCAGCTCGCCGGGCTCGCCTTCACGTCGATCCGGATCAACCAGGGCGTCGGCCTCGCGGCGCTCGCCCTCGTGCTCGGCTACCTCGCCTGGGTCTCGGCCAAGAAGCGCAGCATCACCGTCAAGCACTGGCGCCTGGAACTGCCCGGGGCCTCCGTCTCCATCGGCCAGATGATCGTCGGGATCGGCGACGTCTGCGCGGCGGCGGCCGTGCTCTACGTTCTGCTGCCGCAGGAGACGACGCTCGGCTTCACCACCTTCCTGGCGATCTACGTGCTCGCCGCCATGCTGGGCATCGCGTCGAACGCCCCCGGCGGCATCGGGGTGTTCGAGGCGACGGTCCTGCTCGCCCTGTCGAGCCTGCCGCGCAACGAGGTGCTGACCTCGCTGCTGCTGTTCCGGGGCTGCTACTACGTCGTCCCGTTCGTGACCGCCCTGGCGATGCTCGGCCTGTACGAGATCGTCAAGCGGGCGGGCGGCGCGCGCGATCCGGGGCCTCCGGAGGGCACGGCCGGCCCGTCCGGCCGGGCGTGGCGCGACGAGTCCGAAACCCGCTGATCCGCCGCGCCTGCCATGTCCGGTCGCCTGCGCAGCTCCCCCGCCTGGACCGGCGCCGCGATCGCCGCGGGCCTGCTCGGGCTTGCCACCGCGCTGGCCGGGCGGCTCGATCTCCCGCTGATCCTGACCGGGCTCGTGGCCGTCTGCCTGGGCGGCTGGCTCGGCGGCCGCGGCCGCGAGGCCCCGGTGCCGCGTCCGGCTGCAACCACGCAGCGCCACGCCGTCGCCGAGGCGCTCCTGGCTCACGTGCCGGATCCGGTGATCCTGGTGGACCGGCGCACCCTGGTGGTGGAGGCGAACCCCGCCGCCCGGGCCCTCCTGCCGGCCCTGCACCACGCCCGGCCCCTGTCCTTTGCGCTCCGCGACCCGGAGGTCCTCGACGGCGTCGAGGCGGTGCTGAGTTCCGGCCTGCCGCGCCGCGTCGCGCTGTCGACCCGGGTGCCTCTGGAGCGGACCTTCGAGGTCCAGATCGGCGCCCTGCCGATGCCCGACGGATCCGGCGTCAGCGCGCTGCTGTTCCTGCGCGACCTCACCTCGGCCCGGCGTCTGGAGGCCATGCGGGTCGACTTCGTCGCCAATGCGAGCCACGAGCTGCGCACGCCGCTGGCCACCCTGATCGGCTTCATCGAGACCCTGCAGGGCCCCGCCCGCGATGACGCGCAGGCCCGGGAGCGCTTCCTGGAGATCATGCGCGTCCAGGCCCTGCGCATGACCCGGCTGATCGACGATCTGCTGTCGCTGTCGCGGATCGAGCTGCGGGAGCACGTGGCCCCCACCGCCGTGGTCGATCTCGCGGCGCTGGCCCGCCAGATGGTCGACGCCCAGGGGCCGCCCGCCGAGGCGCGGGGCGCCACGATCCGCCTGGAGGAGGGCGCCGGCCCCTTCGCGGTCCCCGGCGATTCCGACGAGCTCGCCCGGGTGATCGAGAACCTGATCGAGAACGCCGTCAAATACGGTGGCGGCCGGATCAGCGTCGGGCTCGCCCGCGAGGACGATCCGCGGCTCGGGCCCCGGATCGTCCTGTCCGTGGTCGATGATGGGCCGGGCATCCCGCCCGAGCACATCCCGCGGCTCACGGAGCGCTTCTACCGGGTCGACGTCGCGTCGAGCCGCGCCCGCGGTGGCACGGGCCTGGGGCTCGCCATCGTCAAGCACAGCCTCAACCGCCACCGCGGACGCATCGCCATCGAGAGCGCGGTGGGGGAGGGGACCACCGTGCGGGTCAGCCTGCCGGAATACGGCACCGCCGCGCTGCCGCCCCCGGCCGATCAGGCCGGCCCGGCATAGGGGCCGATCCCGAGGCCGTCCTCGACGCGCCCGATCCAGGCGCGGATGGCCCCGTAGCCCGCGAGGTCGAAGCCGCCCTCATGGGCCATGCGGGTGTAGGCGACGAGCGCCACATCGGCGAGGGTCATGGCCTCGCCCGCCAGGAAGGCGGAACAGGCCAGCGTCCGCTCCATCAGCCGCAGGGCGTCGGCGCCCCGCTCGGCGAGCTTCGGGTCGAGATCCTCCGGCGCCCGCTTGAGGTAATGGAGCTGGTAGCGGCGGACTGCGATGTAGGGCTCGTGGCTGTACTGCTCCCAGAACATCCACTGCAGCATCCGGGCACGGGGCAGGGCCGCTTCAGGGATCAGCGCGGAGCCCTCCGCGAGATAGACGATGATCGCGTTCGACTCCGACAGCACGGCGCCGTCGGGCAGGACGACGATCGGCACCCGCCCGGCGGGGTTCCGGGCCAGGAATTCGGGCGTGCGGGTCCCGCCGCCCGGGACATCCACGTCGCGCCAGACCGCCGGGATGCCGAGATGGGCCGCGACCCACTTGACCTTGAGGCAGTTCCCGGAGCCCGGGTCGCCATAGATCGTCAGCGGTTCGCTCATCCGCGCCCTCGTCGCTCCGGTATGCGGGAAGCTTGGCCGGGCGCGAGCGATTCGACAACGGGCGAAGCGGCTCGCCATCGCCCGGATCTGTCCGATATCCGGCCCGCGCGCCCTTGACCTTCCCATGATGGGAAGCCCCATCTGACCCGGCATGGATGCTTCGAACCGGATCACCGCCATGTCGAAATCCGTCGCCCTGACCCTGCCCGTGACGGGCATGTCCTGCGCCTCCTGCGTCGGCCGCGTGGAGCGCGCCCTCGCGGCGCTGCCCGGCACCCGGGACGTGGCGGTGAACCTTGCCACCCAGCGCGCCAGCCTCGTCCTCGATGGGGGCACGAGCCCGGTGGAGGTCGCGATGGCGCTGGCGGAGGCCGGCTACCCCGTCCCCGAGACGCAGAGCCTGCTGGCCGTGGATGGCATGTCCTGCGCGAGCTGCGTGGGCCGGGTCGAGCGGGCGCTGGCCGCCGTGCCGGGGGTGACCGGAGCCAGCGTCAACCTCGCCGCCGGACGGGCCGCGATCCGGCATCCCGAGGGCGTCGTGTCGATGGACGATCTGGTGACGGCCGTGGCGGCTGCCGGCTACGACGCCCGCCCGGTCGAGGCCGGCCAGCCGGCCGACCCGTCGGCCCGTCAGGCGGAGGAGGGCCGCGCCCTGCGCCGCGACCTGATCGCGGCCGCCGTGCTCTCGGCGCCCGTCGTCGTCCTCGACATGGGCGGCCACCTGCTTCCCGGGCTGCATGGCGGCCCGGTGACGGCCCTGGTCCAGGCGATCCTCGCCACCCTGGTCCTCGCAGGGCCGGGGCGGCGCTTCTTCCTGCGCGGCGTCCCGGGCCTGCTGCGCGGCCATCCCGACATGAACGCCCTGGTCGCCCTCGGGGCCGGGGCCGCCTACCTGTACTCGCTGGTCTCGACCCTGGCGCCCGACCTCCTGCCGGCGGGGGCCGCGCACCTCTACTTCGAGGCGAGCGTCCTGATCGTCACGCTGATCCTGCTCGGCCGGACCCTGGAGGCCCGGGCCAAGGGGCGCACCGGCCAGGCGATCGCCCGGCTGATGGACCTGACCCCGAAGACCGCCCGGATCGTCCGCGACGGCGCCGAGACCGAGGTGCCCCTCGACGCCCTGCGCCTCGGCGACGTCGTCCGGGTGCGTCCGGGCGAGCGGGTGGCGGCGGACGGCGCCGTGGTCTCCGGGACCAGCCATGTCGACGAGAGCATGGTGACCGGCGAGCCCGCGCCGGTGCGCAAGGGGCCGGGCGATTCCGTGGTCGGCGGCACCCTCAACGGCCGCGGCAGCCTCGACCTGCGGGTCGAGGCCGTGGGCGGCGCCACCGTGGTCGCGCAGATCGCCGCCATGGTGGAGCGCGCCCAAAGCGGCAAGCTGCCGATCCAGGCCCTGGTCGACCGCGTCACGGGACGGTTCGTGCCGGCGGTGATCGGGATCGCCGCGGCGACCTTCCTGGCGTGGCTGCTTCTGGCGCCGGCCCCTTCGCTGGGTCCGGCCCTGGTCAACGCCGTGGCGGTGCTGATCATCGCCTGCCCCTGCGCCATGGGTCTGGCGACGCCCACCGCCATCATGGTCGGCACCGGACGCGCGGCGGCGCGCGGCGTGCTGTTCCGCGACGGTGCCGCGCTGCAGGGCCTGCGCGACGTGCGGGTCGTGGCCCTCGACAAGACCGGTACCCTGACCGAGGGCCGCCCCCGGCTTACCGAGATCGTGCCGGCTGCGGGCATCGCCGAGGCCGAGGCCCTGGCCCTCGCGGCCGCGCTGGAGACCCGCTCCGAGCACCCGCTGGCCGGCGCCGTGGTGGCGGCCGCCCGCGACCGCGGCCTCGCCATGCCCGAGCCGGACCGCTTCGAGGCGGTGGCGGGCTTCGGAATCTCCGGACGGGTCGCGGGCCGGGCCGTGGCTGTCGGCGCCCCGCGCTACCTGGAACGGCTCGGCGTCGCCCTGAACCCGGATCTCGCCGCCCGCGCCGAGACGCTGGCCAGCCAGGGCCGCAGCCCGGTCCACCTCGTCCTCGACGGCCGCCATGCCGCGATCCTGGCGGTGGCCGATCCTGTGAAGGCGGGGGCCCGTGCGGCTGTGGCGGCGCTGAAGGCGCGCGGCCTCGTGGTGGCGATGGTCACGGGCGACGACCCCGTCACCGCCGCCGGCGTGGCGCGGAGCCTCGGCATCGACGCGGTGGCCGCCGGGGTATTGCCCGGCGGGAAGGTCGAGGCCGTCCAGCGGTTCCGGGCCGAGCACGGGCCGGTGGCCTTCGTGGGCGACGGCATTAACGACGCGCCGGCACTGGCGGAGGCCGATGTCGGGCTGGCCATCGGCACCGGCACCGACATCGCGGTCGAGAGCGCCGACGTGGTGCTGATGTCGGGCGACCTCAAGGCCCTGGTCGAGGCCCTGGCGCTGTCGCGGGCGGTGATGGCCAACATCCGCCAGAACCTGTTCTGGGCCTTCGCCTACAACGCCGCCTTGATCCCGGTGGCGGCCGGCGTGCTGGTGCCGTTCGGCGGCCCGGCCCTGTCGCCGATCCTGGCCGCGGGCGCCATGGCGTTTTCCAGCGTGTTCGTCCTCGGCAATGCCCTGCGGCTGCGCCGGGCCGGCGGACGGCCCGCGGCCGGCGCGGCGCCCGCGCTCAACGCGAGGGCGGCATGAGCGCGGCGAGTCTGACGATCGGCGAGGCGGCGCGCCGCACCGGCGTCTCGGCCAAGATGATCCGCTGGTACGAGGCGACCGGCCTGCTGCCGCCGGCCGCGCGGTCCGAATCCGGCTACCGCCATTACGGCGACGCCGACCTCCACACGCTCCGCTTCATCCGCCGCGCCCGCGACCTCGGCTTCAGCGTCGACGCGATCGCGGATCTGCTGGCGCTCTGGCGCGACCGCGCCCGCCCGAGCGCCGGGGTGAAGGCGATCGCGCAGGAGCAGATCGCCGATCTGCGCCGCCGCATCGCCGAGATGGAGGGGATGGCGCGGACGCTGGAGCATCTGGCGGAGGCCTGCTGCGGCGACGAGAGGCCGGATTGCCCGATCCTCGACGATCTCGCCGCGGACGACCATCCGCCCGAACCACGGCGGCGCAGCCGCGGGCTGGCGGGGCGGGGACCGGCGCGGGGGGCGGCCTGAGCGGACCGGAAGGCGCACTGGTCCGCCGGCGGAGGCTCGGTGGCGCGCCACGATCCCGGCTCGCCTCCCTCTCAGAACGGGGCGATCCGGTGAATCCCCCTGCGAGGTCGGTGCGCGGCGCTCCCGGTTCGGGTGGGTGATCCGGATGGCCGGGCTCTGCGCGTCGTCCGGATCGGGCCCTGGGCGCCGCGCATGCGCCAAGCGCGGCCGTTGACGGCGGCGCTGGCCCCGGCTTTGCTGGTCCGGCCCACCCCAAAGGCCACGAAAGCCCCGACCCGATGCCCGTCCTCGAACGGATCCGCGACTTCGCCGACACGATGACGGCGTGGCGGCACGACCTGCACGCCCATCCCGAGCTGCTCTACGATGTCACCCGCACCGCCGGCTTCGTGGCCGAGACGCTGCGGTCCTTCGGCTGCGACGAGGTGGTCACCGGCATCGGCCGCACCGGGGTGGTCGGCGTGATCCGGGGCAAGGGCTGCGCCTCCAACCGCGCCATCGGCCTGCGCGCCGACATGGATGCCCTGCCGATCCAGGAGGTGCGCGACCTGCCCTACCGCTCCACCGTGCCGGGCAAGATGCACGCCTGCGGCCATGACGGGCACACGACCATGCTCCTCGGCGCCGCCAAGTACCTCTCTGAGACCCGGGACTTCGACGGGGCGGCCGTGCTGATCTTCCAGCCCGCCGAGGAGGGCGGGGGCGGCGGCGAGGCCATGGTCGAGGACGGCCTGATGGAGCGGTTCGGCGTCGAGTCGGTCTACGGGATGCACAACATCCCCGGCATGGCGATCGGCACCTTCGCGATCCGCCCGGGGCCGATCATGGCCTCCACCGACCGCTTCACCGTGACCATCGAGGGGCGGGGCGGGCACGCGGCGCTCCCGCAGAACGCCATCGACAGCGTGCTCGTGTCGAGCCACGTGATCATCGCCCTGCAGAGCATCGTGTCGCGCAACCTCGACCCGGTGCAGCAGGCGGTGGTCTCGGTCTGTGCGCTCGAGGCCGGCGAAGCCTTCAACGTCCTGCCGCAGACCGTGACCATGCGCGGCACCATGCGCACGCTGTCCCAGGCGGTGCGCAGCCAGATCAAGGGACGGATCGAGACCCTCGTGGCCGATATCGCCGGCGGCTTCGGCGCCCGCGGCCGGGTCGAGTACGGATCGAGCTATCCGGTCACCGAGAACCATCCCGCCGAGACCGACTTCATGGCCGATGTCGCCGAGGCCCTGGTGGGGCGAGAGAACGTCGATCGCGCGGTGGCGCCGATGATGACCGCGGAGGATTTCTCCTACATGCTCGGCCGCCGCCCCGGCGCCTACATGTTCATCGGCAACGGCGACAGCGCCTCGCTCCATCACCCGCATTACGATTTCAACGACGCGGCTGCGCCGTACGGGGCTTCCCTATGGGCGCGCCTGATCGAGACCGGCTTGCCGCTCACCGCCTGAGCGCGCGCCCCGCCGTCCCGACCCTCGCGGAGGCCGTTCCGGTCCCGCAACGGGGGGCCGACCTCTCCGTCTCCGGCCCATTCGCCGGGATGCGACGGTCGGCGGCACGGTCGTGCTCTGCTCCCGACGGGCCTTTGTCACGGCTCCGCTGATCGGGCGCCGGCGGTTGCCCCCCGGCGGCGATCCGCGTGGCCTTGCGGTTCGGTCTCGGGCCGCTCCGCATCGTGCGCCGGGGCCGGGATCCTGCCACGCCAGGCGGATCGGGCCCGATCAGGCGATCCTCGCGCGCAGCGGGGCGGGGACGGGCTTGCAGCGCCGGCCCTGCCGGGCCGGAGGCCGGATCAGTTCCCGTAGCGCGTCTTGAGCAGCGTGTAGGTCAGCCGCGCGGTCTGAACCTCGCCGCCCTCGGGCCGCCCGGGCTTGGTGGAGGGGTTCCAGCCGTAGAGATCGAAATGGCCGTGCGCCTTGGTGTTGGGTGCGAAGCGGCGCAGGAACAGGGCCGCGGTGATCGCCCCCGCGAACGGCCCGCCGGACACGTTGTTGAGGTCGGCCACCTTGGAGTCGAGGAGGCTCGCGTAGGGCGCGTGCAGCGGCATGCGCCAGACCGGATCGATCGCCGCCCGGCCGGCCTGTGCCACCGCTTCGGCCAGCGCGTCGTCCTCCGTGAAGAAGGCGGGCAGGTCCGGCCCGAGGGCCACCCGGGCGGCGCCGGTGAGGGTCGAGAAGTCGAGGATCAGGTCGGGGGAGTCCGCGTCCGCGAGGGCGAGCGCGTCGGCCAGGATCAGCCGGCCTTCCGCATCGGTGTTGCCGATCTCGACGCTGAGCCCGGCCCGGCTCGGCAGCACGTCGCCGGGGCGGAAGGCGTTGCCCGATACGGCGTTCTCCACCGCGGGGATCAGCAGGCGCAGGCGCAGGCGCAGGCGCGCGCCCATGACCATGTCGGCGGCGGCCAGCGCTGCGGCGGCCCCGCCCATGTCCTTCTTCATCAGCAGCATCGCGGCCGACGGCTTGATGTCGAGGCCGCCGGTGTCGAAGGCCACCCCCTTGCCGACCAGGGTCACGCGCGGCGCATCCGCCGGCCCCCAGGTCAGGTCGATGAGCCGTGGCGCCCGGGGCGAGGCGGCGCCCACCGCGTGGATCAGGGGATACTCCGTGGCGAGCGCCTCGCCCTGCGTGACGGTGACGGAGGCGCCGTGGCGCGCGCCGAGCGTCCGGGCCGCCGCCTCGATCTCGGCGGGGCCGAGATCGTTGGCCGGCGTGTTGACGAGATCGCGGCCCATCGCCACCGCGGCGGCGATCCGCTCCACCTCGGCCGCGTCGATGCCGGCCGGCGCCACGAGCCGGGCTTGGCTCCCGCCGCCGGAGCGGTAGCGGCCGAAGCGGTAGCTCCCCATCAGCCAGGCGAGCGCCGCCTCGGCGGGCTCGGGCGCGTCGTCCAGCCGGAACACGCCCTCCGGCAGAAGCCCCGGCAGCTTGCCGACGAGCAGCCGGTCGTGGGCCGCCGCCTCCGGATCGCCGAGGCCGAACAGAACCCGCGCGAGGCTGCCGTCGGGGCCGGGCAGCAGTGCGAGGCCGCCCGCCTTGGGCTTGAAGCCGATGGCCCGGGCGAAGCTCCGCTGGGTCGGTTCCAGGCCGGCTTCGACTTTTGCCCAGCTCCCGGTCGTGACCAGGCTCACCGGCACGGCCTGCGTGTCGCCGGGCAGGAGCCCGAGGGTCGTCGCCGGAATCTCGGCCTGGGTCATGTGCCTCTCGCATGCCGTCCGGATGGGCGGCTTAACCGGTGGTTAGGGTTAACGCTCTATCACCGGCCGGCCGGGAGCGTGAAGCGCGTGCCATCGCGTCCAGGCCAGATGCCGGCGGAGCGTACCATGATGACGGCCCTGATCCGGGTCACACGATCCCAGGCCAATGCCGGTGGCCGCGCCGCTCTGGTGGCGGCCGTCGTCGCGCTGGGGCTTGCCGGCTGCAACACCCGCTCTCCGGAAACGACCGGCTCGATCGGCTCGCTCGAGGGCACACCGGCCGCCGCCGCGGTGCCCGCGCGACAGGACATCGACCGGCTGGCCGAGCGGTTCAACGCCGATCCCACCGACGGCCGCACGGCGATCGCCTATGCCCGCGCCCTGCGGGCCACCGATCAGATCAGCCAGGCCTCGGCGGTGCTGCAGCAGGCGGCCCTGCGCAACCCGCGCGACCGGGTCCTCCTCGGCGCCTACGGCAAGTCGCTGGTCGAGGCGGGTCGATTCCGCGAGGCGATCGACGTGCTCGCCAACGCGCATACGCCCGCCAATCCCGACTGGCGCATCCTGTCGGCACAGGGCTCGGCCTCCGCCCAGCTCGGCGAGCAGGAGCGTGCGCAGAGCTTCTACGAGGCCGCCCTCAAGATCCGGCCGAACGAGCCCTCGCTCCTGTCCAATCTCGGCCTGTCCTACGCGCTGTCGCGCAATCTCGATCTCGCGGAGCAGACCCTCCGGCAGGCCGCCGACCAGCCCGGCGCCGACGCGCGGGTGCGGGCGAATCTCGCCATGGTCCTGGGCCTCAAAGGCCGCTTCGCCGATGCCGAGGCGGTCCTGCGCCGCGACATGAGCCCCGAGGAGGCGGCCACGAACGTCGCTTCCCTGCGCCGGCTCGCGGCCCAGCCCAATCGGCCCAAGTCGCTGTCCGGCCTGGGGGCGCCGGGCCAGGGGTGACGCGACGGCCCATCGGCCTGATACTTCGGTCCGATCTGCGCCGAAACCCGTGGCGGCCGGTCACCCCGCCGGTCCGGGCCCGCCCTCAGTGTTCGCGACCGACGATGCACCCGACGCAGAGGTCGCCTGACCCCATGCGCGGAACGGGACGGCGCGCGCACCCGCTCACCGCCGTCGTGCCCCCTCCGCACCGTGCCCGACAGGAAAACGCACCTGTCACGACGACCCGGTAGCGGCCAGATTCGAAAAGTTCTATATCCCTCCCCGGCTGCGCCGCGCGGCATCACGGGCGTCCAAATCGCCCCCGCGCATCGTCCTGCCCGGGCACTCCCGGGGCGGCGCGCGCCCGTCGGGCGCTACACAGGCCGAACACGGATCTCGTAGCGCAGGTCTTGCCTGCGCGTGTTCGACAACCCGCAGCGAGGATAGAACCAGCCGTGCCCTCACTCGACAGCTTCAAGGCCCGCCAGACGCTCGAAGCCGGCGGCAAGACCTACACCTACTATTCCATTCCCGCGGCCGAGAAGAACGGCCTCGCCTCGGCCACCGCGCTGCCCTTCTCCATGAAGGTGATCCTGGAGAACCTGCTGCGCTGCGAGGACGACCGCTCGGTCAAGAAGGCCGACATCGCGGCCGCCGTCGGCTGGCTCGACCAGAAGGGCAAGGCCGAGGTCGAGATCGCGTTCCGCCCCGCCCGCGTGCTGATGCAGGACTTCACCGGCGTGCCGGCGGTGGTCGACCTCGCCGCCATGCGCGACGCCATGGTGGCGCTGGGCGGCGACCCGCAGAAGATCAACCCGCTGGTGCCGGTGGACCTCGTCATCGACCACTCGGTGATCGTCGACGAGTTCGGCACCCCGAAGGCGCTCGCCGACAACGTTGCCCTGGAATACTCGCGCAACGGCGAGCGCTACACCTTCCTGAAGTGGGGCCAGTCGGCCTTCGACAACTTCTCCGTGGTCCCGCCGGGCACCGGCATCTGCCACCAGGTGAACCTGGAATACCTCGCCCAGACCGTCTGGACGAAGTCCGAGGACGGGTCCGAGGTGGCCTATCCCGATTCGCTGGTCGGCACCGATTCGCACACCACCATGGTCAACGGCATGGCCGTGCTGGGCTGGGGCGTCGGCGGCATCGAGGCCGAGGCGGCCATGCTCGGCCAGCCGCTGTCGATGCTGATCCCCGAGGTCGTGGGCTTCAAGCTGTCGGGCAAGCTGCCCGAGGGCACCACCGCCACCGACCTCGTGCTCACCGTCACCCAGATGCTGCGCAAGAAGGGCGTGGTCGGCAAGTTCGTGGAGTTCTACGGCCCCGGCCTCGACGACATGGCGGTCGCCGACCGGGCCACGATCTCCAACATGGCTCCGGAATACGGCGCCACCTGCGGCTTCTTCCCGATCGACCAGAAGACCATCGACTTCCTGAAGGTCACCGGCCGCTCCGACGACCGGATCGCCCTGGTGGAGGCCTACGCCAAGGCGCAGGGCATGTGGCGCGACGCCCAGACCCCCGATCCGGTCTTCACCGACACGCTGGAACTCGACATGGGCGAGGTCCGGCCCTCGCTCGCCGGCCCGAAGCGCCCGCAGGACCGGGTGCTCCTCGACGGCGCCAAGCCGGGCTTCGCCGGCTCGATGGAGACCGAGTTCAAGAAGGCCGCCGACATCGCGCGCCGCTACCCCGTCGAGGGCACGAACTTCGACCTCGGGCACGGCGACGTGGTGATCGCGGCGATCACAAGCTGCACCAACACGTCGAATCCCTCGGTGATGATCGGCGCCGGGCTTCTGGCTCGCAATGCGGTGGCCAAGGGCCTGCGCTCCAAGCCGTGGGTGAAGACCTCGCTCGCGCCCGGATCGCAGGTGGTCGGTGAATATCTCGAAAAATCCGGCCTGCAGGACCCCCTCGACGCGCTCGGCTTCAACCTCGTGGGCTTCGGCTGCACCACCTGCATCGGCAATTCCGGCCCGCTGCCGGAGGCGATCTCCAAGGCCATCAACGACAATGACATCGTGGCCGCGGCGGTGCTCTCGGGCAACCGCAACTTCGAGGGCCGCGTGAACCCCGACGTGCGGGCGAACTACCTCGCTTCGCCGCCCCTCGTGGTCGCCTACGCGCTGGCCGGCTCGATGCAGATCGACATCACCACCGAGCCCCTCGGCCTGGGCTCGGACGGCAAGCCGGTCTACCTCAAGGACATCTGGCCGTCCTCGGCCGAGGTGCAGCAGTTCATCGAGGAGAACATCACCTCGGCGCTGTTCAAGTCCCGCTACGCGGACGTGTTCGGCGGCGACCAGAACTGGAAGGACGTCGAGGTCACCGAGGCCGAGACCTTCGCGTGGAACCCGGGCTCCACCTACGTGCAGAACCCGCCCTACTTCGTCGGCATGGAGAAGACCCCGAAGCCGGTCGAGGACATCGCGGATGCCCGGATCCTCGGCCTGTTCCTCGACTCGATCACCACCGACCACATCTCGCCCGCCGGCAACATCCGCGCGGCCTCGCCGGCCGGCGAGTACCTGCAGTCGCATCAGGTGCGCGTGCAGGACTTCAACCAGTACGGCACGCGGCGCGGCAACCACGAGGTGATGATGCGGGGCACCTTCGCCAACATCCGCATCAAGAACCAGATGGTGAAGGACGCCTCCGGCGGCGTGGTCGAGGGCGGGTGGACGCACTTCCAGCCCTCCGGCGAGAAGATGTTCATCTACGACGCGGCGATGAAATACGCCGAGCAGGGCACGCCGCTCGTCATCTTCGCCGGCAAAGAGTACGGCACCGGCTCGTCGCGCGACTGGGCGGCGAAGGGCACGAAGCTGCTGGGCGTCCGCGCCGTGGTGGCCGAGAGCTTCGAGCGCATCCACCGCTCGAACCTCGTCGGCATGGGCGTGGTGCCGCTGGTCTTCCAGGGCGACACGAGCTGGCAGTCGCTGGGCCTGAAGGGTGACGAGACCGTCACCATCAAGGGCCTCGCCGGCGAATTGAAGCCCCGCCAGACGCTCACCGCGGAGATCAAGTCCGCCGACGGTTCGGTGAAGCAGGTCCCGCTGACCTGCCGGATCGATACCCTCGACGAGCTGGAATACTTCCGCAACGGCGGCATCCTGCCCTACGTGCTGCGCTCGCTCGCGGCCTGACCATGCACCGGGCGGTCCTCGGGCCGCCCCCGCGACCGACGAGGCGGCGTCCCCCGGGCGCCGCCTTATTTGTTTCTCAGGGCGATCATTTCGCTTGCGCACAACCTTGTTTCGCGCGCGTGTCGCCCCATAACCGGGCTTCCGCATCCAGGATGGGACCCCGATGAAGCACCTCAGCAAGACCCTCGCCGCCGCCGGCCTGACCGCCCTCCTGTCGAGTGCGGCCTTCGCCGCGCAGGTCGAGCGCGTCCGCGGTACCGTGGACAAAGCCGACGGCAGCACGCTCACGATCAAGACCGACGACGGCAAGACCGAGACGGTGGATGTCGCGGGCGCCAAGTTCGCCTGGGTGGTCCCGTCGAGCCTCGATCAGATCAAGGACGGCGTCTTCATCGGCACCGCCACCAAGGGCGAGAACCCGATGACCGCCCTGGAGGTCGTGCTCTTCCCCGAGTCGATGCGCGGCACCGGCGAGGGCCATTACGGCTGGGATACGATCACCGATCAGACCGCGGGCGCCGGCGCCAAGGTGAAGAGCGCCATGACCAACGGCACCGTGAAGGCCGAGACGTCGGGCGCGCCCAAGGTGAAGAGCGCCATGACCAACGGCACCGTGAAGGCCGACAAGGCGGCCTCCGGCGGCGAGCGCACTCTGACGGTGAGCTACGGCAAGGACGGCTCCAAGGAGATCGTGGTGCCCTCCTCGGCGCCGATCGTCGCGTTCGAGCCCGCCGACAAGGCGATCCTGACGCCCGGCTCCAAGGTCTTCGCCGTGGTCGCCAAGGATGGCGCCAAGGCCGACGGCAAGCTCATCGCGGTCGGCAAGGATGGCCTGACCCCGCCCATGTAAGGCCGGACGGCCCGCCCGACGCATTCCGTCGCGCGGGCCGATCAAGGGCCTGGGGGCGGTGTTCGATCTTCGCCCTGCAGCCGCGTCGCGGAGGCCTTCGGGCTGCCGGGAGGGGGTCAATCGGTCCGGCCTCGCCTCGCGGGGCGAAGGTCCATTCGCCGGGAAGGCGCATACAAACGGCGCGGGAAGGGATTAAAATTGCTTCCCCAGCGTGCCACGCGCTGGTGCCGTGCACACAAATCGCGCATCTTCCGCCGCCGAGCGGCCCGTCAACGAGGCTGCGGCGGAGGAATCCAAGATGGGCGCTGGAGTGGCGGGCGCGATCGCGCCTGAGAGAATCCCGAATCTGTTGTCGCGCGAGCGGATCGTCGCCAAGCCGGGCTTCAACCGATGGTTGGTCCCGCCAGCGGCGCTGGCGATCCATCTCTGTATCGGGATGGCCTACGGCCTGTCGGTGTTCTGGCTGCCGCTGACCCGGGCGCTCTCCGTGGGTCAGCCGGCTCCTGCCGCCTGCCCCGACATGGGCGTGATGACGGCCCTGTTCACGACGACCTGCGACTGGCGGGTGAGCGACCTCGTCACCGTGTTCTCCATCGGCATCGTCGTGCTCGGCCTCTCGGCCGCCCTGTTCGGCGGCTGGCTGGAACGGGCCGGCCCGCGCAAGGCCGGCATCGCGGCGGCCCTCTGCTGGGGCGGCGGCTTCCTGATCGGCGCCTTCGGCGTCTACGTCCACCAGCTCTGGCTGATCTGGCTCGGCATGGGCCTGATCGGCGGCATCGGGCTGGGCCTCGGCTACATCTCGCCGGTGTCCACGCTGATCAAATGGTTCCCGGATCGCCGCGGCATGGCCACCGGCATGGCGATCATGGGCTTCGGCGGCGGCGCGATGATCGGCTCGCCCCTGGCGGACAGCCTGATCAAGAGCTTCCGGACCGCGGATTCGGCCGGTGTCTGGCAGACGCTCGCCGTGATGGGTGTCGGGTACATCCTGTTCATGCTGGGCGGCGCCTTCGGCTACCGGGTGCCCCCGGCCGGCTGGCGCCCGGACGGCTGGACCAACCCGACCGCCAAGAACGCTATGATCGCCTCGGGCCACGTCCATCTGCGCGACGCGCACAAGACCTTCCAGTTCTGGATGATCTGGCTCGTCCTGTTCCTCAACGTGTCCGCCGGCATCGGCGTGCTGGCGCTGGCCTCGCCGATGCTCCAGGAGATCTTTGGCGGCGAGCTGATCGGCCTGCCGGGCACCGGCTTCTCCGCCCTCGACGCCGGCCAGAAGGCGCAGGTCGCCGCCATCGCGGCGGGTTTCGTCGGCCTGCTCTCCCTGTTCAACATCCTGGGCCGGTTCTTCTGGGCCTCGATGTCGGACCGGATCGGCCGGAAGGGCACCTACGCGATCTTCTTCGCTCTGGGTGGCCTCCTGTATGCGGCCGCGCCCTGGGCCGCCGGCATCGGCTCGCAGGCGCTGTTCGTCGCGATCTTCTGCGTGATCCTGTCCATGTATGGCGGCGGTTTCGCGACGGTCCCGGCCTACCTCGCCGACGTGTTCGGCACGCAGTTCGTGGGCGCCATCCACGGGCGCCTGCTCACCGCGTGGTCGATGGCGGGCATCGTCGGGCCCTTCGTCATCACCAAGATCCGCGAGGCGCAGGTCGCGGCCGGCGTGCAGGGGGCGGACCTCTACGGCCGGACCATGTACGTGCTCGCGAGCTTCCTGGCGGTCGGGTTCCTCTGCAACCTGCTGGTCCGGCCGCTGGCGCAAAGGTGGTTCATGTCCGATTCCGAGCGGGCCTCCCTGGATGTCCGCTCGGGCGCCACGGCCTCCGGGCCGTCGGGCTCCTTCGGCATCGGCCGCGGCGGCTTCAGCCCCGGCGCCGGCCTGGCCTGGGCGGTGGTCGGCATCCCGATCGTCTGGGGCATCGGCATCACCCTGTCGAAGGCGTTCATCCTGTTCCGCTGAACCCGATCGCTCGGTTGTGGCGGGCACGGCGGGTCGCTAGGTTTCCGGCGCCTCGCCGTGCCGGGATGCCTTCGTCGTGATCGACAAGCTGGACTTCCTGCTCGCGCTCGCCCGCGAGCAGCATTTCGGGCACGCCGCCGAATCCTGCGGCGTGACCCAGCAGACCCTCTCGGCCGGCGTGAAGCAGCTGGAGAACCGCTTCGGCGTGCAGCTCGTGCTGCGCGGCTCCCGCTTCCAGGGCTTCACGCCCGAGGGCGAGCGGGTGCTGGAATGGGCACGGCGCATCGTGGCCGATGCCCGGGCCATGCACGAGGAGGTCACCGGCCTGCGCCGGGGCCTCACCGGACACCTGCGCATCGCCGCCATCCCCACGGCGCTGCCGATGATCGTCAACCTCACCACGCCCTACCGCGAGCGCCACCCGGACGTGCGGCTGACGGTCGAGTCCGCCACCTCGACCGACATCTTCTCGCTGATCGAGAACCTGGAGGCGGATGCGGGCCTGACCTACCTCGACAACGAGCCCCTGGGGCGGGTGGTTTCTGTGCCGCTCTACCGGGAGCGCTACCGCCTCGTCACAGCGATCGGCGGCCCCTTCGACGGCCGGTCCAGCGTCACCTGGGCCGAGACCGGCAGCCTGCCCCTCTGCCTGCTCACGCCGAACATGCAGAACCGGCGGATCATCGATCATCAGATCCGGGAGGCGGGTGTTGACCCCGCCGCAACGCTCGAATCGAACTCGATGATCGTGCTTTTGACCCATGTCCGCACCCTGCGCTGGGCCTCGATCATGCCGGAGATCCTGGTCGACGCGCTGGGGCCCATGGAGGGCGTGCGCACCATCCCGATCACCGCCCCGGACCTGGAGCACACGATCGGCCTCGTCGCTCCGCGGCGCGAGCCGTCCACACCGATGGTGACGGCCCTCGTAGCTATCGCGCGGTCCCTGGCGCGGACGCTCGATCCGGATCTGGCCGCGTCGGGGACCGCCTGAGCGGTCGGCTCCGTGCCCGGACCGGGGCGGGGCGTTCCAGGAGCCATCGGCGGGTCGCGCCGAGGGCATGCACCGGCAGCGTCAGGACAAGCCAGATCGCCAGTACCGCCCCGGTGATGAGGATCGCCAGCAGGATCCGCTGCATCGAACCCGCCCTCCGCCAGCCCCGGGCTGGCCGAAACCGCGGGCCGGAAATCGGCCGGCGAATCGCGCAGCGTCCGGGACGAGTGAGGGTTAACGAGTCGTGCTGGCGTCAGGCTGTCGGCCGCTCGGGCGGCGGCCGGGCAGCTGCCGGGAACGCGCGCCATCGTCGCGCGAGGCGGTGCCGAACAGAAAAAGCCGCCCCGTCTCCGGAGCGGCTTCCCGTCGGCGGTCAGGCTGCGATGCAGCCAGCGGCCTTACTTGATCTTGGTTTCCTTGAAATCGACGTGCTTGCGCGCGACCGGGTCGTACTTGCGCATCGTCAGCTTCTCGGTCTGCGTGCGGGAGTTCTTCTTGGTGACGTAGAAATAGCCCGTGTCGGCGGTGGAGACGAGCTTGATCTTGACGGTGACGGCCTTGGCCATGGCGCGGCGCTCCTGCAGGGTGCGGCATTCCGCGTGAGCGAAACGCAAATGGCCGGGAGAGCCCGGCCGAATACGGGCGGGTGAATGCCCGATCGGGCCCGGCAGGTCAAGAGCGTGGGCCCGATCGCTCCGTCGCGGCGAGCCAGCCGGCGAAGGCCAGGAACAGGGCGAGCAGCGCCAGGGCGAAGCCGTGCGGCGGCACGAGGTCGAGCCCGCCGCCGATCACCGGCGGACCCAGCATCAGGCCGACATTGTAGAGCACCACGAAGGCCGCGTTGGCCCCCGCGAGATCGTTCGCGGGGGTGCGGTCGCCGAGCATCGCGAGGCCGACCGTGTAGAGGGTGCCGGCAATCCCGCCCCAGACGAGAAGGAGCAGGCCGAACGCCACCGGGTTGCCGGCCGCGAATGGGATCAGGGCCGAGCCCGCGGCGCCCGCGAGGCCCGCGCCGAGCAGCACCGCGCCGCGGTCGAGACGGTCCGCGAGCCAGCCGAACGGGATCTGGAACAGCACGTTGCCCAGCGCGATCAGGCTGACGAGGCCGGCCGCTCCTTGCGCGTCGTAGCCGAGGCGCAGGCCGTAGAGGGGCAGGATGGCGAAGATGCCGGTCTCCACCGCGCCGTAGGCGAGGGCCGCCGCCAGGGCGCCGGGGGCGAGCCGGACGTATCCGAGGATGCCGCGGCCGGAGCCCGTCTCGATCGTCGGCGACAGCCCCCGGGCTAGAAGGATCGGCAACCCGCCGGCCAGCATGAGGACGGCTCCCGTCGCGTAGGGGGCCGGTCCCTCGGTCCCGACCAGCGCCAGCAGGAGCGGCCCGACCGCGAAGCCCGCCGCCAGGACGGTGGCGTAGATGCCCATCACGAGGCCGCGGCGCTCCGGCGGGGCAGCGGCGTTGATCCAGTACTCGGAGAGGACGAACAGCGCGCCGAGCGTCATCGAGAAGACGAAGCGCAGGGGGAACCACAGGGCGAGGCCCGGCAGGAGCGGGAACAGGGCGAGGCTGACCGCTCCGACGACGAGCGCCAGTCCGAGCAGAGGCGCGACGCCGATGCGTGCTGCGAGCCGCGGGACGAACGGCACGGTGCAGATGCTGGCGATGCCCGCCACCGCGGTGTTGAGCCCGATCAGCGTGCTCGACGCACCGCGCCGCTCCATCTCGATCGAGAGGAGCGGGATCGACAGGCTCAGGCCGATGCCGACGACGGTGACGCAGGTCACGGCCGCCGCGATCGCCGCCACCTCCTCCGACCTGATCCCGCGCGGCTGGTTCTGCTGCAAGCCGTCTGGACGGCTCACAAGGCCACCCGCTCGCGCCGCCCGTAGCGCTCGTAGTGGAAGGGAATCATCCGGTAGGGCGCGAAATCGGCAGCGATCTGGGCCTCCAGGTCGTCCAGGATCGCGCGGGTTATGTACGGCAGGTCGAGCTTGCGGGCGGCGTCGAGCCGGACCCAGGCCAGTTCGGTGAACTCGGCGTCGGCCTGAATCCGTCCCGGCTCCTCGGCCGCCACCCCGCGGCGGTCGATCGCGAAGAAGCGCGTGTCGAACCGGCGCACGCGCTTCGGCGGGGTGATCGCGCGGGCCACGAGATGGAGCGCTTCGAGATCGGGGAGGACGCCGTGGCGGCCGAAGCCCTCCCAGCCCGCCGGGGGATCCTCGGGAGCGCCGTGCTCGGTCGTGCCGAGCAGCAGGCCGGTCTCTTCGTAGGTCTCGCGGATCGCGGCGAGCGCCAGGGCCCGGCCGAGATGGTGCGGCGGCCGAGAGACCTGCCGGGTCAGCGCCGCCTCCGCGTAATCGGGAAGCGCCCCGGCCACCGGCATGTGGCGGTCGCCGAGTTCGATCCGGCCGCCCGGGAAGACGAACTTCCCCGGCATGAAGGCGAGGTTCGGGTTGCGACGGCCCATCAGGACCTTCGGGCCGCCCTTTCCGCGCCGGTCGATGACGATCATGGTCGCGGCGTCCCGCGGCCGCAGGCGCGCAGCGGCCGGCTTGCCCTCAGGAGCTGTGGCGATCTCGGGCTCCTGCTGCGGCAGCGGCAAGGTGCGTCTCCTCCGGCCCCGGGGCGGGGCGGCTCCGCGGTAGCGTGGCAAAGCCGTGCATGCCAAGGGCGTATTGCAGTCCGACGACGGCGCCCTTCACCGGCTGGAGCAAAACCAGCGCGAACAGGAGCGTGAAGACCGGCCAGACCCCCATCTCCACCCAGAGAGGCACGTCGTAGGCGCTCTCGGTCTCTAGGATCAGGTAGCCAACGATGTGGGCGACGATGAAGATCACCACGTAGGGCGGCAGGTCGTCGGCCCTGTGGTGGTGCAGCTCCAGGCCGCACACGTCGCATTCCGGCCGCACCTTGAGGAAGCGGCCGAAGATCCGGCCCTGGCCGCAATGCGGGCAGCGTCCGACGAAGCCCCGGGCCAGCGCGGGGATCAGGCGGGTGCGGGCCGGGATCGCATCGGCGGTCATGGAATCGGTGTACATCGGCCGGGTCAGCGGCGCGAGCCGCGGTGGCGCGACCCGGTGTTGCGGATGCCGGGGGGGCGACCGGGCGGCGCGGCCTTGAAGGGCCGCCCGCCGGACTTCTTCCCCGGCCCGGCGGACCGGGCGCCGGATCGGGTCCGGCCCTCGCTGAGCAGCTCGAAGCGCAGCGCCCCGGCCACCGGCGCGGCCTCGACGAGCCGGACCTCGACACGATCGCCCAGGCGGAACGTCTCTCCGGTCCGCTCCCCCACCAGGGCGTGGCGGCCCTCCTCGTGGCGGAAATAGTCGGCGCCGAGCTGCGACACCGGCACGAAGCCGTCGGCGCCGGTCTGGTCGAGCTTGATGAACAGGCCGGCCCGGGTCACGCCGGCGATCTGGCCCGCGAAGGTCGCCCCGACCTGATCGGCGAGGTGATGGGCGATCAGCCGGTCGATGGTCTCGCGCTCGGCCGCCATGGCGCGGCGCTCGGCCGCCGAGATCTGCTCGCCGATCTGCGCCAGCTCGCCGAGGGAGACGTCGCCCGCGAGCCCGTCCGAGCCGAGCCGGCAGGCGGTGATCAGCGCCCGGTGCACGATCAGGTCGGCGTAGCGCCGGATCGGCGAGGTGAAGTGCGCGTAGCGGCGCAGGTTCAGGCCGAAATGCCCGAGATTCTCGGGGGCGTAGACCGCCTGGGCCTGGCTGCGCAGGATCACTTCGTTGAGGAAGACCCCGTGCTCGGTCTCGGCCGCCGTGGCGAGGATCCGGTTGAACAGGGCGGGTCGCAGCGCCCCTTCCTTGGGCAGCTTGATGCCCACAGAGGCCAGGACCTCGCCCAGCGCCCGCATCTTCTCCAGGGCGGGCTCGTCGTGGACGCGGTAGATCAGCGGCTGGCGGGCGTGCTCCAGGGTCTCGGCGGCGGCGACGTTCGCCTGGATCATGAACTCCTCGATCAGCCGATGGGCGTCGAGGCGCTCCGGCACGATCACCCGGTCGACCGCGCCCTCGGGGCTCAGGAGAACCTTGCGCTCGGGCAGGTCGAGGGCGAGCGGGCCCCGGCGGTCACGGGCCGCGCGCAGAGCCGCATAGGCCGCCCAGAGGGGGCGGAGCGCCGTCTCCAGCAGCGGCCCGGTCGTGTCATCCGGCTGCCCGTCGATGGCTCGTTGCGCCTGCGCGTAGGCGAGCTTGGCCCGGGAGCGCATCATCACCCGGTGGAAGCCGTGGCGGCGCATCTCGCCGTCGGCGGCGATGACCATGCGCACGGCGAGCGCCGGCCGGTCCTCGCCCTCGCGCAGGGAACAGAGATCGTTCGAGATCCGCTCGGGCAGCATCGGCACGACCCGGTCGGGGAAATAGACCGAGTTGCCCCGCTCCAGGGCCTCGCGGTCGAGGCTGGAGCCGGGGCGGACATAGGCCGCCACGTCCGCGATGGCGACGGTGAGGATGAAGCCGCCGGGATTGGCCGGATCCGGATCGGCCTCGGCCATGACGGCGTCGTCGTGGTCCTTGGCGTCCGGCGGGTCGATGGTGAGGAGCGGGCGGTCGCGCCAATCCTCGCGGCCCTTCAGCGTGGCGGGCTCGGCGGCATCCGCCTCGGCCAGGGTCGTGTCGGCGAAGACGTGCGGGATGTTGTGAAGGTGCAGCGCGATCAGGCTGACGGCCTTCTCGGACCCGAGTGAGCCGAGCCGCTCGCGGACCCGGCCCCGCGGCAGGCCGAAGCGGGTCTCGCGCTCCAGGGAGACGCTGACAAGGTCGCCGTCGCGGGCCTGCCCTTCTTCGCCGGGCGGGATCAGGATCTCGCGCCCCTGCGAGCGCTTCTCGACGGGCACGATCCGGCCGCCTTGCGCGCCAGCCCGGTAGACGCCGATGATCTCGGCCTTGTTCTTCCCGATGACCTTGACGACCCGGCCGGTGTAGCCGCCCTCGGCGTCGCGCTCGACGCGGATCAGGGCGCGGTCGCCGATGCCCGGGGCCGGCCGGCTGCCCTTGCGGGGGCCGCGCGGCTGCGTCAGCACGATGGCCGGCGGCTTGCCCGTGCCGGTCCATTCCACCGGTATCGCCAGGAAATCGCCGTGGCGGTCGCGGGAGCGGATGTCGGCCAGCACGACCGGCGGCAGATGGCCCGCCGGGGCGAGGCCGCCGCGGCCACGGTCGAGGGCGCCCTCCGCCTCGATCTCCTTGAGGATGCGCTTCAGGTCGATCTTGGCGGCCCCCTTGATGCCGAAGGCCTGGGCGATCTCCCGCTTGCCGACGCGTTCCTTCGACTCGGCCACGAAGGCGAGGATCTGCTCGCGGGTGGGGAGGGGCGGAGGAGCATCGGGCTCGGCCGCGGGGGCGGTGGTGCGTCGTGCCAAAAGGGGGATGCCGGACGGTTCTGCGGTAGACGGGACCCGCGTGCGGGCGCGGGACCGAGGCGTCGGTCCTGTACGCCTAACATGGGGGTCCCGCCCGCCCGCGGCAACGCCGCCCCGGCTTTCCTCAACAGGCGCGATCAGCCGGTCGAGGCGCTCGTCCGGATGCGTGCCACGGCTTGGTCCATGTCGAGACCGGGTGCGAGCAACTCGTCCAGGGTGAAGGGACAGGCGCGCGGCAGGGTCAGGTTCACCCGTCCTTCCTGCGGCGCCAGCTCCGGCGTCTCGGCCTTCCGGATGGCGAGCGTCCAGGCGCCGTCCATCCGCAGGCTCTCCGGCTCGGGGGGACCGTCCGCGAGGGCCCTGAGCTTGGCGCGACCCGCATCGCGGCACGCGCGGCTCAGGCCGTCGTCGGAGAGAAGGGCGGCCTTGATCAGCTCGGCCAGGGCATCCCTGACTCGTTCGACGCTCGCGTTCATGGGCATCCGTCCCGAAGATCGCGGGTGCGTGGCAAGCCGGATGCCAGCGCGCGCGTCATCCCGTCGCCGATGGTCTCCCGCGCTCCGCCGGGTGTAGAAGGCGCGGATGATCCCGGTCCTGACCCGCCACACCGAGGCCGTGCCGCTCTATGTTGCCGCCTGCGCCGAGCTGCGCCTGCGCGGCTTCGAGGGCGATCTGACGCTGTCGGACGCCGACCGCACGGTCTTCTCCACCGACAACTCGATCTACCAAGTGGCGCCGGGGGCCGTGGCCTTTCCCCGCAGCCGCGACGATCTCGTGCGCATCGCCAAGCTCCTCGAGGATCCGCGCTTTTCCGAGATCGTGATCCGGCCCCGGGGCGGGGCGACCGGTACCAACGGCCAGTCGCTGGGCCACGGCCTCGTGGTCGACACCTCGCGGCATATGAACCGCATCCTGGAGATCGACGTCGCGAACCGCTTCGTCCGGGTCGAGCCGGGAGTGGTGAAGGACCAGCTCAACCGGGAGCTCGCCAAGCACGGCCTGTTCTTCGCGCCGGAACTCTCCACCTCGAACCGCGCCACGATCGGCGGCATGATCTCCACCGATGCCTGCGGGCAGGGCTCGTGCCTCTACGGCAAGACCCGGGATCACGTCCTGGCGCTGACCTGCGTGCTCACCGACGGCACGGTCTGGACCGCCGAGCCCCTCGACGCGGAAGGTCTCGACGCCGCCAAGGGGCGCAACGACCGGGTCGGGGCGATCCACCGCACCGTCGATGCCGTCGTCACCGCGAATGCGGCGCTCATCGCGGAGCGCTTTCCCAAGCTCAACCGCTGCCTCACCGGCTACGACCTCGCCCATCTGCGCGATGCGGGCGGCCGGTTCGACCTCAAGAGCGTGATCTGCGGCTCCGAAGGAACCCTTGCGCTGATCGCCGAGGCGCGGCTCAACGTGCTGCCGATCCCGAAGGCCGCAGTGCTGGTCGCGCTGTCCTACGTCGATTTCGATGCGGCGCTCCGCGACGCGCAGGCGCTGCTGCCCTTCGGCGCCGCCTCGGTGGAGACCATCGACTCCACGGTGCTGGCGCTCGCCCGCAAGGATCCGATCTGGGCCGAGGTGCGGGCCTTCTTTCCCGACGATCCGGCCGGACGGCCGGTGGACGGCATCAATCTCGTGGAAT
This sequence comes from Methylobacterium sp. 1973, assembly GCF_040545035.1. Lineage (NCBI taxonomy): Bacteria > Pseudomonadati > Pseudomonadota > Alphaproteobacteria > Hyphomicrobiales > Methylobacteriaceae > Methylobacterium > Methylobacterium sp. 1973. Next base: position 295,729 of record NZ_JBEPLA010000005.1, read on the forward strand.
TCGTCGGCGACGACGCGGCCTCCGTGGAGGCCGCCCTGGCGCGGCTCACCGGCCTGCTGGAGGCCGAGCGCGGCACCGACACCAAGCGCCTCGGCTTCACCATCGCCCGGGGCGACGCCATCGAGCGGCTCTGGACCATGCGCAAGAAGGCGGTGGGCCTCCTCGGCGCCGCCCAGGGCGATGCCCGCCCGATCCCCTTCGTGGAGGATACGGCCGTCCCGCCGGAACGGCTCGCCGATTTCATCGCGGAATTCCGGGCGCTCCTCGACGGCAAGGGGCTGCGCTACGGCATGTTCGGCCACGTCGATGCCGGCGTGCTGCATGTCCGCCCGGCCATCGACCTGAAGGATCCGGACCAGAACGGCCTGATCCGCGAGGTCACCGAAGGCGTGGTCGCGCTCACCGCCAAGTATGGCGGCCTGCTGTGGGGCGAGCACGGCAAGGGCTTCCGGTCGGAGTTCGTGCCCGCGACCTTCGGGCCGCTGATGCCGGCGCTGGAGGCGGTCAAGCGCGCCTTCGATCCGGGCGACCGGATGAACCCGGGCAAGATCGCCTCGGCCAAGGGGGAGGGGCTGACCCGGATCGACGGCGTGCCGCGCCGGGGCGAGCAGGACCGCACCATCCCGGCAACGGTCCGGCGGGGGTTCGACGAGGCGCTCCATTGCAACGGCAACGGCGCCTGCTTCTCGTTCGATGCCGACGAGGCCATGTGCCCGTCCTGGAAGGCGACGCGGGAACGTCGGCATTCGCCCAAGGGTCGCGCCTCGCTGATGCGCGAGTGGCTGCGCCGTGCGGCGGAGGCGGGGATCGACCCGGCCGCCGAGCTGGCGCGGCAGCGCGCCGGGTGGCTGCACGACGTGACGGCGACCTTGCGGAGCGGTATCCGCCGCCGGTCGGAGGCCGACGATTTCTCCCACGCCGTCAAGGAGGCGATGGATGGCTGCCTCGCCTGCAAATCCTGCACGGGGTCCTGCCCGATCAAGGTCGATGTGCCGACCTTCCGGGCCAAGTTCCTGGCGCTCTATCACACGCGCTACGCCCGGCCGCTGAAGGATCACCTCGTGGCGGCGTTGGAACCGCTGCTGCCGCTGGCGGCCCGGATGCCGCGCCTGAGCAACGTCGTCCTGACCAATCCGGTGGCCCGGCTGCTTCTGGCCCGGGCCGGGCTGGTGGCGATCCCGGCCCTGTCGCCCGTCGCTCTCACGGAGCGGCTGGCGGATCTCGGGGTCGCCGTCGCGACGCCGGACGCCCTGGCCCGGCTGGATGCGCAGGAGCGGGCGCGGGCCGTGCTGGTGGTGCAGGACGCCTTCACCACTCATTTCGACGCGGACGTCGTGGCCGATAGCTGCGCACTCCTCATCGCCCTCGGCTTCCGGCCCTGGCTCGTGCCCTACCGGCCGAACGGCAAGCCGCTGCACGTACACGGCTTCCTGGCGCGGTTTGCCGCCGTTGCCCGGTCCAATGCCGCGATGCTGCGCGATCTCGCCAGGCACGGCGTGCCCCTGGTCGGGATCGATCCGTCGATGACGCTGACCTACCGGTCCGAATACCCGCAGGCGGTGGGCGACGATCTCCCGAAGGTCCATCTCCTCCAGGAATGGCTGGCCGCCCGGCTCGACCGGATCGCGCCGGGCCAAGGCGGCCGCACGATGCGGCTGCTGCCCCATTGCACCGAGCGCACCAACGCTCCGGGCGCGGTGCGGGACTGGCAGGCCGTGTTCGCCCATCTCGGCCTGCGGCTCGAAGTGCCGGCCGCCGGCTGCTGCGGCATGGCGGGGACCTACGGGCACGAGGCGCGCCAGCGCGCCACCTCCGAGGCGATCTACGGCCTGAGCTGGGCCCGCCACGTGGCCGAGGCGCCCGGCTGCACCCTGCTGGCGGACGGATATTCCTGTCGGTCCCAGGCCAAGCTGGTCGACGGCGTGCGGCTGCGACACCCGGCCCAGGCGCTCCTCGAGCATGTCCGTGCGGATGCCGGCGGCACTGCGGCCTTCCATCCCGCCCGCGCCGCGGCTGCGGCGCCATGAGATCTGCCATGAACGTCGCTGTCGTCGGGGCCGGCGCTGTCGGCTGCTATTACGGGTTTCTCCTGGCGCAGGCCGGCCACGCGGTGACGCTGATCGGACGCCCCGCCCTGGTCGAGGCCGTGGGGGCGGCCGGGCTGGTGCTGGAGCGCGCGGCCGGGACGGCCTCGGTCCCCGTGCGGGCGACCGAGGCCGGCGACGGCGTGTCCGGCGCCGACCTCGTGCTGGTCTGCGTGAAGTCCGGCGATACCGAAGCGGCGGGTGCGATGATCGCGGGCCATCTCGATCCTGCCGCGACGATCCTCAGCCTCCAGAACGGCGTCGACAACGCGGAGCGGCTCGCCGCCGTGCTGGGCCGGCCGGTCGTGCCGGTGGCGGTCTACGTCGCCACCGCGATGGCCGGCCCCGGCCATGTCCGGCACAACGGGCGCGGCGACCTGATCCTCGGCGCCTCGGAGACGAGCGACCGTATCGCCGCCGCTTTCACGGCAGCCGGCATCCCCACCACGGTCTCGGCGCGCGCGGTCGACGCGCTCTGGGCGAAACTGATCACGAACTGCGCCTACAACGCCCTCTCGGCCCTGACGCAGCGTCCCTACGGTCGCCTGCTCCAGGGCGAGGGCGTCGTCGCGGCGATCACGGATGTCGTTCGGGAATGCGTCGCCGTCGCCGAAGCCGACGGGGTGTCGGTGCCCCCCGACATCCTCGACACCGTGCTGGATCTCGGTGTCACCATGGCCGGGCAGCGTTCGTCCACCGCCCAGGACCTCGCCCGCGGCCGGGCCAGCGAGATCGACCACCTCAACGGCTTCGTCGTGCGCAAGGGCGCGGCGCTCGACATTCCGACACCGGCGAACCGGTTGCTGCACACGCTGGTCAAGCTCGCCGAGCACAAGGACTGACGTCGCTCTCCGGCGCCCGGACCGTCACCCCGAGCGCAGCGACGCGGCCCGGGGTGGCGCGACGTCGGAGAGTCCGGCGCCGCTGCATTGCTGCGCTGCCCTCGCGAAGGCGGGGTCGGCCCGGTTCGCACGGGACGGTTACGCCCGTGCGGCGGCGTTGGCCTTGCGGGTCGCGGCGGCCTTCCTGGCGGAGGCGGAGCGTTCCGCGGCCGTCCGCCCGGCCGAGGCCTTGCCGCCGGATTCGCCGCCCTTGTGGGCGGCCGGATGTCCGGTGGCCTTGCCGCGGCCCGAGCCGCCCGGCTTCTTGCCGCCGCCGTCGTCCTTGTTGACGGTGGCCCAGGCCCGGGCCTCCGCCTCGTTCTCCGGCACCCCGCGGGCCTCGTAGGACTCGGCGATGTGCTCGGCCTTGCGCTTCTGCTTGTCGGTGTACTTCGATTTGTCGCCCTGGGACATGGGCCGTCTCCCGAAGCTCAGCCCACCCCGGTCGGACCGTCGAGGATGGCGCGCACGCGGCGGACCAGCTCCGTGCGCCGGTAGGGCTTGTTCAGCAGATCAAACTCCGAGCCGCCGATATCGGTTCGCTCCAGGCTCGCTTCCGCGTAGCCCGTGGCGAGCAGCACCTTGAGCTTGGGCTGGCGGCGGCGGGCTTCGCGGGCCAGCAGCACGCCGTTCATGCCGCCGGGCATGATCAGATCCGTGAAGAGCAGATCGATGCGCTCGCTCGAATCCAGGATCTCCAGGGCCTCGCGGGCATTGCTCGCCACCAGCGTCGTGTAGCCGAAGTCCCGCAGGATGGTGCGGGCGAGTTCGGCCACGTCCTCGCGGTCGTCGACGATGAGGATCGTCTCGGAGCCCTGCCGATCAACGGACCGCAGCGAAACCTTGGCAGGGGCATTGACGTCGCCGTCGGTCGCGGGGAACGACAGGCGCACCGTCGTGCCCGCACCCACCGCCGACTCGATCTGCGCCGCGCCGCCCGACTGCTTGGCGAAGCCGTAGACCATCGACAGGCCGAGCCCCGTCCCCTTGCCCTCCTCCTTGGTGGTGAAGAACGGGTCCATCACCCGGGCGAGCACAGCCGGCGGGATGCCGGTACCCGTGTCCTTGATGGCGATGCTGACATAGCGCCCGTCGCGCAGCGGACCGAGCTCCCGGCCGCGGGCGGCGACCTCGCTGTTCTCCGTGGAGATCCGGACGGTGCCGCCCTCCGGCATCGCGTCGCGGGCGTTGATCAGGACGTTCAGGATCGCGACCTCGGCCTGGGTCGGATCGACCCGGCAGTTCCAGAGGTCCTCCGCAAGATCGAGTTCGACCTTCACGGCCTCGCCGACGGAGCGGGCGACCATCTCGCCCATCCCCTCGATCAGGGTGTTGAGATTGACGGCGCGCCCGTCCAGCCGCTGCTTGCGGGCGAAGGCCAGCAATTGCTGCGTCAGCGTCGTCGCGCGCTCCGCAGCCTGGCGGATGTTCTCGGTGGCGCGGCCGAGCCGGGCGCGGTCGGCATCGGGCTTCTCCAGCCCGGCCGCCAGGATGTCGACGTAGCCGACGATCACCTGGAGGAGATTGTTGAAGTCGTGCGCGATGCCGCCCGTGAGCTGGCCCAGCGCCTCCATCTTCTGAGCCTGACCCAGCGCCTCCTCGGCGTCGCGGCGGCGCGAGACGTCGAGCTGAGAACCGAAATAGTACACGAGCTCGCCGTCGGCATTGTAGACCGGCGAGACGAACAGGGCATTCCAGAAGGTCGAGCCGTTCTTGCGGTAGTTCAGGATCTCGGTGGCGAACTCGCGCTTCTCGGCGATCGCGGCCCGGACCTGCGCGACGCTCTCGCGGTCGGTTTCGGGGCCCTGAAGGAAGCGGCAATTGCGCCCGATCAGCTCTTCCGGCGTATAGCCCGTCATCGCCAGGAACGCCCGATTGGCGAAGATGATCGGGTTGTCGGGCTGGCGCGGATCGGTGACGATCATCGGCATGCGCGTCGTCTCGACCGCCGCGAAGAAGATATCGCTGCGGCGGTCGGTCAGGTCACTCGGCGCGCTGTCCCTGATCGGAGGGCTCGGCCCGGAGGGCGGTGTTTCTGGGGTCTCAGACATGCGCGGTGATGTTCAGCCTCCGGGACGTAAAAGCATTTTGCGCGCGCCCGATCACGAAAAGCGGACGGAACACTAGCGGTCGAGAGCGCGATGTCGACGGCCCGTCCTCAGAGGTGGTGTCGCACGGCGCGTCATGCCACTGCCGGCTGCGCCGAACCGGAGCGGGCAGTCACGGGTGCCGGGACGAGCCGGGTGGGTGCGGATTCCTGGCAGGCGCCGAGCACAGCCGAGAGCGCCTCGTTCAGCGATGTCACGAGGAAGTCTGCCGAGGTCGCCCGGCGCAGCCGTTCCAGGGTCGCCGGATCGCGCTCGCGCCAGAAGCCCACGAGGATGCGCACGCCCGGCACCGCCGCACGGGCCTGCCGGACGGTGAAGCGGATCTGCGAGAGGCTCACCGGCTCGAGATACGAGAAGCAGATCAGCGCGAGCCCTTCCGGATTGTCGGGACGCTCGCCGGCGCGGATCGCGGCCATCGAGAGAATCTGCGAGGCCAGCCCGTGGCGGGCGAGGATCTGGCTCAGCATCAGCGTCGCCGCCTCGTCGAACGGGCCGCGGCTCGACACGCACAGGACCGGCGTCTCGCTGCGCCAGTTGGGGGCGAGATCCTCGCGCTCGAGGACGATGCCGGCCACTTGCCGGTCGGGCCCGATGGCGGCCAGCGCCGCCGCAGTCTCGGTATCGGGCCCGCGCCCGGAGCCTCGACGGCTTCGCCGGGTCATCGGAGCGGTCCCGAGGCGGTCGACGACCGTGCGGATCGCCGCCCCGACCTCCGCCTGCCGCTCGCGGTCCAGGGTGCCGCGCGAGAGATCCTCCTGCGCGAGCAGCAGGCCGGCGAGGGCGACCTCGTCGTAGTAGGTGACGAGGGCGCGCTCCTTGAGGAACTGCCAGCCCTGGTCGATCGCCTCGACCGGATCGCCGGCCAGCATGCGCTGGTAGAAGATCTCGGGCGGCGACAAGGCTGGCTGATCGCCCAGCAGGACGTCGAGGTACCAGAGGCGCTCCACGTGCCGGCCAAGGACCACGAGGCACACGGTGAGCGGCGTGGCCAGGACGAGGCCGATCGGCCCCCACAGGAACGTCCAGATCGTCGCCGCGAGGATGACGGCGACCGGCGAGAGGCCGGTGGAGTGGCCGTAGAGGAGCGGCTCGACCACGTGGCCGCAGATCGGCTCCACCACCAGGAACAGGACCGCGGTGGCGATCACCATGCCCCAGCCGGGATCGACGGCGGCGGCGAGGATCAGCGGCAGAAGGGCGCTGATCGCCGCGCCGATATAGGGCACGAACCGCAGGATCGCCGCGAGGACACCGAACAGGGTCGGACTCGGGACGCCGATCATCCAGAGTCCGAAGCCGATGACGAGGCCGAAGGCGATGTTGAGGGCGAGCTGGGCCAGGAAGAAGCGGCTGAGCCGGCTCGTGGCATCGTCGATCGCCGCCGTGGTGCGGCGCAGGTCGCCCGAGCCGCCGGCGAGCCGGATCGCCCGGTTTCGCAGATCCTCCCGCTGGAGCAGGATGAAGATCGTGAAGATCAGGATCAGGCCCGTCGTGGCCAGCGGGTGCAGGATCGGGCCCGCGAAGGTCTGAAGCGTGTCGACCACGCTGGCGCGGGCGGGCGTGAGTTCCACGGTGAGGGGATGCGTGCGCGATCCCGGCTCGCCGCGGACCTCCGCGGCCGGGGGCGGCTGCAGGGTGGCGCTGAGGTCCTGCACCATGTCGACGATCCGCGACAGGGTGCCGGTCCCGGCCGTCGCCCCGCGCAGATCCTTGATCTTGGTACGCATCACCTGCGTGTAGCGCGGCAGGTCCGAGGCGAGCTGGGACGCCTCGCTGGCGATCAGGCTGCCGATCCCGAACAGGGCGCCGAAGACGATCACCACCACGAGGAGGACCGCCGGCGCACGCGGCACGCGCAGCCGCCGCAGGATCCGGACGGCCGGCACCAGCACGAAGCTGAGGAGGATCGCCAGCGTCACCGGAACGAGGATCTCGCGCCCGAGATACAGGGCCGCCAGCGTGGCGACCACGAGGAGGATCGAGGCCAAGGCCACGAAGACCGGCAGGCCCTGCCGCAGGCGCTGGGCAGTGACGGGATCCTCGCTCACGGACACGCTCCACTCACATCAGGTCTCGGGATCGCAATTCGCGCGTCCGCGGTCGGGTCAGCTCGCCGGGGCGGTCTCGCCCAGGGCGGTGCTGATCTGGCTGAGAAGCTTCGAGAAATCGACCGGCTTCGGGTGGTAGTCGTCGCAGCCGGCCTGGATCGCCTTGTCGCGGTCGCCCGACATGGCGTGGGCGGTAAGCGCGATGATCGGGATCGCCCGCGTGTCGGTGCCCGACTTCAGCGTCCGGGCGACCGACCAGCCGTCCAGGACCGGCAGGTTCATGTCGAGCAGGATCACGTCGGGCTGACCCGAGCGGGCTTGTCGGACCCCGGCCTCGCCGTCATGCGCGAGGATCACCTCATACCCGCGCCGCTTGAGGCGGCGGGACAGGAAGTCCCAGATCTCTTCGTGGTCCTCGACCAGCAGAATCTTCGCCATCAGAACTCATACCCCCGGCTCGCGTCGTGCCGGACGGCAGCTCAACGCGCGGCATCGCACAATCGCCCAACGTTCCTGCCCCGATTCCGGTCCCTGGAGAAGGGCCGCTTCGGTGCGAGGTTGACCCGTCCTCCGGCCGGTATGAGCGTGTGCTTCGGCGAATCGACAATCCTCTGAGGGGGCGGAGCCACCAATATGCCTGACATCGAGTTCTTTCATTCGCCCAATACCCGCTCGTCAGGGGTGCGCGTCCTGCTCGAGGAACTCGGTGTCCCGTACCGGCTGCACGTGCTCAACATGCGCGCCGGCGAGCACCTCGAAGGGGCCTACCGTGCCGTCAATCCGATGGCGAAGGTGCCGGCGATCCGCCACGGCGAGGCCGTGGTGACCGAGCAGGCGGCCATCTACCTCTACCTCGCCGACCTGTTCCCCGAGGCCGGGCTCGCCCCGGCGCCCACCGAGCCCGACCGGGCCACCTATCTGCGCTGGATGGTGTTCTACGGCTCCTGCTTCGAGCCCGCGGTGATCGACCGGCACCTAAAGCGGGAGCCGGGCCCACGCGCCATGTCGGCCTATGCCGATTACGACAGCGTGATCGCCCGGGTGAAGGAGGCACTGACTCCGGGGCCGTACCTGCTCGGCGAGCGCTTCAGCGCCGCCGACATCCTGTGGGGCGGCGCCCTCGGCTGGACGACGGGCTTCGGCCTCGTGGAGCCCGCGCCCGTCCTGACGGCCTATGTCGAGCGCATCCAGTCCCGTCCGGCCGCCCGGAAGGTCGCGGCGGAGGATGCGCAGCTCGCGGAGGCGCATCAGGCGGCCGCCTCGGCCTGAGCGCCGCCGGGCTCGGGCGGCGGCGATCCCCCGCACCGGATCCGGCGTTCGACGCGCACGGATCTGTCGCGCAACGGGGTTCCGCTCCGGCGGGGGAGATGCGATGTCGCGAGTCTGGTTTGGCCCGCGTCGCGCAGCGTCCCTCATGACCGACAGCACAGAGCCGGCTCTCGTCCCCGCCGCGACGTTGCAGAAGTCGCCGCCGACGTCGATCCCGCGTCTCATCGTCGTCCTGGCCTGTGCGGGGTTCGGCAGCACCTTCGCGCTCCGCTCGGTCGAGCCTCTCGTCGGCGTGCTCGCCCGGGATCTCGCGAGCGACGCCCACACGGTGGCGCTCCTCTCCACCGCCTTCGCGCTGCCTTACGCCTTCATCCAGCCGGTGCTCGGCCCGATCGGCGACGCGCTCGGCAAGGAGCGGGTGATGAGCACCTGCCTCGCGGTGCTCGCCGTCGCCCTGACCCTGTGCAGCATCGCCCCCGATATCGGCAGCCTGTTCGGCCTGCGCATGCTGGCGGGGGCGGCGGCGGGGGGCTGCATTCCGCTGTCCCTGGCGCTGCTGGGTGACCGGGTGCCGATGGAGGGCCGTCAGGTGGCGATCGGCCGGTTCCTGGTGGCGGTGATCCTCGGCCAGCTTTCCGGCTCGACCTTCGCGGGCCTGATCGAGGCGGCGATCGGCTGGCGCGGTGTCTTCGCGGTCACCGCGGCGGTGGCGGCCATCGCCTGCGCGGCGACCGTGTTGGGGTTCGACCGGACCGGCCGGCCCGCCGCGCGCCGTCCGGCCTTCGGTGAGGCGGTGACCCGCTACCGGACGATCCTGCGCAATCCCCGGGCGCGGGTGCTGTTCTCGGCGGTGTTCATCGAGGCCATCGCGATCTTCGGCGTGTTTCCGCACCTCGCCCCGCTGATCGAGGCCCGCGGGGAGGGGGGACCGCGCGAGGCCGGCCTCGTGCTGGCGGGGTTCGCGGTCGGCGGCCTGCTCTACTCGGCCCTGGTCGGGCTGCTGGTGCGGCTGCTCGGCCTACCGCGCATGCTCATCGGCGGCGGCCTGATCTGTAGTGCGTCCCTCACCGTCGTCGGGCTCGCCGGCACGTGGCAGGTCGATTGCGCCGCGCTCACCGCCATGGGGCTCGGCTTCTACATGCTGCACAACACCTACCAGACCCAGGTGACCGAGGTGGCGCCCAAGGCCCGCGCCTCCGCGGTGGCGCTCCACGCCTTCTCGTTCTTCTGCGGGCAGGCGCTCGGCGTCGCGGTGATCGGGCAGGCGCTGCTCCGGTTCGGCCAGCTCGGCGCGCTCCTGGGATGCGCCGTCACGATCCTGGCGCTCGGGATCGGCACCGCCATCGCCCTGCGGCAGAAGCCGGCCCCGGTGGCGTTCCCGGGCTGAGCACCCTCAGGGCCGCTGCAGCGCCAGCGCCTTGAGGTCGAAGCCCGGATCCGCCGCCTGATCCGGGCTCAGCGGCGTTCCGGCCGTGAGCAGCCGCCGGGCTATCATGTGGTCGCCCGCCCGGTCGACGGATTCGACGGCGCTCAGGCGTCCGTCGCGGAATCGGAAGACCGAGAAGGCGGAGCCGGAGCCGCGGACCACGCTGGCATCCGTGGGGCCCGCCAATCCGGCGATCTGCAGCTTGTGCCGGCCCTGGTCGCTCCAGAACCAGGGCAGCGCGCCGTAGGCCGCCGGCTTGCCGGTGAGCCGCGCCGCCAGGCAGCGCCCCTGGTCGATGGCGTTCTGCACGGACTCGATCCGCACGGTGCCGTCCGGCGTGAGCCCGTGAGCGAAGGGACTGGGAAACCGGGCGCAATCGCCGATCGCCGAGATGGCCGGATCGGGTGTCGACAGGAACGCGTCGACCCGCACCCCATCCTCGGCCGGCAGGCCCGCTTCCAAGGCGAGCTCCCGGTTCGGCAGCACCCCGATGCCGACCAGGACGAGGTCGGCGGGCAGTTCCCGGCCGTCCGCGAGGGCCACGCCGACGGCACGGCCGTCCCGCCCGAGGATCGCCGTCACGCCGGCCCCGAAGGCGAAGCGCACGCCCATCGCCTCCTGAGCCGCGCGGAAGAACGCGCCCATCTCGGCCGAGACCGCCCGGGCCATAGGCCGCTCGGCCGCCTCGATCACCGTCACGGAGAGGCCGCGCCCGGCCGCGACGGCGGCGAATTCGAGCCCGATGAAGCCCGCGCCCACCACGACGATCGCCCGGGCCGCCTCGATCTGCGCCCGGAGCGCGTCGGCATCCGCGAGGCCGCGCAACTGGCGCACGCCGTCGAGCTCGGCTCCGGGCACGGGCAGGGGCCGGTTGCGGGCGCCGGTGGCGATCACGAGGTGGGCGTAGGGCAGGTGCCCGCCGTCCGACAGCTGCAGAAGACGTGCCGCCCGGTCGATCGCCACGGCGCGGAGCCCCGGCCGGTGCGCGATGGCGTGCTCGAAGAAGAAGCCGGGGGGGCGCAGGAACAGGCCTTCCTGGTCTGTCTTGCCGGCGAGGTAGGCCTTCGACAGGGGCGGGCGCTGGTAGGGAAGGGCGGCCTCGTCGCCCACCAGGGTGATCGGATCCCTGAACCCACCCTCGCGCAGGGAGGCGGCGAGTTGGAAGCCGGCCTGGCCGGCGCCCGCGACGACGATTCCGACTGGACTCACGCCTTGGCTCCCGCCGGCACGAGACCGCTCTGCGCGACGCCCGGCAGGCTGCGCGCACCCTCCGACATCAGATAGGACCAGACCGCGGAAGCGGCCGGACCCAGCACCTTGTCGGCGCGCCGGACCGCGTACCAGTCGCGCCGGATCGGCAGTCCCTTGACGTTCAGGAGGACGAGGCGGCCGCTCTCCAGCTCGGCCGCCACCGAGTGCACCGAGAGCAGCGCGATCCCGAGCCCGGCCATCACCGCCTGCTTGATGGTCTCGTTCGAGCCGGTGTCGATGTCCAGCGGCGCCCGCTTGACCAGGACGCCGCTCATGAACTCCTCGAAGACCATGCGCGTGCCCGAGCCCTCCTCGCGCAGGAAGAACGGCTGGTCGGCGAGATCCTCGCGGTTCAGCCCGGTCTTGCCCGCGAGGGGATGGCTTGGCGGGGCGATCAGCACGATCGGATGCGGCCCGAAGGTCGCCGCCTCGATCGGGAAGTCCCGGGGCGGGCGGCCCATCAGGGCGAAGTCGATCTCGTAACCGCGCAAAGCCTCCACGGTCTGGCCGCGATTGCGCACCGACAGGCTGATCTCGACCCCGGGATGCTTCTTGACGAAGCCCGCGATCACCTGCGGGGCGAAGTACTTGGCGGTGGAGACGACGCCCAGCGCCACGCGCCCGCCCTCGGCGCCCCGCAGGGTGCGCAGGCGGTCGGTGCAGGTCTCCAGCACGGTGTTGATGCTGTCGATCGCCCAGAGCATCTCGCGGCCGGCATCGGTCGGCTTGAGGCCGCCCGGCGTCCGGTCGAACAGCAGCAGCCCGGCCTCCTCCTCCAGCTGGCGGATGCGCGCGTAGAGGGCGGCCGAGGTGACGTTCAGCTCCTGCGCCGCCCGGGTCATGGTGCCGAGTCGGGCCACGGCAGCGACCGCCTGAAGCTGCTTGAGGGAGAGATTGCGCATGGCGGACATCTCGTTTTTTTCGTCCTATGACACAAGATCGCACAGAAATCTTGAAGGCCGCGCCGCGGGTTCCTGTCGATCCGGAGACACAGACCGCTATCTTGGCGGCCAAGCGGCCGCTACAGAGCCGGCGCGGAAGGCGCGATCCCGACGGACGGGATCCGAGCAGGAGGAGTAGGCCGATGGCAATTTCAGCGGCGATCGGGACGCCCCTCGAGACCTGTCTTGCGCAGGCCGTGGACGCCAATCCGGCGCTGAAGGACACCGCCGCGGTGATCGCGGCCGTGGCGCGCTCGGCGGTGGAGATCAGCGAGCGGATCGGGCGCGGTGCGCTCGGCGGCGACCTCGCGGCGGCCGGCGAGCACAACAGCGACGGCGACGTCCAGAAGGCCCTCGACGTCATCGCGCACGAGAGCGTGACCGCGGCCCTGCGCGGTGCCCCGGTCGCCGAGGTCGCCTCCGAGGAGGCCGAGGAGGTGATGCGGCTGAACCCGGACGCGCCGCTCGCCGTCGCCATCGACCCCCTCGACGGCTCGTCCAACATCGGCGTGAACATGGCCGTGGGCCTGATCTTCGGCATCCGGCCGTCGATCAAGGATCCGGCGAATCCGCTCGCCTCGTTCACGACCCCCGGCTCGACGCAGATCGCCGCGGGCTTCGTCACCTACGGTCCGGCCACCGCGCTGATCCTGACGCTGGGGGAGGGCACCCAGTCCTACGTGCTCGACCGCGCCGAGGGTACGTTCAAGCTGACGAGCCCAGCCATGTCGGTGCCGGCCTCCACCAAGGAATTCGCCATCAACGCCTCCAACGCCCGGCACTGGGATGCCCCGGTGAAGGCCTATATCGAGGATTGCCAGCGCGGCACCGAGGGCCCGCGCGACAAGGACTACAACATGCGCTGGCTCGCCTCCCTGGTGGCCGACATCCAGCGCGTCCTGACCCGCGGCGGCGTGTTCCTCTACCCGGGCGACGCCCGGAAGAACTACGCCCGCGGCCGCCTGCGGCTGCTCTACGAGGTCGCCCCCGTGGCGATGCTGGTCGAGCAGGCCGGCGGCACGGCCACCGACGGCCAGACGCGAATCCTCGACCTCGTGGCCACCGGCATCCACGAGCGGGCGCCCCTGGTCTGCGGCTCCACCGAGGAGGTGGCCTGCGTCGCGACCTATTACGCGGGCGGCAAGCCCGATGCCGGCCGCTCGCCGCTGTTCGGGCAGCGCGGTCTGATGCGGTCGTGAGGCACAGCACGAAGTCCGGACGGTAATGTCGGCGCGGCACCCCATCATCTCGGTGACCGGCTCCTCCGGGGCCGGGACCACCTCGGTGCGCAACACCTTCGAGCAGATCTTCCGCCGCGAGGACGTGCGGGCGGTCTTCATCGAGGGCGACGGCTTCCATGCGTTCGACCGCGACACGATGCGGGCGATGATGGCGAACGAACCGACGCTGTCCCACTTCGCGCCGCGCGCCAACCTCCTGCCCGAGCTGGAGGCGGTCTTCCGCAGCTACGCCGAATCCGGGACCGGCCGCACCCGCCACTACGCCCACGATGCCCACGACGCGCAGGCCTTCGGCATTCCGGAGGGCAGCTTCTCGGACTGGGAGTCGTTCCCGCCTGATTCGGACCTGCTGTTCTACGAGGGCCTGCACGGCTGCGTGGCCGACCAGGATGTCGACATCGCCCGCTACGCCGACCTGAAGATCGGCGTCGTGCCGGTGATCAACCTCGAATGGATCCAGAAGCTGCACCGGGACCGCTCGTTCCGCGGCTACTCCACCGAGGCGGTGACCGACGTGATCCTGCGGCGCATGCCCGATTACGTGCAGACCATCTGCCCGCAATTCTCCTTCACCGACATCAACTTCCAGCGGGTGCCCACGGTCGACACCTCGAACCCGTTCATCGCCCGCTGGATCCCCACCGCCGACGAATCGATGGTGGTCATCCGCTTCAAGGACCCGAAGGGGATCGACTTCTCGTATCTCGTCTCCATGATCCACGACAGTTTCATGAGCCGGGCCAATTCCATCGTGATTCCCGGCGGGAAGCTGGATCTGGCCATGCAGCTGATCCTGACGCCGATGATCATGCAGCTCGTCGAGCGCCGTCGCAGGCTGGCCTGAACAATCCCGAAAGCCTCCCATGCTCCCACCCGTCATCGCCCCCTCGATCCTGTCCGCCGACTTCTCGAAGCTCGCCGAGGAGACCCGCGCCGTGGACGCGGCCGGCGCCGACTGGATCCATCTCGACGTCATGGACGGGCACTTCGTGCCCAACATCACCTTCGGTCCGCCGGTGGTGAAGGCTCTGCGCCCGCACACGCAGAAGTACTTCGACGTCCACCTGATGATCGCGCCCGCCGACCCGTACCTCGCGGCCTTCGCGCAGGCCGGGGCCGACGGCATCACCGTCCATGCCGAGGCCGGGCCGCACATCCACCGCTCGCTCCAGACCATCCGCGACCTCGGCAAGCGCGCCGGCGTGGCGATCAATCCGGGCACGCCGGCCGCCCTGGTCGAGCCGGTGCTCGACCTCGTGGACCTCGTGCTGGTGATGACGGTCAATCCCGGCTTCGGCGGCCAGAGCTTCATCAAGAGCACGATGGAGTCGGTGGCGCGGGTGCGCGCCATGGTGGCGGGCCGGGACATCCGCATCCAGGTCGACGGCGGGATCGACCCCGAGACCGTCAAGGCGGCGAGCCGCGCCGGGGCCGACACGTTCGTCGCCGGCAACGCGGTCTTCGGCGGCGGTCCGGGCGCCTATGCCGAGCGCATCGCGGCGATCCGCGCGGGCGCGGAGGGCGCCTCCGGTCGCGACCTGTCGTGCTGAGGGCGCTGATCTTCGACGTCGACGGGACCCTCGCCGAGACGGAGGATCTGCACCGGCAGGCGTTCAACCGCGCCTTCGCGGAACTCGGCCTGCCCTGGCGCTGGGACGAGGCGCTCTACGCCGACCTGCTGACCGTGATGGGGGGCAAGGAGCGGCTCGCCCATTACATCGACACCCGGCACGCAGCCGAAGCCGAGGCGCTCCACGCGCTGGCCCCCGAGATCCACGCCCGCAAGACGCGCGCCTACGGCGAACTGGTGGCGGAGAGCGGCCTGCCGCTGCGTCCCGGGATCGCCCGGCTGATTGCCGAGGCCCGGGCGGCGGGCCTGCGGCTCGCCGTGGCCACCACCACGAGCCGGCCGAATGTCGACCGGCTCCTGGCCGCCAACTTCCCGCCGGACGCGGCACCCTTCGACGTGATCGCGGCCGGCGACGAGGCGAACCGCAAGAAGCCCGCCCCCGACGTATTCCTCCTGGCGCTCGCCGGCCTGGAAATCCCGGCCTCCGAGGCGGTGGCCGTCGAGGATTCGGCCGCCGGCATCAGCTCGGCCCGGGCCGCGGGGCTGCCGGTCCTGGCGACACGGAGCCGCTACACCGAGAGCCACCCGCTCGACGGTGCCTTCTCGGCGGTCTCGGATCTCGGCGAGCCGGAACGGCCGCACCGGCACATCGCGGGCGTCGAATGGCCGGGCGGGGTCGTGGACCTGGCGAACCTGATCCGGGTGCACGCGACCCTGGACGATCAGAGCACGCCGTTCCAGGCGATGGGCACCAGCCGGTAGCCCGGCCCGTTCCGCTCCACATGGCCGAGGGACGGGAAGGGGAAGTGGTAGCCGACCACGAGGGCCTTCTCGGACGCGGCCATGTCGTAGAAGCGGTGGCGCGTCGCCTGCGCCTGATCGGCATCGTAATCGTACATCACGTGCCAGTCCGGGTGCTGCAGGAAGAAGGCCGGAATGTTGGTCACGTCGGACTGGATCAGCAGCCGGTCCGCCTCCGAGGCGATCGCGAAGGCCGTGTGGCCGGGCGTGTGGCCGGGCGCGGCGAGGGCGGTGATCCCGGGTGCGACCTCCTCGTCCCACGCGAAGGTGCCGATCCGGTCCTTCAGGTCGCCGAGCACCCGGCGGGTGTTGGCGAAGTAGCCTTGCGTCACCGGGTCGGCGGCCTGGGCCATGTGGGCGTCGCTCATCCAGAATGCCCAGTCGGGCGCGGCGGCCCGGATCTCGGCGTTCGGGAAGGCGAGGCTCCCGTCCGCCCTCTTGAGGCCGTTCGTGTGGTCGGGATGGAGATGCGAGAGCAGCACGAGGTCGATCTCCTCGGGTCTGATCCCGGCCGCCGCGAGGTTCGCCGCGAGCCGGCCGACGGGCGCGCCCGGCACCGGACCGTTGCCGGTATCGATCAGGATGAGCTTCGCGCCGGTGTTGATCAGCGTCGGGTTGAACGGCACCGTCACCTGGCCGGGCGGCATGTAGGCCGCCTGCGCGGCGCCGAGTGCCGCGTCCCGGGGAACGTTGCGCACGAAGCGGTCCGGCATCGGGAAGCTGCGCGCCCCGTCGTTGAGGATCGTGACCTCGCAGCTGCCGATGCGGGTCCGGTAGAAGCCCGGCGCCTGCGATCCGCCGAAGGGCGCCGCGGCGCGGGCGCCGCCGCCGAGACCCAGGACGGCCCCTCCGGCGAGCGCACCCCGTACGAGGTTGCGGCGGTTCGTTGCCGGCATCGGATCCTCCCTAAAGCCCGGTGCCGCCTGGGGCGCCACACAGCGCGTTCCGCAAGGTTTGCGCAGCCCCGAGGCTGCGCGATGGGCCTGCCTAAACCGGTATCCTAGCGTCTGCCCAGCCGGCGGTCGGCGCGCGCTTCCGCCCGCCCATGCGCCTCGGTGGCGAACAGCATCGTCCCGGCCACGATGCCGAGCGCCGCCGCGATCCCGAACTTGAGCCAGCGCGGGTCTGCCGCGGCGACGTGGCCGGTCGCCCGGGCGTCGAAGCGGCCATGGGCGCCGGGATCGGTGTCTACCGGGTCGTAGAGGTTGTCGGGGCGGTTCGTCTGCGCCTGCACGCTGGTCATCTCCCCGCGATAGCCGTGCCGGGCGAGGTAGCCGTCGATCCAGCCCGGGATCAGCATGTTTCCGATGATCGCCTTCCAGGCCGAAGCCCCGATCCACAATTCCCGCGGCGCGTCGTGCGCCGCTCGGAACACGTGCCGGGCGATCGCCTCCGGCTGGTAGATCGGCGGCACCGGTTCGAGCTTGCGCGGCATCCGCGACCGCGCCCAGTCGAACTGGGGCGTGTTGACCGCCGGGAGCTGGACCATCGTCAGCCGCACCCGACTGCCGTCGTGGAGCAATTCGCTGCGCAGGGAATCCACGAATCCGCGCACGGCGGCCTTGGCGGCACAGTAGCTCGCCTGCAGCGGA
The DNA here is from genome assembly GCF_040545035.1 of Methylobacterium sp. 1973. Classification (NCBI taxonomy): domain Bacteria; kingdom Pseudomonadati; phylum Pseudomonadota; class Alphaproteobacteria; order Hyphomicrobiales; family Methylobacteriaceae; genus Methylobacterium; species Methylobacterium sp. 1973. Next base: position 312,941 of record NZ_JBEPLA010000005.1, read on the forward strand.
ATCGACCGATAGGCGAGCGCCGAGCCGATATGCACGATCGTGCCCCGGTCGCGCGGCACCATGTGGCGGAGCGCCGCCAGGGTCCCGTGCACCTGCCCGAGATAGCTGACTTCGGTGGCGCGTCGGAACTCCTCCGGGTCCGTCTCCTGCACGGGCGCGTAGACCGTCACCATGGCGTTGTTGACCCAGACGTCGATGCAGCCGAACGCCTCGGCCAGCGCGTCGGCGGCCTGGGCGACGGCCTCCGCGTCGGCGACGTCGGCCGCGAAGGCCAGCGCCCGGCCGCCCGCCCGCTCGACATCGCGGATCGTGCCCCTCAGCCCGGCCTCGCCCCGGGCGATCAGACCGACATTCCAGCCGTGCCGGGCGAATTCATGCGCCACGGCGCGGCCGACACCGGCGCTCGCGCCCGTGACCATGACCGTGCTGCGTCCGTTCCGGCTCGACATCGGGCTTCCAGCTCAGGGAGAAGTGCAGCGCCAACGCCCGAGGCGGGTATTCTTTCCGCGATCACGGGATTGCGAAGCCTGCGCGCCCGTGTCCCCCTGCGCGGTGCCGAGCGGCGGCGGCCGCGTTGCTTCGTCCGAAGGCGGCGGCCTATATACGGCGCGACCTCACAGCCGCGACGGCGGGGTCCCGGACGCCCGCCCTCGCCAACGAACAAAAGTCTGAACCGTCATGGCAGGCCATTCGCAGTTCAAGAACATCATGCACCGGAAGGGCCGGGTGGACGCAGTCCGCTCGAAGGTGTTCGGCAAGCTCGCCCGCGAGATCACCGTGGCGGCCAAGCTCGGCACGCCCGACCCGGCGATGAACCCGCGCCTGCGCGCCGCGATCCTGGCGGCCCGCGCCGAGAACATGCCCAAGGACAATATCGAGCGCGCCATCAAGAAGGCCGCCGGTGCTGACGGCGAGAACTACGAGGATATCCGCTACGAGGGCTACGGACCGGGCGGCGCCGCCCTGATCGTCGAGGCGCAGACCGACAACCGCAACCGCACCGCCTCGGACGTCCGCTCGGCCTTCACGAAGTCCGGCGGCAGCCTCGCCGAGACCGGCGCCGTCGCCTTCATGTTCGACCGCGTCGGCGTGATCGCCTACCCGGCTTCCGTGGCCGATGCCGACACGATGCTGGAGGCCGCCATCGAGGCCGGCGCCGACGACGTCAGCTCCGGCGAGGACGGCCACGAGGTCGTCTGCGCCCAGGATTCCTACGGCGAGGTCACCAAGGCCCTCGAGGCGCGCTTCGGCGAGCCGAGCCGCACCGGGCTGATCTGGAAGGCGCAGAACACGATCGATGTCGACGACGAGACCGGCGAGAAGCTCATCCGCCTCGTCGAGGTGATCGAGGATCAGGACGACGTCCAGCACGTCTACGTCAACTTCGCCCTGTCGGACGCGCTGGTGGCCAAGCTGCAGGCCTGAGCAGGGCCAAGCCGCGGGCGCTGCTCAGGCGCCTGCGGCTGCCAGTTCCGCCCCGAAGCGGTCCTGCGCGTAGCGCTCCACCGAGAAGGTGTCGTCGGGCAGCTGGACCATGAAGCGCTCGGCCACCTCGGTCAGCACGATGTCGGGCCGGACGCGCTCGATATACGGCCAGTCCAGGGAGGTGCTCCAGATGAAGTGCACCTCGCGGAACGTCTCGGCCAGCATGATCGTCAGCATGTACGGCATGACGTGCGAGAAGGAATCGCCGAACAGCGCCAGCCGGCGCGGATCGGTGGCCTTGGCGTTCCCGTAGATCACGTGCGCGCCGACATGCAGCGTGTGCAGCAGGCCGGCCTTCTCCCGGGCTTCGACGATCGGGCTGCCATAGGTCCGGACCGCGTCCTGCTGCATCAGGACGGTGCGTGAGCGCGCCCGCCGGGACGGGTCGAAGGCGCTGCCCAGATCGCCGTCGTGGTCGGTCTCGAAGGACGGCCGCTCCCGCAGATCCGGCCGGGGCTCGGCGCCCAAAGCCCGGCAGATCTCCGCGTAGGCGAGATAGCAGCCGTCGGCGGACCAGTGGGTGTCGGTCCGGCAGTAGAGATCGGCCGTATCGCGCTGCGCCCGCATCGGCGTCACCAGATCGATGCAGGTCTGGCGCCAGCGCGTCCGTCGGCGCCAGGCCGCATAGAGGCCGAAGGGCCCGCGGAAGCGACCCGGCGGGGGCTCGTTGTGCAGGAGCCGATAGGCCGGCGAGGCGCTCGGCCGGATGGTCAGCCCGTCGAGCCGGTGATCGTAGATCATCAGCTTCTCCGGGGCGACGACGTGGCGGTACAGGATTCCCTGGGCGCGCAGGCGCCGCTCCCGCATCGTCACGAGGCTGCGCCACTGCCAGATCAGCTCCGTGGTCTCCTCCGGCCGCTCGTACTGGCCCAGCACGTCGTTGCGCCCGGTCTTCAGGAACAGCCATCCATCCTGGCCGACATGGATGTGGTCGGGCGTGCTCGAAGCCATGGCGCACTCGTGAAATGGCTCCCCGCTCGAACGGCCGCCCGGGACAGCGGATTCGGCAGCAAGGAGCGGGATGCCGGCACGGCGGCGGACGGACAGAGTGCTGCGCGCGTCCTCCACCGCCCGGCAGGCCCCCTCATGCCCCTCCCCAACGCCCACGCCAAGCCGCATAGTGCCGCCGCCATGAACAACGGTCCAAGGTCAGACCTCAGCGACGCCGAGCGCTGGGCGGCCCTCGCCGCCCGCGACGCGCGGGCCGACGGCACCTTCGTGTACGCGGTCCGCACCACGGGTGTGTATTGCCGCCCGAGCTGTGCCGCGCGGGCAGCGCGGCCCGAGAATGTCAGCTTCCATCGAACCTGCGCGGAGGCCGAGGCTGCCGGTTTCCGCCCGTGCCGGCGCTGCCGCCCCGACGAGCCCGGCCTCGCCGCGCGCTGGGCCGAGGCGGTCGTCCGCGCCTGCCGCCTGATCGAGTCGGCCGAGACGATGCCGTCGCTCGCCGAACTCGCCCGCACCGCCGGCCTGAGCGCCTACCACTTCCACCGGGTGTTCAAGGCTGCCACCGGCGTGACGCCCAAGGCCTATGCCGCCGCCCACCGCGCCGCCGTGGTGGCCCGGCGGCTGCCCGGCGCCGCCTCGGTGACGGAGACGCTGTACGAAGCCGGCTACGGTGCGGCGAGCCGCTTCTATGCGGGGGGCGCGCCACGCCTCGGCATGGCGCCGGCGGCCTATCGGACGGGGGGCGCCGGTCTGCGCATCCGGTTCGGCATCGGCGCCTGCACGCTCGGCGCGATCCTCGTCGCCGCCACGGAGGCGGGCGTCTGCGCCATCCTCCTCGGCGACGCGCCCGAGCCGCTCCTGCACGATCTTCAGAGCCGCTTTCCCGCCGCGGAGATCGAGGGCGGCGACCCGGCCTTCGAGAGCTGGATGGCGCAGGTCATCGGTCTCGTGGAGGCGCCGGGCAGCGGCCTCGACCTGCCGCTCGACATCCGCGGCACGGCCTTCCAGCAGCGGGTCTGGGCAGCGCTGCGGAAGATCCCGGTCGGATCCACGGCGACCTACGCGGAGATCGCCCGGGCGATCGGCCTGCCGACGGCGATGCGCGCGGTCGCGCAGGCCTGCGGGGCGAATCCGGTGGCGGTCGCCATCCCCTGCCACCGGGTCGTGCGCTCGGACGGCGCCCTGTCGGGCTATCGCTGGGGCGTCGCGCGCAAGCGCGCGCTGCTCGACCGGGAGGCGGAGGGCTGAAGCCCGGCATCGCGCGCGAAGACGATGGTCGGCCTAGCGCCGGCCGCCCCCCGGGCCGCCGAACCCGCCGCCAAAGCCGCCTCCACCGGGGCCCGGACCTGGACCCCCGGGGGGACCGCCGAATCCCCCGGGGCCGCCGGGGAACGCCCCCGGAGCGGCCGGCGGTGCGCCGCCGAATCCGCCGCGGGGCGCCCCGAATCCGCCGGGACCCTCCGCCCCGGGGACGACCGTGCCCCCCGGCCGGGTGTCGATCGCGGGGCCGCGCGGCTCGCCGATGCCGCCAGGGCCGCCGATACCGCCCTGCCGGCCGCCGGGCTCGGCTCCGAAGCGACCGGGCAGCTCATCGGGGAGATTGCGCAGGTCGAGCCGGTCGCGTTCCCGCTCGAACCGCGGGGCATCCGGCTGTTGCGGCTCGGGCGCGATGCGGTTCTCGATCCGCAGCCGCTCCACCGTCAGGTCGCCGTCCCGCGCGATGGCTGCGGTCAGCACCGCCTTCACGCTCCCGGCGCGGGGAACGCGCGCGCCCGGGCGCCCCGCAACGGCATAGCCCGCGCCGACATCGAAGCCGCTGCCGGACCGGCCGATATAGGCCTCGATCGAGACCTGCTTCAGCCCCGGCGGGAATGGCAGGCCGACCTGCGCGGCGTTGGTCACGGTGAGGACGCCGTTCGCCGCCGTGCCCGTCACCAGGGCGCGACGGCCCGTCGGGAGGGTGTCGGCCCCCGCGATGCGCAGGCCGCCGATCCCGAGGCCGCCCGCGATCCGCTGCACCGGCCCGGCGACGCGGTCGGGCCCGGAATCCCGCGCCTCGATCAGGCTCGCCACGATCACGCCGTCGGGCCGCCGCAGCCCGCTCACCGCGACCCGCGCCCCCGGCTTCCAGGCGCCGGTGAGACCCGCCGTCGAGACCCGCTGGCCGAGGACCACCAACCGCCCCGGCGCGACCGATTCCACCGGCCCGACCACCTCGCTGGTCACGTCGATCCGCCCCGTGGCGAGCCCGGCGCCCTCCGGCCGGGCCACCACGTGGACCACCTGCCCGATCTTAAGGTCGGCCGACTTCGCCGCCGTGCCGTCGATGCGCACCTCGACGTCCGGCGGATAGGCGATGCGCAGGTCGTTGACGATGATCGACCCGAAGCGGCGGATCGTGCCGATCACGCCGGTGCCGCCGATCCCGCGGTCGCCCTCGCCGAGGGGCCCGTTGCGGGGCTCGTCGGTCCGCATCATGCCGGTGCCGCCGATGCCCTGGTCGCGCGGCGCCTCCTGCGGCCGGACGGGGTCCGGCAGAAAGGTCGCGGCGCCCGCGAGCAGGCGCAGTACGAACCGGCGGTTGGGCAAGGCGCGCACCGGCCGGCCTCTCACCGCTCGTCCTTGGGTTGCGCTGAGGGCGCCGCTTCCGTGTAGACGTAGAGACCGAAATTCCACCGATGCGTGCCGCCGGAATCGGTCTGGCAGGCGGCGTGCGCTTCCCGGTTGGCCTGCTGCAGCGCCTCCATGGCGATCTCGCGGGCGCGCGCCTCGAGCTTGATCGCGAGGTCCTTGGACAGGCCGTCGTAATGGACCGCCCGCTCCAGGAAGCGCGGCGCGTCGCCGACGATGTTGGCGACGGCGGCCGCGATGTGGTCGTGCAGGTTGCGGCCGAAATAGTAGAGCTGCGGCCCCTCGGCGCCGTCGCCCCGCGGCACGTAGGCCGCCTCGGCGAGAACGATCCGGTCCTGTGGATCCGTGAAGGCGAGGCCCCGGTCGAGCCACTCGTCCAAGACTGCCCGTGGCCGCAGATCGCGGGTCACGCCCGAGACCAGGGTCTCGAAGGAGGGGGCGTTGCCGTCGGCGGTCCGCGGCAGCGGCAGCGGATGACCCTGCGGGTCGGTGAAGGCCGGATCGGCGATCCAACGGGCGATGATCCGGCTGGTGCGCGAGACGACCGCCGGCACGGCGCTCACCGGGGCGCCGGCCCCGCGCAGGCGCCGCACCTCCTTGCGGTGGATGCCGGTGAGCAGCGAGACGCGGCTGTCGGTCTGCTCCTTGCCGGTGAGGGCGAAATCGTACTCGGCGACGTTCACGTAGAGCTCGCGCAACAGGTCGGTCAGCGCAGGGAAGGTGATTCCACGGGCCACCAGCAGGCGCACGAGGGGGCGCAGCAGCCGCGCCAGCGGCGCGTGCAGGCTCGCGCCGTCCCGCGGAGTATCGGCAGTTTCAGACATGATCGCATGGTGGCGGTTTGTGCCGTGGGATACAATCCCACTGCGTGCGGCCGCGCACCTCGATCCGCTGATTTCGAATTGACGTGGGATTTTTGCACACGTACATCGACGGCGTGGTCAAATTTCCCACGTAAAGCGAGGAGCACAGGACCATGACCGTTCCGACACGCCGACTGGTCCTGGAGACGCTACCGCCCCTCACTCTGCCTCCGGCCTCCGGGTTCCGCCCGCGGCAGAACGACCCCCTTCCGCGGCTCCGGCGCATCGTCTGCGTCGCCGCCGCGCTCACGCTGCCCGTCCTCGGTGTGGCTGTCGCGGAAACGGTCCACCGCGCCGCCGCACCGAAGGCGCCGCAGGCCGCCGCTCCCGTCATCCCCTCAGGCGGGGCGGCGGCACCTGCCGCTCTCGGCGTGCCCAAACGTGCCCTCCGGACCATGAGGACCGCGATGCAGACGCCCGGATACCGGGAGGACCGGTCATGACCACCCTGTCCAGCCTTCGCACCGCGCATCCGGCGCCGACCTGCGGCGGAGCAGCCATCCTCGATCTCGCACTCTGCCTGATTCTGGCGGTGACCGTCGTCGGCCTGCTCCTCCTGACCCTGTGATCCTGCGGCTCCGCCGCCTTCCACGACGAGATGTCCATGACGCTCAAGATCCACGCAGCCCTTACGGGAGCCGCGGCCTGCTGCTTCGCGTTCGCCGCTCAGGCGGCCGATCTGCCGCGCCGTGCGCCGCCCCCACCGCTGCCGCCGTCGCTGCCGGTCTTCACCTGGACCGGCTTCTACGCCGGCGTGAATGCGGGATACGCCTTCCGCACCGGAAGCAGCGGCTTCACCGATCCGACCTACGGCGCGGTCACGGGCGGCGGCCGGGGCGGCGGCTTCGCCGGTGGCGGCCAGATCGGCTACAATTATCAGTTCACGCCCGGCTCCGGCTTCGTGGTCGGCTTCGAGACCGATCTCCAGGGCACCGCCTTCGCCAAGGCGGATGCAGCCTATCTCGGCACCACGCCGTACTACAGCGTTCGGCCGAGCCTCGACTATTTCGGAACGGTCCGCGGCCGGCTCGGCTACGCCATGGACCGCGTCCTCATCTACGGGACCGGCGGCTTCGCGTATGGCGGCGGCACGCGCTCGACCTATGCGGGATCCTATCCCTACACCCTGCCGGCGACCGATCGGACCGGCTATGCGGCCGGCGGCGGCATCGAATACGCCTTCACCGAGAAGCTTTCCGCCAAGGTGGAGGCCCTCTACCTCCATCTCGGTCGCGGATCGTCCGCTGCTACGTACTACAACGCCAGCGTTCCGGCATATTATGGTGCCGGCAAACAGGAATCTGGTTTCGCCTTGGTCAGGGCCGGCGTGAATTATAGATTCTAACAAATATTCGCTGTCGGAGATCTTGACGCTTCCCGTGGGCTGGGACGCCATACGCGACGTTCGGCTTCGCGAATCCGTCGGCCGCGCGAACGAGGTCATGGCCGGTGCAGGGCGGCGATTCCGAATGTCGCGCGGGCGTTGCCGTGCGGGATCGAGGGTCTTCTCCGACAGGATCGGCCGTGAGCATCCCCAAACCGACCACCCTCACGACAGCTTTGCTCGCCTTCGGGCTCGCGGCCTGCGCCGTAACGGTGCGGGCCCAGGAGATCATCCCGCCCGGACCCACCGGGCGCGGTGCCATCCTGATCTACGGAAACTTCTGCGGGCCGGGTAACCGGGGTCCCGGATTCCGGCCGATCGACGCGCTGGACCAGGCCTGCGCCCGTCACGATATCTGCTCGGCCGATCCGATGTCGGGCACGCTAACGAGCTGCGCGTGCAATCGGCGCCTCACGGTCGAGGCCGGTGTGGTCGCCCGGGATCCGCGCGCGCCCGCTCACACCCGGGAGGCGGCGCGATTCATCTCGGATTTCTCCGCGGCGCTGCCCTGCCAATAGGCCGCGCCGCGGGGACGAGCGGCAGTGTCGGTCAGGCGGCGTCCGCCGGGCTGGCCGCCGCCTTCGGGCCGCCCTTGGCGACGCCCACCAGGGCCGGGCGCAGGACGCGATCGCCGATGACGTAGCCCGCCTGCACGACCTGCACGACGGTACCGGCCGGAACCTCCGCGTTCGGCACCTCGAACATGGCCTGATGGCGGTTCGGGTCGAACTTCTGGCCCTGGGGCTCGACGATCTTCACGCCGTGGCGCTCAAGGGTCTTGGCGAGGTCGCGCTCGGTGAGTTCGATCCCGTCGATCAGACCCTTCAGGGCGCCGTCGGCCGTGGACTTCGCATCGTCCGGCACGCTGTCGAGGGCGCGGCGGATGTTGTCGGCGACGTTGAGAACGTCCCGGGCGAAGTTCGTCACCGCGTAGGCGCGCGCGTCGGCGACCTCGCGCTCCGTCCGGCGGCGCAGGTTCTCCATCTCGGCGAGGGTGCGCAGCGTCCGGTCCTTGAGCTCGTCGCGCTCGGCGGTCAGCAGAGCCAGGGCCTCCGCGACGGGATCGACGGAGGCCGACTCGCCGCCCTGACCCGCGGGCGCGGAATCCTGGGCCGCGCCGGCACCGGCTTCGACCGTGGTCTGGCGCTGGTCATCCTGAGGCATGTCGTTGCTCGTCATCACGTTTCAGTCGTGGGCGGGAATCGGTGAGGGATCGTGGAATCGGCGCTGATATCTGGCCAAGGGGTCGCGAAATCAACCCGTCCGCTCACGCCTCGCGCGGCGGCGGGGCCGCCACGAGCGCCTCCAGACCCTCGGCCTTCAGCGTGGCGACGTCGTGCGCGAACACGTCCATCACGGCGCTGCGGATCGCGGCCTGCCGGTCGGGCTGCGTCACCCGGGTGCCGGTGAGGTCGGTGACGTAGAAGACGTCCACGGCGCGTTCGCCGAAGGTCGCCACATGCGCCGACGTGATGTTGAGCGACAGCCGGCTGAAGGCGGTGGTGAGCTCGTAGAGCAGGCCCGGCCGGTCGAGGCCGGTGATCTCCACGACGGTCTCCCGGCTCGACAGCGCGTTGTCGATGATCACGTCCGGCGGCACCGGGAAGGTCTTGGCGCGGGTGCTCGCCGTCGGGTGCTTGTCGGCGACGAGGTCGGCGATGCGGATCTCGCCCTTCAGCGCGCGCTCGATCGCCGCCGTGATGCGCTTGGTCCGGCGCAGCTCGTCCTCGTCGCGCTCGAAGGCGCGGGAGATGAAGATCGTGTCGAGGGCAAACCCGTCCGTGGTGGTGAAGATCTGCGCGTCGACGATGTTGCTCCCCGCCGCCGCGCAGGCGCCGGTGACGATGGCGAGCAGGCGGGGATGATCCGGCGAGTAGATGGTGATCTCGGTCACGCCCCGAACCGGATCGAGGGCCACGTCCGTGGCGCTGGTCCGTCCGTCGCGCACCACGTCGCGCAGGAAGATCGCGTTCTTCAGCTGGCGCGTGCCGTCGACCTTCAGCCAGTAGGCCTGGCTGTGCCGCGCCGCGTAGATATCGAACTCCTCCGAGGCCCAGCCGGGCAGCTGCTCGCGCAGGCCCATCTGCACGAGGCGCACCCGGTCGGTGCGGGCGATCTCGGAATGGCCGCCTGACAGGTAGACTTCGGTCTCGTCGTACAGCGTGCGGATCAAAGTGCCCTTCCAGGCGGTCCAGACCCCCGGCCCGACGGCGGTGATGTCGGCCACCGTCAGGATGGTCAGGAGTTTCAGCCGCTCCAGGCTCTGCACGCTCGCGGCGAACCGCTCGATCGTCTTGGCGTCCGAGAGGTCGCGGCTCTGCGCCGTCATGGACATCAGCAGATGGTGTTCCACGAGCCAGCGCACGGTCTCGGTCTCGGCCTGGTTCAGGCCGAAGCGCGGGCAGAGCTTCTCGGCGATGGCGGCGCCGGCGATCGAGTGGTCCTCAGGCCGGCCCTTGGCGATGTCGTGCAGCAGGATCGCCACGTAGAGCGCCATGCGATTGTGGATCGTATGCACGAGGCGCGAGACCAGCGGATAGGTCTCCTGGACCCGGCCCGATTCGATGTCGGCCAGGACGCCGACCGTGCGCAGCAGATGCTCGTCCACCGTGAAGTGGTGGTACATGTTGAACTGCATCATCGCGACGATGCGGCCGAAATCCGGGATGAAGCGGCCGAGCACGCCCGCCTCGTTCATCTCGCGCAGCGCCTCCTCCGGGGCGTTCCGCGAGGTGAGGATCTCGACGAACAGGCGATTCGCCTCGGGGTCCACGCGCAGCGACGGGTTCACGAGGCGCAGGGACCGGTTGGCCAGCCGCTTGGCGTCCGGATGGATCGCGAGGTTGTGCCGGTCGGCGAGCCAGAACAGCCGGATCAGGTTCACGGGGTCGCGCTCGAAGGCGTCCTCCGCACGCAGGTTCACCCGGCCGTGGTCGATCCAGAAATCCTCCGCCTCCATGGCGGTTGCCCGGAACCGGTCGCGGAACCGGCCGATCCAGCGGTCGAGCACCGGGGTGCGCTTGGCATGGCGCGCCTCCAGCTCCGCGCAGACGATGGCGGTGAGGTCGCCCACGTCCTTGGCGATGCGGAAATAGGCCTTCATGAAGCGCTCGACGCCGGAGAGGCCGCCCCGGGGCTCGTAGCCGAAGCGCTCGGCGATCCGCGGCTGCAGGCCGAAGGACAGGCGCTCCTCCGCGCGCTTCGTCACGAAGTGCATGTGGCAGCGCACCCGCCACAGAAACTCGTCGCAGCGCTCGAACAGCGCGTATTCCTCCGGGGTGAACAGCCCAGCGCTCACGAGTTCCAGCTGGTCGCGGACCCGGTAGGTGTATTTGGCGATCCAGAACAGGGTATTCAGGTCGCGCAGGCCGCCCTTGCCGTCCTTGACGTTGGGCTCGACGAGATATCGGGAGGTGCCGGCCTTGGAGACGCGCATGTCGCGCTCGCGCAGCTTCGCCTCCACGAACTCGGCGGCGGATCCGACCACCAGCTCGGCGTCGAAGCGGGTCACGAGCTCCTCGTAGAGGATCCGGGTGCCGAACAGGTATCGCGCTTCCAGGAGGGCGGTGCGGATCGTCATGTCGGCCCGCGCCTCGCGCAGGCATTCCTCCACCGACCGGGTGGCGTGGCCGACCTTCAGCTTCAGGTCCCACAGGACGTAGAGCATTCCCTCGACGACGCTCTCCGACCACGCCGTCTGCTTGTAGGGAAGCAGGAACAGCAGATCGATGTCCGAGCCCGGCGCCATCGTGCCCCGGCCGTAGCCGCCGGTGGCGACCACCGCGAGCTGCTCACCGGTCGACGGATTGTCGTTGGGATAGAGGCGCCAGACCACGGCATCGTGAATCGCCCGGACCACCGCATCGGTGAGGTTCGACAAGGTCTGCGCGCAGCGCAGCCCGTTGCGGTCCTCGAGGAGCTGCGCCTCGGCGGCGCGGTGGCCCTCTTCGATGACCCGGCGCAGTTGCGGCACGAGCGCGGCCCGGAGCTTCGTGGGCTCACGGGCCTCGCGGTCGAGGTTCTCCAGAACCGTGTTGAGGGCTGCGACGGGATCGAACATGGCTCCCGTTAGCATGATATCCCGACACCGCCAGCCACGCGGCCCCGCCGCTATTCCGCAGCCGGCAGGTCGAGGGCGAGCAGCCGCGCCGTGCGGGTGCGGGTCGCCGCCCGGGGCTCCGCCTCGCTCGCCTGCCGCCGCGCGTCCGCGATCGCCGCATGGACGCCGTCCACCGCCAGGATCAGCGCGCTGACCGTCCGCGCATCGATGCTGCGTTCACGGGCGTAACAGACGACGTCCGCCACCAGCCCGTCGGTCTCGATCGCGATCGCATCGAGTTCGGCGGCGCTGGTCGCCGCCCGCACCTCGCGCATGATGTCGAGGAGCCGGTCGAGGACGAAGTCTACGCGCTCCCGGCGCTTGCGGGCGAGGCGCTGGCCGATCCAGGCGATGCCGGACCCGATCGTGCCGCCGAAGAAGGCGAACAGGTAGATGTAATCCTCGTAGCGATCGAGGAAGGTCTGCTGCTCGCGCTCGAAATAGTCGACGGCGCCGGGGTGGTTCGGCAGGCGCGCCGAGGTCGCCGCCACGGTGGTGTCGAAGTCCGGCGCCTTCATCAGCTTGGCCACCGGCGCCGCCGAGGCCAGACGCGAGCGCCACTCGAACAGGTGCTGCGTCGCAGAGGCGACCGCGACCCGGCTGACCGTGCCCCGCGCCATCAGGCGGTAGGAGGCGCCGACGGTCTTGATCTCCTCGTCGGGGCGCTTCGGCCGGCCGCCGAAGGTGCCGGCCGGAATCGTGACCGCTTGCAATTCGGGGAAGCGCTGCAGGATTGCGTCGCCGTCCGGGATCGAGACGAAGCCGACCTTCCGCTCCGGCGAGCCCAGCTCGACGGCGCGGACCACGGAAGCCGCGGGCTTGGAGGCGGGGCTCGCGATCACCGCCACCGCATCGACGCGTTTGTCGGCGAGGGCTGCGGTCACCTCGCCGATCTTGAGCGGCACCACGGTGACATGACCGGGCTCCGCCTCGGCGGCAGGGCTGGCCTCCGGCGCGTCCGCGCCCGCATTGTCCGGCACGAGGTCGTAGAAGGAGAGCAGGTTCGTCAGGAAGGACAGGTCGGCGCTGTGCCGGACCACGATGCCGAGCCGCTTGCGCGCGAGCGCGGGGATGTCGTCGATATCGGCCGCCTCCGGCGCCGCGATGACCAGGGCCTCGTCATGCAGGATCGCGAGGGTCAACCCGTTCTCGGGCAGGAACACGTCCGGCCGGACCACGGCGAGGTCGGCCTTGTTCCGCTGAAGCGCGAGGGCGCTGTCGCGCACGTCGCCGTAGCGCACGACCTTGAGCCGGACATCCTCGCGTGCCCGGTCGAGGGCGCTGGCATAGGCTTCGATCAGCGCGGCCTCGGGGCCGTCCTGCGGGCCGACCGCCACCGTCAGGGTATTCGGGCGCGACAGATAGACGATTGCGGCCGCGGCCGCAGCGAGCCCCAGGGCAACGAGGACCAGGAGCCATTCACGCCGCATCAGGATAGCTGCCGCACGTGGCAGCCGACGGTTCCGTCGACCCTGCGGATCGCCTGACGAAGAACGGTGGTTCGGGCCATGGCCGAGCCTGTCGCGTTGCGCGCGTTCCATGCCCGAGTCATGGAACGCAAACCTGTCGAGATCGTGAAGAACCGGTGAAATCTCCATTCGTTGCAGGATCCGCGCCAGAAGGTCGCGACCGCGAGATCGAGCCGCCCGGCCCTGTGAGCCCGGCGTGGCTGGAGCGGGCGGCGCTCCATTATCTTGAGCGCTACAGCGCCTCGACCGAGATGCTGCGCCGGACCCTTGCGCGCCGCGTCCAGAAGCGGGCCCGCGCCCGGGGCGAGGATCCCGCGCTCTTCACCGACCTCGTTACGGCGACCGTCGCGCGGGCGGTGTCGGCCGGCCTCGTGGACGACGCGCGCTTCGCCGACACCCGCCTCGCCACCCTGCGCCGCCGCGGCACGTCGAGCCGCGGCGTCTCGGCCAAGCTCGCCGCCAAGGGTGTTCCGCGCGATGTCGTCGAGGCCGCCATGCTGGCGGAGCGCGACGCCCTGCCGGACGGTGAGGCGGAGGCGATCGAGGACCAGGCCGCGCGGGCCTACGCCAAGCGGCGGCGCCTCGGGCCGTATCGCCGCCCGGATCAGCGGGCGGCGCACCGCGACCGGGACCTCGCCGCCCTGGCCCGGGCCGGCTTCGCCTACGACCTCGCCCGCCGGGTGGTCGATCTGGAGCCGGACGACATGGTGTGACGGGTGCGGCATCGCGGCCCGGGGTGAAAGGCGGAGCGGCCTTGCACCTTTGGCCGGGTTGTTCATTGTCTGTTCGATGGACGAGACCCTGGCCAAGAAGCTGCGCATCCTCGCGGATGCCGCCAAGTACGACGCCTCCTGCGCCTCCTCGGCCGCGCCGAAGCGCGCGGCGGGCAAGGACGGGCTCGGGTCGACCACCGGGGCGGGGATCTGCCACGCCTATACGCCGGACGGGCGCTGCGTCTCGCTGCTGAAGATCCTGCTGACCAACTGGTGCCTGTTCGATTGCGCCTACTGCGTGAACCGGCGCTCCTCGAACGTGCGGCGGGCCAAGTTCACCGTCGAGGAGGTTGTGAACCTCACCCTGAACTTCTACCGGCGCAACTACATCGAGGGCCTGTTCCTCTCGTCGGGCATCATCAAGTCGCCGGACCACACCATGGAGCTTCTGACCCGCGTGGCGAAGTCGCTGCGGCGCGATCACGGCTTTGCCGGCTACATTCACCTGAAGTCGATCCCGGAGGCGAGCCCCTGGCTGATCGAGGAGGCCGGTCTCTACGCCGACCGGCTCTCGATCAACGTCGAGCTGCCCACCGAGGCGAGCCTGGAACGCCTCGCCCCTGAGAAGGACGGCGCCGCGATCCAGGGGGCGATGGCCCAGATCGGCGAGCGCATCGTGCAGGCCAAGGCCGAAAAGCGCCGCTTCTCGCCGGCCGGCCACTCGACGCAGGTGATCGTCGGGGCGGACGCCACCACCGACGAGGCGCTGATCCGCAAGAGCGCGCTGCTCTACGGCAGCGTCGGCCTGAAGCGGGTCTATTACTCGGCGTTCAGCCCGATCCCGGACGGGTCCGCGATCCTGCCGCCGAAGCCGCCGCCGCTCCAGCGCGAGCACCGGCTGTACCAGGCCGACTGGCTGCTGCGGTATTACGCATTCACCCCCGACGAAGTGGCCGACGCGTCGGAGGGCGGGATGCTCGCCCTCGACATCGACCCGAAGCTCGCCTGGGCGCTGAAGCACCGGGACAAGTTCCCCGTGGACGTGAATAAGGCCGATCGGGAATGGCTTCTGCGGGTGCCGGGGCTCGGCGCCCGGGCCGTGGACAAGATCGTCAAGGCGCGCCGGCACGCGACCCTGCGCCTCGACGACGTCGCCCGCCTGACCTCGGGCTTGAAGCGGGCCCGGCCGTTCCTCGTCGCTGCCGATCATCGTCCGGTGGGGCTCACCGACCGGCTCGACCTGCGGGCGCGACTGGTCGAGCCGGCGGCGCAACTGAGCCTGTTTTGAGAAAGGCCGCAGACGCGATGCTCCGTTCCCCTGCGAGCGGACACGGGAATGCCGGCGCGCCGCGCGCCATGCTCCTGCGTCCGGGCGCCGATCTCGACGGCTTCCGCACCGCCGTCCGGAGCCTCGTCGCGGAGGGTGTCCCACCCGAGGGGGTGACATGGTCGGAGGCGGACTCCCCCGGCCTGTTCGGCACCGGCGCGGCGCATGCCCTCAGCCCGCCGCTAGCCCTGCCGAAGCCCGTCGCCGCTCTGATCCCGCAGGTGATCCCGCACCGCGATCCGGAACGCTATGGGCTGCTCTACGCGCTGATCTGGCGCGTCTGCCACGGCGAGCGGCATTTGATGGAGGTCGGCAGCGATCCGCTGGTCCACCGCCTGCACCGTCTGGCCAAGGCGATCGGGCGCGACCTCCACAAGATGCACGCCTTCCTGCGCTTCCGCCGGGCTGAGGGGCCGGATGGGGAGCGCTACAGCGCGTGGTTCGAGCCGGATCACCACATTCTTGAGGCTGCGGCGCCGTTCTTCGTCAATCGCTTCCGCGGGATGCGCTGGTCGATCCTCACGCCGGACGGATCGGCGCATTGGGATACGGAGGCCTTGACCTTCGGACCGCCGGGCGACCGCGCGCAGCTGCCGGAGGGCGACGGGTTCGAGGCCGGCTGGCAGACCTATTACGAGAGCACGTTCAACCCGGCCCGCACCAACCTGAAGGCCATGCGGGCCGAGATGCCCAAGAAGTACTGGCACAACATGCCCGAGACGGCCGCCATCCCCGCCCTCGTCCGCGCGGCGGCCGGGCGCACCGAAGCGATGATCGAGAGGGAGCCGACCATGCCCACACGCCGCGACCCGGCCCGCGCCGTCGCCGCCATGGCCGACCAGGACCCGAAGACCCTGGAGGAGCTGAACGCGATCATCCGACGGACCGAGCCGCTGGTCGCGGGCGCCACCCAGGCCGTGCTCGGCGAGGGGCCGGTGGGCGCCACGATCGCCTTCGTGGGCGAGCAGCCCGGCGATCAGGAGGACCGGCAGGGCCGACCCTTCGTCGGACCGGCGGGGCAACTGCTCTCCCGCGCCATGGCGGAGGCCGGGATCGACCGTGGGGCGAGCTACCTCACGAATGCGGTCAAGCACTTCAAGTTCGAGGAACGCGGCAAGCGCCGCATCCACCAGAAGCCGACGGCGGGCGAGGTCAGCCATTACCGCTGGTGGCTGGACCGGGAATTGGACTTCGTGGCTCCGAAGCTCGTGGTCGCCCTCGGCGCGACCGCGGTGCTGGCGCTGACCGGCAAGGCCGTCCCGATTACCCGGGCGCGGGGCCCGTTCCGGTTCGACCGGTTCGACAACCGCTTCCAGGGCTTCATCACGGTCCACCCCTCCTACCTGCTGCGCCTGCCCGACGAGGCGAAGGAAGAGGCCTACGCGGCCTTCGTGGACGACCTGCGCCGGGTGGAGGCTCTGGGGCAAGAGCTCGCGGCCTGATCCTCCAACCCCGCGGTTCTGCTATGCTGATGGCCGCCGATTCCCTCCGGTCCCGCCGCCATGGACAAGCAGCTCGCCCTCGACATCCTCCGCACGAACGAAGCGGAACTGCGCCGCCGCGGGGTGCTGCATGCGGCGCTGTTCGGTTCGGTCGCCCGTGGGGACGCCGGGGACGATAGCGACCTCGACGTGCTGATTGACATCGATGCGCCCGTCGTCGGCGGTCTCTTCGGCTATGTCGGGTTGTGCCATTTCATCGATGATCTGTTTCCGATCCGGGTCGACGTGGCGGACCGGGCGGCCCTCAAGGATCGGGTCCGAAAGCACGCAGAGCGCGATGCCGTTTTCGCTTTCTGAGCGCGAGCGGACCGCCTGCGCCGACATCATCGCCAACGCCGAGCGTGCCGCTCGCTTTGTGGCGGGGTTCACGCTCGAGACTTTCGGGGCGGACGAGCGCACGCACTTCGCAGTCATGCGTTGCCTGGAGATCGTCTCGGAGGCGAGCCGCCGATTGAGCGCCGAGACGAAGGACCGGTATGCGGACGTGCCGTGGCGACAGATCGCGGATGCTGGCAACGTCTGTCGCCACAGCTATCACCGGGTGACGCTGGACATCGTCTGGCTCACCGTCCACCACGAGTTGCCCGTTCTCGTCGCGGCCCGCCGCGCCGAACTCGCCCGCGCGCCCGATTCCTGATCGCCCCGAGCCGCCTGAGCCCATGACCGACGCGAAGCCCGAAATTAAGTCCGTCGGCCCAGGCGATCAGGTGATCCTGGTCGACGGCTCGTCGTTCATCTTCCGGGCCTATTTCCAGTCGATCAATCAGGACCAGAAGTACAACTCGCGCCCCTCCGACGGGATGCCCACCGGCGCCGTGCGGCTGTTCTGCACGAAGATCGCGCAGTTCCTGCAGGACGGCGCCGCCGGCACGATGCCGACGCATCTCGGCATCGTCTTCGACAAGTCGGAAGGGTCATTCCGCAAGGAGATGTTCCCAGACTACAAGGGCCACCGCCCGGACGCGCCCGACGACCTCAAGCGGCAGATGCCGCTGATGCGCGACGCGGTGCGGGCCTTCGGCCTGCACGCGGTGGAGCTGGAACGCTACGAGGCCGACGACCTCATCGCGACCTATACCCGCCAGGCCGAGGCACGGGGCGCGGGCGTCATCATCGTCTCCTCCGACAAGGACCTGATGCAGCTCGTGGGACCGCAGGTGCGGTTCTACGATTTCGAATCCGGTGCGAAGGGCAAGCCGGGCTACCGGCCCGAGCGCAACCTCGATGTTGAGGCGATCATCGCCAAGTGGGAGGGGCTTCAACCCAACCAGATCGGCGACGCGCTGGCGCTGATCGGCGACACCTCCGACAACGTACCGGGCGTCCCCGGCATCGGCTTGAAGACCGCCGCGGCGCTGATCAAGGAATTCGGCAGCCTCGACGCGCTGCTGGAGCGGGCGGCCGAGATCAAGCAGCCCAAGCGCCGGGAAACCCTGCTCGCCAACGTCGATCAGGCCAAGCTGTCGCGCAAGCTCGTGGCCTTGATGGAGGATGTGCCGGTCCCGGTGCCGCTCGACGATCTCGGCGTGCCCGAGCCCGATCCGGAGAAGCTCGTCGGCTTCCTGAAGGCGATGGAGTTCAACACCCTGACGCGCCGCATCGCCCAGATGCTGCACGTCGATCCCGAGGCGGTGAAGCCTGATCCGCGGCTCCTGCCCGGCGCCCGGCCGCATGGCTACGGCAACGGGGCCGGCGGCAGCGACGCGGTGCCATTCTTCGGCGATTCCGTACCGCCGGATCCCGAGACCGCGGCGGCCGGGGCCGAGCGCCCGCCGGGCGCCGCACCGCCCGAGGGCGGCGCGGTGGACCCCTTCGCGGATCTCGACCTGCCGGACGCGCCCGCCAAGCCCCGGGCCCCCGTCGAGGCGACGCCCGGCAACGTCGTGGCGGCCCGGGCCGCGGAGGCCGTGGCCCCCTTCGACACCGCCGCCTACGAGACCGTCACGTCTCTGGAGCAGCTCGACGCCTGGATCGCCGAGGCCGAGGAGGCCGGGGTGATCGCGGTCGACACCGAGACGGACGCGCTCGACGCCCACAAGGCCGGCCTTGTCGGCGTCTCGCTGGCGGTGTCCACGGGACGGGCCTGCTACATCCCGCTGGCGCACGTGCAGGCCGCCAAGGTGCAGGCCGACGCCACCGACCTGTTCGGCGAAGGGGCCGCGCCCTCCGACGTGGTCGAGCCGGTCCCGGGCCAGATCCCCCTTAAGGATGCCGTCGCCCGACTGAAGCCGCTTCTGGAGAATCCCGGCGTTCTGAAGGTCGGCCAGAACCTCAAATACGATTGGGTCGTGCTCGCCCGCTACGGCGTCGAGGTGGCGCCCTTCGACGACACGATGCTGATCTCCTACGTCCTCGATGCCGGGAAGGGCGGGCACGGCATGGACGAGCTGGCCCGCCGCCATCTCGGCCACCAGCCGATCACGTTCTCGGATGTCGCCGGCACCGGCCGCAACAAGGTGAGCTTCGACCGGGTCGCGATCGACAAGGCCACCGCCTACGCGGCCGAGGATGCGGACGTGACGCTCCGCCTGTGGCGGATGATGAAGCCGCGCCTCGTCGCCGAGCACCGGGTCGCGGTCTACGAGACCCTGGAGCGCCCGCTCCTGCCGGTCATCGCCCGGATGGAGCAGCGCGGCATCCGGGTCGACCGGGACATGCTGAGCCGCCTCTCGGGGGATTTCTCGCAGATCCTCGTGCGCCTGGAAGAGGAAATCCAGGAGGATGCCGGCGAGAAATTCTCGGTGGGCTCGCCGAAGCAGATCGGCGACATCCTGTTCGGGAAGATGGGCCTGCCGGGCGCCAAGAAGACGCCGTCCGGCCAGTGGGCGACGCCCGCCACCCTACTGGAGGAGCTGGCCCAGGCCGGGCACGAGCTGCCCAAGAAGATCCTGGAATGGCGGCAGCTCTCGAAGCTGAAATCCACCTACACGGATTCGCTCCAGACGCACGCCGACCGGGAGACGGCGCGGGTCCACACCTCGTTCTCGCTGGCGGCGACCACCACCGGCCGACTGTCCTCCTCCGAGCCGAACCTGCAGAACATCCCGATCCGCACCGAGGAGGGCCGGCGCATCCGCCGCGCCTTCGTGGCGGCGCCCGGCAACCGGCTGATCTCGGCGGATTATTCCCAGATCGAGCTGCGTCTCCTGGCCCACATGGCCGATATCCCGGAACTCCGGAAGGCGTTCGCGGACGGGATCGACATCCACGCGGCCACCGCCTCGGCGATGTTCGGCGTGCCGCTCAAGGACATGACGCCCGACCTGCGGCGCCGGGCGAAGACCATCAATTTCGGCATCATCTACGGCATCTCGGCCTTCGGGCTCGCCGACCGGCTCGGCATCGGCCGCGAGGAGGCCTCCGCGTTCATCAAGCAGTATTTCGAGCAGTTCCCCGGGATCCGCGACTACATCGATGCGACCAAGAAGAGCTGCCGGGACAAGGGCTACGTCACCACCCTGTTCGGCCGGGTGTGCCACTATCCGCAGATCCGCTCCAACAACCCGTCCGAGCGCGCCAGCGTCGAGCGGCAGGCGATCAACGCGCCGATCCAGGGCTCGGCCGCCGACATCATCCGCCGGGCCATGACCCGGATGGAAGGGGCTTTGGCCGACGAGAAGCTCGGGGTGCGCATGCTCCTGCAGGTCCACGACGAGCTGGTCTTCGAGGCTGCCGAGGACGAGGTGGAGCGGGCGATCCCGATCATCCGCGGCGTGATGGAGGAAGCCCCGGCGCCGGCCCTGACGCTGCGGGTGCCGCTGGTGGTGGAGGCCAACGCGGCGGGGAACTGGCAGGAGGCGCATTAGCGCGGATGGCGGCTGAACCTGGCCGTCCTCGCGACCGGAGCGGAGCGGGCCGGCACGACGCTCATCGATCAGGTGGGCGCGGGTTCAGGACAGGGGCGATGGCGTCGTCCTCGCGCGTCCGGTAGAGCGCCATCGGCTTGGTCGCGTGCGCCCGCTTGAGGGCGTCGTCGCGCCGCACAGCACCGGGCCGGCCCGCAGGGTTTCGACGAAAGGGTGCAACCGGGCGAGGGAGCCGCCTCCGGCGGTCCATTGGACACCGAGATGCGCTGTTCGGTGCGCCTCCGTGGAGGACGAGAATTCGTCAGTTCAGCTCGATCCCGCGTTCCGGGCACGGCGAGATCGCCCTCGGTCAGGCACCCGGGTATCGCTGTCGCTCCAACATGCAGGATGCCCGCCGGGACGGGCAGGCTCGTCTGCAGAAGGTCGCTGACGAACGCGAACAGCCGTTCGGCTCCGGCGTGGGCTGCGTCGCTGTCGACTGAAATGCCGGCCGCCGGTTGTGCCGTCTGCCCTGGCCCACGCTCTTGCCCGTGCCCGGGTCAACGTATTTCGGCCGCACGGACTGTCGCCGGTCCAGAGGGCTGTGTTGGAGGCCTGCGCGGAGAGATCAGGTCAACGGATCGCCGCGATCCAGTCCCTGCCGTCCGGCAATCCCATTCATTCCCGGGCACCCCCGGGCGAGCCCGGAACCCAGAGCCGCCGCCAGCTATGCCGGCACGCGGTCGAGGTCTGGATCCTGCTTCGCAGTCCCGGAATGACGGGGCTGTGACGTCGGGCTGTGACCTCGGGCTGGTCTCCGACTACAGGCATCCACAGGGCCGCCCTGGCTTGGAGATGGCGTCGAAGACGGTCATACGCGGTAAGTCCATGACCTGTATCGCTCAGAACTTGTGATCGATCCCCTCTCCTTCCTATCCGGCGGCGGCGAGGCCGCGCGGATGATCCGCGCACGCGACTGGACCGGCCATCCCCTCGGCCCCCCGGGGACCTGGCCGGCGGAATTCCGCGCGGCCCTTTCGCTCGTTCTCAACTCGCCGGAATCGATGATCCTGGCCTGGGGGCCCGATCTCCACTTCTTCTTCAACGACACCTACTTCCCGCTGCTCGGGCCCCGTCTGGCCTGGGCCATGGGCGAGCGGTTCGATGTGGTCTGGGCCGATGCCTGGGATCAGGCCAAGCCGATCATCGACGCGGCCATGGCAGGCAGCCCGGAGCGCTTCATCGATCTGCCCTGGCAGCTCGACACCGACCGGGGCTCCCGGGAGACGTGGTGGACCTTCTCGTACTCGCGGGTCCTCGACGCCGCGGGGCGGGTCACGGGGTTGTTCATCCTTACCAACGAGACCACGGCCCGCGTGCGCGCCGACGCCGCCCTCAAGGAGAGCCAGGGCCGCCTGGAATCCGCCCTCGCGGAGCTGCGCGACCTCAACGCCACCCTGGCCCAGCAGGTCGAGGAACGCACCGCCGATCGCAACGCCCTGTGGACGCTCTCGTCCGACATGATGCTGCGCTGCCTGTTCGACGGCACGATCACCGCGGTGAACCCGGCCTGGACCGAGGTGCTGGGCTGGCGGCCGGACGAGCTGATCGGAACCAAGCTCATCGCCTTCGTCCATCCGGACGATTTCGACCGCACCGTCGAGGGCGCGCAGCAGCTCGCCACGGGATCGAGCCTCGCGCGCTTCGACAACCGCTACCGCCACCGGGACGGCGGATACCGCTGGATCAGCTGGGCGGCCCGGCCGGGGGAGGGGGTGATCAACGCCGTCGGCCGCGATTTCACCGCGGAGCGCGAGCGCGCCGACGCCCTGGCCGCCACCGAGGAGGCCCTGCGGCAATCGCAGAAGATGGAGGCCGTCGGCCAGCTGACCGGCGGGATCGCCCATGACTTCAACAACCTGCTCGCCGGTATCTCCGGATCCCTGGAGCTGATCCAGACCCGCCTCGGCCAGGGTCGCGTCATGGATGTGGACCGCTACATCAATGCCGCGCAGGGAGCGTCCAAGCGGGCCGCGGCCCTGACCCATCGCCTGCTCGCCTTCTCGCGGCGGCAGACCCTCGATCCGAAGCCCACCGACGTGAACCGGCTCGTGGCCGGCATGGAAGAGTTGATCCGGCGGACGGTCGGCCCCGCCGTGATCGTCGAGGTCATGGGCGCGCCCGGTCTCTGGCCGGCCCTGGTCGACCCGCCGCAGCTCGAGAACGCCCTGCTCAACCTGTGCATCAACGCCCGCGATGCCATGCCGGAGGGCGGCCGGATCACGATCGAGACCGCCAATGCCTGGCTCGACGAGCGCGCCGCCCGGCGTCACGACATGCCGCCGGGCCAGTACCTCTCGCTCTGCGTCACCGATACCGGCATCGGCATGCGGCCCGAGATCGTCGGCAAGGTGTTCGAGCCGTTCTTCACCACCAAACCGCTGGGGCAGGGCACCGGCCTCGGCCTGTCGATGATCTACGGCTTCGCCCAGCAATCGGGCGGCCAGGTGCGGATCCATTCCGAGGTCGGCAAGGGCACCACGGTCTGCCTCTACCTGCCCCGCCATCGCGGCGCGGTCGCGGAGGAGGATGCGCATACCGCCGTCGGCGCGCCGCCGCGGGCCGCGCCGGGCGAGACCGTGCTGGTGGTCGACGACGAGCCGACCGTGCGCATGCTGGTCACCGAGGTGCTGGAGGATCTCGGCTACACGGCGATCGAGGCCGCCGACAGCGCGGCCGGCCTCAGGGTGCTGCAATCCGACGTGCGCATCGACCTGCTCGTGTCCGATATCGGGCTGCCGGGCGGCATGAACGGGCGCCAGATGGCCGAGGCCGGCCGGGTGACGCGACCGGGGCTCAAGGTCCTGTTCGTCACCGGCTACGCGGAGAATGCCGTCTTGGGCAACGGCCAGCTCGATGCCGGGATGCAGGTCATCACCAAGCCGTTCGTGGTGGAGGTGCTGGGCGCCCGCATCCGCGAGATGATCGGGACGGCTTGACCGCACGGCCGGTTCGGGCCTCATCGGCTGAGAAACGCCGGGGAGGAGACACGGAATGCGGGCGCTGCTGTGCACGAGGCTCGACGGGCCGGAGCATCTGGAGATCGTGGAGCGCTCCGATCCGGTTCCGGGTCCCGGGCAGGCCCTGGTGCGGATGCGGCTCGCGGCGCTCAACTTCTTCGACACGCTGATCGTGGCTGGGCGCTACCAAGTGAAGCCGGCCCTGCCGTTCTCGCCGGGCGGCGAGGGGGTCGGCGTGGTCGAGGCGCTCGGGCCAGGGGCCTCGGGCGTGGCCGTGGGCGACCGGGTGATCGTCCATGCCGGGCACGGTTGCTGCGCCGAACTCATCGCCCTCGACGCCGCCCGGCTCACGCCGGTGCCGGACGCGGTGCCGGACGAGCAGGCGGCCGGGCTCACCATCACCTACGGCACCTCGCTCCATGCCCTGGCGAACCGTGCCCGCCTGCAGCCCGGCGAATGGCTGGCGGTCCTCGGGGCCTCCGGGGGCGTCGGTCTCGCCGCCGTGGAGCTGGGGCGGCTGATGGGCGCCCGGGTGATCGCCTGCGCCTCCTCGGAGGAAAAGCTCGCCGTCGCCCGCGCCCACGGCGCCGAGGCCGGCCTCGTCTACGATCCCGCGACGCTCAAGGACGAGTTGCGCCGGATCTCCGGAGGCGGGATCGACGTGGTCTACGATGCGGTCGGCGATGCCTACGCGGAGCCGGCCCTGCGGGCGCTCGGCTGGCGCGGCCGGTTCCTCGTCATCGGCTTCGCCGCCGGGGAGATCCCGCGGCTACCGTTGAACCTGATGCTCCTGAAGGAACTCGACGTGCAGGGCGTCCACTGGGGCGCCTTCCTCGAACGCGAGCCGGAGGCGCATCGGGCCGACCAGCGTCGGCTCCTCGACTGGGTGGCCGAGGGCAAGCTCACCGCACAGGTCCACGGCGTCTACCCGCTGGCGGACTTCCCGGAGGCGTTCGGCCTGCTGACCCGGCGGGCGGCCGTAGGCAAGGTTCTCCTGCGGCCCTGATCGGGCCGCGGCCGCCCGCCCTCGACTGGATCGGCGCTCGACCCGCGGCACGGCCTTGGCGGGCGACGCGTCATGCGTTCCGCGCTGATCTGCGGCGCAGATCACTTCCGAAGTAGAGGTTGCAAAAAATCTGTCCTTCATCTTCGTGTGCCACGATGCGCCGGTGTCGTCCTCTGTGGTGCCCGAGATGAGCTTTCGAAGAAGTATTGTTTCGAAGCTGATACTGCCCTCGATAATCGGCTTTTGCTGTTTATCGCAAGCTCGACCATCGGCTTGATTCAGATACAGGCCATCAATGCCGCCGCCGTGGAGACCCGCGACGTCTGGGTGCGCAAGGACAACACGCTCCACGCGATTCGATTCCTGATGCTGCGGTACCACACGACGACGATCCGCAAGGTGGTCGCCACCGACGACGGCGAGAACCGGAACCTCGATGCCGAGTTCGTCGAGATGGATCGGACCATCCCGGAGGCCTTCCAGAGCTATCGCGTGCGCGCGACGACGCCCCGAGAGCGCGCGCTCTGGGACGCGTTCGAGGGGCGGTGGAAGGTCTACCGCGTCGCGCAGGAGGCGATCCTCGCGCCGCTCAGGCGCGGCGACCGGAACGCGGCCCGCGACGCCATCGCGCCGGCCCGCCCGCCTCTGGTGGCCGCCTTCGATGCCCTGGCGGATCTGGCCCAGGTCACTGCCGAGGGCACGAACGTCTCGGTCCAGCGCTCCGAGGATGCGTTCCGGACGGCGTGGTCCGTCACCATCACGCTCTCCGTGATCGGAGCGATCATGACCGGCGCGGCGGTCTGGTGGGTCTGGCAGCGGGTCGCCCGCCCGATCCGGTCCCTGGCCGAGATCATGGGTCGGCTCGCGGCCAACAACCTCGACGTGGCCGTCGGCGGCTCCGAGCGAGCGGACGAGGTCGGGGTCATGGCGGCCTCCGTCCAGGTCTTCAAGGACGGCCTGATCCGCGCGCGCACGCTCGAGCACGAGGCGGCACAGGCCCGCGCCGCGGCCGAGGCGCGGCGGCGGAGCGGCATGCAGCAGATCGCCGACGCCTTCGAGGGCACGGTCGGCGGCATCATCGGCACGGTCTCGGCCGCCGTCGCTGCGCTGCAGGACACGGCCTCAGCCATGAATGAGGCGGCCGCCGACACCGCCGATCGCTCCGGCTGGGTGGCGAGCGCGGCCGAACTCGCGGCCAGCACCGTCAACGTCGCGGCGGCGGCGGCGGAGGAACTCGGCGTCTCCGTCCAGGAGATCAGCCGCCAGGTCGCGGGTTCGACGGCGCTGACCCAGTCGGCGGTCGCGGACGCGGAGGCGACCGCGCACTTGGTTCGGGATCTGAACGGGGCGGCGGTCCAGATCGGTCATGTCGTGACTCTGATCTCGACCATCGCCGAACAGACGAATCTCCTGGCGCTGAACGCCACGATCGAGGCGGCGCGGGCCGGCGCGGCGGGCCGCGGCTTCGCCGTCGTGGCCGCAGAGGTGAAGGCGCTGGCCGGTCAGACCGCGCGGGCGACCGACGAGATCGGCGGCCACGTCGCCCGGATCCAGTCCTCCACCGGCGACGCCGTCTCGGCGATCGGGCGCATCGGCGGCCGAGTCCAGGAACTCAGCGCCGTGGCGACGCGGATCGCCAGCGCCGTGGAGCAGCAGGGCGCCGCGACGCAGGAGATCGTCCGCAACGTCTCCCAGGCCGCCCAGGGGGCGGCTGACGTCACCAGCACCATCACGGGCGTCGCCGACGCGGCGAAGGCAACCGGAGCGGCGGCCGATCAGGTTCTCACGGCAGCCTCGGAGTTGTCGCTCCGGTCCGGGCATCTCAGGGACGAGGTGACGCGCTTCCTCGCGACCGTCCGCGCGGCCTGAGCGGGCGGGATCGGAGCGGACGCAACCCTCCGACCGCGCGCCCGACGCGCCGGCTCAGAGGAGCCCGCGCGCCTTGGCCAAGCCGACCAGATCCGCCTGCGGGCGGGCGCCGATGTGCTGGATGACCTCGGCCGCCGCGAGCGTGCCGAGGCGGGCGCTCGTGACGTGGTCGAGGCCGCGGGCGTGGCCGGCCAGGAAGCCGGCCGCAAAGAGATCCCCCGCCCCCGTCGTGTCGACCACCTCGTGGACCGGGCTCGCCTCGACGGCGCGGACCTCGCCACCCTGCACCACCAGGGCACCGTCGGCCGAGCGCGTCACGAGGCCGAGCAGGTGACGGCCGCGGGCGTTGCGCTCGTCCCGCAGGGCCGCCACCGCGGCCTCGGCATCGTCGGTCTGGAAGAGGCTCTGCAACTCGCCGATGTTGGCGAAGAGGATGTCGATGGTGCCGTCGCGGATCAGACCGAGGAATTCATCGCGGTAGCGACCGACGCAGAACGCATCCGAGAGGGTCAGCGCAACGGCGTTGCCGGCCTGGTGGGCGATGTCGGACGCCTTGCGGAACGCCTCCTTGGCGGCCGGCGGATCCCAGAGGTAGCCCTCGAGATAGACGACCCGGGCGGAACGCACGAGAGCCTTGTCGACATCGTCGGGCGAGAGTCCCTGGCAGGCGCCCAGATAGGTGCTCATCGTGCGCTCGCCATCCGGCGTCACCAGCACGAAGCATCGGGCGGTGGCCGGTCCCTCGGCCGCCGCAGGGACGCTGAAGTCGACGCCGGTCGCCTTGAGATCGTGGCTGAACAGGCCACCGAGCTCGTCGTTCCGGACCTTGCCGACGAAGCCGGTCTTGGCTCCGAGCAGGGCCGCGCCGACCGCGGTGTTGGCGCCGGAGCCGCCCGACACGATCGTGGCCGGGCCCATGGCCTCGAACAGCGCCTCGGCCCGCGGCTCGTCGATGAGCTGCATCGCACCCTTGGTGACGCCCTGCGCCGCCAGGAAGGCATCGTCCGTCCGTGCGATCACGTCGACGATCGCGTTGCCGAGCACGAGGAGATCGAGAGGTTCAGTCATCCGGGCGTCCTGATTCGCGTTCGCGCCGCTGTGGCATCCACCTCGGATCGGATCAAGCTCCGTCGTCGTCGGACGCGCGGTCGGCGAACAGCTCCGGGACGGGCAGGCGCAGGCCGGGCGGCGTCAGGTCCAGCGTCTCCTGGGTCGCGATGCGGGTCTCGATCAGGCCGCCCTGCGCGCGGCGGTGATGGATGACGAGGCGCTTGACCGGATCCACGATCAGATAGTGGATCACGCTCTCGAGACTGAAGTAGCGGGTCAATCTCAAACCCGAATCGACGGAACGTGTGCTCGGCGACTGCACCTCGACGACGATGACGGGATCGGTGATCTCCGTCGCATCGGGGTCGGCGCGCATTCCGCAGTAAACGAGGGCGTCGGGCTCGAGGACCGTATCCTGATCGACGCGAACGCTGATGCCATCCGGCAGCGCGTAGCAGGGGCTCTTCGCTTGCTTCAGTGCGGACCGGAGCGCCAGATAGGTGGCAGCCTTGACCTCGGCATGCCGAACGCGCTCCGGCGACATCGCGAACACCTCGCCATCGACCAGCTCGAAGCGCCCCGGCTGCCCATCGGCCCAGGTGAGAAACTCGTCGACCGTCATCCGGGATTTCGGCTGAGCGACCATGCCCGAGGCTAGCACGGATTCGGCCTCCTGGGAGCCGAGCCCGTAACGGGCCTCACCCCGCGATCTTCTCCAGCGCGACGTCCCGTGTCCGCGGACCCAGGAGCCCGACGAGCAGGCCCGCGGCCAGCATCGCGGCCGAGATGAACAGGAACACGCCCGGCGTGCCGGCCTCCCGCAGGACGAACGCGATGACGAAGCCCGTGAAGATCGCCGAGAAGCGGCTCCAGGAATAGACGAAGCCCACCGCCCTGGCGCGGATGCCCGTGGGGAACAGCTCGGCCTGATAGGCGTGGAAGCTGTACGACATCACGTTCGAGGCGAGCGTCAGGCCGATGCCGAGCGCCACGATGATCGGGACGTCCCGCGTCTGCGCGAAGGCGAGGCCGCAGCCGATATAGACGAGGGCGGCGGCCACGATGACGTGCTTGCGCTCGAACCGGTCGGCGATGGCGAGGCCGATCAGCGGGCCGACGGGGGCGGCCAGCGCGATCAGGGCCGTGTAGGCGAGGCTCGACGTCACCGTGATGCCCTGGGCCACCAGCAGGGTCGGCACCCAGTTGGCGAAGCCGTAGAAGCCCACCGTCTGGAAGACGTTGAATCCGGCCATCATCAGCGCCCGGCGCCGATAGGGCCGGACCCACAGGTCGCGGAAGGCGCCGCGCGGCTGCACCGGCTCCGCCGCGGCCGGCGCGGGCAGCGCGCCGCCATGCTCGGCCGCGATCCGCGCCTCCAGCTGCCGCAGAATCGCGTCGGCTTCCGCCAGACGCCCGTGCTCGACGAGCCAGCGCGGGCTTTCCGGAAGGCCCGCCCGCATCCACCAGACCACGATCGCCGCCGAGGCGCCGATCAGCACCACCCAGCGCCAGCCGTCGATGCCGAGGGGGGCGATCGGGATCAGCAGGTAGGAGAGGAACGCCACCACCGGCACGGCCGTGAAGCCGATGCCCTGGCACAGGGCGAAGGCCCGGCCGCGGATCGCCTTCGGGACGAGTTCGGAGAGGTAGCTGCCGATCGTCACCATCTCCAGGCCGAGGCCGATCCCTGCGACGAGCCGCCAGAGGTTGAGGCCGAAGGCGTCGCTCTGGCAGGCCATCACGACGTTCGCCGCGGTGTAGGCGAGGAGCGACCACGTGAAGATCGCCCGGCGCCCGAACCGGTCGGCGAGCCAGCCGCAGACGAGGGTGCCGATGAACAGTCCCGTGAAGAGGGCGGCCACGAAGCTCGCCACACCACTGGCGCCGAACAGGCCGGGGGTCGTCGGCGTCAGGATCCCGGCCTTGACGAGGCCGGGCGCCACGTAACCGGTGAAGAGCAGGTCGTAGAGTTCGAAGAAGAAGCCGAGGCCGAGCAGCGCCACGAGGCGCCAGACCGTCGGCGTGGCCGGAAGCCGGTCGAGACGGGCCAGGATGGCACCGGGATCCAGACCGTCGTCGGCAGCCCGGACCGCCACACTCGTCGCCATGCCGCTAAGTCTCGCTTCGGCGCCGCAACGCCCCGGCGGCGCAGTGCCGCGGAAGTGGGCGCCGCGCAAGAGGGCAGGGGAAGGGGGGGCAGGGAAGGGGGGCAGGGGAAGGGACCCGCTCAGGATCCGAAGACGGACCAGCCCATGCGCTGCGTCAGCCGCTCCAGGGCGATGCGGCCGAGATGGGAATTGCCCGCCGCGTCGAGACCGGGCGACCAGACGGCGATGGAGGCCTTGCCGGGTGCGATCGCCAGGATGCTGCCGCCGACTCCGCTCTTGCCCGGCAGGCCCACGCGATAGGCGAACTCGCCCGACCCGTCGTAGTGGCCGCAGGTCAGCATGATCGCGTTGATGCGGCGCGCGCGCTCCGCCGAGACCACCGAATGGCCGGTCGACGGGTTGATGCCGTTATGTGCCAGGAACCGGCCGGCGCGTGCGAGCTGGCGGCAGTTCATCGCGATGGCGCAGTGGTGGAAGTAGACGCCGAGCGTGTAGTCGACCGGATTGTCGATGACGCCGAAGGACTTCATGTAGTTGGCGAGCGCGGTGTTGCGGAAACCCGTGCGCTTCTCCGAGGCCGCCACGGTCTCGTCGATCGCGATGCTCGAATCCTGGGCCAGGAACTGCATGAAGCGCAGGATCTCGCCCAGCGCCTCGCGGGGCTCGTGGCCCGAGAGGATCACGTCGGTGACCGCGATGGCGCCCGCATTGATGAACGGATTGCGCGGCACGCCGCGCTCCCGCTCCAGCTGGACGATGGAGTTGAACGGGTTGCCCGAAGGCTCGCGGCCGACCCGTTTCCACAGCCGGTCGCCGACCATGCCGAGGGCGAGGGTGAGGGTGAAGACCTTCGACACGCTCTGGATCGAGAAGGGCGTCTCGCTGTCGCCCCCGGCGAAGACGCGTCCCGCAGCATCGATCACCGCCATGCCGAACTGACCGGGATCCACCCGCGCGAGTTCGGGAATGTAATCCGCGACCGCCCCCCGATCGGAGCGCTGGGCTATCTCCTCGGAGATTTCCCGGATGACGAGGGCAAGGTCAGGCACAGTAGGACTCGGGCATCGAGACGCGTCGGAACCGGGCCGGTTCGCGACGTCCAGGCGATGCAAGGTCCGGTCCGGCGGGCCGATGATCTACCAGTGCCGATCGGGCGTGAAAACCGGAGCGGCGGAACTGCGCCGCCGTCCCGGCGCGGCGATGCCGGGACGAATCCACGGGGGCGAAGTCAGGCGGCGGCGAGGGCCATCGCCATGGATTCCTTCTTCATCAGTTCCCGGAAGAAGCCGTCGAGATGGGTCAGCTTGTCGGGCGAGCCGTCCTGCGCGATGCGGCCGCCGTCGAGCACGACGATCCGGTCGAAATCCTGCAGCGTCGAGAGGCGGTGCGCGATCGCGATGACGGTCCGGCCCTTCATCAGGTTGGCGAGGGCCTGACGGATCGCCTGCTCGGATTCCGCGTCCAGCGCCGAGGTGGCCTCGTCGAGCAGCAGGATCGGCGAGTTCTTCAGGATCGCCCGGGCGATGGCGATCCGCTGACGCTGGCCGCCCGAGAGCTTTACGCCGCGGTCGCCGACGATCGTGTCGAAGCCTTCGGGAAGGGCCTTGATGAAGTCGGTGCAATGCGCGGCCTCGGCGGCCTGCCAGACCTCCTCGTCCGTCGCCTCGGGCCGGCCGTAGCGGATGTTCTCCCGCAAGCTGCGGTGGAACATCGAGACGTCCTGCGGCACCACCGTGATCGCCTCGCGCAGGGATTCCTGGGTGACTCGCTCGACGTTCTGGCCGTTGATGCGGATGGCGCCACTCTGCACGTCGTAGAAGCGCTGAATCAGCGAGAACAGGGTCGACTTGCCGCCGCCGGACCGGCCCACCAGACCGACGCGCTGGCCCGGCTCGATGACGAGGTCGAAATCCGTGAAGACGGGGCGCCCGTCCGGATAGCTGAAGGCGACGTGCTCGAACTCGATCTTGGCGCCCTGGCCTGTGAGCGGCTGCGCTTCCGGATGATCCACGAGATCGTGGGGCTGAAGCAGGGTGTGCAGGGCCTCGGCCAGCCGGGCGGTGTGCTGGGTCGCGTCGACCAGCGCGACCGCGAGGTCGCGGGTGGCCGCCAGGATGCGGATGCCGAGCGTGCAGACCAGCACGACCTGACCGTTCGTCGCCTGTCCGGCCTCCCACATCTGGATCGCCCAATAGAGCAGGCCGAACACGGCAAGCACGGTCAGCACCGCGTGCACGATGCGCAGCTTCTCGAGGTAGAGGAGCGACGAGCGCCGCGCCCGCATCTCGGTCGCGATGGTGCCCTCGAAGCGCTGCCCCTCGCGCTTGAAGGCCGAGAAGGCGCGCACGAGCGACATGTTGCCGACGAGATCGACCATCTCGCCGTCGACGCTGGCGGCCTTGGCGGCGAAGTCGTGGTGCAGCGGCTTGCCGGCCGAGGCCATCTTGAACATCAGCACGACGACGGCCGCGAACACGCCCGCCAGGATGCCCGCCATGGTGAGGTTGACGGTGGCGATGTAGGCGATCGACCCGAAGGCCGCGACCGTCGGCGGCATCACGTTGAACACGAACATGTTCTCGACCGTGAAGATCGCGTTCGAGGTCGCCGTGATGCGCGACGCCAGGGTGCCCGGCTGGCGGTCGGAGAAGAAGGTCGGGGAATGGCCGGTCATGTGCCGGAACAGGTCGCGCCGGATGTCGCCGGTGATCCCCACGAAGGTGAAGGCGCCGGTCAGCGCCGCCACGCGCCAGAGCATGTTGTCGGCGGCGATGAAGGCGACCAGGACCGCGAGCGCGCTCCAGACGACCGTGTTGCCCGGGCCGGGCCCCTTCGTCAGCGCGTCGACCACGCCCTTGAGGGCGTAATCGGTGGAGACCGAGAAGCCGACGGCGCCGAGCACGGAGATCAGGATGACCAAGTGCGGCAGCCAGCGGCGGCGGAGATACCGCGCGACGAAGGCGAAGGGCCTGTCGGCGTATCGGTGCAGCTCTTCCATCGCGGTGACCATTCCGTATTCGCGCGGCTTTGGCTTACGGGCTGAGGCGGCGTGCAGAGCGGGCGCAGTCTGACCCGCAGCGGCAACGCGAGAGCGTTGCCATATGTTTCACCGGCCCGCACCTTCCGTGCGCTTTTATCCGCAGAACCTGAACGTCGCTTGAGCGGCGCGGAAACACCCTTGCGAATCCGATGCCGCGGCCGGTCAGGCCGTGTGCTCCGTCGGACGCGTCTCCGGCATGATCAGCGCCACCAGCATGAAAGCCGCGAACCCCACGATCGCGAGCCCCAGGAAGGCGCTGTGGCTGCCGAGATGGTCGGCCATGATGCCGGCAAGCGAGGTCGAGAGGGCGGCGCCGATGCCCATGGCCGTGCCGACCGCGCCGAGGGCGAGGTTGAAGCGGCCGGTGCCACGGGTGAGATCCGACACGATCAGCGGCACCATCACGCCCAGCACCGACGCCGAGATGCCGTCCAGCACCTGGATGGCGACGAGACCGTAGGGGTTGGTGGTGTAGGCGAGCAGCAGGCCCCGGACCGGCAGGGCGCCGAATCCGAACAGCAGCACCGGGTAGCGGCCGAAGCGCTCGGCGGCCCGGCCGACCGCAGGGGCGCTGACCGCCAGCACCGCCTGCGGGACCATGATGCAGGCGGCGACCAGCGCGGTGGCGGTCTCGCTCGCCCGCAGGGTCAGGACGCTGCCGACCAGGGGCAGCATCGCGGCGTTGGCGAGGAAGAACAGCACCATGCAGGCCGCGAAGCACAGGAGGCTCCGATTGGTCAGCAGGGCGCGGATGCTGTCCTTGCCGGTCGACGGCGCCGCCTGCGCCGTGGCCGGCTCCTTGAACACGTTGGAATCGATGTCTTGGGCGCGGATGCGCGCCAGCGCGATCACCGTCGGGATGCCGAGGGCGGCGGTGAGGTAGAAGACGGCGCCGTTCGACAGGTAATATCCGATGGCGCCCATCCCGGCCGCGCCGAGGGCGTTGCCGAGGGCCGCGAAGCTGGCATTGCGGCCGAGACGCTCGCCAGCGTGGGCACGCCCGACGAGTCCGATGCTGATCGCCGCGATGGCCGGTGTGAGCACGCAGCTCGCGGCCGAGTGCAGTGCCATTGCCAGGAGCACGATCAGGAAGCTCGGCCAGACCGCCAGCGCGAAGGCGCTGCCGGCGATCCCGATCACCGCCACGGCAGCGGCGAAGCGCTTCGAGCGCACGACGTCGACGAAGGCGCCGCCCGGGACCTGACCCAGCAGCGCCACGAGGCTCCCCACGGTCAGGGCGAACCCGATGTCGGATTGGGTCCATTTCGCCTGGGAGAAGTATACGGCCAGGAAAGGGCCGAACCCGGTCTGCAGGTTGGCCACGAAGAACGCGAAGGCATCTAGGCCGTAGCGGCTCGTTGCCGAGATCACGCGTCCCCCCTGTGCGGCAGGAACCGCCGACGCGCGCGCGGCCTCGCCCGCCGGATCCTTCAGGCGGCCCGGACGCGAGCGGATGTCCTGACGGGACAGCTCACGTTCGCGCGGAGTGGCGGCGGTTCGGGCCTTCGACCGGGCCACCGTCACTTATCCGGTGCCTTCTCCGGAGGGCGGGCGGGCGCGGTCGCGGCCGGCGCCGCCGCGCCCGAGGCCGCACTACCCGGAGCGGGCGAGGTCGGAGCCGCCGCGGCGGGGGCCGGTTGCGACGGTGCCGCCGAGCCCGGCGCCGGATTGGCCGGCGGCGTGGTCGCCTGCTCGCCCTCCGCCGCCGGCGCGGCGGGGCTGGCGGGCCCGAGAACCACGATCGGCTCCCCGGCCTTGTATTCCGGTGACACGCGGACTTGGTTGCGGGTCAGCGCGACCGAGAGCTTGCGCTCCTTGCCGCCGTCCGGCGTGAAGCGCAGGGCGCGCCAATCCACTGCGATCTTGCGGGTTCCGACCCCGAGGAAGCCGCCGAAATCGATGATGGCGGCCCTGGGATGGCCCTCCTTGTCGATGATGATGTCGATGACGCGCCCCAGTTCGTCGCCGCCGGCGCTGCGCACGCTGCGACCGAGCAGGCTCTCGTAATCCTGCGTGTCGAGGACCGTGGCCGGTGTTCCCTGCTGCTGCGTCTGGGTCGTGGAAGGCGGCGAAGTCCCGGCGGCCGGCGGTGCGGCCGGCGCCGCCGCGGGCGGAGAAGTCGGCGGTGTCGGAGTTGGCGCCGGAGCCGGCGCGGGAGCCGGAGTCGCGGACGGAGGCGTGGCCGGTGCGTGCGGCGCTGCCTGCCCGGCCGCACCCTCGCTGCCGCTCACCTGCGCCGCAGCCCCCGACGCCCAGAGGGCGAGCGTCACGGCCGCGATCATCCGGTTGGTTCTGAACACGCTTCGTCCTCTGAGGAAGGGCCGGGCTGCACCGGCGCGCCGGCGCGTCCACGACCGTATCGGCCGGTTCCGGGTCCGCCGCCGGCTGGACCCCGCCTGCGGATGGCGTCATGCCGCAGGACCTGGGCGAAGTTATGGACCGCAGCGGCCAGACAGCAAGACGCGAACCGCGCGCTTCGGCGGTCTGCCACAAAGGATACGGCGATGATGACCGGGGGCGCGACGGCACTGTCTGGTTTTCGCCGCATCCCCGGCGTAGACAACCGCTCATAAGCCCATGCGAGCCGCGGACGGCACCGCGGCCACTGTCGAGGACCACACGATGTCGACCCTCCCCACGTCGAGATGCGCCGCAGCGCGCGGCCTTGCGCTCGGCGCTGCCCTGGCCGGCCTCGTGGCTGGCTGCCAGGCGCTCGGTGGCGGCGGCGGCGTGATGCCCGCGACAGAGGTCGGCCTGCCGCCCTCGCTGCGCGGATCTCTGCCGAACCGCGAGCCGCGCAATGCTGCGGTCGATGCCGATGGTCAGCCGCTCCAGACCGCTCCGACGAAGCAGCTGGCGATCCCGAAGACCGCAGGCGGGGCGACCCGCACCGCCGATAGCGGGGAGCGCCGGATCCGGCGCGAGGATCTCGACGGCGGCAATGCGGCGGTCGGTGGCAGTGGCAGCAGCGGCGCAATGGGTCCGATGCTGTCGCCCGGCGGCAGCGTCGGCCTCGGCGGGAAATTCTGAGCCGTCAGGCCGAGACCGCCGCGCCCGCTCAGGAGGGGCGCGCGTACGGGCCGTCGAAGGCCTAGATCCGGGCGCGATAGCTCGGATCGGCGACTTCGTCTTCGCCGGCGCCGGAGCTCGATGCGCCTGCGAGGACCGCCGGATCGATGTCGATCACGTAGCCGCCGAATTCGGTGCTGTAGGTCAGAGCCTTCCAGGGAAGCGGGTGGTGGGTCTCACCCAATCCGAGAAATCCCCCGAAGGCCAGCACCACGTAGGCGACCTGTCCGGAAACCTTGTCCACCATGAAATTGTGGACGGCGCCCAGGTGGCGGCCGCTGCTGTCGTACACGGCGGTGCCTTCGACCTTGTTCGACGCGATCAGCCGGGGGCTCTCGTCGATGGCGATGCCCTCGCCGGCGGGATCAAGCTCCAGGGTGCCGGGCTTTCTCAAGGCGCGTTCGTTGGGCAGGTCCGTCGGCATGATGTCTCCCGATCCATGAGCGGGATCGTGCCCGCGTGGCGGTCCCTGGCTCACTAAGCGCGTGGGCCGGGACGGGTTCCGCCTCCTGAGCCGGTGGCCGGGCGAGCGCCGGCCTCTCAGAGGTCGGGTGGTATCCCGGCGCTCCTCCGCCGCTGATTGATCCGGTCTCGGACCGATCGGCTGGCCAGCAGCATCTCGAACCCGAAGGCCACGAGGGCGCACAGGGTGCAGAGGATCGCCGCGCCGAACAGACCGAACAGCAATGTCGTGACCGTGCTGTCGCGCATGGCTCCGACGAACAGGGTCAGCACCGATCCGCAGGTCGCCACGCCGCCCAGCGCGGCCAGGAACACGGCGGCATCCAGGGCCAGGGAGCGCCGGTGCAGCCGATCCAGGCGCCGTCCGAGGAGGATGCGCTCCGCATCGCCGGCGCCCGCGAGGAGCCCGGAGACGTGGTCGGCCTGATCGGCCACGCGCGCGAGCCGCGCGCCGAAGACGTTGAGCAGCGTCGCGATGCCCGACAGCAGGAACACGGGGCTCAGCGCCACCTGGACGACGTGAGCGGTGCTTTCCGGGCTGGCGAGGGTGATCGGATCGGTCATGCGGTCGGGCTGATGCACCCGGTGGACGGGCGCTGCAATCCCGGCGCGTTCAGACCAAGCCGCGGCCCGGCGCGATGCCGGGCGCGGAAGGCTCGGCCCGCACCAGGAGCCCGAGACTCGTGACCAGTCCGGTGGCGAGCAGGAGCGCGAGGGTGAGGGTCGGGGCAAACATGCCTGTACTTCACGTGCAGGATTGTTAAAGGCAGGTTTCACGCCCGGCGGTCGGCCGAATAATCTTGGCGGCGGCGTCCATCCGGCGATCCCGCAGGGGATTTCTGCGCCTGCCTTGTGGATGAGGCGTTTCCAAAGGCAATTTCCCCTTGGAACGGCGGCGGCACCGCTTAGTTGCTGCTATGCTGGCTCGGCCGTGGGGCGATCATGCCCCGGCCTGCGGCCCGAGAACCGGAGGATGTTGATGGCCACAAAGACCGAGAAGGCTGCGCCCAAGGCGGCCAAGACCACCAAGACTGCGGAGAAGGCCGCCCCGGCCAAGGCTGCGAAGCCCGCCGCCGAGAAGTCGGCCGGCGCCAAGCCGAACGCTCTGCAGCAGCCGCTGAAGCCGTCGGCCGAGCTCGGCGCCATCGTCGGGACCAGCCCGCTGCCGCGCGGCGAGGTGGTCAGCAAGGTTTGGGACTACATCAAGAAGAACAACCTTCAGAACCCGCAGAACAAGCGTGAGATCCTCGCCGACGACAAGCTCAAGAAGGTCTTCGGTAAGGACAAGTGCACGATGTTCGAGATGAACAAGCATCTCGCTGCGCACCTGAAGGCCTGATCGCGCCCTAGAGCCAAGTCCGGCATTCTCTCCGGGCCGACGGCTCTAGGAGCCCTGCGGCGTTCCCCGTCGTACGGGAAGACCGGCCGTGTGGCTTGGTATGACGCGGACGCGAGTCCGGCATCCAGAGCCGCCGGTCCGATCCCTCGTGGCGAACGCACCGCCTGAACCCGAGGCGCCCGACGTATCGCCAGCGCGGGCTTGTCGATGCGCCGCCGCGCGGATTTTGCCGTCCCAGACCCGCACGGTTCGAGCCCCGCTTCGGCGGTGGCCGGCGTTGCCCCCACCGATCCCGCCTTCAAGCGATGCCTTGCAGAACCCCTCCGTCGACCCTCAGGGCGGCGCCGGTGGTGGCGCTCGCGGCCGGGCTGCAGAGATAGGCGACGAGATTGGCCACCTCGTCCACCCGCGCCAGCCGCTGGATCAGCGACGAGGGGCGATGCTCCGCGACGAATTTCTGGCCCATGGCCTCGAGGTCGGTATCGGCTGCGCCTCCGGCCATCTGCCGCATGAAGTCCGCGACACCCTCCGAGAGGGTCGGGCCGGGCAGGACACTGTTAACCGTCACGCCGCTGCCGGCCACCGTCTGCGCCAGACCGCGGGAAATCGCGAGCTGCGCCGTCTTGGTCATTCCATAGTGGACCATCTCGGTCGGCGTGTTGATGCCCGACTCGCTGGAGATGAAGATCACCCGTCCCCAGCCCCGCTTTGCCATGCCGGGCGTGTAGGCCCGCGACAGGCGCACGCCGCTCATCACGTTGACGTCGAAGAAGCGCTGCCAGTCGGCATCCGGGATCTCGAAGAACGGCTTCGGCTCGAAGATCCCGGTGTTGTTGACCAGAATGTCGACCGCCGGGACAGCCTTGACCAGGGCTGAAACGCCCTCACTGGTGGCGACATCGCCCGGTGCCGCAAAGGCGCGGCCGGCCCGCGTCTCGCCCCGCAGCTTCGCGAGGGCGGCCTCGACCCGCTCGGGCGTGCGACCGTTGATGCCGACCTCCGCACCGAGGTCGCAGAGTTCCTTGGCGATGGCGTAGCCGATGCCGCCGGTCGACCCGGTGACCAGGGCCTTCCGGCCGGTGAGATCGAGATCCATGGGGCGCTCCAGCACGGGACACACCCCATCAACGCAAGCCGGCGTCCCGGGTGGCATACGCGATCCGGTTAGCCGCTCCGACTCCGCCGCAGGACGCTGGCGCAGCCGCCGATCACCGAGAGCGCCACCGCGCAGGAGAGCGACAGGGTTACCGCCCGCTCGGCCCCGAGACCGTGGGTCAGGCCGAAGATCACCGCCACCAGAGCTGCGCCGAGCGACTGGCCGGTGAGCCGCGCCGTCGACTGCATCCCGCTCGCCCCCCCAGCCCGTTCGCGCGGCGCCGACGTGACGATCACCTTGTTGTTGGGGGACTGGAACAGGCCGAAGCCGAGACCGCACAGGGTCAGCCGCCAGACGATATCGAGGGTCGTCGGAGCGGCCGGCAGGATCGTAACGCAGACCAGACCGACGGCCATCATGGCCAGGCCGATCCCGCCCAGGATCCCGGGCGGATACCGGTCCGCAAGGCGGCCGGAGATCGGCGCCATCGCGGCGACCGCGATCGGCCAGGGGGTGAGCAGGAAGCCGGTCTGCGTGCTGGAGAGGTGCAGCACGTCCTGGAAATAGAAGGGCAGCGCCACGTAGGAGACCATCTGGGCGCAGAACGAGGCGACGGAGGTCGCCATCGACAGGGCGAAGGCGGGGATCCGCAGCAGGTCCACGGGCAGGAGCGGCGCGGCCAGCCGGATCTGGTGCCGGACGAACACCGCGCCGACCGCGATCGCGGCCGCGAGTTCGAGGACGGCGATGCCCCGGGCCTCCGGATCGCCAAGCCCGTCGATGCCGATGATCAGCAGGCCGAAGGTCAGGGCGTTGAGGACGGCACTCACGAGATCGAAGGGGCGGCCGCTCGCCGGCGTCGCCGGCAGGGTCCGGGACGCCACCGCCAGGGCCAGCAGGCCCACGGGGATGTTGACGAGGAACAGCCAGGGCCAGGTCGCCACCGACAGGATCGCGGCCGCCACGGTCGGGCCGGCGGCCGAGGCCACCGCCACCACGAGCGCGACGTTGGCGACCCCCTGGCCGATCATCCGGTGGGGGTAGATGAAACGGACGAAGCCGATGTTCACGCTCATGATCGCCGCGGCGCCGAGCCCCTGGACGATCCGGGCGGCGATCAGCAGCGGCAGGCTTGGCGCCAGCGCGCAGGCCAGCGAGGCGGCCACGAAGACGGCCAGACCCGGCAGGTAGACGCGTCGGAAGCCGAAGATGTCGCCCAGCGCCGCGAACGGCAGGAGGGTGGCCGTGACGGCGATCTGGTAGGCGTTGACCACGAAGATCGCGTCGGCCGGCCTGACCGCCAGATCCTTGGCCATGACGGGCAGCGCCACGTTGACGATGGCGCCGTCGAGGACCGCCATGGTCATGGCCAGCGCGATCGCCGCCATGGCGAGGACGCGCTCGCGGGGCGGCAGGCCATCGTGCGAAGGCCCCTGCGGGTGCCTCTGCGGGTGTCCGTGACGGCCGCCGGCTGGACCGAGCGGGACCTGCGCCATTCCTGCGCGCTCCTGCGGCGTCCCGGCGGGTCCGTGACGTCGATGGCTGGGAAAATCCGGACGCAGGACGCGCCGCGGACGCTGTTCCCTGTCGCGCAGGCGGCACGGCACGTCGAGGGGCGTCGTGTGTCCTATGTCACGGCACGGGCAGGTTTGTTCGCGTCGGACGGGTGCCGCGTCGGGGGCTCGTGCTCCGCCGCGGGGCGACCCATCCCTTGTCCGGCCGGGGATCGGCTTTCCCGAAGGTCCGCCTGTCCGCAGGCAGCGCGAGGCGTGCCGCCGGTCGAAGCGCGGACCGCCGCAGGCCGCTCAGGCGAGCATGTAGGTGAGCAGGGAGCGGAGCTGCGCCGGCTTGATCGGCTTGTGCACGAGTTCCGCCCCGGCGGCCGTGACCCGGTCCTCGACGGCCTCGGAATGGTCGGCGGTGGTGACGATGACCGGGACCGGATCGGCGTGCGCGGCCCGGAGGTAGTTGGCCACGTCGAGGCCGCAGGCGCCGTCGTCGAGATGGTAGTCGAGCACCAGGATGTCCGGCCGCGGGGCGCCGGCCTCTACGGCGGCCCGCACCCCCGCGAGGTCGCGGAAGGTCGAGACCCGGGCATCCCAGTTCTGAAGGAGGCGGGCGAGGGCGTCGGACGTGGATGGGTCGTTCTCCACGACGAGCACGTGCGCGCCCGAGAGCCGGGTCGCCACCGGAGCGGGCGGGGCGACGGCCGCCGGGATCGTGCTCACGGGCAGCGTCAGGGCGACTCGGGTGCCGTGGCCGATCCGGGAGCGCAGCCGCAGGGGGTGGTCGAGGGCCTGGGCCATACGGCGGACGATCGACAGGCCGAGGCCGAGGCCCGGCTCCTCGCCGCTGCCGGTCCGGGCGCCGCCGCGGAAGAACTCGTCGAAGACGAGGTCGCATTCCTCCGCGGCGATGCCGCAGCCGGTATCGGTCACCTCGATCCGGATGCCGCCGGACCGCCGCCGGGCCGCGAGAACGATCCCGCCGACGCTTGTGTACCGGACCGCGTTGGAGACGAGGTTCTGGAGGATGCGCTGCAGGAGCATCACGTCGCTGGTGACGGTGACGTCGGGGCAGCGCAGCGACAGCCGCAGGCCCTTGCGCTCCGCGAACGGCTTGAAGCTCTCGGCCAGCTCCGCCAGCAGGTCGGGCAGGAACACCGGCTGGATCTGCGGCCGCACGATCCCGGCATCGAGCTTCGAGATGTCGAGCAGCGTCTTGATCAGATCCTCGATGGTCTGCAGGCCGCGATCCACCTGGCCCGCGATGATGCGCGCCTCCGGCGGCACGTCGAGATCGGCCAGTGCCGAAATCGACAGGCGGGCGGCGTTGACCGGCTGAAGCAGGTCGTGGCTCGCCGCGGCCAGGAACCGGGTCTTGGAGCGGTTGGCGGTCTCGGCCTCCTCCTTGGCGGCGGCCAGCGCCTCGTTGGAGCGCTCCAACCGGTGCATCAGCCCGGTCAGCTCCTCGGTGCGGGTGCGGACCCGGCCCTCCAGCATGATCGCGGTCTGGAACAGCGAATAGGCGCTGCCCCGCTGATCCATGGAGCGCTCGACATGGGACATCAGCGCGGCGTTGATGCGCTCGAGCTTCTCGATCCGCCGGTGCAGCGACGCGTCAGTCTCGAGACCGTTCGGATTCAGGGTCACGACGCGACGGGGGTGGCTTCCGCCCCCGGGGCACTGCCGGCGAGGGTCTTGCCGATGGCGATGCCCGTGAAGGTCTGGTTCAGGTGCATCGCCCTGTACTGCTCGCCGAAGGTCTCGAAGCCGACGACGTTGTAGCGGCGATAGAGGTCGGCAATGCCGTGGCGCACCTGCCGGCTCTCGGCGTCGAGCCGTCGCAGGACGCATTCGAAGCCGATGATCAGGTCGACGCCGCCGAGCACCGCGTCGAGGCGCGCCAGCTCGGCCCGCGTCGAGGCGACGATATCGCGCGGTTCGGCGAGGGTCAGCACAACGCCCTCGTCCACCGCACAGAAGAAGCTGAGCGACCCGTCCTCGTTCATCCGCCGGATCGAGCGGCAGAAATACTCGCCGCCGACCTTCACAGCCAGCGGGTAGGCGGCGAAGCTCATCGGCGACAAGCCCTCGGGGTCGAGGCCGATCGCCATCGCGTATTCCCGGGCTGCCGGCTCGGCGTTCAACTCGTGCACGGTCCGGCGCTCGCCATCGGAGGCCGTCACCACGAACTTGGTCTGGGTCGGCTCGAAATTGTCGCTCTTGAAGATCTCCACCGAGAAGTCGGTCTCCACGAGGACCAGGACCGCCGCCTTCCGGTGGATCTTCCCGCCGTGGAGCAGGACGGCGTCGCGGAAGCGCAGGTCGTCGCCGGCCGAGCCGCCGACGATCGGGATGCCGTCGAGCGCCCAGGCGATGGCCGAGACGACCGTCTCCTCGGCGTTGGCGAGCCCGTCGATCAGCGACAGGGCGAAGCGGTGGCCGGACGCGGCCATGTCGACCTCGCGGCACCGGTCCAGCGGGTCGAGGGTCCGGCGCAGCGCCCGGACCGCGGAGGCCGTCCGCTCCACGTCGAGGTGGTCGATGGCGTCGAGGACCGTCGAGACGATGCGGAAGCGCTCCGCCGGGAACGCGATGGCCACGAGGCCGCGGTCGAGGCCTCCGGCCGGGGCGATGCCTCCCGACATCGAGCAGCCCGCCACCGGGACGCCGGGGAACCAAGTTTCCAGCGCGCGGGCCAGGATCTCCGCGTCGTAATCCGCCGAGAAGAACACGACGATCTGTGACAGGGCCGAGCCCCCGACGGCCCGGGCGACCTCAGCGGCCGCGTCGGCGGCCCCGGCCGCATCGGTCCAGGCCGTCCAGATGCCGCAGAGATGGCGGCGCACTCCCGATCCTTGAGCCACGTTCCATCCCCTGCGACCCCCTCGGCAAGCTTGGCGCCTGCTCTTCAGCGTCTTGTGCAGAGTATGTCGTGCGCAACCGAGCGGTGCAACGGGGCGTGTCGCCCCCCGGGCAGGTTCAATCTCGGTCCGAGGCCCGGGAGGCGGCGTTCACTTCATGCAGGCGTCCTCGGCCTTCTCGAAGGCAGCGGGCTTGGGCTCGTGCTCCGGCGGTCTGTTGCGACCGAGCGCTCCGTCCGAACGGGCGCGGAGATACGTGAATATGTCCGGCAGGTAGCACATGACGTTCTTGTTATCGCCGAAGGCGGGCATGACCAGCTCCTGCGAGGCGTTCACGTCCTTCTTGCCGCCCACGACGATGCCGGCGAAGTGCGCGTAGTCCATGCCCTTGAGGGCATCGACAAGCGACGGTGCATAGGTCGAGCCCATCCCGTCGGGGCCGTGGCAGACGATGCAGTTGGAATTGTACCGCACGTAGCCGGACATGGTGTACCAGTCGACCTTCTTGCCGCCGTCCGTGACGTGGTAGGTCGGATCGCCGTTCTTGTCGGTGTACTGGCCGTCCT
The DNA here is from genome assembly GCF_040545035.1 of Methylobacterium sp. 1973. NCBI lineage: Bacteria > Pseudomonadati > Pseudomonadota > Alphaproteobacteria > Hyphomicrobiales > Methylobacteriaceae > Methylobacterium > Methylobacterium sp. 1973. Next base: position 356,138 of record NZ_JBEPLA010000005.1, read on the forward strand.
GGACCTTCGCCGGCTGCGTCGGTCCCTCGCTCTTCAGGTCGGTCGATGCCGCGCCGGCTGGGGCGGCGGATGTCGAAACGGCTCCGAGGGTTCCTGCTGCAAGTCCGGCCAGAATGAGCCCGGCGATCCTGTCTGCTGCGCGCCGCATAAGTCGTCCTCCTGCCGCCCACAGGCTTCTTCTCGGTGGAGCGACGCCGGGATAACGACGGATCTCGGCCACGAAAACCTTGGTGTGCCTTCACGTTTTCGCGCATCGCGGGGACATGCCGGCTCGGAACGACGACTGAACGATTATCCGCGTTGCGCACAGCATTAACCTTTTGTTAATCGGCGCATTGCCGCCGGCCCGCCGGCGTGAGAGCTTTCGTTAACGAGAGCTTAACGGTTGGGTCCGGCGATGCGGTTCGCGGTTTCCATGATGCAGAGACGGGTCGAGGCACCCGCAGCGCGTCGGCTGCCCCGGAGCCGCCGCGCCGCCGTCGCCGCCCTCGCGGTCTTCGGCATTGCGGGCCTCGCCACCGGTGTCCAGGCGCAGACGCTTGCGAGCCTGCCGACGGAAGCCGGTGCCCGAGTGCAGGGCGATGCCAAGCCGATCGCGGCCTGGACGACCTTCTGCCAGAACTACGCGGCCGAATGCGCGCTCGACCGGGGCGAGCCGGCCCGGATCAGCCTGACGCCCGCCACCTGGGCGACGATCGTGTCGGTGAACCGGCGGGTCAACAAGGCGGTCGAGCCGATGACCGATCAGGACCACCTGCACGTGGCCGACCGGTGGGATCTGGCCGAGGACGGCATCGGCGACTGCGAGGACTTCCAGCTGCTCAAGCGCCATCTGCTGGCCCAGGCCGGCCTGCCGCGGCGGGCGATGCGCATGACCGTGGTGATCGACGAGAAGGGCGAGGGCCACGCGGTGCTCACCCTGATCACCGACCGGGGCGACCTGGTGCTCGACAACAAGACCAACGCGATCCTGCCCTGGCACAAGACCGGCTACGTGTTCATCAAGCGCGAGAGCCAGGACGCCGTCGCCTGGGTCTCGCTCGGCGGCGTCACCTCCCCGGTCACCACCGCCAACCGCTGATCAAGGCCCACCTCCGGCAGTGGAACCCGCGCCGCGGGCACCACATCTTAACGGATTGATAACCCTGCGCCGCCACTCTGTCGGGTGACGGAGTGCCTGAACGATGCCGCGAGCCCGCCACGTGATGCCGGCCCCGCTCCTCGCGATCGTCCTCGTCGCCGCGGCCTGCGGCACCGCGCGGGCCGCGAGCGAGACCGAGCTCCGCCACGCTGCGTGGCGCGACTGCGTCAGCCGCAACTTCGGGATTCAAGCCGCGCTGACGGACCGGGATCTGGCCGTAGACGCTGCCTTCCGCGCCTGCCGCAGCGCCGAGGACGCCTATCTCGCGACGCTCGCAGACTCGCCGCTCCTCGACGGCGACGACGTCATTCGCGCCCGGCCGCTCGTCGCCGGCCGGATCCGGGCCTGGCTGGTGGGCGATCGCGGCTGACGCGGCGGACCCGCGGAGCCCCACGCGCGACAGTCCGCAGGCACGGCATCGGCGATCCGCCGCTCGGCGATGCGCGATCGTCAGGAAGAGACGCCGCCCGCCTACGCCTTCAGACGGGCCTTGATCCGCCGGGTGAGCCCGTCGCGGACCTCACGATAGGCCTCGAGACGCTGCTCCCGGGACGCGTCCTGCACCAGCGTGGGATCCGGAGTCGGCCAGTATTCGACATCGGCCGCGAGCGTGTGCGTCAGGGCCAGCGCCCGGTGATGGGCCTCCGGCGCCAGGGTGATGATTAGGTCGAAGTTCAGCCCCTCCCAATCCTCCAACTCCTCGATGGTGCGGGGGCGGTGTCGGCTGGCATCGATCCCGATCTCGTCGAGGGCCGCGATCATGAACGGATCGGTGGGCTCGCCGGACCGGACTCCGGCCGACTGCACATAGGTGGACTTGCCGAAATAGGCGCGCGCGATCGCTTCCGCCGCGACGGAGCGCACGGCGTTGTAATTGCACATGAACAGGACGGACTGCACCCGCCGCCTCTTCGGAGAGGCGTCGGGAGGAGGCTCTGGAACGGGCTCAGCCATCGCCGGTCGGCGCGGAGGGCGCCCTAGCCCTTCCAGTGCAGCGCGAAGATCAGGGTGAACAGGCGGCGGGCCGTGTCGTGGTCGAGGTCGACCTTGCCGTCGAGCCGCTGCTTGAGCGTCTCGGACGCCTCGTTGTGCAGGCCCCGCCGACCCATGTCGATCGCCTCGATCTGCGATGGCGAGGCGGTGCGGATCGCGTTGTAGTAGCTCTCGCAGATCATCTCGTAGTCGCGGATCACCCGACGGAATGGCGTCAGCGACAGGAGGTGCGTCATCACCGGCTCGCCCTCCACCGTGGTGATGGCGAAGGACAGCTTGTTCTCGACGAGGCCCAGCGTCAGGGCGTAGGGGCCCTCTCGGCCCGGGATCGCGAAGACATTGTCTTCCAGGATGTCGAAGAGCGCGATGGCCCGCTCGTGCTCCTGATCCGGGTTGCCGCGGGCGATGGACGCCTCGTCCAGGCTCACCTTCGCGAGGCGGTTCGGCCCGCGCTGCTTCTCCGCCATCCCCAAAACCTCACAGGTTCAACCGGATCGCGACGGAGCGGGCGTGCCCCTCCAGGCCCTCGGACCGGCCGAGGTTTATCGCCGCCGGGCCGAGCGCCCGCAAGCTCTCCGGCGTGCAGGCGAGGATCGTCGTCCGCTTCATGAAGTCGAGCACCCCGAGGCCGGAGGAGAAGCGGGCGGACCGGGCGGTGGGCAGGACGTGGTTCGGCCCACCGACATAGTCGCCGATCGCCTCCGGCGTGTGCGAGCCGAGGAAGATCGCTCCGGCATTGCGCACCTTGGCGGCGAGCGCCTCCGCATCCTGCGTCTCGATCTCCAGGTGCTCGGGGGCGAGGCGGTCGACGAGGGGGACGGCATCGTCGAAGGTCCGGACCCGGATGACGGCGCCGTAGTCGCGCCAGCTCGCCCGGGCGATCTCCTGACGGGGCAGGGTGGTGAGGGCGCGCTCGACGGCCGCCTCGACGGCGTCCGCCAGGTCTGCGCTGTCGGTAATCAGGATCGCCTGGGCGGCGACGTCGTGCTCGGCCTGCGCCAGCAGGTCGGCGGCGACCCAGTCCGGGTTGGCGTGGCCGTCGGCCAGGATCAGCACCTCGGAGGGGCCGGCGATCATGTCGATCCCGACCTGGCCGAAGACCCGGCGCTTGGCCGCGGCGACCCAGGCATTGCCGGGCCCGACGACCTTGGCGACGGGAGCAATGGTGGCGGTGCCGTAGGCGAGGGCGGCCACCGCCTGGGCCCCGCCCACCCGGTAGACCTCGTGGACGCCGGCGAGCTGCGCGGCGGCCAGGACCAGCGGATTGATCTGGCCGTCGGGGGTCGGCACGACCATGACGAGCCGCGGCACGCCGGCGACGCGGGCGGGGAGCGCGTTCATCAGCACCGAGGAGGGATAGCTCGCCGTCCCGCCCGGGACGTAGAGCCCCACCGATTCGAGCGCCGTCCAGCGCCAGCCGGCGGTGACGCCCAGCGCGTCCGTGGCGCGATGGTCCGTGGGCCGCTGCGCCCGATGGAAGCTCTCGATCCGCTCGGCGGCGAGGCGCAGGGCCTCGAGGGACTCCTGCGGACAGGCGGCGACCGCCGCGGCGATCTCCGCGTCGGTGACCCGCAGGTGCTCGGCGGAGAAATCGGTGCCGAGCCGGTCGAAGCGGCGCGTGAAGTCGACCAGGGCCGCGTCGCCGCGGGCGACGACGTCGGCGATGATGGCGCGGACCGCTTCGTCCACGTCCTCGGCGATCTCACGCTTCACCGTCAGGAGATGCGCGAAGGCGGTGGCGAAATTCGGATCGCTGCTGTCGAGCCGGACCATCGGAAAGCTCTCTGTCTCGCGTCAGGCCGCCGGGCCGGCGGTCGTGTCGGTGTCGATGTCGTGGCCGGGACGGGTGGCCGATTCCCAGACCGGGCCGAGATCCTTCATCCGGACCTCGATGCACTCGACCTCCAGCCGAAGGGCCGCACCGCCCGAGAAGACGAGATCGATGTGACCCGACGGCGCATCCGTCTGTTCGAAGGTCAGCGCGAGCAGGCTCATCGGCGTGGCGTCGCCCGGCTTCAGGCCGCGGCTCTTCACGCCCCGGACGCGCTCGATGTGCAGGCCGGCGAGGCGCCGCCGGGGCGGGGCGTCCGGTGTCCAGTCGAAGCGTCGCACCGCCATGAGGAAGCGCTGCTCACCGGCGAGATAGGTCAGATCCTCCGGCCGGAGGATCGCGTCCTGCAGGTGGGCTGAGATCACGGTCAAGTCCTCGATGTCGAGGGCGGCGAGCTTGAGCAGCTCCATGCAGAGGGTCCTCGGCGAACGCGGGGCGTGGGCCGGTCGGCGAGGGGCCCCGCGGCAGGGCGTAGGTAGCGGCGCAGCCCCGTTCGGGCAACGCCCGACCTGAGGATGCCGGGCGCGGACGGGGCACAGGCTCGACCCAGCGCCGTCGGCTAGAGGCGCGGCGGACGGATCGAAGCAGGGTCGAGGCAGGGTCGAGGATGGCCAAGTTCACGACGCACGCGACTCTGGCGGCGCTGGCACTGGGGATTCACGCGGCCGGTCCCGCGGCTGCGCAGGTCGGCCCCGACGCGCGGCCCTACATCTACGGCCGACCGGGGCCGGACCGGGACGTCTACGCCCCGCCGCCCCGAGATCGCCGGCCGCCACCGCCCGCCGACGATGGCTACGGCTGGCCTCCGCCCCCGCCGCCATTCGACGATGCGTCCGACCGGATCCGGCCTCAATGGCGCACCGGCCCGGGGCGGTCGTGGGATGACAGCGTCTGCGTGACCGCCCGCGGCACATGCCTGACGCGCCCGGCGCCGCCCAATGCGCCCTGCGGCTGCGACATACCCGGCTTCGGCTACAGGCGCGGGCAGATCGAGGATTGAGCATCCGCTGTCGCGCATGACCTGCGGGGCACGGCCCGCCTCGGCCGCCGCGTCCGGGGGCTCTCGGCGTGGCCGCCGAGATGCCGGGCCAGGATGGCCTCCGCCCGGGCATAGAGAGCGAGGCGGTTCTCGGGCCGCACGAAGCCGTGGCCCTCGTCCGGGAACAGCGGATCGTTCACCGTGAGGCGCTTCGCATCGAGGGCTGCGACCCTCTGGTCGGACTCGGCCTGCTTCACCCGGGGGGCGGTGGCGCTTTGCGCGATCAGGAGGGGCGCCCGGATCCCGCCGGCCCGGTGAACCGGCGAGCGCGCACGCATCAGGTCCAGCCCCGCCGCGGTGTCCGGATCGCCGATCGCCCGGATCACCTGCGCGCGGAACGCCTCCCCGTGAGGGGGCTCGTCTGGCTGACCCGGACGAGCCCGGCCGCGCCGCCCGGAATGGGCGTCAGGTCCCGGTTGGTCCCGGCGATCGACCGCACAGACGTGCCGGTTCTCGTCTCCGCCGCCGTCCTGCAGATCGAGCAGAGGCCGCCCGCCCTGGGCCCGGCCGTAGAACCGGATCCCGCGCCCCGGATCGGCGGTCAGGGTTCAGACGACATCGGCGGCCCGCCGACGTCCATCGACGTCCCGGACCGCAGGGGTCGCTCAGGCCCGGACGCGCTCGATCTGCGCGCCGCAGCGGCCGAGCTTGGCCTCAAGCGCCTCGAAGCCGCGGTCGAGATGGTAGACCCGGTTGATCTGGGTCTCGCCTTCGGCGGCGAGGCCCGCGATCACCAGGGACACCGAGGCGCGCAGGTCGGTGGCCATGACGGGTGCCCCCCTCAGCCGCTCCACGCCCTCGACGATGGCGAGGTCGCCCTCGAGGCGGATCTTCGCGCCGAGCCGGGCCAGTTCCTGCACGTGCATGAACCGGTTCTCGAAGATCGTCTCGCGGATATGCGACTGGCCCTTGGCCAGCGTCATCAGCGCCATGAACTGCGCCTGCAGATCCGTGGGGAAGCCCGGGAACGGGTCCGTGGTGACGTCGACCGCCGCGATGCCGGCGCCGTTGCGGCGCACGCGGATGCCGCCCTCGACCGGGGTGATCTCGGCGCCCGTGGTCGACAGGATGTCGAGGGCCGCGTGCAGCAGATCGGCCCGCGTATCCTTCAGGACGACGTCACCGCCGGCCATCGCGACCGCCATGGCGTAGGTGCCGGTCTCGATCCGGTCGGGCAGGACCGCGTGGCGGGCGCCGTTCAGACGGGCCACGCCTTCGATCTCGATATGGGGCGTGCCGGCGCCGCGGATCTTCGCGCCCATCTTGTTCAGGCACTCCGCGAGGTCGACGACCTCCGGCTCGCGGGCGGCGTTCTCGATCACCGTGGTCCCGTAGGCGAGCGCAGCCGCCATCAGCGCCACATGCGTGCCGCCGACCGTGACCTTGGGGAAGACGATCTCGGCGCCGCGCAGGCCGTTCTTCGTGCGGGCGACCACGTAGCCGGCGTCGATCTCGATCTCGGCCCCGAGCTTCTCCAAGGCCATGATCAGCAGGTCGACCGGCCGGGTGCCGATGGCGCAGCCGCCGGGCAGCGACACCTTGGCCTCGCCGAACCGGGCGAGCAGCGGCGCGATCACCCAGAAGCTCGCCCGCATGGTCGAGACGAGGTCGTAGGGCGCGGTGGTGTCGATGACGTTCGAGGCGGTGAGCCGGATGGTCTGGCCCGTCTCGGTGGTCTGACCGGGGCGCTTGCCGACCACCATGTGGTCGACGCCGTGGTTGCCCAGGATCCGCGTCAGCGCGGCGATGTCGGCGAGCCGCGGCACGTTGATCAATTCCAGCGTCTCGCCGGTGAGCAGGCTGGCGATCATCAGCGGCAGCGCCGCATTCTTGGCGCCCGAGATCGGGATCACGCCGTTGAGCGGCGCGCCGCCGGTGATGTGGATGCGGTCCATCGTGTGTCCTTGGGCGGCGCATCCCCGATGGCGCGCGGCCGGCCGTGCTGATCGCGGGCGCGGAAGCGCCCAGGCTTGGCCGTGCCCTATAGACCGGATTTGTCGGAATCAGGACCGTTGATCGCGGCCTCGGACGTGCAGGACCGGTCCGCGTCCGGAGCCGGTCTCGTTTCGGTCCGGCCCCGATCCTGCGCCTTGCGGCGCCGCAGGTTCTGCCGCAGGGCCGCCTTCAGGCGCTCCGTGCGCGCATCCTTCGCGTCCGTCTTCGCGTCCGTCATGGCGCGACCCTTGGTCGCCGCAAGCTCGGGACACGGACGTTCCGGTGGGAGGAGCCATCTGCGGGTTGAAACATGGGATTCGGAAGTGCGCCGGAGCCAAGTTCGGAGGGAAAGATCCTGACGGACGCTACCGGGTTCGTGCCGCCCTCTCAACGGATGCAACGCAGCGATGTCGGAACCTTACCTTGAACCAGTTCCAGATCCGCGCGTATCTTCCGGTCCTCACGCGAAGGACTGACCGAGGCCAGACCTCAGATCGCGGGACCCGGTGCTACAAGGCGCCGCCCGCGTGGCCGAATACGCGAAGGACGCTCGATGACCGTGACCCGGATGCCCAGCACGACGCTCGCCCCAACGGGATCGACGCGCGCCGGTTCCGGCTACGAGCGCTACTTCCGCGGCGCGCTGGATCAGCTGCACGGCGAGCGGCGCTACCGTGTCTTCGCCGATATCGAACGCATTTCCGGGCGGTTCCCGACGGCCAAGTGGCGTCAGCCCGACGGCAAGACGACCGAGATCACCGTGTGGTGCTCGAACGACTACCTCGGCATGGGCCAGCACAAGGAGGTGGTGGCCGCCATGACCGAGACCGCCGCCCGCTGCGGCGTGGGCGCGGGCGGCACCCGCAACATCGCCGGTAACAACTCGCCCCTCGTCGATCTCGAGCGCGAACTCGCCGACCTGCACGGCAAGGAGGCGGGTCTGGTCTTCACCTCGGGCTATGTGTCGAACCAGGCCGGCATCTCGACCATCGCCAAGCTGATTCCGGATTGCCTGATCCTGTCCGACGCCTTCAACCACAATTCGATGATCGAGGGCGTGCGCCATTCAGGCTGCGCGAAGAAGATCTTCCGCCACAACGATCTCCAGCATCTGGAGGAGCTGCTCCAGGAGGCCGGCGACCGGCCGAAGCTGATCGTCTTCGAGTCGGTCTACTCGATGGATGGCGACGTGGCGCCGATCAGCCGGATCTGCGACCTCGCCGACCGCTACGGCGCGATGACCTATCTGGACGAAGTCCACGCCGTCGGTCTCTACGGTCCGCGCGGCGGCGGCATCGCCGAGCGCGACGGGGTGATGCACCGGGTCGACGTGATCGAGGGGACGCTGGCCAAGGGGTTCGGCTGCGTCGGTGGCTACATCACCGCCTCGGCGGCGATCTGCGACGCCGTGCGCAGCTTCGCGCCGGGCTTCATCTTCACCACCGCGCTGCCGCCGGCCGTGGCGGCGGCGGCACGGGCGTCGGTGCGCTACCTCAAGCGTTCCAGCGCCGAGCGGGAGGCGCACCAGAGCCAGGCGGCGGCCACCAAGGCGGCCCTGGCCGCGGCGGGCCTGCCGATCCTGGAGACCGAGACCCATATCGTGCCGGTGATGGTCGGCGATGCCGAACTGTGCAAGGCCGCGGCCGACCACCTGCTGGAACACCACGGCATCTACATCCAGCCGATCAATTATCCGACCGTTCCGCGCGGCACCGAGCGCCTGCGGATCACGCCGTCGCCGTTCCACGACGCGGCGCATATCGAGCGCCTCGCCGCGGCCCTCAGCGAGACCTGGGAGGCGCTGGATCTGCCCCGGGCCGGCACGGTCTTCGTCGAGGCCGCCGAGTAGGGCCTCGGGTCTCCGTATCGACCGCCACGGCCTGGCCCCATCGAGGGGCCGTGGCCTCTATCACAGGGCGCGATCGGCTCACCCTTCCGGCTGAGGGAGGATAGGTTCCGGATCAGGCGTGCCGGTGACGCGCGCTCAGGTCGCGCCGCCTCCGGCTGACGCACGCCCCTCATCCCGTCCCTCTCGCCCGAGGGACGGGATGAGGGGCGACGACGATCCGTGGGACCCGGTCCGGGCCGCCGCGGGGGGGGGCC
>NZ_JBEPLA010000006.1:0-358720 GCF_040545035.1 Methylobacterium sp. 1973
CCCCGCCCGTGGGGTGCGGCGGGGCCCCCGCCCAGGCTCAGAACCCCCTCGCCCTGCCACCGGGTGGCGGGGTTTCTTTCCTATAAAATTAACAAAACACCCCCCCCCACCCCCCCCAATCCCCCCCCCCCGAACTTGAGCCGAGGCCATGGAGCCGCTGACGATCCGCCTGCACTATGTCGAGGCGGACGGGCGCGTGGTGGATGCCCGGCGCGAGCTGCGCCTGGACCAGTGCGGTGGCATCGTGCCAGCGATCGGCGACGAGTTCCTGCTGCCGCTGGCGGTCGGCGAGAGCCTCGTCCCGATCCCGCGCCAATTGCTCACCGTGAAGCGGCGCATCTTCAACCCGCGCGACTTCCCCGATTACGTCGCCCTTGTGTGCGAGCGCCGCCCGGTGAACGAGGCCGAGGAGGAGTTATTGCCGTGAGGCGCCTGGATCAAACGACTTTGGTCAAAGACTTTTTCGAAAAACAGGCTCCAGCAGCAGCGGCGGCTCTGTTCTTGTTCGTGGCAGGTCTACTGTACGCCTTTTATCCAGATAGTTGGCCCGGCCGCGACTTGATGAGCAATATATTTGCTGGCGGCATAGATCTCGTATTTACGGTCGTATTTCTTGGATGGATACTTAAACGCAATGAGATGCGGCGCACTAAACCGATTAGATACGCGATATATATTGACGCTTGTCGCATTCTCGCAAAATATTGCGGAACATGGAGCGACGTTGTTAAGGCTACCAGCGATACCGCGCCGGAGGAGGGAACTGATTTCTTCAATGAGGCGACGGTACAGCTCGTATCGACACACTTCGACGCGAGTGCAAGCAGTGGACAGCTTCCCGTTACACCTTGGTGGCGTAGACTTCAGTCAACATCTATAGAAATAACCTCTGGTATCGATATAATAATACAGCGTTATCAGTCAACAATCGACCCAAATTTGCTTGGTGTTATGAAGGTCATAGAAAATAGTCCAACACTTACATGCTGGCGAAATATGCATCTGATACGCGATGTTTTATCTAGTCAGGGTCATAATGCTGATAGTTTTCCAATTCTAGTGGAAGGCTTCGCGCAGAGTGATGGGGCCGCTCTCAGGAGACTGCATAGCTATCTTCTGAAAGCGTCAGGTGAGTTTGTCCGCGAGGCAGAGTATGCGCCGCCTTATGATATAACTTTTTTCGAGGCGACTCGTTTGATGAACGAGCGAACTGATATTTCTCCAGGACTTGGCACCGCAAGGCGATAGCTAGCGTCTTGAATCTTCGTGTTGTCACGTGTCGCACTGCCCGGTGGCCCCCGGACGGACACGTAATGCGGCGAGACTGTGGCGGGCGTGCAATAGCGCCTCATCCACACTCGCGTAGGTTGTTCGAACAAGGACAACTGCCATGAACCGCTCTCGTATCGCCGTCGGATTCCACCGCGTCGGACTCATCCTCGCCGTGCCCGTCGCGGCAATAGGAGCTGGCCTCCTCATCGCCGGGGCGGCCGGGGCTGGTGATCGCAGCACTCTGGCGGCGGTCGGAGGGGTGGCGCTCGCCGCGGCCGGCGCTCTCTACGCGACGTGCTGGTCAGTCGGCTGGGCGGTCCGGGGGTTCATGGGCGAACCCGAAGTCGAGCCGACCCCGGCCAGCCTGGGCGCCGCCGCCAACCCGGTGCTCGCGCCCGTCGCTGTCGAGGGGCCGCGATGGGTCAAGCGCGCCCCACCGACCGGCTTCCGCGGGTGGCTGCTCCTGCCTGCGTTCGGGACCATCGTCGCCCCGTTCTTCCCCGCCAAGGCCGCGATCGACCTCGTCGAGGTGGTGACGCAGGCGAAGGACCGCAGCCACCCCGTCTTCCTGTTCGTGTACGGCGAGATCGCGCTGAACTGCGCGATGATAGCGCTCAGCGCGTGGGCGCTCGTCCTGATGGTGCAGCGGGACCGTCGCTACCCCAAGGTCTACATCGCCGCGCTCGCGGCCACCGCGGCCCTGGTCACGGCCGACGCGCTACTGGCGCAAGCGCTGTTCGGCGTCGCGATCGATCAGGAGACCGGGCGCTCGATGGGTAGGGCGATCGGCGCCGCACTGATCTGGATCCCGTACATGCGCAAGTCGAAGCGCGTCGCCGGCACATTTTCTAAATAAAACGGTAGAAGAAAAACGTATAGCAGACGGAGGCGAAGCTTTGAGCGGTAAAGATGATGGCGATCAAGATGAAGGCCGCCCAATCAACAGCGATGCTCTTGGGGCGGTCGGAGAGGGGCGCTTCGCAACAATCTGCGCCGGCGCAGAACTCATCGCTAATACGGCTCACCGAGATCGATCAGGATGGGATTTTATTGTTGAGTGGCCCATCAACCATCAGAGCGAAGCTGAATTAGACAAGAGAGAAAATCCCATTTCTGCTCATTTTCAGCTGAAATCTATGTGGCACGATAACAATCAAATTAAGTTTCGAATGACGTCAATTGAGCGTCTTGCTAAGGATCCCAAGCCGTCATTCGTATATATAACTAAGTTTAATCACGATCAGCTGCCGAGCGAAGTTTTTCTAGCTCACATCATCGGCGACAATCTTGTTGCCGTTCTCAGAAAACTCCGAGAACTTCAGCAGGCGGGAAAAAAGAAAATCAATAATGAGTATATTTATATGTCCGCCACCATCATCGGCGCGCCGATAGGTGCGGATGGGAAGGCTCTGCGCGCAGCCGTGGAAGAGGCGATCGGGCCAGATCTTAACGCTTATCAAGCAGAAAAGACGCGTCAGCTTGCTGAACTCGGGTACGAGCCGCTGCGGCACACCCTCGATTTCAGACTTTCCGTTCAAAACGAAGAAGAGTTCACCGACGCATTGCTCGGGCTCAAAAGCGACTTGCCTTTCAGTTCCGCGGTAAACAAAGAGACCCGCTTTGGCATTGCCATTCAAACTAAAGATTTCCCCACCGAAGGAAAAATTTCATTCACCCCATCGCCGGCCGACACCTGCTCGATCATTGTCCGACGCAATAGATTTGCCGTTGCTGCGACATTCTCTGGTACAATTTTGATGGCACCTGGTTTAAGCGACAACAAGAAAGCTAGAAAAATTGTTATAAGCTCTGAACTATTTAAATTCATTCTAACCGATGAAAGACTTGCGTTTAAGTCGGTTGACATAACTCCCGAAAATCCGAAACTTGATTCATCTCAATGGAAGAATTGGTATAGTTTTGTCAAGGAAATGACTAAGGAGGGCTGCCAAATCGAGCTGCATCCAAAGCGCCTGAAAAAGCAAACATTGAATTTGACCAAGAAAATTGACACCATCACCGAAGAAGAGTGCGTTATATCGCTTAATATTATTGATGATATCAATCTCGTTTTGTCGAGCGCATCTGGCGCTGCAGCGGCGATTTATGGACATGCCGCGATCGTTCGAAATGTGGAGAGCGCACGTGTATGCGCCGCGCTAATACGCGGTGATGATGCGCTATCAGTCAAAATGGGCCTCGCAGCACATTTACCAGAAGGCTTGCCTGAGCGCGAATATGGAAGGTTTATCGATACTATAGTTCTCGACAATCAAGCAGTATTGGCTATTGCGAGCGCTACGTTCATCTTTGATAGTAGCTCCGAAATGCATTCGATTTCAGCAGAGGACCTCTCGCTACAAGATCTTGAGATTGTTCCAATCGACGATCTGCGCGGGCGAGTCGCCGAGCTAAAGTCGGAACCTGGCGCAGGAATATGCATGGTTCGCAACTTCGGCGAAGCTGAAGAGGGCGACAACACTACGACATAATGATGAAAGGGCGGCCCGAAGGCCGCCCATACCCCGAGGGGGTCCATACCTGGCCAAGCCCCACCATGCCGCGCGCTACCGCGCCGCGCAGTGCCAAGCCGGAAGAAGCATAGTGGCGTAATTGCCGAGCCTTGCAAGGGCGCCCATGGCGCTGGCATGGTGCAACGATGCCAGATCCCGGCACCCTCCTCGCCATCGTGCTCGTTGGCAGCCTCGCGGCGTGGGCCGCGAGCATGTACCTGCGCGACGCGCACGCCTACCGGGCCGGCCGGGGCGACGAGCGGTACGCATGGCTACGCCGCTCGCACCCTGACCATCCTGCATTGCCGCCCGCACCGCCGAAGCCGCTGCTTCGGGTGCTGCCGCACCGATGGGGGTGGCGGCACGCGGCAATCACCGCAGCGCAGGTTGCGGTGGTTGGCGGCGGGATGTGGCTGACCTTCGCCAGCCCGTATGCGGACAAGGGGCCGGTGCCTTGGCAGGCGTATCCGATCACCCTCCTGCTGTTCGCTGCTCTCGTCGGCATGGCTACGGTCGCGCTCACCCGTCTATGGGATCTCGCCTCAGCGACGCTCGCGCGGCGCCGCGGCGGACCCCGATAGCGCCAGCAGGCGATGGGTGAAGCCGAGGGCGTTCTTGCTCCCCGGCGCCGACTTCGCCAGAGCGCGCAGATCCGGCAGGGCCTTCGGGTCGAACAGCATCCTGGCCACAGCTTCGCCGTTGCGGGCGGCCTGATACCGGGAGAAGGCATCGGCCGCCGCCTTCTTGGCGCCGAGCACGCCGCCCGCCAGGGCGCCGCCCATTCCCGCCGCGCCCGCGCCGGCCGCCGCGTTGGCGAGGACTCCCGCGATGGCCGGGCCGACCCCCTTCCCACCGGAGAGCTGTTCACCGACGCGGGCGTTGAAGGTCGCGTCGCCGCCCGCCTGCGGTTTGTAGCCGGTCGCCTTGAGCGTAGTCAGGAACCGGTCGAGGCTGCCCCAGAGCACGTCGCCGTCGGGCAGCGCCCGGATCGACGCTTCGAGGTTCTTGGCCTGCTGCGGATTCCCCGCCACGGCCGACGCGAACCCGGCCCCGCCGTACTGCGCCGGCAGGCCGCGCTTCTCGGCCACGGCGTCGTTGAACACGGTCTCCAGGTGGATGCGGGCGAGTTGGCGCGCGGACTGCGGGTCGGCCTTCGCCAGCGCGCCCATCGCCGCGCCGATCTCGCGCTCACCGCCGGCCAGCGGGTCGCGATCGAACAGCACGCCGATCGCGCGTTTCAGATCGGGATGGCCCTCGGCGAGGTGCCCGAGCGGGGAGCGCTCAACCGCCGCCATGCCTTCGCGCGCCGTCGCGATGCCGGCGATGCGGTCGCGCACGGCCGGCACTTGGTCGAGGAGATCCGCGTGCTGACGGAGCGCGCCACGGAGCTTGCCGCCGTCGAGCACGCCCGTGGTCGCATCGGTCGCGCCGTCGAGCAGGCGGGTGGTGAGTTGACCTTCGAACGCGCGCCGCGCCTCGGGGCTCGCGACGGAGGCGAAGTCGCGCGCCGCGCTCGGACCCTCGGCGATCGCGCCGGGCACCTGCTCGGCCGGCATCGAGAACCGCCCGCTCGTCTGATCCTGCGCCACGATCCGGCCCGGGGCCGAGCCGGACGCGAACGGGTCGAGGTTGCGCGAGGCCGCCTCGAACCCGGACCGGGCCGCTTCGTATTCCGGCACCGCCGACAGGGTGCGGTCGAGGCGGTCACGAACCCCGAGGAGCATGCGCTGGGTCTGGGCCGGCGCCTTGTCGATCAGGTCGGACATCGCCTGCCGGGCGCCATGCAGGCCGGCCACCGTGAGGTCGAGCGTCTTGCCGTCCGGCTCGTACAGGGTGCGCCGGGCCTGCTGGAGCGCCACCGCCGCCGGCCCCTTGGCCGAGCGCATCGCCTCCTCGATGTGGTCGAGCACCGGTTGCGGGTTGGCCTGGCCGAACCGCACATCCGGGATCTGCTCCTGCACCGTGGTTGACTTCACGAACGGGGCGGGCGGCTCGCGGAGGGCTCCGATGGTCCGCTCCAGCGCGTCGAGCGGCTCGGCGGTCTCGCCGCGCATCATGGCGCCGAGGGCCCGGGAGCGGATGTCCGGATGGATGCTCTTCGGGTCGATGCCGGCCTTGCCGAGGTCGGCGTCCAGGCGGGTCTCGGCGTGCGAGAGCGCCGCCGCATACTCGTCGCCAAGTTGCCCGGAGGTCGGGCCGGCGACCTGCCGCTGCGAGCCGAGCGGGTACGAGGGCGCGCCGCGCTGCTCGTTCTGGAGCTTCCGCAGCAGCTCGGAAGAGATGTCCCGCGCCATGCCGCCGTCGGCATCGGGCCGGAAGTACCCCTCCTCGATCAGCCGCTCGCGCCAGAAGTCGTCGATGCCCTTACCATTCTGGCGCGCGACGTTCCCGACGCCAGGGATGTTGAACCGGTGGAGGTCCGTGGCCGCCACGTCGCCGTCGAGGCGCAGTCCGCCGTTGCGGGCGACGAACCGCGCGAGGCTCTCGGGGCCGGCCTCGGCGGGGGTGCCGTCGCCGCGACCGGGCGGCGGGCCGAGCGGGGCCGGCGCCTGATCCGTGAACTGCGGGCGGCTGTACTGCTGCTGGGTGATGATCGGCTCGCCCGGCCGCTCCACCGGCACGGTGCGCTCGATGCCGACGCTCTCCGGCGCGCGCTCGGCCGCGCGGTAATCCTGCTCGGCCAGCGCGGCCCGCATGCCCTCGCGGCGGTCGAACGCCTCGCGGAGCGCGGGCTGGATCACGTTCCCGGCCTGCTCCGGCGTGACGCGCGGGCCGGCGGCCTGCCGCGCCTCGGCGAGCGCCATGCCCTGCGGGGTCTCGGCGACGGCCGTGCGGGCGGCATCCTGCACCGATGCGCCGAGCGCCGAGGGCGCGGCCGGCGCATCGGCCATGCCCTGGAACGCGGCACGGCCGGCAGCATCCACCTGCCCGGGGCGCGCGGCGTAGAACTCGGTGGCGATGCGCTGGCCCTCGCCGCCGCCCGTCGCGACGGTGTGGGCGAGTTGCGAGGCGCGCGTGGCCTGGCCGCCCGTGACTTGGTTCAGCGCCTCGTCCAGGGACAGCGGGACACCGCCGCCGGGAAGATCGCGCGCCGCCTGCATCACGGCCTGCGCGCGCTCAAGGTGTTCGGGCGAGATCCCCTCCAGCCCGTCGCGCATGACGGCGGATGCGCCGCGCGGAGCCTGCGCCACCGCCGCGCCCACGCCGCCGGCCAGCGCCCCGATGAGCCGGGCCGGCCCTTCCAGTTCCGGCGCGATGGTCCGAACCGCGCGGCCGACGCCCTCGGAGGCGAGGGCCGGCACGACAACCTGTCCGACACGCTGCGCCAGCGTGCCACCGCCCATCGCGGCGTTCGGCGCGAACTCGCCGACCGTGTGTGCCCATTCGCCGGCTGTGGTCTCAGGCTTGTAGGCGGGGCCGGTCGCGGCCTCCATCGACTTGGCGACCGTCGCCGGGGAGACAAAGCCGTCCGCGATCGAGGGACGGGTATCCCCGCCCGGCAAATCGCTGGCAGGCGTGAACCCCGTGGCCCGCACGATAGCTTTCGCTGGGTAGCTGAGAAGCTTGTCGCCGAGTGCCAGCAGCGCATTCGGCGCCCCGACCAAACCCGCCACGCCGGCATCCACGCCCGCCTCGGCTGAGCGCGCCATGTCCTTCGCGACGGCGCCGGCCTTCGCGGCGAGCGACGGCTCGTCCGCGAAGGGGTCGTGGTCGACGGGGATGAGCTTCGTGCCGGCCGACGCCTGCTGGCCCTGGCCGGCGAAGGGATCGAAGTCGACAGGGACGAGATCCACCATCACTGCACCTTCAGATACTTCCCGGGGCGGTTCGGGTCCGCGACGTACCAGTTGCCGTCGCCGGCCTGCCGCGCCCCAGCAGGCGCCCCCTGCGGCGGCTGGGCCGAAGCGTCCTGCCTGGGCTGGCCACCCTGGCCGCCACCGCCCTGCGAGCCTGGGAACTCGACGCTGGAGGCACCGAGCGGCCGACCTGTGAGCGGGCTGTTGATCGGGTGCTTGCGGTCATAGTCCGCGATCACATCGTCCCAGTTCTCCCAGTTCTCCTTCCGGCGCGCGAGCGCGGCGAGGTCGAGTTCATGCTGGGCCTGCTGCTTCTTGATATTGATCAGCGCCGCATTGCCCTCCGGGGTGAGCGTCAGGCCCGGGTTGTTGCGCAGGTACGTCGCGAAGTCGAACTGCGTCGGACGGGCCGTGAGTGACTTGGCGTCGGCCGTGGCAAGCTGCGTCCCGATCTTCGAGATGAGCTCGGACGGCGCGATGTCATCGCCGATGTTGAGGCCGAGCGATCCGCGGGCGAACTGCTTGAGGCCGAGCACGCGATCCGCCATCGGGCCGGTGGTGATCTTGTCGCCGCCGGCCTTCCAGGCATCCTCCAGGATGTTGAGCGCGGCCATCTTATCCCGCGCCGGCCGGGCCGCACCGATGTAATCGGCGAGGTCCGTGCCGATCGCGTCGCCGACCTTCTTGTCCCGCGCCAGCTCTTGCGGGGGCATGTTGATCGTCGTCTGGTTCCGGCCGGCCTGCGCGCGTTCGTTGATCCAGTCCTGAAGCGAGCCGGCGTACCCGCTGCTGCGCTTGGCTTCTTGCCAATTCTTAATATCAGCCGTCGCCTCCACCTCCTTCGGCACCGCCGCAACCGGCTGATGCGTGTCTGGGTCGAGCATGACCTGCCCGGGGCTGAGGATATCAGGCTCCTTCGGCGTGCCGGCGTCTGTGCCCTCGGCCTGCGCCTGTGCGGTTGCCTTGGTCTGCTCCGGCGTCGGACGCTGGGCGGTCGCGACGGCTGCCACCTGCGTCGGATCCTGCTGGCTGCCCGGCACTACCGACATCGTGCCGTCCGCGTTCCGCACCCGGCCATCCTGCGCGCCGAATTGCGAGGAGAGGAAGCCCTGCACGTAGGTGGGGTTCATCGCCAACGCGGTCGCGTCCTCCAGGGGGATGCCCATCTTCTGCGAGATGATCTTGGCCGTCTGGTTCTGCCCGGCGAGTTCGCGCTGAAGCTTGTACTGCTCCATGCGTGACTTCGCCTGCGCAAGGTCGTTCGCGCCCTGGTGCGCATTGAGGGCAGCCGCGTTCTGGACGCCCTGGCCGAGCCCCTCCGCGAAGTTCTTGCCGGAGAGGATGCCCGAGCCGACGCCGAGAAGCGTGTTGTAGACGCGGGGGTCGCTGAGGCGGCTCAGAAAGCCCGGAGAGTTGTCGGCGGTCGGTGTCGACGAAGGGGCGGCCGAGACGGGCTGCGGCGAGCCCGACACCGGCTGGCCCGTCAAAGGGTCAAAGCCGCTGACCGGCGACATGCCGGGACGAAGCGCCGACAGATCGGAGGCGCGCGCAGGCGCCGTCGGCGCGGCGATCTCCTCGCCGCCGCTCGGCGGTGGGGCTGTCTGCGGCTTCTGGATCGCCCCAGTCTCCAACGGCACGTTCGTTGGAGCCGCCTGCATCTGCGGCATCACGGGCGGCTCGGCGCCGAGCATGGACGGCACGGCCGTCGCCGGCGCGGCCGCCTGCTGCGGCTGAGCCGAGACGATCGTTCCCGAGTTGCCCGAGAACGCGTTGTCGGGCGCGCCGAGAGTGCTGCGATCGAACAGGAGGCTATCGACCGAAGGGGCGGCCTGCGGCGGCTGCGCCTGAAGGAGCCGCGCGAGCAGATCCGGGGAGAGGCCGTCCAGCAGGGACGAGGCGTCGGTGGTGAGGCCAGCGGACATGGAGCGCCTTTCGTGTCGGGTTACTGTCCGGTCCGCTGCCCGGCGAACTGCATGGGCGACATGAAGCCGAAGGGCTTCGGCCTAACCGTGCGGAACTGCATCGGTGACGCGCCGCCGGATTGCTTCTGGCCGCCCTTGCCGGACCCGCCGCCCTGGCCGCCATCTGCGCCGGCCATGCCGGGCGCCCCTATCGCGGTCGCGCTCGGATCAGCCGTCGCCATGGGGTTCGGCGTCGACATGTCACCGCCGCCGGCCGGCAGCACCGTGCCCGCGCCGCCGGACTGCGTCGGACCGGACAGGCCGAACGCCGCCGGACGGCTGGAGCCACCCGGCATCGTCATCTTCGGCGCCGAGCCGCTGACCTTCCCCGCCGCCCAGTCCGCCAACTGGCCGGCGGTCATGTTCCGGAGGAAAGGGTTGGCCGCGACTTGGCTGGCCTCAAGCACTTGGCTGACCGGTGTGGATGGGTCGGCCGAGAGGACGGAGCGAGCCCCGCCGGACCCGGCGAAGTGGGAGAGGTAGCGGGTGCCATCGTTGTCGGGCAGGCCGGCCGCACGGAGCTTCGCGCCGTTCTCCTCGGCGTAGTGGTTGACCATCTCACGCGACAGCGCGGGGTCGTTGCGCAGGGAGAGGAGCTGTTCTCTCGGCAGGCTGCCGGCGAGGTCGGGCCGGTACCGCTTCATCATGTCGAGCCATGTGCCCGAGATGAACTGGCCCGCGCCCGTCGCAGATGAGTTCGGGTTCTTCGCGGTGGCGTTCCCGCCCGACTCCGCGCCAACGATCCGGTCTACGAGCGATGGGCTGACGCCAATCTGCGCCGACGATGCCTGCGCGGCGGCCGGCTGCCGTGTCGCCTCGGGCGGGCTCGGCGACAGGCTCATGGCCATCGGCGCCGGCTGCTGCGCGGGTGCGGGCTGGGCCACCGACGCGGCGGCGGCAGGCTGAGCCGGAGCCGGCGCCGCGGCGCCCCCGGCCGCCATCTGGGTGATCGCCGCGAGCATGTCGGGGGTCAGGCCGAACGCCTGATCCTGCGAGCCCATCGCCGGGATGCTGAAGCCGAAGGCCATGACCTACCTCCCGAAGATCGAAGAGGCGGCGCTGCGTAGGTACGGCGTCAGATACCCGCCCGCGCTGCTCGCGCCGCTCATCCCGCCGATCCCGCCGGCGGCGGCGCCGACCGGCCCGAAGGCGCCCGTCATCCCGAGGAGCCCCAGGCCGCTGCTGAGGCCGCCGATGAGCGTCGAGCCCAAGCTCTGGCTCGTCCGGGTCTGCGTGCGGCCAGTCGAATCCGTCGTGCCGCCCAGGCCCGCCATGCCGCCCATGAGGCCGGCGTAGCGGTTGAGGTTCGACCAGGGCATGTCCTGCTGCTCCTGGTAGGCCTGCATCGCGGCGTCGATGTTCGACTGGTCCTGGCCCTGGAGGACGGAGCCGACGGCGAGCTGCTGCTGCGCGGGCGTGTACCGAAGCGCGTCGAGGCTCGGCAGCATGCCCGCGGCCTGGAGGCCCTGGCCCTGGCTCTGGAGCGCGGTCGAGACCCGGTTCTGCTCGTTCGACATCGCGTCCGAGGTGCCCTGCCGGTACGTGCCGAGCGCCTGGACCGCCTTCTGATAGTCGAGGTTCGAGTTGAACTGATCGCCGCCCAGGATCTGCCCGAGCACCCCCGCCTGCTGGGCCGTCTGCGCCTGCGCGACACCGGCACCGGCGAGGCGCTGCTGGTTGTTCGTGCTCTCGACGCCGCTCTTGGCGCTCGTGATCCCGAGGCCGAGTTGCGAGGCGGCCTGCCGCGCGGCGTCGATCTGCGAGTTGGCCGCGAGCTGGCGCTGCGCCTCGGTGTTGTACTGCGAGGCGTAGAGCTGGCTCTGCGTGTCGTTCACCGCCTTGGTGGCCGCCCCGGCGAACGCGCCCGAGCCGTACCGGCCGGACGCCGCGAAGGCCTCCTTCTGGGCCTGGAGCGCGTTGTCGGACGAGGTCTTCACCAAGTTCTGGAAGATCGCGTTCTTGGTCGGGTCGAGGCTGTCGCCGGCCGCGATCCCCGACAGGTTCGTCTCGGCCGAGGAGGGCGCCTGCGACTTCGCGAAGAGCTGGTCGAGCTGCGGGATCGTGGTGATGTCCCGAGCCCCCGACATGAAGTCGGAGGCGGTGCGGTTCACGCCGCTGTTCGGATCCGCGAGGCTGGTCGAGAGGCTCTTCAGCCCGGACAGGTCCACGCCCTTCACGCCGGACAGGTTCGAGAGCGCGCCCATCGTGCCGGACGACAGCCCGTCGGCGTTCAGCGAGGGGCCGTTGTATGAGACGCTGCCATTCGCGCCGAGCACGCCCTGCAGGTAGCTCGTCCCGAGCGCACCCGCGTTGTCGGCCGCGGCTTGGTCGCGGATCGACTGGAGGCCGGTCAGGGCATCGTCGCCGAGCTGAGCGACGCGCGGGCCCGACCAGACGCCGGTGCCGATGCCCTTCGAATAGAGCGAGGTCGCATCGGTCACGGCCTGCTGGAGGCCGGGGACCGCGGGCGCCCACGGCTGCGTGACCGAGTGCTGCTGCTCGGTCGAGGTCTGCGTGGACGAGCCCATCAGAGCGCCTTCCGGAAATGGGTGTGGGACGCGTAGTCCGGCAGCAGCCCGGCCCAGCCGGACCGGCCTGCGAACTCGACGGTGGCGCAGCCGATGCGGCGGGCGCCGGCCTCGATCAGGCGCAGCGTGTGCCGCCACGCCCGGGCGCCGCCCCCGCCGACGGCGAGGATCCAACACGACCGGGTCTGGTCGGCATGCTCGCGGACCTGCGTGACGCCGGCCGCGACCGGCGGGCCGCCCGCGGGGCCGATGAGCACGAGCTGGCCCTGGCCGGCCCGGCAGATCGCCCGCAGGCCGTCGAGCGTCAGGTCGGATTCCTGGCGGGCGCAGACGCGCGCCAGCCATGGCTCCGCCACCGGCCAGATCGCATCGACCTGGTCGGCGGGCACGGGCGTGAGGATCACCGGCGTCGAAGCTCGTAATGAAAGGCGCGGTCGGTCGCGGCCGAGCTGTCGTGGCCGAGCACGAACGAGCCCTTGGCCGTCGACTGCACCCACGCCAGCGCCGCCGCCGCGGTGGCGCTGCGCGGGCTCAACATCACCATGGTGTCGGCCGTGCAGAGCGGATCCTGGACGGTGGTGGTGGTGGCGCTCGCCGCCAGGATCAGGTCGCCGCCCGCGTTCGTGCCGCCGGTGGCGAGGTCGCGCACCGCGTCGCCGTGAGCGTCGAGGTTCTGCGCGGTGAGCGCGCGGCCGCGGACGGGGATGATCACCGTGAGCCCTCCGGCTCGCCATCGGGCTCGACGCCCGTCGCGTAGGTCCAGGGATCGCCGGCCGGGATCCGCACCTCGACGCGGTGGTACCGGCCCGAGGCGTGGCAGGGCGCGAACCGCTGCGCGTTCGGCGGGCTCTCCCCGCGCCAGCGCACCGGGACCGAGATCGCGAGGCTCTCCCGGGTGCCGACCCGGGCGAACCACCGGTCCGCGTCGGTATCGACCCGGACGCCGCGCGCGTAGGTCCGGCGCGGGCGCGAGAGTTGCGCGTCGGCCGTGCCGATCACCGCCTCCATGCTCGGCCCCTCGAGCAGGGCGAGCTTGTTGTCGATGCCCCAGACCCCGACGAGCGGGATGCCGCCCGAGAACAGCGCGGAATCCAGGGAGAGGCCGCCCGCGAAGTCATAGGGCGCGGTGCCGGCGTCGATGTCCTCGGCGATGCTGTCGATGCTGATCGGCGCCGTCTCGGCCCGCATCCAGTGCCGGAGTGTGAGGTCGAGCTGGGTCCACCGGTCCTGCGTGAAGTCGTAGACGATGCAAAGGTCGAGCAGCGTCGGGTCGGACACCTCCCGGCTCTTCACCGCGAACAGCACGCGGTTGCCGGTCGGGTCCGCCACCGCGATGGCGGTGTGCGCGTAGGTCGGATCCTGCTGGGCCTGCACCCAGGCGTTCACGCGATTCTTGCCGATCGGCGACGAGGCGCCGGCCGTGAAGGCGTAGATTCCGTCCCGGTCGCGATAGAAGATGCTGCCCCCGACCTTCACGATGGCCCAGGGCGCCACGGCGCCGCGGTCGTCCTCGACCTTCGAGCGCTGGAAGATGACGGCCGTGCCCGGCGCGAAGGTCATCTGCTGGATCGCGCGATCCTGGAACACGATGACGCTCGTCTCGACCGCCACGAGGCCGGTGACGTGCCCGCCATCCGGCAGGACCTGAACGTCCGAGCTGTGCACGCCCGGGGTCCAGTAGGTCGGATCGCCGATGCCCGACCACTGGATCATGGTCGGGTCGGCCAGCAGGCCGCCCAGGAACAGGAACTCGGACACCACCGCGACGAAGCGGGCCTTCGGCGGCTGGTTGGCCGGATCCGCGGCGACGAGGTCGGCGAAGGCGACGCCCGTGACGACGTCGATCACCTGCGGCGGCGCGCCGAGGTGCACGGCGAACAGGCGCGTGCCGTAGAGCGCGAACGACCAGTGGTCGCCCTCCGGCACGAGGTAGGCCGACGGCCCGGAGACATCGTCCCAGGCGTTGGTCGCGGGGTTCAGCCGGTAGAGCTTGTTCGTGGTCCCGGCGAAGAACACCCACGACCCGTTCGGCGTCTGGACTGAGACCGAGCCGCGGCAGGCGTTCGGCAGCGGCTGCGAGACCGGGTTCGGCGACGGCACCGGGCCGTAGCCGTCCGGGCGCGGGAAGACGTTGCGCGCCACCGCGGCGGCCGCGGCATCGTTCGAGGCGATGTCGGGCGCCCAGGCGCCGAAGGCCATCCGGCTCACAGGTCGTAGGCCCGCACGACGCCGGTGCCGGCCATGGTGGTGGCGAGCCCCTTCAGGGAGGACGAGGCCTCCCCGACCGCGACGTCCATCGCGGCCTTCAGCGCGGTGTCCTTCAGGCGGTGCAGCGCGAGGTAGCGCTTCGCGTAGGAGGCGATCAGGTCATAGGCCTCGTCGACCCAGGCGTTGGTGTCCGCGTCGGTCGCCGGCGCGCCGAGCCGGACGTGGCCGGTGAAGCGGACCGTGTAGACGCCGTCCGGGATCGGGAAGAGGCGGTAGCCCTCGGTGAACTTGGCGAAGTAGCAGGGCTGCCCGGTCTCGGCCTGGTCGCCCACACCCTCGACGTCGGACATCGGCACGCTGCGCAGAGTCCACGAGGTGCCGCTCGCATCGAACGCGATGGCGCTGTCGATCGCCAGCATGACGTTCAGCCCGGCGAGGTCCGCGCCGCCGTAGCCGGCCTGCCCAGGTACGGTCTGGAAGGTCAGGACGCCGTCGTTAAACGCGAACCGCTCCCGCTGCCAGAAGCCGATCGCGCCGCGGATCGCGTTGCGGATCGGGCCCTCCAAGTCGGGCCGGTCCAGCTCGTCCATGATCTGGTTGACCATGCGCCCGAGGGTGGGCGAGCCGTCGTCGGTCGAGGTGCCGTCCGCGAGGATCAGTGGGTTGTCGACCGTCGCCGCGAAGGCCGACTTCACCTGCGCGGTGGAGTCCGGGAAGAGGGGGCCGCTGGTCATAGGCCGTCCTCCCAGCCCAGGCAGACGACCGCGGCATTCGCCTGGATCGCCGCGTAGACGCTGGTGCCCTCGAAGTGCATCGTCTGCTGCCCCGAGGAGCCGCTGGCACTGTTGACCCCGTTCGAGCTGTTGATCGGCGGCGGGGGCGCCCCCGAGGACTGGCCCTGGTTGTAGCTGCCGTAGGAGGCGTTGGGCGCGAGCGTGGCGACGTTGCTGCTGCCGGACGTGGCGTAGGTCGCGAACAGGCCGCCCACAGCCGTCGAGGGCGCGAACCCGGAGATCGGGACCGCCACCCAGGTCGGTGTGACCACATCGCCGTTCGCGCCCGAGACCACGGGATAGACGTGGCCGCCGTCGATCTTGTAGCGCGCCTGCCGGCCGCTCTGGACGATCGGGACGAAGGTGGCGGAACCGTCCGTCCGGATCCAGCCCGCGCGAGACGCGTAGGCGTAACCAGAGGGGAGCGTCGGCGCCGTAGCCGAGAGCGAGTACAGGCCCGCCTTGGTGCCATCCGGCTTCGCGATGATGAACAGCGCATACCACGTGTTCGCCGCCGTCGACCCCTTGTCGAGGCCGCCCGCGCCATTCAAGCCCGTCGAGATCGTGACCGAGACGTTCTGGACCGACAGGCCGGCGCTCGCGCCCCGCAGGACGGCAGATGTGGCGACGACCGATATCTGCGATCCGGCGCTGGCCCCCGGCTTGATCGTGAGGCCGCTGAAGATGGCCACGTTCGGCACGGACGCAGCGGCCGCGGTGGTCGCTGCGGTGGTCGCCGCCCGATCCGCGTAAGCCGTGCTCGCAGCCTGCGTGTTGTTCGTGCTGGCCGCGGCGGTGGGGACCGTGGGCGTGCCCGTCAGGGCCGGCGAGGCGAGCGGCGCATAGGTCGAGGCCGCCCCGCTCTGCGTCAGGTAGGTCGACGCGACCGTGCTGGCGTAGCTCGCGAGCGCCCCGGTCGAGAAGGCGGTCGTGGCCACCTTGGTGGTGTTGTCGCCGGCCGACGGCGTGGTCGCGGTCGAGCCGGTACCGAGGACGAGCGTGTCACCGGACGCCGCTGCGCCGATGTTCTGGCGGGCCTGGAGCTGCTGGGCGCTGGTCAGGCTCTGCGCGGTGTAGTTCACCGCATAGGCGTTCGTGGCGGCGCCGATCGCCGCCTGCAGCGCGGCCTCGGCCGCCTTGGCCCGAGTGACCTCGCCCGTGATCGCGGTGGTGTTGGCGCCCTCCGCGGCGAGCGCCCGGTTCGTCTCAGCCGTGAGCGCGCCGCCATCGGCCACGGTGCCGACCGTCACGCCGACGTTCTTCGAGGCCGCGTTCCCGAAGCTCCCGACCGTGCCGACCACCCGGTTCAGCGTGCCCTCGACCGTCGAGAGCCGGGAATCCAGGCCGACGTCGTTCTGGTAGAGCTTGATCAGTGCGTTCGGCAGCGGCTCCGCTTTCGAGCCCGACACGCCGGTGTTCGGCTGCTGGATCATCGACTGCCCGAGCGCCATCGACGGCACGAGCAGCAGGGCGGCGCCGAGGAGGCGCCCGAACCGGGACGGGATCATCGGCGGCCCTTCGGTCGGCGCGCGGGCTTCCGAGGCGCGGCGGGCGCGGGCTCGGGCTGGCGGACAGGCGGGGAAGGAGGGGCCGGCTCCGGCGCGGGGGCCGGGGCCGGTAGGGGCGCGTCGGCGAGCGCGTGAGCGCCCGCATGCAGCACCCAGAGCGCGGCGTGCATCAGCCGTCGTTGTTCGGGGCGTAGTGCAGCACGATGGTGGCCACGCCCGCGGCCGGGGCGCCCGCGATCGTGCCGTAGATCGGCGTATCGGCGGCGAGCCGGCCCTTGAGGGTGGCCGTGTCGATGCGCTTCACGCCCGCCGCGGTCACGGCGGTGTCGCCGGAGGCCGCGAGGTCGTTGCCGCCCGGGGCCGAGCCGAGCACCATCGTGGCGCCGGCCGAGAACGCGGTCTCGACGAGCACCAGGAGCGAGGTGATCAGCGCGCCGGCCGGCAGCGAGGCCGGGAGGACGAAGGCGCCATTCAGGTAGGAGACGGTCAGGCGGACGTACTGCGACTCCTGCCGGCGATACTCGCGCACCGACGGTGACGCGGGGGGGACATTGGTGGCCACGAGGACCTCCTGTTCAGACGGATCGGGGAAAGGCGGGGAAGACGAGAGCGGGCCGGAGCGCGAGGCCCCGGCCCGGGTCAGCCATCAGGCTGAATCGGCGGGGGCTTAGCCGGCGGGCGCGGCGTAGGTCGGGACGGTGATGACGCCGAAGTCGTCGCCGTTGAACGTCGTCTTCTTCAGGCCCCAGATCGCCCAGGCGGAGACCTCGAGGTTCCGCTTGTGGTCGTACAGCTCCTCGTTCCAGCGGTAGCGCTCGTCACCGCCGGCCTTGCCGTAGGCGACGGTCGCGGCCTGGGCGCCGAGGAGGACGGCGCGGCGGGTGTTGGCCACCGCGGCGTTGCCGTTGTCCGAGACGCCCTGCGTGACGTCCTGCGCCTCGCGGAGCACGACGCCGTTGTACATGCCGAGCGCGCCCGAGAAGATCGGGCTCTTGCTCGACTGCATGCCGGCCATCGCCGCCTTCTGGATGTCCAGCCACTGGCCGGCGGCAGTGTTGGTCCGCAGCGAGGTGACCTGCGTGGAGTGCAGGTACATCACGTAGACCTTCTGGCCATCGACCACGACGGGGCGGATCATCACCTTGCCCGCGGCGCCACCGGTCTTCGCCAGCTCCACCGCCTGGTCGATCAGGCTGAGGGTGAAGATGTCGCCGGCGACGAGGGCCGAGTCCGCAGCGCGACCATTCGGGCGCAGGATGCGACCGGCGGACGGGGCCGTGACGAGGTTGTTGCCGTTGTACTTCCGGGCATTCTTGCCCGGCAGCGCGTTGACCGGGGTGTAGCCGCAGACGTGGGCGAAGAAGATCTTCGCGCGGCGGGTCTGGAACCAGTCGGCGATGCCGGAGCGGGCCTGCTCACGCAGGTTGAACGGCACGCGCTGGGCGTCGATGGTGTTGTCCGACTTCACGCCGACGACGTGGCCGAGCTCGTCGATCGTCACCTTGTCGGAGTTGGTGCCGAGCTGCTCGCCGTTGCCCTCGGCGACGTCGTCGGAGGTGAAGCCGTCGCCCTTGAGCTGCATGCGCAGGCCGAAGGTGACCTGGTCGCCGTTGCCCTTCTTGGTCTCGGTCTTCTCCTGGATGATGGAGCCATCGGAGGTGCCGACCAGCGGGTCGATGTCGATGGACTTGTTGGCCTCCACTGCGAGCTTCTTGCTCCACAGCTTCTGGGCCATCGGATCGCCGATGCCGAAATTCGTGAACGACATGAGAGGTGCCTCTAAGGGCTGGATTCCGTGGGGGAGGGGTGCGTGCGGGCCGTGTCGTCGCCGCGCGGACGGAAGCCGGGCCCCAGGTGACCGTTGGGGACGGTGATCGGACGGGCGCCGTGACGTGGCGCGGACGAAGGCTGTGACGCGGCCGGGCGAGCCCTGTGACGGGGGCCAATCGGACGACTGGACACGCGAAAGCGCCCCGCTGGGAACAGCAGAGTTCGGCGCGCGGGCCGGTCGGAAACTGGTGGGATGCGGGACGGGGCCTCAGGCCCGCACGTCACGCGACAATGGCAATATGCGTTGTTTCGCCCGTCGGGTCAAGCAGGACAGATCAAGGATCACAAGGCCAAGTAGCAGAATGATAAAAATTATCATTATTATCTATAAAGACATAGCGCCAGGGAGGCAATGATGCTCAAGCTGTCCTCGTATTAACTTTCTATAATATTTGCAGGCTATTGGTGAGGGGCTGATTTTCGGAGGCCTACATCTTGAACATGCTTTATGATTGGTTCCAGCATAATTTTCCATGGGTAATCAATAATCCTGTGCTTACTGGCTTGTTGGCGGCAGCATGGGTTACCTACACCAAATTTATCGGGCATCGAAATGCCGTTAAGGCCGAAACCCTTGACAGAAACAGGCCCCACTATGAGCTTGAGCGAAATTTGTCACAAATCTTGTATGGCGCATGTATAGTATTCGTATTATTACTATCTATTTTCTTCGGAATATACTACGGTTCTGGCGTTGTTAGAACTGTCGTCGCGTCAATGTTGGCTTTCGCGTTCTCCGCCATCGCGCTGTTGCCACTATTGAGGCTTGGAAATGTTTGGGACGATCTGTCAGTTTACTGGTTGACAGGAGCTATGTTTATTGGCGCGTTGGTGGTGCTGCATGAGCTTGGTAATTACACCGAGACTGGTGATTATTATCTAAAATTGTCAATTGCTGCCGCATTTGTGGCAGTAATAATTATCTTTCCGTTGTACAAGTACGTGCGACGAGCATTACTTTGGTGGGAAAATAACTACACATTGGGCCTCTACGGCAGTTTTCTATATTTTGTATTTGTGTTTCTGAGCTTGATTGCGGCAATTGCCTTCTTCTACGACAGCAAGATGTGATTATTATTGTCTGTCTGTCGATTGCCCTAAATATCTGTTTCAGCGCCCATTAGGCGGGCGAGCTTCTCCGGGTTCTTGGTCGCGAAGGCCTCGAAGTCCTTCTCGCTCATCGCGGCCAGCATCTCGAAGGTGACCTCGCCGGCCGGCGCGCCACCGGCGGCCGATAGCGACTTGCCCGGGCCGGCCTGGCCTGCTGCGACGCGCTCGACCTTCTGGGCCGCGGTCTCGGCCGGCGCGGGGGCGGGCGCGGGCTCGGCAGCCTTCGGGGTGAACCCGCGGGCCTTGGCGATCTGGAAGATGCGCTCGGCGGGCGAGACGCCGGCCTGCCGCGCCTGCATGGCCACCTGGAACTCGTCGTTCGCCAAAGCCTGCGCGATCTGATCCTGCGGCACGCCGAGGGCCGCATACTCGGCCGCGCGGCTCTGCATGACGTGTCGGAAGGCGTCGGCGAAGGTCGGCTCGGACTGGGCGAAGCGGTTCAGATCGGTGTGGTAGTCCCGCACGACCTCGCCGGCCTCGCGCTCCTGGCGCTGGCGGGCGGTCTCCTGCTGCACACCGTTCCGCAGGTCCTCGATCTGCTTCTCGAGGTGCTTGGCGTAGCCGAAGATATCCTCGTCCGGGCTGGGCGGGGCGGCCGGGGTCTCGGGCTGGGCCGCGGCGGGCTGCTGGCGGGCCTGCATCGCCTCGGTGATGACGCGCAGACGCTCGTCGCCGCGCGCGTACTTCTCGCGGAGGTCGTTCAGCTCCTTCTCGACGGCCTTCCGGCGCTCGCGCTCCTCGTGGAATGCGCCGTGCGGGACGAACTTGCCCTTCTCGTCGCGCGCCTGAGACTCGGGATCGATCTCGGAACCAGGGACCTCGGCGGCGGGGGCAGCAGCGGCGCCCGGGGCGGCAACATCACCACCGGCCGGAGCGACCTCGGGAGCCGGCGCCGCGGCGGCGCTGGACGGCGCATCCTCGCCGCGCTCGTACGCGTCGAAGGCGGCCCGTTCCTCGGGGGTGAAGCCCTCGGCGTTGTCCGTGGAGGCGAAGTCGTTGTCGTCCATGATGTCCTCGTGACGTGAAGGGTACGAAAGCCGGCGTGCGCCGCCGGCGAGCGGAAGGGGTCAGGCGCGCGGGGGGCCGAGGCGCGTCAGGATGTGGAAGACGGCGTCCCGGAGCAGGCTCACGAGGATGCGGAGCTGGCCGCTCTCGCCGTGGTCGCCGAAGCGCTCGATCTCATCGAGCAGCTCGGCATAGTCGACCGCCGGGGACATCTTCGGATTGCCGAACACCCGGGCCGTGCCGCCCTCATGGGCAGGCTGAGGCTGGAAGCCAGTGTTCACCCGGGCGGTCACGGTCTCGGCCGAGCCCTCGACCAGCAGCATCGGGGTGCCGACCTTGAGCCAGACCTGCGCGGCCGGCGGATCGGCCATCCCGACCTCGACCATGCCGACGTTGTCCGGGGCGATGTAGACCGCCTCGCCGGGCGTCTCGGGATCGCCGGAGTAGATCCGGAGCTGGACGAGCTTCATCGCTGAGCCTGCAGATCAGAGGCCGATCTGGCCCGGGTAGGCCGACGGGCCCGGCTGCGGCGGCGCGCTGGCCGGCGGCGGCAGCATCGCGAACGGCGCCCGGTCCACGGGGAGGGGCGTCGGGGCCGGAGCGGCGTGACGGTGCTGTTCGGGCGAGGGAGCCGCGCCCTGCGTCACCTGCTGGTGGCCGTGCGCGATCTCCAGGGTGCGCCCGACCGTGTCGACCTTGTCGTACGTGCTGAGCGAGCGCTGATGCTCGGCTTGCGCGCGCTTCAGGTCGGCGCCGGCCGCCGTCTCCTCGATCGCCGTGAGCGCCTGCTGCATGGCCATCTGCTTCTGCTGCTGCGCCTGCGGGTCGTTCTGCTGGCTGGCGAGCAGCTCGCGCATCTTCGCGACGAAGCTGTCGGGGAACGGCGAGTAGGGCAGGACCTCGAGCAGCACCTGCGGGGTGATCATGTCGCGGATGATCGGCAGCACCGACACGAAGGTCTGCCACATGACCTGCTGCTGGTTCGGCGAGGACGGCGCCTCGTCGATGATCACGTCGAAGTCACCCGCGGTCTGGTCGCGCAGGAGCGGGATGACCTTCTGGCCGGCCGGCCCGGTGATCCGCACGAGGCGGCCATCCGAGAGGTAGCGCTGGATGAAGTAGAGCCGCACCCGGCCGATGTGCTTCCGTGCCCGCCGCAGCGCGTTGAACGCGGTGGCGAGGATGTTCATCGCCGCCTGCTTGCGGTGGTACTCCAGGATCCCGGCCTGGTCGTTCTGCTGCTGGCCGAGCAGCTCCAGGTTCACGCCCGAGGAATCGCGGATGGAGCCGATCGCGAACTCCATCATCTGCCAGTGTCCCGAGGGCAGGACCGGCAGGGGCTTCTCCTTGATCGCGCCGGAGCGCAGCGCGCCCGGGTTCACCCAGGTCGTGGCGCCGGGCTTGGCCGCGGACGCCTCGAACTGCCGGACGTCCTTCACCGCCGAGGTCTCGGCGAAGTGCCCGCCCTTGGACTGCCGGTTGAGCATGTCCATGGTCTGGCTCAGCCACTTGTTGGCGAAGCGCTGCGGGTCGAGCATCGGGCGCACGATCCCGAACCACGTGCCCTTGTTCTGGTCCCGGTCGCCCGTGAGGAAGGCGTAGGAGAAGCGGTCACCGGCCGGGGCCGGGCCCTCCTCCAGCACGGTCGCACCGAGGAACGCGCGCCGATAGACGCGCTTCATCTGGTGGAACACCTGCACGGGCGGCATGCCCATCGCGGCGGCGCGCTGCAGCAGCACCTTCGCCTGCGCGGGGTCCATGTCCATCGGCTCGCCGGTCTGCGGGTCGATGACGATCGCGACCTTCTTCCGCTCCCACCACTGCACCTCGACGATGGTGACGCGGTCCGTGCCGGCGTCGGCCGCGTCGCGGCGGTCCATGCGATGCTCGCCGGGCTGGAGCTGTTGGTGCGGCTCGCCGCCGTCGCGGTCCTCGGCCCAGGCCGCATCGAGGTCGGACGCGTCGGCATCCGGGAACAGGCCCTCGGCCTCGGCCCGGTCCATCGTCTTCGCCCGGAACACGCGGCGCGCGTCGGACAGCCCGCGCTTCGTCGCGGTGTGATCCCAGAACATCTCGATCGGGTTGACCCGGTCCTCGACGTAGGCGCCGTCCGGGTTGATCTCGTAGTCCAGCCGCTGCTCGATCACGCCAACGCCGCAGATCACGGCGTCCACGAAGGCGTCGCTCTCCTCGTCCTCCGCGTCGGCTTCGTCCGCGAGGTAGCGGGACGCCTCGGTGAGCACCTCGTTCAGCGCCGCATCGCCGACCTCGCGCGGCAGGTACTGGATGTCCTGGCGGGTCGAGACCTCGGAGCCCGCCACGGCCTTGATGACCGGCAGGACGCGGTTGAACGTGATCGGGGGCCGGCCCTGCTCCTTCAGCACCGCCTCGTCGGCGGCCGACCACTGGTGGCCCGCCACGAAGTCGAAGTCCTCGCGCGCGTTCGCCCGCCACGTCGACGAGGCGTCCCGGTCCGCGCGGAACCACGCCCGCAGCTTACGGAACAGGGCGTCGCGGTCGAGCTGCTCCTGCTCCTCGGGCGAGACGGCCTCGTCGGCCGGCGCGTCGGTCTCGGTCATGCCGCCCATCCGGTGCCTAACGTGGTCTCGGTGCGCTCGCGGCGACGGCGCCGGTCGTAGCGGTCGTTCGGGGTGTTCACCGGCGGATCGTCCGGCCGGGGCTCGGCGATGGCGACGGCGAAGTAGCGGAAGGCGTCGGCCGCGTGGCTCGCCTCGTCGTGCAGCGGGTTCTTCGAGAAGGCCTGCGTCTTCTCATCGACGTCGTAGCGGTAGTTCCGGAGCGACTGCAGGCCGTCCGCACACCGCTCCTCATCGAACCAGCACCGCGCGAAGAGCTGGCGCGCCGCGTCGATGCCGGCCGCCACGGTCAGGCGCGGCGTGATCCGCACCTCGTGGCCGGCGGCCCACATCTGCTGCTCGATCGTGCGCTCGGAGGCGAGGAGCTCGTTCTGCGCGTCGTGCGGGAGCCAGTGCTCGCCGTAGACGTAGCCCTGCTCGGCGGTCCGGGCCGCCAGCACGTCGAGGTAGTGCTGGAGCGCGAAGCCGCGATTCTCGTAGAAGTCGATCAGCCGGAACTCGAAGCCGATGATCTGGGCGAACCAGATGCTCGTCTTATCCGCCCGGCCCAGGTCCCAGAACGTGTGCACCCGCTTCGACGGGTCGAACGAGACCTTGGTGAACCGCTTCTCCCGCGCGGCAGCCAGGATCTCGTGCGTGTAGATCGCGCCGTCGAGGACCTGCTTGACGTGGCCGCCCCAGACCGTCTCGTAGGCGACCGGGTCGCGAGCCTTCAGGTCCAACGCCTCCTGCCGGAGCACGGCGGGGAACCACGGATTGTCCTCCCAACCGATCTTGACCGGTTTGCAGCCGGTCGGCGGGTGCTTCACGAACCGCTGGTAGGTCTCGTCCGCCTCCAACTCCGTGTTGAAGCTGATCCAGATCTCCGAGCCTTCCTTGCGGATGGTCGGGATGAGCACGTCCCAGGACGTCTTCGAGACGGTGCGCGCCTCCTCGACCCAGCAGACGTCCACGCCCTCGGTCGACTTCACCGAGGCGACGTTGTGCCGGAGGCCCTTGAAGATGAACTCGGTCCCGTTGGTCCCGAGGATCCGCTTCTCCTGCGTGTCGTAGAGGTGCGACAGCCCGAGGAGGTCGATCTGCTGCACGAGGAGCGCGTGCGCCGATTCCGCGATGCTGTTCTGGAACTCGCGGGCGCACAGGACGCGGAGCTTGCGCTGGGCCCCGAGGATCACGAGCGCCCGGCCGAACCCCCAGGATTTCGCCCCGCCGCGGCCGCCGTACGCGACCTTGTAGCGGGCCGGCTCGAACAGGAAGTCGAGCTTCTCCGGGAACTCAACCCGCATCGACGGGCGCCGCCCTGACGAACGCGACGGTGATCCCGCCGTCGACCAGCGGGGCGCCGTCCTTGCCGGTCAGCTCGTTCTCCCGCTTGTTGGTGAAGACGCCACCGACCTCCTTCGCGGCCTGCGCCAGGAGCTGGGCCGCGAGTGCGATGTTCCCCTGCGTCTCCGCACGCTCGGCGAGGCGCTGCAGCGCGCGCAGCCGGGTCACACGGTGCGAGATGCCGATCGACGCCGCGTTCTCCAGGAAGGCCGCGCGGGTCGCCTGGAACAGCTCCCGGTACTGCTCGCTCAAGCCCTGCCCGGCGCGCCGCTCCGGATTGTACGCCTCGACCTGCTGCGGCGAGACCGTCTCGGCAAACTCGGCCTTGACCGCCTTCACCACCACGGAGGGTGGGTCGAAGCACGCAAGCTGCTGAACGATGAAGGTTTTAACCTCGTCGGAGAGCGTCGACACAGTCGCGAATCCGTCAATTCAGGATCAAACCCGGCGCCCGCAGGTGCCGCAGGCGCCGACGATGTCCGCCTCGCACACGATCGGGGGCCGGTTGGCCGCCTCGACCAGCGCCGCGGTCTGGCCCGCCGCCGCGCCGACGGCGCCTTCCTGGCCGAGCAGCCGCTCCGGCGGGCGAGGGCGGGCGAGCATCAGGGCTGGCGCATCCGGTGCTCGAGGTGCTCCGGCACGCGCCACGCGCCGTCGGCACCCTGCACGAGGTCGATCACGTCGGGCCCGTCGAAGCGGGAAGCGGGGCGCTTCGGCTGCTGAGCGGCCGCCGCGTAGGCGAAGGCGTCTGCCGCATGGGCCGAAGCGTTGTAGTTCTGCTGCGCCTCCCAGAGCGTACGGGCCTGCGCATTGGCCTGCTGACGCATCAGCTCGGCGAAGATGGGATCGTGGAAACTCGCCATCAGGCTCCTGCCATCCCTTCAACCGCTACGCAGCGCGCCGACAGCGTGCGGCCGCGCGGGGCCTCGCCGAATTGCTCGATGGTGGAGGCGTGGCCCTCGCAGGCGAACCGGCCGATCCATCGCCGGCCGGAGACCGGGAGCAGGCGGCAGTCCGATCCACGGCAGGCACGGACCTCGATGCGGTAGCCGACCGTCGCAGCCTGCGCGGGGCGATCGAACACCCACACCCAGCCCCAGCCGAGCGCCAGGACCAGGAGGATGCCGGCGCCGTGCCGGGGGCCCACGACGCCGCGCATCAGTGCTTCGCCCGGGACGGCATGTCGCCGAAGAGGAGCGTCAGGCGCTCGGCCATGACGCGCACGTCATCGGGCACGGCTGGCCGGACCAGCACGAAGGAGGCCGGCCGGCGCGGGCGCAGCGCCGCCGCGGCGATGCCAGCCAACAGGATCGCGGCGCAGAGGCGGGGCATCGTCATCGTCCCTGGTGGACGCCGAAGCACCGGAGCGCCTCGTCGTAGGACAGCTTCGCGATCGGGCCGGCCGGCGCACCGAGATCGGGGCCGGCGCACATCTCGCGCTCGCCGCGGTGGACGATCGGCGCGGACGGCGCCGGCCGGCGGCCGAACAGCAGCCGGAGCAGGAGGCGGCCCATCAGCTCGCGAACCTCATCGCGAGCGCGCGGCGCACCTCGAACTCGCCGGCCGCCACCTCGTCGTAAGGCGACAGCACCGGGGTTGGAGTGGCTGCGGGAAGGGTGCCCTTCCGACGCAGATGATCACCGTAGGCCTGGGCCGCGGGATCACGCTGGAGACGCTGCATCTGGCGCAGGTCCCGCTCGGCCTCGGCCGAGGTGTAGTCCGGGCGGCCGGTCACGCGATGCCGAGGCGCTTGTGCGAGATCCGGCGCCAGCCCTTGGTCGGGTGCAGCACCATAGTGGCGCCCGGCACCTCGCGCGTGGCGGCGATCCGCTTCGGCGCGATCGCGTTCCAGGCCGCCACGATGTTCGCCATGTGGAGCGCGGCGACGCCGGACAGCGCGTCCCGGCCGATGAGCGCAGCGATGCGCGCCTCCTGAAGGGAGGTGTGAAGCTTCGAGATGACCATGTGGATCTTTCGTCAGCCGATGATCGCGGCGTGGGCGCCCGGCTGCAGGACGTGCGTCTCGGTCCCGTTCCAGCGGAACAGGTACTCGATCGCGCCGCGGTATTTCGGGTTGTCGGTCACGTACGCGACCGTGGAGACGGCCCAGCGACCGCCCTTCGGCGCCGGGATGCCCTCGGCGTTCAAGCCGTCGGCGATGGCCTGGAGCGTCCGCTTGCGGCGACGCTCCTGGTAGATCCGGCGCACGATGCGAGCCTGCTCGGGAACGACCCGCAGGCCGCCCTCCAGATCCTTCGTGTAGCCGTATGGCGCTTGGCCCCCGGCGAAGCCGCCCTTGCCGGCCTTGGCCACCCGGCCGCCGGCGGTCCGGTCACGGATCACGAACCGCTCGTTCTCCGCCATGCCGGCGAAGATCGCGAAGAATGTCCGGCCCATCGGGTTCGACGTGTCGATCACCGATTCCGTGACCGACCGGAAGGCGACCTCGTGCTGCTCCGCCAGGTCCGAGACCGTCGTCATCGCGTGGCGGATGTCGCGAGACAGCCGGTCGATCTTCGCCACCAGCAGCACGTCGAAGGCCTTAGCCGCGGCGAGCTCCAACGCCTGCCCGAAGGCGGGGCGGTCGGCGGGCCGGGTCGCACCCGAGACACCCGGGTCGGTGAGGACCTCGATCAGCTCGTAGCCCTGGCTCTCGGCGAAGGAGCGGACCGCCTTCTCCTGCGCCTCAAGCCCGTGGCCGGTCGCGGCCTGCTCTTCCGTCGAGACCCGCAGGTAGCCGAGCGCCCGAACGGCGCTGGCTGCCTTCGTGTCGGTCTGGATTTTATACCGGGCCCGCTGGCGGCCCACACGACGTGAGCCCGAAACCACCTGCAAACCTCTGATTTTGCTTATGTTTTGGCGTCTAAACGGCCGATATTTCCAAGATCTCAGGAGACCTTGGAAATGGCCTTCAAATCAGGCCGCTCGACGCCGCCGGGCCACCGTGAACGGCTTGCCCTTCTCGCTCCGCCCGGCGGTGCCGAAGGTGCGCTTCTCAACGGTGCCGATGAGGGGCCGGAGCTGGCGGATCAGCGACCGGATGCGCCGGCAGTGATGATCGCGGGCGGCGAGGTCGACGTCCTGGCGCCCGGTCGCGCGAAGGCGGCAGAGCGCGAGGCTCTCCTCCTCAATCGCCGTGACGATAGCGTGGGCGCTCATCGGGAACCGATCATGGCACGGAACACCGCACGCGTCTGCGGAAGCAACGCCTAAGCTGTTGAGCGGGTTCGAGGAAGCTGGTGCCTCAAGCTGGGATCGAACCAGCGACGCGCAGATCTTCAATCTGCCGCTCTACCAACTGAGCTACCGAGGCAGGGGCCAGACATGCAAACGCCCGGCGGCTTCTCAGCCCCGGGCGTGCGTCTCGCGACTTGAACGGAATGCCGGGTTTCGCCCGACGGGTCAAGCGGATGTACGACGGACCACCTTCTCGCCTGCTTGCTCCATGAGCTTCAGCACCTCGGCCACCGACTCAACAAGAATGATCGAGTCTGGCGAGTGCCGCTCGTCCGTATCGGAGGATGTGGCAATGATCCTGAGGCGGGCATTGCCCTCCCAATCGTCAATGCGAAACACATTGTCTGTATTTATGTATACAGTTCTATTGTTGTTGCGCCACGTAACCTGGATCCACGCCATCTGCACGCCTCCGTTTCGACGCGCCTATGCTCGTCCATCGGCCGGCCGGTGTCACTGTCGAATGCGCTACCCAACCGAGGTGCCGATCAGCAATCTCGCAAACAGGCTCCGACGAAACCATCGCCAAGCGGCGTTAAGGATACGCCAAGGCACATGCGCCCGTCCCAGCGGTCTGTA
The DNA here is from genome assembly GCF_040545035.1 of Methylobacterium sp. 1973. Taxonomy (NCBI): domain Bacteria; kingdom Pseudomonadati; phylum Pseudomonadota; class Alphaproteobacteria; order Hyphomicrobiales; family Methylobacteriaceae; genus Methylobacterium; species Methylobacterium sp. 1973. Next base: position 28,245 of record NZ_JBEPLA010000006.1, read on the forward strand.
CGGAAAAGCTCAGCCTGTCGTTCCGCCGGAATTGCACCTTGTGCGACATTAATAAGGCCACAACTCTGAAGATTATTGATGTATAAAAGCATGTTCTCCAGATACTGGACCTCTTTGATAAGTTGCCCTTCGTCAAGACAGATGCGACGGACAACGCCCTCGATCATGTTGCCCTCCAATATAAATGGTTCTTCTGAAAGCTTTACGAGCATATGGGCTTCGTCGGGCGAGATCCGATTTATTATCCCGGGGAATGATGGGTGAGCCTCCCCAACACGTTCAACGTCGGTTGCCCTGCTTAACAGGCGACGAAATGCTTCTTCGATCGGAGTGCCTTCTTCTCGATAGCGGACACCCTCAAGGATGGGACCAAGAATGTCAGATTGAGGAGCAATCCGTCTTTGAGGGGGCACCTTTGACAAGGCGCGCTCAAAGAGCCGCTCCACACGCTCACGTGTGATGGCTCCGAAATCGAGCCCGGCGACTCTCATCGTTCGGGCGAGGTCACCAAGTGCGGTACCAATTTCCCGCGCAGCTGGCGCGAAAGCGTCGCCGTAGACTTCTTTGGCAACGACCTTGGCGACTTCGATCGCCAGCTTCGGGTCAACAGTCACGGGCGCACTCCATGCGAGCGCCCATGCTGGCACAGCGAAGTCAGGCTGTCTCGCCGACCCGGCACCGCGCCGCCACGATGTCCCGCACCCGCCCGCGGCCGGCGACGGCGCGCTGGACCTCCGGCTTGGCCTGCGGGGCATAGCGTGCCTCCTCGGCGCCCCAGTACTGGCCGTGGCCCTCCGGGACGGCCCGGCCGCGCGCGTCGGTCTGCTCGCCGGTCTTCTGGCCCTGGAAGAAGCGCTCCTGCACGTTTGCAACGCCCTCGGCCGCGAAGTCCTCATCGAGGTTCTCCATCAGGATCCGGAAGTGCTCGGCGATGTAGGCCGTGCCGCGGTCGCCGCCCTTGCCGCGGGCCTCGGCGAACTGCGCGAACGTCTGCCGGCCGGTGAGCACCTCGTGGAGGAATCGCGCCCCGGGCACGCCGACGGCGCGGACGACCTTGTCCTTGAGTTTCGCCACCAGCCGGGCGTCGTCGATCGCGTAGATGACCGACAGCTCGTGCGCGATGGTCATGTCCTTCGATCCGCGGACGCCGAAGTCCATGGAGCCGAGCCGGGCGCCGGAGGCGCGCTCGAAGATGGCCTGGACCTGGCGCCCGACCTCGTACTGCGAGACGGTGAGGCGTCCGTGCGAGCGCTCCATCTCCAGCACGTCGACCCGGCGGTTGACCGCGGCGAGGCTACGACCGCCCGGGGTCCACGGATCGTCAACCGCCACGGCCGCCGTCTGGATCGGGCCGCGCTTGCCCCGGACCGGCTTCGACAGGTCGGTGCGCGGGTCGAAGGCGCCGGCGTGGTCGTACCGGTCGCCGCGCGGATCCCGGCGCCGCTCCGGCTTGGCCGCGGGCACGTGGGTGTGGGTAGCCGGCGAGCCGGCGAGGGTGATGGCCTTGGTCCTGGACGCTGCCACGGTGGTGCCCCTTGCGGCGGTCGACCTTCCGTCGATCCGTGACACCTGATCTGCGTCCCGTTTTTGGACACACGCAAGCGTGATCTATGCCTGCGTCCATCCGGCGGTCCTCGATCAGGCACGTTCCAGGCATCGGCAGTTAGCGGGATCTCAATACCTCGCCCTCACCATCCCATCCGAGCCGCAGGCTTGGATACGAACTGATGTCGATCAGCATCGGCGCAGCCGCCTCGGGCGGGGCCTACACGCTGCCGACCAAACCCTTTGGGCGGCCGCAGACTGCTGACCCAGCCCTGTCGGCCCAGCAAGCGGCCAAGACGCAGGCCAAAGTCGCGGTAGCGCAGCAGGAACTCGCCAACGCCAACGGTATCGTGGACCAGGATAGGCGCAACCACAGTCCGAGCTGTGTCGCCTGCGACCAGAAGCTGGTGGACAAGGCCCAAGCCCAGCTCGCCCAGGCCAAGGCGTCGGACAACGGCCAGACCTCGCAGGCTCCGCTTCCACCCGGCAGCCTCGTCGATCTCAATGCCTGACCACGTGGCGCGGCTATTGGGAGCCGCGCGCGTTCCAGGCCTCCGCCAGCCGCTCGCAGGCCCTCTTCCGCCGCCGGTCGAAGGTCCGACGCCAGATCCCGAACTCGCGGCAATGGTCGGTGATCGATCCGCCGGGCACGTCCTTCAGCAGCCGAAGCCGCCGGTGCCGCTTGATCCGACGCCGCGCCTTCGCCCGTGCCCAGGTGAGCAGCGCGATCCGCTCATTGCTGTTCGTGCCCAGGATCTCGGCGGAGAACACGATCCAGTCGAAGGTCGCCCGCATTTCCTCCGGGTCGTTCGGCTGAAGCCGGTTCGTCCGGACGCTGAAGATGCCCGCGCCGGTGAACGCCATGAACGCCGCCACCAGCCACCGCTCGACATCCGCACACGTCATGGCCGGCGGGTCAGGGCCTTCGATCCTCGGCGGGTTCGCCATCAGCACCGGGTACGCGGTCTCCTCACGCAGCCGAGCGGCTGAACAGGTCAGCCGCTGGCGGGTCGGCCCGCGTGTGCGCGGCCGGCATCGGAGGCACCGCCGCTCGCGCCTCGACCACTGCGAGGCAATGGCGATCAGCACACGACCACAGACCGTCAGAGCGATTCCGGAAGCATCCGAACCCGAACGAGGCACCGAACACGCCACATTCCGCGCAGGTGTGCTCGCCCGGCGGCTCCCGCTGAGCCTCGGCCGCCTTCCGCGCGGCCTCGCGGTCGCGCAGCTCGGCCTTCCACAGATCGGGGCGGCGGCTCACCGTGCGCCCCCCGACACGCCCTGGCGCTGGTCGAGACGCGCCATCAGCCGGCCGATGTCCGGACCGTGGCCGGTCGCGCGGAGCCGGGCGAGGTCCTCGTCCAGCTTCGCCCGCTGCGCCCGGGCGATCTCGGCCGGCGTCTCGGCGCGGTGCCGCGCGGGCTCGGCCTGCCGCATGCGCTGCAGGTGCGCCTCTGCCGCCTTCGCCACCTCCGCGCGCTGCTCCGGCGTCGGTACGTCGTAGATCTCGGCGTCGAGCACGCGCCGGATGTGCAGGAGCTGCGTCCGGAGCGGGATCAGGCCCTCGCGCGCCTCGTCGGCGAACTCGGCCGGGGAGGGCCGCCAGCGCTTCACCCACGGCCGCAGCGTCTCGCCGGACCGGAAGCGCTCGGCCGCGGCGTGAATCGCGGCCAGCGGGAGGGCCTTCAGCGCCGACACGTACTCCGCGATCAGCACCTCGTTCTCGTCGTCTCCACGCCCGCGCCCCTGCTCGAATCCGAGGAGGACCCGGGTCACGACCGTGTCGACGTGGCGGGGATCCGAGGGCGCGGTCAGCTCGGCGTTAAGCCGCGCGGCGACGTCGGAGAGCACTCGACGCTCGGCTGTCGTGGCCGCCCTGTCCCGCCGCACGGAGTAGCGGGTCGGAAGGACGGGATGCGCCTCCAGCCTGCCATGGAGTGCCGAGATCCTCTCCTTGACCCGGGCCGGCGTCGGGGTCGTTCGCGTCGATGGCAGGCGGTTCGACATCGTAGGCTCCCAGCTGGGATGCGGCGTGCTGACGGATGAGGCGGGCGGCGAGGCCGGTAGGCGCTGGCTGGGCGGGGCGGCCGCGGTCCGGGCGGCGGCCCATCGCTTCGCGGCGGGCATGGAGGCGCCGGTCGACCCAGCTCGAGAAGTCTGCCAGCTCGCGGCCGTCGGCCTCCTCGATCAGGCCGAGCACCACCACCGCCTCGTCCTGGGCGATGGCCAGCCAATGGCCGATCAGGGCCAGGGCGGAGCGTTGGGACCGGCCGGTGTTGGCGCAGATCAGTGCGGCGCCCCGGGTCAGCAGATCCCGACGGAAGGCCCGCGCCTGCTCAGCCGCGCCTGCGCCAGCTTGCCCGACAACGTCGGCCGATCCGTCAGGATCGGAACCGGGGGTCGGGGAGGGGTTAAGGGGTGGGGGTGGAGGTGCAGGAGGAGGGGGCGGACCATCCGGGGAGGGGACGGGGGGTAACGCATTACCGCCGTTACCAGCGTTACGGTGCGTTTCACGGTGCCGGCGCACCCGGGCGGCGGTCTGGGCTCGGCGCTTCTCGGTCTTCGCGTCGACCTCGGCAGCCACGGCCTTCTCGTCCGCCTCGATCACCGCGAGCAGCATCTCGGCCGAGGCTCCGGCCGCCACGAGCGCGCGGAGGGCTTCTGAACGGATCGCCATCGCCTACTCCGCGGCCATGAGGAGAGGATCGGCGCCGGCCTCGTCGGTGAAGTCCTCCCAGGACATGCGGCTGAGCTGCGTCGGGCCGCGGTGGGAGAGGTCCCAAACGAACCACGCGAAGGCCATGTTCGAGGACGCCTTCGGGCCCTCCCAGCCGTCGCGGTGCATCATCGGCAGGCGCTTGCGGAAGCAATGCACCCGGGCCAGCGTGCCGGTGTCGAGGATGGAGCCGCGTGAGATGCTCTCGTAGAACGAGAACCGCAGCAGCATCATCACGCGCGGGCAGAGCCGCACGGCCTGCTCCACGAAGGCGCGAGCGTCCTTGTAGGGCGGGTTCGTGACGATGCAGTCGATGCCCTCCGGGGCCTCCGGCACCTTCAGGAAGTCGACGCCCGAGACCTGCCCCTTCCAGCCATAGTCGACGAGATCGGTGGCGAGCACGTCGTGCCCGGCCGCGTACAGCTCGCGCACGATGGCGCCAGGCCCGCAGGCTGGCTCCCAGATCCGTTGTGGCAGCCATTCGGTCCCGATCAGAGCCCGCACGGCGACCGCCGGCGTCTCGTAGAGGTCGTTCCCGCGCTCCGAGAGCGCGTGAGCCTTGTTCTCGCGGTGGCTCACGGGGCGGACCTCCGGAGGCGCGAGGAATCGGCGCTGCCGCGCACGACGAGGGAGATGGCGCCGGAGAGCGCGCGGCCCGCGAGGATGGGGAGGTGCCATGTCATGCCACCGCCTCCAGCGGAGGGCGTACAGGGGCGATCGGCTCCAGAGCGGCGCCATCCGAGAGACCACGCACCGTGGCGGCGACCTCGTCGTGTTCGGCATGCCACTCGAGCAGGGCGCGGACCGCGTTCCGGTCGTTGTCGATGACGCCGTGCCGCTGCAGCAGGTCGGAGATCGCCTTCACCGAGTTGTCGAGATCCATGCGGGACGTGGTCGGCACGGCCAGCAGGAGGACGTACGGGCCGGGTACTCGGCCGGGTCGCTGCGCCTGGAGGCGCCAGCCGGCGCCGTCGATCCAGGACCGGTAGGCGTCCGACTTCACCGGGCCGCGCTCCTTCGTGTGCCGGTAGATCCGGTTCACTGAGGGCGGGACCGGTAGGAGCACGGTCACGGAATCGACCACGCGGCGGCCGGGCGGCGCGAACACGGGGCCATGGGAGGCGGGCGGGCGGCGCATGGCGATCACCGGCTCGCCGCGATGGCGTCTTCGAGGTCGATCTGTCGGGCAGCGGAGTTGCCGCGGCGGTTGCGCTGCGCATGCGCCTGGACGCCGAGCGATGCCGACGCGCGGGCGAGGCCGGCACCAGTGGTCTCGACCGGCTCGATGCCGGGGCCGGTGATCGTGATCCGGGACTCGGCGAACTCCCGGCTCACCGCGGCGCGGCCGAGCGGCGTGTCTGCCAGCATGCCGAGCGCCTGCATGTAGAGCTCGAGGATCGCCTCCTGCTCCTGGCGCTCGGAGTGATCCTGCTTGCGGATGCGGAGGATGGTCCGCATGGCTTTCGTGTCGAAGCCGCGGCCCTTGGCTTCGGCGAACACCTCTTTGATGTCGCCGAGGATGCCGGCCTTCTCCTCCTCAAGCCGTTCGATCCGCTCAATGAACTGTCGAAGTTCATCTGCGGCGACGCCATCAGCGGCCGAGACTTGATCGGGGGAAGATCTTGTGGCCTTCATAGCTCAACCCATCGTAGGGGATTTCATCGTCCGCCCGGTCTGTTCGCGCAGGCCGGGCGGTTCTCGTTCACGGGTGCGGGCGGTTGCCCGGCAGGCGCGGGTCGCGGCCGGCGTGACGGGGCACGCGGGGCTCCTCGACGACGGGCGAGCGGTTGCGGAGCGGCGCGTGGAATTGCTGCTGGGCGGGCGCTGGCGTCATCGCCACCAGGGCCAGCGCGAGACCCTTCGCCCAGCCGAGAAGGGCCAGGAGGCACTTCCGGATCACCGCGTTCACGGCCGTCTCGGGGACGTGCTGCTCCACGCCCTCGCGCAGGCTCGCGAAGTGCGTCGGCAGGGTGGTGACGAAGGCGCCGTCGGACATGGTCAGGCCGCCGCCAGCCGCTCGCGCAGCAGGTAGCCCTCGAAGGCCCAGATCTGCCGGAACGCGTCGTCGTAGGCGTACCGCTCGCCGAGCGCCTGGTTGTAGTTCTCAGGCGAGGCGCATGCCGACTTCCCGACGATGGTGAAGCCGTTCGCCAGCGTCAGGATGCAGATCGTGAGCGTCTTCGAGCGGAAGTACTCCGCGCTCGCGACCTTGGCCTCCATGCTCTCGACGGTGACCCGCGGCGCCGGGGCGGCCGACAGGCTGGCATCGGCCTCGGCGCGGGTGATCGCCGGCTTGCCGGTGGCATCGGCCGGCCGGCTCGCCGGCATGTAGGTCGCCTGGAACACCGAGTCCCGGCAGGGGTAGATCTCGCCCTCGACACCGCGGATGATCCAGTCGCCCGGCGACGCATTCATCACGCCTTCCGTCGTGTGGACCGACATCAAGCCGGCCTCGACGAACTGAATGGTGCCGGCCGCGATGGCTGCGCAGGCCCACTCCGGATCTTCCTGCGGATCCGGTCCGCCGGTCCAGCGGAAGGCTTCGATCGTGACCGGCTTCTTCGTGTACTGGCCCATGGACGGCTCCTCAGGGTGAGCCGGGCGACAGCGCCGCCCGGAGTTGGCGGATCAGCCGATGGCGGACTGGATGCGCGAGACGGCCAGCTCGATCCGCATGGCGGGCGTCGCGAGGCCGCCGACGAGCGCAGCAAGCACCGCCACCGACCCGGCCGGCTGGGCGGAGGCGTTGAGGCTGCTGGTATCGGCGCCCGCCGGGACCGCACCGCTCAGCTTGTCAGCCAGCGCCTCGATGGCCGTGGCGGCGTCATCCATCCGGGAGCGCGTGTCCCCCAGGTCCTTCGTCACGCTCGCGAGAGTGCTCGGCGATGCTTTCGCGTAGACCTGCGATCCGTCCGACATGTTCACTCCTCCTCGTTCGCGGCCCGCCACAGCGGCAGGTCCGTCAGGTCCGCCGAACCCCGCAGGCTCGGCAGACGCGGTGCAGCATCCGGCCCGACCAGTGCGGGTGCGGACGGGTGTCCTGGACGGCGCGGAGCTGCGCCCGCAGCCGGCGCTCCTCCAGGCGTGCGCGCAGCAGCCGGACGATCGGCGCGAAGAGCCGCATGGAGATCCTCCCGGAGCAGAGCGTTGGTGGCTTCTGCGGCGTCGGCCGCGGCCTCGATGTTCGAGCAGAGCCGCTCGTAGGCGGTCCGGATGTTGTGCAGGACGTGCCCGTCGAGGCCGGTGTCCTGGCGCCCGATGAACTTGCGGACCCAGGAACCCGAGGCGCCGATCCGGCGTCCAACCGCTTCATAGGCGGCCATCTTCGAGCCCATGCTCGACTGGGCGAGGCGGACGAGCGCCGAAAGCTTCGGCAAGGTCTCGTCCCGAGCTTGGGATGCGGTCAGCATTGCTCGGTTCCGGTCAGTCTTTGTCCACACTGGCCCATTCCTTCGCGACATCTTGCGGATGTCGCAGAGGAGCGCAGCGAATGCGGGAGGTTGACGGAGTACGCACGACACACAGCGCGACCGCTGGCTTGGCGGCATGGACGGACGCGCAGGAGAAGGGACGACCCGGCCGAGGGTCCGAGTTTGCGATGGTCTCGGCCGGGTCGCTCGCTGGCGGGAGGCGTGAGCCTGCGACCGCTGCGATGGGGGAAAATCATGCACAGGCCAGCATTCGCCGTTAGCGACACTGATCCGACGCCCGCGTTATTCTTCGCGAGGACGATGGACGATCGGGCGATGTGCACGCACAACGACATGTCAGGCGCGCCTCTTCAGACGCGCCAAGCCACGGCCCACGCGTTCGCGAAGCGAGGCGGCGTTGTCCTGGCCGACAACGACAACATCCGCCGGCAGGGGCGAACGACCGGCGGAGACCGGCTCGACCGGCACGAACAGCGTGCCGCGTTCCATCGCCTCGACCATCGCGATGAGCCCAGGAATCCGCTCGCAGCGCGCGACGAACGCAGCAGCCCGATCCAGTTCCTCGGCATGGCGGCGCGTGGCGTCGGCAAGGCTGTTGAGGTTCTGGCCGGCGTCCTCGCGGCACAGGTGCGCGAGGTGATCCGTGCGCGCCGCGAGGGCGAGTGCGTCGTCGGCAGCGACGCGGACGGCCCAGGCCGGGCGGGAGAGGTCGGAAGCGTCGGTCACGGTGGGCTCCAGGCAGGAGACCGCCACCGAGGCTGAGGCCCCGACGCTGGCGACGGCGGGGACACGCGGCGAAAGGCGAGGGGCGGCGCTCATCACAGCACCGCCAGGGCGCGGCAGCCGACGACGAGCGCCGGCAGCACGGTGATCGCCGCGATGATCGGCCGGAAGCCGAGCAGGGCGCCGACGAGCGTGCCGAGCGACACCACCGACATCAGCTTGAGGAGGAACATCAGTGCCGCGAGCATCAGCGCCGGCCCTCCACATCGGGGAGCAGCCGCGCGTCCTCGGTCGCCTCGTCGACGCTGCACAGCGTGCCGGCGACGATCCGCCCGTCCTCGGTCACGGCCCGGTACCGTACGGCGAAAGGCTCGCCCCACGCGCAGGGTCGGCCGGTCAGCGGCGCCCGCGACAGGGCGATGCCGTGAAAGCCGAGATCCTTCAGCGTGGCGCGCGCAGCGACCTCGTCGGCCTCGCAGGCGCCCAGCAGCGACGCAGCAACGAGCGCGACAGACGCTATGCGCGCTACACCGTGGACATCGCGCGCGTTCGACCTCAGGAGGTGCCGCGAGACACAGCTACAGGGGAGAGGGATGACCGCGACCGAAGAGGCCGAACTCCGCAGAGAGTTGGAGGATCTGCGGGAGGCCTTCCAAGAGCTGAAAGTCCGCGCAGCACTGGAGGTCTCGGAAGCCAACCACCGCATGGAAGCAACGCGCGCGGTGATGACTGCCCTTTTGAAATCGGTTGGGCCACGAGCAGTGAAGCGACCACGGTTCCAAGAGCTGATTGCACAGGAGAGCAGGAGCACACCGAACCATGGACCTGCCGCGGTCCGGCACGAGGTTCTGCTACAGGAGACTCGACGGGTACTGGGTATGCAGCACCGGTAGGACAAGTGCGCCGTCGAGAGCGCCGCCTCACTCTCCCCAGGGCAGCCGATGAATTCTGAAGAACAAATCCAGGCCCTTGAGGACCGCGTGTGCGACCTGGAAAACGTGATCAATCGGCTTGAAACGGCGCACGAAAACTTGGCGCAGCGGGTTAGGCTTGTGCAGTGTGGACGCAGCGAGGATGCGCACCTCATTCTGATCGGTTCTGGCGTGCTGGCGCTCGTAAGCCTGATGGAAGCCGTCGCGATCGCCGTGCTCTGGTGGCTGCGCTGAGCGCCCCTCACGCGGCCGCTCCCTCGACGGGGGCGGTACCGCGCTCGCGCTGGAGATGAGCTCGCACCAGCACATCGTTGTCGATCGAGATGCCCTTCGCTTGGGCCGCCTCGACGATCCGTGGCCAGTAGACGACCGGGATAGAGCAGCGCTGGCGCATATCGCTGCCGCGCGCGCCTGGGTTCTTGGAGAACCCGCAGATCACACCGAAGGCGGTAGGCCCCCCGAGTGCAGCGATGATTTCGGCGACGGATTCCATGGCGACGAGCACGCTACGCCTGATGCGTAGCGCATGTCAACGCACAATGCGTAATGCATTGTGCGAAGCGGCGGTCATGGATTCGATCGCCGAGCGCCTGCAGTACCTACGCAAGAAGGCTGGCTTCAACACGGCCACTGAGGCGGCGCGAGCATTCGGATGGGCGGTACCGACGTATCTCGGCCACGAGAACGGCGATCGTAATCCCAGCCGAGAGACGGCAAAGCGATACGCGAATGCCTACAAGACACGCTGGGAATGGATCTTAGAGGGCGGGCCCCGGCTGGATGCGCCCAAGGATGACACCGTGCCGATTGTCGGTGACGTAGGCGCAGGAGCGCGCATCGTCTTCAACGGCGAGCCACAGGGCGGATATGACAGGGCACCGCGCCCCCCGGGATCGTCGCCAGATACAGTAGCTGCCCGCGTGCGAGGCGACTCGATGCCCGGCCTCGCCGAAGATGATTGGCTGATCTACTATGATCAGCGAGTTCGCGGACTGCCCGACGAGTGGATTGGGCAGCTCTGCGTTGTGTGGATCTCAGAGGAAGAGGTCTACGTGAAGAAGGTGTTTCGCGGACGCGACGGCGGCCCCTACCTCCTCGTCTCGACAGGCGGATTGCCGCCTATCGAGGTTGAGGAGATCAACTGGTCTGCCAAGGTCGCCTGGATCAAGCCGCGCTAGAAATCATCAGTTTCGGGGACTTCGCCGATCCGAGCTAGAAACGTCGGCTCGGCAAATTCGTCGGCACTGCTGGCGCCAGGTCGAGAGTAGGCGAGCGCACCGATTGCCTTCTTCTCCTCGACGAGGCGTTCAGCCAAGCGCTTAGCAGCCTCAGGACTTGGACACTGCCGGATAGGTCCGGCCGATATTGCTCCGCGACCGCCTCTCACGAACGGCTGTACAGCGTGATACTGCGCGTGGGCCATTGCTGATCCTGTCGTCTGTTTCGGCCGTCATAGCCTGGATCGAACGCTAGAACGAAAGAAGAACATCGTCGCGCGCAATCCGCTATTGCTGGAATCGTTGCGACCCTGCCGTGGGTTGGGCTGTGCACGGCTGTGGACAACGCATTCTGCGCAGAGCGGAAGGACGCACCGCCCGTGGCTACGCATTATGCGTTGACAAGCGTTACGCACGATGCGTAGTATCAGCCATCGCCGCTCACCGAGCCGATGGAGCCGCAGATGCTCGATGCCCCCGCAGATCTCGTCCTCACGCTGATTTTTGTCAGCTCGGTCCTTCTCGCGTTCGGCGTGCCGGCTGTCGGCATGTCCCTCGGCTGGGGGCGCTGACATGTCCGGCCAACCCGCCACCGACGTCGACGTCCGGATTGGTGCGCGCATCTGCGCCGCCCGGATCCGGGCTCGTCTCACCCAGCGCACCGTCGCCGCCGAGATCGGCGTCTCGGCCGCCCAGCTCCAGAAGTACGAGAAGGGCACGAACCGCATCAGCGCGATCGCGCTGAGCATCATCGCCAAGCTGACAGGCGCACCGATCGCGTCGTTCTTCGACGCGCCGGAGACGCCCGCACCGCTAACGGCTCCGCAGACTGTCGACAGGGCGCGGGAGCATCTTTTGCGAGCTGCCGACCTCTACGTCGAGGCGCGGCTGGTGGCCGGTGACGCGGTCACTCCGCGCTCGCTCGCCCTCGTTCCAGAGGCGGCCTGATCATGGCGCGCCTCGACCTCCCTGTCGGCTACCGGATCACCGGCTCCTCCGTCGGCTACGCGGCGCACAGCCCCTACGGCCTCCTCGGCGACGACTTCGACTGCTGGGCCGCGGCCTGTTTCGCCGCCCAGGACCACGCCGATTCCCTCGCGCTGGAGGCCGCCGACGAGCTGGCCGCCATCGCGGACTTCGAGGCCGATCAACTCCGCGAGGCAGCATGAACGCTTTCCGTGAAGCGCACCGGCACGCCCTGCCGGCCGAGAGCCTCGACGCGCTGGAGCCCGTCGCCTTCCCGAGCGGCGCGGCGCTCGCCGACGCCGTCGCTAGCTTCCTGTGCGCCTTCGACCACGGCCACCTCGGCTCGTTCGGGCGCTGCGGGGGCGAGGACAGCGCCTGGATCGCCGACATGCGCGAGCAGCTCGCCGTCTTCCGTGCGGACCGCGCCCTCGTCAGCAACCTGCAGGATGGAGGCGTCCGTTGAGCGCGACCCAGCCTCTGACCTTCAACCAGGAGGTCTTCATCGCGGCGGTGGACGAGCGGGCCGCTCTGCTCGGCCTGCCGACCTACAGCGAGATCGCCCACGCGCTCCCGCGGCACGTTGCGGCCCACGGGATGGCCGAGCGCAACAGCGCCGACCTCTACGCGATCCTGCGCACCCTCGAGGGCCAGGTCGGCGAGTTGCAGGTCCTCCTCGCCCGGACCGGCCTCGACCAGCCCCGCGCGGTCGTCGAGCTCATCCTGGAGGAGGCGCTGGAGAAGGCCACGGCCGCCAGCATGGCCGCCGGCATCGCCCTCTTCACCGCCGAGACTCGCGTCGACCTCGACGGGCGCGACGACGTCACCGTGCTCGCCGACGCGCGCACGCGGCTCCGGGCTGCCGGGAGACGCCTGTGACCCTCCCTCCCTTCACTCACACCGAGACCGTGATGACCCGCTCCGTGCTTCCCTTCGAGATGCGCGAGCCCCGCGCCGTCACGCTCGCCCAGCGAGCGACCTTCCTCGGCATCCGGGCGCCGGTCCGCGCCTGCGAGAGCACCCTGCGCGGCCTCGCCGACGCCGACGGGACGGTGTTCGCGCTGCTGCTCCCGGCCGGCTCCCCGAGCCTCGACCGCGAGCGGGCCGAGATGCTCGCCGCCGCCATCAACGCCGGGCTCGGCGTCGCCGGGCAGGCCGTGCCCGCGGAGGCGTGACGATGGCGTTGCACCTCGAACCCTACTGGCTCGTCCACGGCTCCGGGCCGACCCACTACCGGCACGAGACGAAGCTCAGCGCGATCCACGAGGCCGAGCGCCTCGCGCGCCAGAACCCTGGGCAGGCCTTCGTCGTGCTGGAGGCCGTCGAGGCCATCCGCCTCGTCGAGTTCGAGCGCCTCACCTTCGGCGAGCCGTCCGAGGTTTCGCCCGGCCCGGTGCCGGGCAGCCGCGCCCGCCGCTTCCCCGACGACATCCCCTTCTGAGGAGCGCCCCGTGGACGCAGTCACCCCAGCCCACCTCGTCACCGTCTGCAAGATTCCCGACGGGATCCACTTCGGACTGGACGAGGCCGCCTACCATGCGGATCCGGCCCTCGGCTCGACCGACCTGAAGCAACTCGCCACCGAGCCGGCCGCCTACTGGTACGGATCGGCCCTCAACCCGCACCGGCCCGCCGAGGACGACGACACCCCGGCCCGCCTCGTCGGCCGGGCGGTGCACAAGTTCGTCCTAGAGGGCCCGCCCGCCTTCCTCGACCGCTTCGAACGCTACCCCGAGGGCGACGACCTCCTCGTCACCGCCGATCATCTCGGCGCGTGGCTGAAGGACCGGGACGTGAAGCCCGGCAAGACGAAGGCCGCCAGCGTCGAACTGATCCGCGAGCGCTGCCTCGCCGACGGGGTCGAACCGCCGCGGATGCTCGACCACCTGCTGCGGGAGGCTGCCGACGCCAGCCGTGCGGTGCTGAAGGCCGCCGATTACGACCGGATTACCGCCGCCGGGTGCGCGGTGCTCGACAACCCGCATCTCGTCGGCTCATTCGAGGGCGGGGCGGCCGAGGTCTCGCTGTTCTGGACGGACGAGATCGGCGGCGAGCCAGTGCGCCGCAAAGCCCGGTTCGACTATCTCAAGCCTCGCGCCGTGGTCGACCTCAAGTCGACCCGCCCGAAGGACGGCATGCCCTTCGTAGCGTCCTGCCGTCGGGCTTTGGCTCAGTGGAGCTATCCGACCCAGGCCGCGGCCTACCTCCAGGCCCGCGCCCGCCTCGCCGCCTTCGTCTCGGCTGGCCAGGTCTACGGCGATCACGACCCCGCGTGGCTCGCCCGGGTCGCCGCCGCCGAGGACTACGCCCTCGTCTTCGTGTTCTGGGCCTCCACCGGTGCCCCGCTCACCTGGGGCGGCGTCATGTCCCCCGGGAGCGCTCTGGTCGGCGTCGGCGAGGAATCCGTGCGCCGCGCACTGGATAACTTCACGGCGGCGCGCCGGGCGCATGGCGACGGCCCGTGGGTCGACCACCAGCCCCTCGAGGAGATCGACCTCGACCACCTGCCGGCGTGGTTCGGCGCCGCCTTCTGACATCGGAGACGACCATGGCACAGGGACAACGGCTGACCGTCGCCGAGGAGCGGCAGCAGCAGGCGAAGAGCTTCCGCGGCGACCTCCAGCGCATGGAGGGGCAGGTAGCTGCCGCGCTACCCTCGCACATTCGGCCGGAGCAATTCATCCGGGTCGCGATCACCGCTGTCACCAGCGACCCGAGCCTCCTCACGGCGGACCGGCAATCGCTGTTCGAGGCGTGCATGCGGTCGGCGCAGGATGGCCTCCTGCCGGACAAGCGTGAAGGCGCGCTCGTGATCTTCAACAACAAGGTCCAGTGGATGCCGATGATCGGCGGCATCCTCAAGAAGATCCGCAACTCGGGCGAATTGAAGAGCATCCGGGCGCACGTCGTCTTCGAGGGTGACGAGTTCGAATACGCGCTCGGTGATGAAGAGAGGATCGAGCACCGCCCGATCTTCGACGGCGACCGCGGCAAGGTGCGCTGCGCCTACGCCATCGCCGAGACCAAGGATGGCGGGATCTACCGCGAGGTGATGTCGTTCGCCGACATCGAGAAGGTCCGCAAGGTCAGCCGCGCCGCCACCAAGGGGCCGTGGGTGGACTGGTGGGAGGAGATGGCGCGCAAGACGGTGCTGCGTCGTCTCGCCAAGCGCCTCCCGATGTCGACCGACCTCGCCGAGCTGTTCCGGCGGGACGACGCCCTCTACGATCTGCGCGGCCGGGGCGAGCCGGCGCCGGGCTTCCGACCCGTGCAGAGCCCGTTGCTCGACGCGCCGGAGCGGGACACGCCGGCCGAAGGCGATCAGCCCCTCGTCGAGGACGGTACGGCGACCGTCGTCCAGCCTCCGCCGTCCGAGGGCGACGAGCGCGACCCGGACTTCGGCCGTGGCTTCAGCGACGGCGAGAAGGGCACGGGGAAGTGCCTCAACGCGGAGATCCAGGCGGATCCCGCACGGCTGGCGAAGTGGCAGGCCGGGCACCGCGCGGGCACCGCGGCCCGCCAGCGCGAAGAGGCCGCCTGAGATGGCTCGCTACGTCCTCGAAGGCGAATGGTCCGGCTACTCGTCGTCCCAGCGCCGCGTCGTCCACCGCGAGACGATCAACGAACGCCGCCGCGCTCGGTACGAGGGCCGCGGCGGCCTTTTCGCGGTCCGGTTCACGGACGGCACCCTGCTGGAGTTGACCGTCCGGGCTGTTCGCCGGGGCGAGAAGGTAGAGACGCTCCTCGGCTACGGCTCCCTGATCTGCGAGGCCGAGGCGAGCACGGCGACGTGCTTCCAGGTCCGGCCGATCAGCGGCTCGGATGAGGCTGCCTGAATGACCGCCCTCCGCTGCCCCTACTGTACCCGCACGCTCGTAGACGCGGTCTCCGTGTCCTTATTCGCCGCGGAGTAGGACAATGCATCTCCGCTCAAATGCGGCTGGCATCGCGACAGCGATCTCGTTCGCGCTCAATCTCCACGACTGTGTGCTCAAGGCCTCGCAGCGGAATATCAAATCCCAAATCGGACAATATAAATCCCCTTTGATCAATCTTTGCTGCAGCATCAAGTGCAGCCATGAACTCAAGATCGGATCTTGGCAGGGCGGATCCTGTGTCGGAAAGCTTGTTCATTGCGTCTTGATGAGTGTCCAGAACACCGGTCAGGCTCGCCCAGATTTTTTCGCAGTGATAGCGGCCATCCGGACCAAACAGGCCTCTGTGCCATTCTATTGTAAACTGCTCAATTCGCTCGGAGAAGGCCGAGATTTCGACTCGATACCTTTCGACCTGGTGTCGATAAACATAAATATCGGCCGCAAGATTGGTATTGCTCTCAAAATTTTGTCTCAGAGCGAAGGCGTATTGAAGGGTAGTTCTGGCAGCCTCTTTGGTTCTAATTGCATTCATTCCCAAGGCAGCCGCCAGCGAGTATACCCTGGTGGCGTTTTCAGCTCTTTGATCGAGCGCGGGCAGCAATGCAATCAGCCCCTGACGTCTCGCGACATCGATCTGCTCATCGGCTCGTTCAAGCTGACGTTTAAGACCAATCCACGCAATGCCAGCCGCTACCAGGGTTACGAGTGCACCAATCAGCGTCTGATATCGATTGAACCAGAATTCGAAACAGCCGGCGGCTTCATCGATCTTTGCGGCGCGGGCAGTATCTTTGTCCCAGCAAACTCCTTCCATGCTGGTTTCAAGAGCCGCCGCCAGCAGTATCAGCAGCACCATGCCGGCCCATGGCGCCCAGCGCCGCAACTCGCCCTCACGCACGATGCCCTTGAACACGCTCGGTCCTCTCGGTCGCAGGTCGAGAGCGTAGCAGCGCGTCGGGCCGTGCGCATCGTCGCCGCCACTCTCACGCTCGCGGAGTAGCCCCATGGCCGAGTCCAGCACCATCACGCGCGAGACCTTCACCGCCGCCGACCTCGCCGCCTGCGCCGAGCGTGAGCTTGCCCAGCGGCGGCGCGCCTACCCGCGCTGGGTCGAGGTCAAGCGCATGACGCAGGCTCTCGCCGACCGGCAGACCGCACTCATGGAGGCGATCGCGCGCAAGCTCCGGGCAGAAGCCGATGCCGAGGGCGCGAAGGGGGATCTGTTCGGTGGGGAGGCGCGCTCGTGACCCCCGCCCAGAAGCAAGCCCTCCAGCACCTCCACCACCGCGGAGGCGAGGGCGCGATCGACCGGCACGGCTTGGTCGTGGCCGGCGGCGTCCGGCTCCAGTTCCTCGCCGACACGTGGCTGCGGCTGATGACGACCGGCCACGTCGAGCCGCGCGGGCCGATGCGGCTGGGGCTGACGGACCTCGGGCGCGAGGCCGCGGTGCCTGATCCCGTGAAGCTGCCGGGCGGCGGGGGCTTCAGCGGCGGCCATGTGCCCGCACATCCCGGAGCAGAGTGATGCATATCGGACGCGTGGCGGGCGCGACCCGCAACCTCGGAGCGCCGCGGGGCTGGGACCCGGCGAAGGACGGCATCTGCGGCGGCCTGCCGATCCGCGACGAGCCGCACAGCCCGGGCGTGAACCGGATGGTCTCGGCCTGGCTGCCGACGCCGGAGGAAATCGCACTCATCGTGGCCGGCGCGCCGATCTACCTCGGCGTGCTGGGCGTCGAACATCCGCCTGTCCAACTGTTCGTCGGCAACCCGCCGGCGGACGCGCTCGACATCGCGGGGGCGGCATGACGAAGCGCGCCCCGAAGCCCCTCCCGCCGCCGACCGACGACGAGCGCCGCCGCGCGGGTGAGGCGGCGCAAGCCCTGCGCGCGGCCATCGCCGACCCGTCGACCATGGGCGCGAAGAGCACCGCGCACGTCGACCTCGCGCGCCCGCGCCGCGGCGAATGGTGGGAGAGCTGGGCGAACCTGCCCGGTTTCCACCGGATCAACGGCAGGGCCGGACGCTACATCCACGAGCTGCTGCCTGGCTGGAGCTACGAGCGGCGCGAGATCCGGGCCGAGATGATCCCGGACCTCGAGGCTCTGGCCGAGCGCGGCGAGCGGCCGACCGAGGCGACGAGCGGGAGGGCAGCGTGAGACCGCTATCGAAGCTGATCGAGATGATCGCCGGAGCCGCCCGCGCCTTCCGTCAGAACTGGTGCCGACACGACTGGCGCCCCCAAGGCAATCTGATCGTGCGGCCCGGCAGACGTTTGGAAACCGCGGAGCAACGCTATCGCTGCCCGAAATGCGGGGCGACGCGTCAGGAGGGCATTTTCTGATGAGCCGCCGCTACGCCGCCGACACGTCGGTCCCGATGGACCGCAGCATCTCCGAGATCCGGACCACCGTTCGGCGCTACGGCGCCAGCGAGTTCGCCCACATGGAGAGCGACACGCAGGCCGCGATCCACTTCACCATGCGCGGCCGGCGGATCCTGTTCCGGCTCGCGATGCCAGATCCGAAAGACGCCGAGTTCACGAAGACCGAAACCGGCCGCGATCGATCCGCCTCGGCGGCCGAGACCGCATGGGAGCAGGCCTGCCGGTCGCGCTGGCGGGCGCTCGCCTTGGTCATCAAGGCGAAGCTGGAGGCAGTCGAGGTCGGCATAGTGGTGTTCGAGGACGAATTCCTCGCCAACACGGTGCCGCCCGGCGCGAGCGTCACCTTCGGAGAGGCCGTCCGCGAGGAGATGCGGCTCGCACACGAGAAGCGCGAGCTGACACCGCTGTTGCCGTACTTGGGAGGGGGAAGTGCCGCGTAGCGTCCGCACATCCGAACGGCCGGAGCGCCCCGCACTTCCGTTCGCACCCAAGGGCATCTCGCGGTTGGAGGCCGCCCGCTACGTCGGCGTCTCCGTGACCACCTTCGACGAGATGGTACGAGAGAGGCTGATGCCTCGGCCGAAGCAGGTTGGCACGCGCGTGCTTTGGGATCGCGCGCAAGTCGATCTATTCTTCGAGGCGCTGCCGGAACGCGAGGCGAACCAGGAGAGCGACGAGGATATCCTGGCGAGGCTCGGGTGACGCGCATCCGAGTGAAGGGGTTCAAGATCTTCGCGGACCGGCACGGCGCCATGCGGTGCTACCACCGGACGACCGGCGAGAAGATCGACCTGAAGAAGGCGCCGCTTGGATCCGCTGCGTTCTTCGCGGAGGTGGCGCGGATCGGGAAGAGCGCCGAGACCGCCGCTGCGCCCAAGGCCGGCACGCTCGGCAGCCTGATCGTCGCCTACCGCGCGCATGCGGCCTTCACCGACTTGGCCCCGCAGACGCGCGCCGATTACCAGAAGGTCCTCGACTATCTGAAGGACATCGACGGCACAGACCTTGAGCGGTTCACGCGCCCGTTCGTGGTGAAGGTCAGGGACCGCGCGGCCGAGCGGAAGGGGCGTCGATTCGGCAACTACGTGAAGGCGGTGCTGTCGCTGATGTTCGCCTGGGGGTCGGAGCGCGGCCACCTGCCGGCGAACACGGCCACCGGCATCAAGGATCTGCGCAAGAAGAAGGGTGAGCCCGACGCCAACCGCCCTTGGTCGGATGCCGAGCGCGAAGCTGTGCTGGCCGCCGCGCCGCCGCACATCCTCACTCCGGTCGCCTTGATGATGTTCACCGGCCTCGGACCGAAGGAGGCGCTCCGCCTACCGCGGGAGGCCTTTCGCGATGGTGAGCTGTCGACGAGTCGCGCCAAGACAGGCGAGCCAGTGTTCTGGCCCGCACCGCTACCGCTCACGATGATCCTGGCCGCCGCGCCGGAGCACACGGCGCCGACCCTGTGCGCGAACTCCGAGGGCAAACCCTGGACGCTCAGCGGATTCCGCGCGTCGTGGCGGCCGATTCGATTGAAGCTGGAGAAGGCGGGGAGGGTGCAGCCAGGCCTCACGCTCTATGGGCTGCGGCACACCCTGGCCGTCGTGCTACGCGAGATCGGGCACGACGAGAGAGCCATCGCCGACGCGCTGGGACAGCGCACGATCGAGATGGCCCGGCACTATGCGAAGGGTGCGGATTTGGCGCCGAAGATGCGAGCGCTGGTGGCTTCGCTGGACGCCGAGTTTGCGCGCCGAAGCGCGGGCGGCCGTCAAACCCAGAGGCCAGAAACGTCAAACCCGCCGGATGGCGGTTTGGGTCAAACGAGTAAAATCAAGAAGTTAGATGGTAGCGAGGGAGGGATTTGAACCCCCGACACAAGGATTATGATTCCTCTGCTCTAACCAGCTGAGCTACCCCGCCACGCGGCACGACCGTCCGCGAGGACGATGCGTGCAGTGGCCGCGGTATAGGAAGAGCGGACGCTCGCTGTCAACGGTTTTGGGTGCGCAAAGCGCGCGTCCGGATCGGGCTCGATCCATGTCCCGCCGATCGCGGACGGGACAGCCCGGCTGTCACCGGAAGTCGACCGTCGCCGATGCGGCGGCCATGTGCGGTCCGTCGAAGCCCGCTAGGTTGACACACGGGCCGCCTGAAGGCCCGTCACATCGCGGAGCGTTCGATGACAGCGCGCACGAACCATCGTTGGAACACCAGCCTCGCCGCCCTTCTCGTGCTGGGCGTGCCGCTCCTCGCCGGCCCGGCCATCGCGGCGGGCAACGACGCCACCTATCGCGCGGCCCTCACCGGCAGCAGCGAGGTCCCGGCGACCACAGGTGCCGGCACGGGCGAGATCACCGCGACCTTCGATCCTGCCGCCAAGCGCCTCAGCTGGTCGGGACGATACAGCGGTCTCACCGGCCCGGTCACGGCCGCCCATTTCCATGGTCCGGCCAAGGCCGGTGAGAATGCCGGCGTGCTGGTTCCGGTGACGGCGGCGAGCAGTCCCTTCTCCGGCGAGGCGATCCTCGACGACGCGAAGGCCGCCCATCTCGCTGCGGGCCGCATCTACTTCAACCTTCACACCGCCGCGAACCCGAAGGGTGAGATCCGCGGCCAGCTGGAGCGCGCGCCCTGATCGGGAATGGCGAGAGCCTCGACGTTCCCGATCGCGCCCGGTAGGCGGATCCCATCCTCCTGCCGGAGCTTTCGATGAAGCAGATCGACGCCATCATCGCCTGGACGCCCCTGCGTTGGGCAGAGCTGAAGCCGGAAACCGCCGGGCAGGTCGTCGTCCTGCCCGCACCCGACACGGCGGGCGAGGCGAAGCGCTACATGATGCGCGCCGGCGCCAGCTCGTCCGCCCTGGCCGCCTTGTCGGAAGAGGCGCGCATCGCCCGCCTCTTCATCGACTTCCAGACCCTCGTGGTCCGCGACGGGATCGACCCGCAGGCGGCCCACCGGGCGTTTCTGACGATCGACGAATATCGGTTCCGCATCGCCCCCGACACCGAGGGTGCGGAGTTCGAGGATCCGCCCGAGGAGGATTAGCCTTCTGCCCGCGGCCGGCCGTTGCGTCGTGCTCACGCAAGCGTGAGAATTATGAATGCACACAGGCCGAAGCCGCCCTATCTTCCGATGGGTCGTGATTTCGTCCGAGGCCGGCCATGCCCGTATCCCGTCGCGCCGTCATCGCCGCAGCGGCCCTCGCCCCGCTCGCAGGGCGACTCGCCACCGCGGCGGAGCCGCTGATCCGCCGCCCGATCCCCTCCACCGGCGAGATGCTTCCGGCCATCGGGATCGGCACGTCCCGACGCTACGAGGTCGAGCCGACGCCCGACGCGGTGGCGCCGCTGAAGGAAGCGGTGAAGACCTTCGTCGCCCTCGGCGGCTCGGTGATCGACACGGCCCCGAGCTACGGGACCGCCGAGGACGTCCTCGGATTGATCCTGGCGGAGCCCGGCCTGCGCCAAAAAGTCTTCCTCGCCAGCAAGGTCGACACGACCGGCCGCGATGCGACGCTGGCGGAGTTCGAGCGGTCGCTCAAGCGGATGAAGGTCGATACACTCGATCTCGTGGCGGTCCACAATCTGATCGACGTGACCGAGAATCTGGCGATTCTGCGGGATCTGAAGGATCGCAAACGCATCCGCTATGTCGGCGTCACGGTCTGGCGCGACAACCAGCTCGACGCGCTCGAAGCCATCATGAAGCGCGAGACGCTCGACTTCATCCAGGTGAACTACGCCATCGACAACCGTGCCGCCGCCGAGCGCGTGATCCCGCTCGCCGCGGACCGCGGCGTGGCGGTGATGACCAACGTGCCGTTCGGCCGCGACCGCCTGTTCAAGGCGATCCAGGGCAAGGAACTGCCGGCTTTCGCCAAGGACCTCGGCTGCGCGAGCTGGCCGCAGGTCTTCCTGAAATACGTGCTCGGCAATCCGGCCGTGACCTGCCCGATCCCCGGCATGGCGAAGGCCGCCTATGTCGAGGACAACCTCGGCGCCGCGCGGGGCAAGCTCCCGGATGCGGCACAGCGCAAGCAGATGGAGATGTTCATCGATGCGGTCTGATCTCACCTCGCGCCGCGCGGCGCTCGCCCTCGCGGCCGGACTCGCCGTCGCCGCGGCCATGCCCGCGCTGGCCCAGGACAGCCCGAAAAAGATCCGGATCGGCGTCATCGGGGCCGGAAATATCGGCGGTACGATCGGGACGCTCTGGGTCAAGGACGGCCACGAGGTGATGTTCGCCTCCCGCCACCCGGAGCAGCTGGCGGCGATGGTCTCGGAGCTGGGACCGAAGGCCAAGGCCGGCAAGCCCGATGAGGCGATCAAGTTCGGCGATGCCGTGTTCATCGCCGTCCCCTACAAGGCCTATCCGGATCTCGCGAAGGAGATCGGCCCGGCTCTCAACGGCAAGGTCGTCCTCGACGCCGGCAACGCCACGCAGAAGCGCGACGGCGCGCTCTACGACGAGGTCCAGGCCAGTGGGATCGGCGCCACCTCGGCCAAGTACTTTCCCGGCGCCAAACTCGTGCGCGCCTTCAATGCGGCCAACTACAAGGTCTTCGCCAAGGAAGGCGCCGATGGCGGCAAGGGTCGCGCGGGCGGACGGATGGCGATCCCGATCGCCGGGGATGACCCGGAGGCTCTGAAGGTCGCCGAGGACCTCGTCCGCGACGCCGGCTTCGATCCGGTGGTGGTCGGTCCGCTCAAGGAAGCCGACAAGTTCGCCATGGGCTCCCAGGGCTTCGGTCACGACGTGACCGCGTCGGAGATGCGCCAGAAACTCGGACTGGCGCAGTAGGGGCGTCATCCGATCCGTCGCCACGCCTTGCGGAGGCGACGGGTCGGACCGAGTCTCCGTGAGGGAGGCTTGCCCGAGGGAAAGCCCATTCCGGTGAGATCGGCCCATGTCTGAACCCGCACCCGCCCGCGGCACGCTCGCGCGCCTGATTGACGTTCAGCCCGGCGAGGGTCGGGCGCTGGCGTGGTCCTGGGCCTACATCTTCTCGATCCTGGCCGCCTACTACGTCCTGCGCCCGATCCGGGATCAGATGGGCGTCGCCGGCGGCATCGAAAACCTGCCCTGGCTGTTCACCGCCACCCTGGTCGGCATGCTCGCCCTCAACCTGCCCTTCGCCTACCTGGTGAAGCGGATGCCGCGGGCGCGGTTCGTGCCGATCACCTACCGGTTCTTCGCGGCCAACATCCTGGCCTTCGCGCTGACGCTCTATCTCGCCCCCGCCGAGTGGGGCGTGTGGATCGGCCGGGTGTTCTTCGTCTGGCTGTCGATCTTCAACCTGTTCGTGGTCTCGATCTTCTGGGCGACGATCGTCGACGTGTTCTCGAACGCCCAGGGTAAGCGCCTGTTCGGCTTCATCGCGGCCGGCGCGACGCTCGGCGCCATCGCGGGCTCGGCGACCACCGCGATCCTCGCCAAGAACGTCCCGACCTGGGGCCTTATGCTCTGCGCGGTGGTGCTCCTCGAGATCGCCGTGTTCTGCATGCGCGGTCTCGCGGCCCTGTCGACGCAGCTGCACGAGGTGCCGGACCGCGACCGGAGCGCCGATGACGGGCAGGATCGGACGATCGGCGGCAGCGTGCTCGCCGGCGTCACGCGAACCTTCGCGTCCCCCTACCTGCTCAACATCTCGCTGTTCCTGCTCCTGTTCTCGGTGACCTCGACCTTCCTGTATTTCGAGCAGGCGGGCATCGCGAAGCGGAGCTTCCCGGACCGGGGTGCGCAGACCGCCTTCTTCGCCAGCGTCGACCTCGCGGTGAACGTCCTGACGCTGGGAATCCAGCTGTTCCTCACCGGCCGGATCGTGAATCGCATCGGCGTCGCCCTGACGCTGGCGATCCTGCCAGCCTTCAGCATCCTCGGCTTCGCGGCGCTCGCCGTCTGGCCCACGATCGGCGTGATCGTCGCGTTCCAAGTCCTGCGCCGGGCCGGCAACTTCGCCATCGCGCGACCGGTGCGCGAGGTGCTGTTCACCGTCGTCCCGCGGGAGGATCGCTACAAGGCCAAGAGCTTCATCGACACGGTGGTCTACCGCCTGGGCGACCAAGTCGGCGCATGGTCGTTCACGGGCATCCAGGGCGTCGGATTCGGCAGCGCCGGCGTGGCGGGCGCCGCGATCCCGCTCTCGGTGGCGTGGCTCGTGAACAGCCTCTGGCTCGGGCGCGCACAGGACCGGCGCCGGGACGAGCAGGCGACGGAGCCGGTCGGTGAGTCAGCGCGGCCCATGCCGTTCGGTCGTGGGGCGGCCTCGCCCGGCCGGTGAGCGACGCGGGCCGGCCTACCGGTGCCGCATGAAGTCCCAGATCAGGTAGGCCGGGAACGGCAGCATGATCGCGAAGAAGATCCAGTCGAACATCTGAGGCATCAAGCCATCTCCCGCTCGGCCCCCTCTGGTTCTACCGGCATGGCCGTGTGAAGTTCCGCGCGGCGGCGGCGGTCCGTTAAGAGGCGGTTTACCCTGACGGGCGACGTATCGCGCTCGGTCCGGGCGGGAGAGAGACATGGCGGGACCCGCATGGTCGGCGCCGCGGCGCTGGTGGCGCTCCGCCGAGCCCGCGATGGCCGTGCTCGGGCTCCTCGCCGTGACGCCGGCTCCGGTCGCCGCGCAGGAGCCGCTCTACATCCGCATCCGCCCCCTACCGGACGCCGAGGCCGCGCGCGTGGCCCGGGAGATGCTCTGGGCGCGCCGGCAGGCCCATGCCCGTGCGGTGATCGAATCCGTCTGCACCGGCTGCCTCGGTGCCTGGAAACCCGAGACCGTCCCGGCCCCGAGCCCGGCTCCGGCGCCGACGGAGGACCGGATTGCGAACCTCACCGTTCCGATAGGGGTTGAACTCGACCCCGGCTCCGGGGCATCCGACCCGCATCCCGATCCATCGACCTCCGAGAGGCATCCATGACGCAAGCGCATCCGACCAGCGGAGCCGAGCCCGAAGTCGATTGCCCGGTAACCCTCGAGGTCCTGGGCTCCGTCTACCGGGCCGACGATTTCGACCTGCCGCTGATCCTGGAGCAGATCCCGCCGCTGAAGCGCGCGCAGCTGGCCACCTACCTCTATGGCAAGAGCCACATGCACAAGCTCGGGCTGAAGGTCGCCCGCTCCTGCGAGCGCGACGACCTCATCCGCGTGGCGGGCGAGATCGGCTCGGTGATTCACGGACAGGCGCACCTGAAGCCGTCGCGGCCGGCGCCCGAGCCGGCCCCGCAGCTGCGCGCCAAGACTCCGCCCGGCCAGAAGAAGGTGAGCCTCGCCGGCGCCGCCGCAAAGCCCGCGATCAGCCTCGGCGGATCGGCCAAGGTCCGCAACTTCGACTGAGAGCAGACGCGTCGGGCCAGCCGAGACCACGTCGCGCGCCTGACCGGATCGGCCGATTCGGGTCCCGGGTCGCGCCGCGTGGCCCCGGGACGACGCAAGGGCGTATGACCGACGGGCGGAATCCGGCATTCCGTCGGCGTCAGCGCGTCGGAAGACCGGACAACCCGGACTTGTGCGTTGCACCCGCCCCGGCCTTCGGATAATCGCCCGCGATGAACACCGACCACGACAAGATCCTGATCGTCGATTTCGGCTCTCAGGTGACCCAGCTCATCGCCCGCCGGGTGCGGGAGGAGGGCGTCTACTGCGAGATCGTGCCCTTCACGAAGGCCGAGGCCGCGTTCCGCGAGCAGAAGCCCAAGGGCGTGATCCTCTCCGGCGGCCCCGAATCGGTAACCGTCGAGGCCTCGCCCCGCGCGCCCCAGCTCGTGTTCGATTCGGGCGTCCCGGTCTTCGGCATCTGCTACGGCCAGCAGACGATGGCGGCCCAGCTCGGCGGCGCCGTCGAGGGCGGACACCACGCGGAGTTCGGCCGGGCCGAGGTCGAGATCCTGGCCGATTGCCCCCTGTTCCAGGGCGTCTGGCACAAGGGCGAGAAGTACCCGGTCTGGATGAGCCACGGTGACCGCGTCACCAAGCTGCCGGACGGCTTCACCACCGTGGCGATCTCCAAGAACGCGCCCTTCGCGGCGGTGGCCGACGAGGCCCGCAACTACTACGCGGTGCAATTTCACCCGGAAGTGGCACACACCCCCCACGGCGCCCTGCTGATCCGCAACTTCGTGCGCGACGTGGCCGGCTGCTCGGGCGACTGGACCATGGGCGCCTATCGCGAGGAGGCCATCGCCAAGATCCGCGAGCAGGTCGGCTCCGAGAAGGTGATCTGCGGCCTGTCGGG
The DNA here is from genome assembly GCF_040545035.1 of Methylobacterium sp. 1973. Taxonomy (NCBI): domain Bacteria; kingdom Pseudomonadati; phylum Pseudomonadota; class Alphaproteobacteria; order Hyphomicrobiales; family Methylobacteriaceae; genus Methylobacterium; species Methylobacterium sp. 1973. The sequence goes on from NZ_JBEPLA010000006.1 coordinate 54,261, forward strand.
TGGCGTCGATTCCGCCGTGGCGGCCGTGCTGATCCACGAGGCGATCGGCGACCAGCTGACCTGCGTGTTCGTCGATCACGGCCTCCTGCGCCTGGGCGAGGCCGAACAGGTCGTGGCCCTGTTCCGCGACCACTATAACATCCCGCTGGTTCACGTTGAGGCGTCGGGGATGTTCCTCGCGGCCCTCGAGGGCGTCTCGGATCCCGAGGTCAAGCGCAAGACCATCGGTCGCCTGTTCATCGACGTGTTCGAGGCCGAATCGAAGAAGATCGGCGGGGCGAAGTTCCTGGCGCAGGGCACGCTGTATCCGGACGTGATCGAGAGCGTGTCGTTCACGGGCGGCCCGTCCGTGACCATCAAGAGCCACCACAATGTCGGCGGCCTGCCCGAGCGCATGGACATGAAGCTCGTGGAGCCGCTCCGCGAGCTGTTCAAGGACGAGGTCCGGGTCCTCGGCAAGGAACTCGGCCTGCCCGAGGGCTTCGTCGGCCGCCACCCGTTCCCGGGCCCGGGCCTGGCGATCCGCTGCCCCGGCACGATCACCGCCGAGAAGCTGGAGGCCCTGCGCAAGGCCGACGCGATCTACCTCGACGAGATCCGGCAGGCTGGCCTCTACGACACGATCTGGCAGGCCTTCGCGGTGATCCTGCCGGTGAAGACCGTCGGCGTGATGGGCGACGGCCGCACCTACGATCATGTCTGCGCGCTGCGCGCCGTCACGTCGGTGGACGGCATGACCGCCGATTTCTACCCGTTCGACATGGCCTTCCTGGGCCGCGTCGCGACCCGGATCATCAACGAGGTGAAGGGCATCAACCGGGTCACCTACGACATCACCTCGAAGCCCCCGGGCACCATCGAGTGGGAATGAGCAGGCCCGCAGCCGTCATCGCGAAAGCCGCGAGCCGATTCTGGGGAGCGTGACAGCAGGATTCCGGGCGCCACCGGATCGCCCCGCGTCGCGCGCCGGGACGATGCGGACGCCGTGCCGTGGACCGCGCCCCGTCACGGCCCGCAGAGCGCCGGCTCGACCGCCTTCAGCGCCGGCCGGAACGCCGCGAGATGCAGCCCGTCCCGCAGGGCACCGGGCTTGGCGTAGCCGGTGTCGCCGTCGCGCAAGGCCGCGAACGGGTCCGTGAACACGCAGCCGAGCCGGCCGCACAGGTTGCGCAGGCGCTGCGAGTAAACTGCCACCGCGCCGGCATCGACGAGCTTGCCGAGCTCACGCCCGACCGGGGGGAGGGCCGTCACCACGACGCGCGGGGTCAAGGTCTGGAGCCGCTTGACGATCGCCTCTGCGGCGGCTTCGAACTGCGCCGTCGGCTTGTCCAGCTGCGGGTTGTTCTTCACGAGGATGTCGTTGGTCCCGATCGTCAGGGCGGCGAGCCGGGGAGGGACCTTGAAGGTCAAGCGCGCGAGGTGGTCCGCATAGCTGGCCGCGGTCGAGCCGCTGATCCCGCCGTTGAGGAAGTCGAGGCCGCAGGGCCGCTGGCTGCCGGGCTGCAGCTCCACCTGGGAATCGCCGGCCCAGAACACGTAATTTGGCGGCGCCTCGTCGAGGCTGACCTGCACGGCGATCAGGCGCATCTCCGCGTAGGCCCGCGCATCCGCGGCCGGCCTATGCAGGCGCCACCCGGCGAAACCGCCGATTGCCAGCAGGGCGAGCCCACCGAGAATGAGAAGGGCAACGCGCCTCACGGCTCGGCCCCGGCCCGGTCGACCTGCGCGTCCGGCCGCGCATCCGTGGAGGCGTAGTAGGGTTTGATGTCGAGGAGCGGCGTGCCGTCGAGGCAGTCGAGCCCGCGCACGCGGAGCGTGTCGCCGTCGCGGCCGAGCAGTTCCACCACCGACAGGGCGATCGGGTTGGGACGGGCGGGCGAGCGCAGGGAGAAGGTGCCGCGGGGACCGTCGGCGTGGCGCGGGCGCTGGATCACGAGGCCGCGGGTCGCCCGGTCCATCCAGTAGAGCAGGATCAGGTGCGTGCAGCCCGTGACGTTGCGCAGGCCGGGGACGTAGGCCGGATCGACCTCCACGGTGCAGACCGCATCGGTCTGCAGGCCGTTCTTCGGACAGTCGGATCGCGCCTGCCAGGGCGTGCGCAGCCGGCCGATGAAGTGGAGGCCCGCATCGAAGGTCGTGGGCAATTCTGCCCTCACTTCGCCGGGACGGGTTCCGAACTCATCCGCGTCCATGCCGCCTCGCTCCGCGCCGGCGGGCTTGTCGGCCATGTGCCCGCGGCCCGCAACCCCGCATCTCGCCCCCGGATGGTGCGGGGTGTAGATCCGGCAGCAGGAACGGAGGCGACATGATCGAGCGGGAATTGCGGCCGATGCAGGCGGTGGCCGATGCCGGGACCGCCGTCGACCGGCTGGTCGAGCTCTACGACGACGCGGCCGGCGCCCTGCGAAATGCCCTGGAGCGCTACCTCGCCGGGGGGCCGCCGCCGGACGCCACCGAGCGGCTCGCCTTTCGCTACCCGGAGCTGCGGATCAGCTATCGCCCGGACGGGCCGCTGCCGCGCGTCCGGCGCGCCACCGCCAAGCTCCAGGCGGCCGGGACCTACGCCACGACGGTGACGCATCCGGCGTTCTTCCGGACCTACCTGACCCGTCAGCTGGAGCCGCTGATCGCGGATTACGGCATCGCCATCGAAGTCGGGCTGAGCGCGCAGGAGATCCCCTATCCCTACGTGCTGGAAGCCGGGCTCGACGCGGGCGGCCGGGCGGTCGACGGCGCGGATCTCGCCACCTACTTCCCGGTCCCGCTCCTGTCGCTCGTCGGCGACGAGATCGCCGACGGGACCTTCGACCAGGTGGCGGGCGAGCCGCTGCCCCTGGCGCTGTTCGACGGCGTGCGGGTCGATTACTCCCTCCGGCGGCTGGTCCATTACACCGGCTGCGACTGGCGCGACGTCCAGCCCTGGATCCTGCTCACCAACTACCACCGCTACGTCGACCAGTTCGTCCGCCACGGCCTGGAGCGGCTGGCCTCGGGCGCGGAGGGGTTCGAGCGGCTGGTCCTGCCGGGCGGAGTCTCCGTGAGCCGCGCCGAGGCCGCCGAGGCCGACCCCGCCGCGGTGATCGCCGCCTCGCCCTGGCACCGGCACCAGATGCCGGCCTACCATTTGGTGGCGCGCGACGCCGACGGGACCCAGCAGGGCACGACGCTGGTCAATATCGGCGTCGGCCCCTCGAACGCGAAGACGATCACCGACCATCTCGCCGTGCTGCGCCCGGATTGCTGGCTGATGGTCGGCCATTGCGGCGGCCTGCGGCAGTCGCAGACGATCGGCGACTACGTGCTGGCGCACGCCTATCTCCGCCGCGACCGGATCCTCGACGAGCTCGTGCCGCCGGACGTCCCGGTCCCGGCGCTGGCCGAGGTGCAGGTCGCGCTCCAGAGCGCCGCCGCCTCTGTGACGGGCGAGCAGGCCGATGCCCTGAAGCGGCGCCTGCGCACCGGCACGGTGGTGACCTATGACGACCGCAACTGGGAGCTGCGCTTCAGCCAGGAGCGGCGGCGGATCAACCAGTCCCGCGCGATCGCGGTCGACATGGAGAGCGGCACCGTCGCCGCGCAGGGCTTCCGCCTCCGCGTACCCTACGGCGCGCTGCTCTGCGTCTCCGACAAGCCGCTCCACGGCGAGATCAAGCTGCCGGGCGCCGCCAATGCGTTCTATGACCGGGCCGTCTCGGAGCATCTCCAGGTGGGATTGGCGGCACTCGACGTGCTGCGCGCCGACCGGCACGGTCTCCACTCGCGCAAGCTGCGCAGCTTCGATGAGCCTCCGTTCCGGTGAGGGGCGTCCGGCGCGGTCCTCATCCGGTCCGCGCCCGAGGACGGCTCTCGCGACGGACTGCCACGTCGCCCCAAATACTCAAGCTTGGATATCGCGGCGTTTTGAAGTGTTGGGGGATTAATACACCTCGCTTCAAGCTGAGATTTCCCATGACTCGTATCGCACTTGTTTCGACCGCTCTTCTGGCAGCGGTCGCTTTCGCTCCGACCGGTGCGGATGCGCGCGGCTTCGGCGGGGGTGGCTTCCACGGCGGAGGCTTCGGCGGTGGCGGATTTCACGGCGGCGGGTTCGGCGGCGGCTTCCGCGGTGGCAGCGTGGGCGGCGGGTCGTTCCGGAACGGCGGCTTCGGCGGCGGGGCCTTTCAGAACGGCGGAGTCGGTGGGACGCGGGTCGGCGGCCTGGGTGGTGGCTTCCGGGGCGCGGGGCTCGGCGCGGCCGGCGTGGCCGGAGCCGGCGGGCTTCGGGGCGGCGGCCTCCGGACCGGCGGATTCCACGATGCCGGCCGGTATGGCGGGATCGGGAACCGCGGGATTGTCGGGCGTGGCTACGCCAACCGCGGCTATTACGGCCAGCGCTATGGCCGCGGCGTCGGCTACGGCCTTGCGGGGGTCGGGCTCGGCCTCGGGGTCGGCTACGGCCTGAGCGGCCTCGACTACGGGTACGACAATTGTGCCGACACGTACGGCTACGGGGCTTACGACCCGGCCGCCTGCAACGGCTACTACGGCTACGGCTACTGAGCCACGCGAAGCGGGTCCCCAAACGCTTTTGAGACAGCATTGCGCCCGGCCGGCTCTCGGCCGGGCGTCCGCGTTCGTAAGCAGGCCGGCGCGGCCCATCGCACTAAGAGCCTTCGCGGTTGGCGAAGGCTCGCTCAACAACTCCCGAATTGCGAACCATTCCAATCCGACGAGGATGCCGCCTCCGGCGTAGCGTGGTGCGGGGACGATCGCGGTGAGCGGGGAGGGGTCGATTGCGGCGACGGCGGCACTGCTCGTGGCGTGCATGAGCCTCTGGGCGACCGCCCTGCTGCCCGAGATCGTCACGGCGCTGGCCTTCTTCGGACTGGCGATGCTGCTGCGGCTCGGCTCCGCCGCGACGGTGTTCTCCGGCCTTTCGTCCTCCGCCTTCTGGCTGGTCCTGTCCGGCCTGGTCGTGGGGCAGGGCATGACCCGGACGGGCCTCGGCGCCCGCATGGCGCGGAGCCTCGCCCTGCGCCTCTCGGGCTCCTACGGCCACTTCATCACCGGGCTGGTGGCGCTGAGCTTCCTCATCGCCTTCGTCATGCCGTCGAATCTGGGCCGCATCGCCCTGATGATCCCCGTGACCCTGGCGCTCTGCGACGCCTTCGGCCTTGCGGTCGGCCGCCCGGGACGGACGGGCGCCGTGCTGGCGGTCGGCATCGCCACGCCGATCCTGTCGGCAGCGATCCTGCCCGCCAACGTGCCGAACCTCGTCATGGCCGGCTCGGCGGAACACCTGCTCGGGCTGCAGCTCTCGTACCTGTCCTACTTCGTCCTGCACGCCCCAGTCCTGGCCGCGGTCAAGGGCGTCCTGCTGGTGGCTCTCATCGTTCGGCTGTTTCCGGACGACCTCGGCCCGACCGCGCCGACCCTGCCGGTGCTGCCGCCGCTCTCCGCGCCCGAGCGGCGCCTCGCGGTGATCCTCGCCTGCACGCTGGTCCTCTGGATGACCGACGCCCTGCACGGGCTCGCCCCCGCCTGGGTCGGCCTCGCCGCCGCGGTGGTCTGCCTGCTGCCGCGGATCGGGGTGCTGCCGCCCGAAGCGTTCCAGCAGGTCAACCTGCGGACCTGCTTCTACATCGCGGCGCTGCTCGGTCTGGTCGCCCTGGTCAACGAGACCGGTCTGGGCGGGCGTCTCGGCCATCTGCTCCTGGCGGTCGCGCCCCTGGCGCACGACGCGCCGACACAGAACTTCGCGGTTCTCACCGGCATGGCGACGGTGCTGACCCTGCTCGTCACCGCCAACGGCGCGCCGGCCCTCTACACGGCCCTAGCGGGCGAGATGACGGAGGCGAGCGGCCTGTCATCCCTCGCGGTCGTCTCCCTGCAGGTGATCGGCTACTCGACCATCTTCTTCCCTTACCAGGCGCCCCCGATCGTGTTCGCCAGCGAGCTCGGGGGCGTCCGCCTCGGGGACGCGACGCGCCTCACCGTGAGCTTCGGCCTCCTGTCGTTGCTGGTGGCCGCGCCCCTCGACTATGCGTGGTGGCGACTGCTGGGGCAGCTGAGGTGACAGAATCGGCAAAGTGTCGCCCCAGACGGCACATTGCGCCGCACCATGGCGGATTGCGGGTTGCCCGCTCAGCCACTAGCGCTACCAGATTAGAGACGGTCCAGTTCGCAGCTGCGAGGCTTCAACCCGATGGCACCCACCGCCCGCCCGACAGTGGCACAGCCGCTATCGCCCCATCTCCAGATCTATCGCTGGACCTGGACGATGGCGATGTCGGTGTTTCACCGTATCACCGGCACCGCGCTCTATGGCGGGACTGCACTGGTCGCCCTCTGGCTCGTGGCTCTGGCTTCCGGACCGGTCGGCTACTCTTACGTGGCCGGGTTCTTCGGCTCGCTGTTCGGGCGCCTGATCCTGTTCGTCTATACGTGGGTGCTGATGCACCACATGCTGGGCGGCATCCGGCACCTGATCTGGGACACGGGCGTGGGCTTCGATCGGGAGAAGCGCCTGTCGATGGCCCGGCTGACCCTGATCGGCTCGGTCGCGCTCACCCTCGTCATCTGGGCGGTCGCCCTTCTGGTCCGCTGAGGAGGCCCACATGGCTCAGAAAGAGGTCCGGCAGGACACGCGCGTCTCGATCCGCACCCCCCGCGCCCGGGTCCGCGGGCTCGGCGTCGCGCACCACGGGGCCGGCCACTGGTGGCTGCAGCGGCTGACCGCCATCGCCAACGTCGTGCTGATGCTGAGCTTCGTGGTGATCGTCGCCAAGATGTCGGGCCGCGGCTTTGCGGAGGCGCGGCTCCTCGTCGCGACCCCCCTGGTGTCAATTCTCCTGATCCTGGCACTGCTGTCGGTTACGATCCACATGCGTCTCGGCATGCAGGTGATCATCGAGGACTATGTGCACGCCCCGGCCATGAAGATTGCGGCGGTTCTCGCCAACAACGCCTACGCGGTCGTCGTGGCCGTGGCCTGCCTCTATGCGGTGCTGCGCATCGGCTTCGGACAGCCGGCCTGAACCCCGCCAACCCCTATTTCGAGGAGCCGAACATGGCCGCCAACGGCACAAACGGCAGCGGGCCTGCCTACACCATTCACGATCACGCCTTCGACGTGGTGATCGTCGGCGCAGGCGGCGCCGGCCTGCGTGCCACGGTCGGCTGCTCGGAAGCCGGCCTGCGCACCGCCTGCATCACCAAGGTGTTCCCGACCCGCTCGCACACCGTGGCGGCGCAGGGCGGCATCTCGGCGTCCCTCGGCAACATGGGCCCGGACGACTGGCGCTGGCACATGTACGACACCGTGAAGGGGTCGGACTGGCTCGGCGACCAGGACGCCATCGAGTACCTCGTGCGCAACGCGCCCGCCGCCGTGTACGAGCTGGAGCACTGGGGCGTGCCGTTCTCCCGCACGGAGGAAGGCAAGATCTACCAGCGCCCGTTCGGCGGCATGACCACCGATTACGGCAAGGGCACCGCCCAGCGCACCTGCGCGGCGGCCGACCGCACCGGCCACGCCATGCTGCACACCCTGTACGGACAAGCGGTGAAGAACCAGACCGACTTCTTCATCGAGTATTTCGCCCTCGACCTGATCATGGACGAAGAGGGCCGCTGCCGCGGCGTCATCGCTCTCGACCAGGCCACCGGCGAGATCCACCGGTTCCGCGCCCAGATGACCATCCTGGCGACCGGCGGCTACGGACGCGCCTATTTCTCGGCGACCTCCGCGCATACCTGCACGGGCGACGGCAACGCCATGGTGCTGCGCGCCGGCCTGCCGCTGCAGGACATGGAGTTCGTGCAGTTCCACCCGACCGGCATCTACGGCGCGGGCTGCCTGATCACGGAAGGCTCCCGGGGTGAGGGCGGCTATCTGACGAATTCCGAGGGCGAGCGCTTCATGGAGCGCTACGCACCGTCGGCCAAGGACCTCGCCTCGCGCGACGTGGTCTCGCGCTCCATGACCATGGAGATCCGGGACGGCCGCGGCGTCGGCAAGAACAAGGATCACATCTACCTGCACCTCGACCACCTGGACCCGAAGATCCTGCACGAGCGCCTGCCGGGCATCTCGGAATCCGCGCGGATCTTCGCCGGTGTCGACGTGACCAAGGAGCCGATCCCGGTCATCCCGACCGTCCATTACAACATGGGCGGCATCCCCACGAACTATCACGGCGAGGTGCTGACGCTGCGCGACGGCAACCCCGACACCGTGGTTCCGGGTCTCATGGCCATCGGCGAAGCAGCCTGCGTCTCCGTGCACGGCGCCAACCGCCTGGGTTCGAACTCGCTGATCGATCTCGTGGTGTTCGGCCGCGCCGCCGGCAAGCGCTGCGCCGAGATCGTCGAGCCGAACGGCCGCGCCATGGAACTGCCGAAGGGGGCCACCGACAAGGCCCTCGAGCGCCTCGACCGGTTCCGCTACGCCAATGGCGCGACGCCGACCGCGGAACTCCGCGCCGAGATGCAGAAGACGATGCAGAACAATTGCGCCGTGTTCCGCACCGGCGAGGTTCTGGAGGAGGGCAAGGGCCTGATCCACAAGGTCTGGAACGCCGCCGCCGACGTGAAGGTCACCGACCGGTCGCTGGTCTGGAACACCGACCTCCTGGAGACCCTGGAGTTCGACAACCTGATCGGCCAGGCGGTGGTCACGATGGAATCGGCCGCCAACCGCACGGAATCCCGCGGCGCCCATGCCCGCGAGGACTTCCCGGACCGCGACGACAAGGACTGGATGAAGCACACCCTGTCCTGGCTCGACGAGAGCCGTCACCAGGTGAACATCGATTACCGTCCGGTGCACACCTACACGATGTCCAATGAGATCCAGTACATCGAGCCGAAGGCGCGCGTGTACTGATACGAACCTCTGCTCAACGACTGCGGCGGCGGGGCTTCTGCCCCGGCCGCCACGTCCTGCTCTAGCGGAAGCCGTCGAGAACCATGGCCCAGTTCAACCTTCCGAAGAATTCCCAGATCACGCAGGGCAAGTCCTGGCCGGCGCCTCCCGGCGCCAGGAACCTGCAGACCTTCAAGATCTACCGCTGGAACCCGGATGACGGGGCCAACCCGCGGATCGACACCTATCAGGTCGACCGCGAGGATTGCGGGCCGATGGTCCTCGATGCGCTCCTGTGGATCAAGAACAAGGTCGACTCGACACTGGTCTTCCGCCGCTCCTGCCGCGAGGGCATCTGCGGCTCCTGCGCGATGAACATCGAGGGCCAGAACGCGCTCGCCTGCACGATGGGCATCGACGAGTGCAAGAGCCCCGACAACGCCCTGCCGGTCATGACCCGCAAGGACAAGGACGGGGCGATCCGGATCTATCCGCTGCCGCACATGCCGGTCCTGAAGGACCTCGTGCCGGACCTCACGAATTTCTACGCCCAGCACGCCGCCATCGAGCCCTGGCTGCAAACCGAGACGCCGGCCCCGGAGAAGGAGTGGCGCCAGACTCCGGAGGACCGCTCCCGCCTCGACGGTCTGTACGAGTGCATCCTCTGCGCGTGCTGCACCACGTCGTGCCCGAGCTACTGGTGGAACGGCGACAAGTTCCTCGGCCCGGCAGCCCTGCTGCAGGCCTATCGCTGGCTGATCGACTCGCGCGACGAGAACACGGGCCACCGCCTCGACGGGCTGCACGACCCGTTCCGGCTGTACCGCTGCCACACGATCATGAACTGCGCCAACACCTGCCCGAAGAGCCTGAACCCGGCCAAGGCCATTGCCGAAATCAAGAAGATGATGGTGGAGCGCACGCTCTGATTGCAGAGCCGGGCCACGTATTGAGGCCTGAAGGCCACACTGGGCTGAAAAGCCCGGCTCTCCGCAGCGGAGTCGTCTGAGCTTGAGAGGGCCGCCTTGCGGTCAGCGCAATTGGCACGGAGTCAGGGGCAAGCGCGTACGCGCCTCCAAGCCTGACCCAAAGTGGACCGATGCTGCGCCCGAGCCTGTCGACGTTCGCCGTTCTCTGCCTGGGCGCCAGCCTCGGCGCCTGTGCCTCGAGCCGCCTGGATGGGCCGCGGACGCGGGCGCCGTCGCCGCAGGCCTCCCTGGACACGGTGCCGGCCATGCCGTCGGGCACCGTGACCGCAGCCCCCCTGGCGCCTCCGCCCGGCGTGGCCGCGAGCCCCGACGCGCCGCCCCCGCCCGGTGCCCAGGCGGCCGCGCCGCCCGCCGGTCCGACGGTGATCGCCGAGCCGGTCGCCCCGCCGGCGCCGCCGCCGCCGGTCGCCACCGGCGGTCGCTCCTCCGTGGTCGGAAGCTGGGATGCCCGCGATGCCACCGGAGCGAATTGCAAGGTGACGCTCTCGAGCACGCCGGCCCTCGACCTCTACAGGGCGACGGCGACGGGCTGCCCCAACAAGGATCTGGCCCGGGTCTCGGCCTGGGACTTCCGCGACGGGGAAGTCTACCTCTACCAGCCGGGCGGCTCCGTGGCGGCGCGGCTGCGCCAGGGCGGCGGCGGCCTGGAAGGCGCCCTGACCAAGTCGGGCGCCGCGCTGGCCCTGAACCGCTGAGACACCGCGGCGGCGCGACCACTCCGCACGGTTGGCGCGGGGCCGGTCGCGCTTACATGAGGGGCTCCCGCCGCGTCACGCCCCCGTAGACATGTTCCTCGATTGGCTTGAACGCCGCGTCGACCCCTTCGCGCCCTTCGACGAGGCGCGGATGCCGCCGCGGTCGATCCTCGGCTTTGCCTGGTTCTACCTGCGCCCGATCCGCGCCGCCCTGGCGGCCCTGTTCGTCATCGCGGTGATCGCCGGCACGGTCGAGGCCTCCCTCTACCTCGTGATGCGCTGGTTCATCGACCTGCTCGGCTCGGCCGATCGGGCGACGGTGCTGTCGGACCACGCGGTCGAACTCAGCCTCGTGGTCGTTCTCATCGCGGTGGTGCGTCCGCTGTCGATCTGGGCGCACGAGGTGCTGTCCAACCAGCTCATCGTGCCGCAATCGACCAGCCAGATCCGCTGGCGGGCGCATCTCTACACCCTCGGGCACGCGCTCTCGTATTTCCAGGGCGACTTCTCCGGCCGTCTGGCCAACCGCGTCGTCCAGGTGGGCCCGGCGGTGCGGGAACTCGCGGTCGTCTTCATCGACACGCTCCTCTACGTGGCGATCTACGCGATCACGGCGGTCGGGCTGTTCAGCGCGATCTCGCCGTGGCTCGCCGGCCCGGTGCTGCTCTGGATCGCCGCCTACGCGGCCCTGACCGCGTGGTTCGTGCCCCGGGCCCGGGCGCGCTCGCACAAGACCGCAGACACCCGCTCGACGCTCATCGGCCGGATCGTCGACAGCTACACCAACATCCTGACGGTCAAGCTCTTCGCACGCGACCGCGAGGAGCGAGCCGCGGTGCAGGACGCGGTGGATGTCCACACGGCCGCCTATCTCCACCAGTTCCGGCTGGTGACCCTGACCACCAGCCTGCTCGGACTCCTCAACAGCACGCTCCTGATCGCCACCGGTGCCGCGTGCCTCATCCTGTGGCGCGACGGCGGCATGACCACCGGCGAGGCGTCGGCGGGTCTCGCCCTCGTGCTGCGCCTGATCGCCATGTCGGGCTGGGTCATGCAGACCGTGCGCGGTGTCTTCGAGAATGTCGGCGTGGTCCAGGAGAGCATGCAGACGATGGCCCGGCCGCACGCCCTGGTCGATGCGCCGGACGCGCAGTCCCTCGTCGTCACCGGCGGCGAGATCCGATTCGACGAGGTCGGCTTCCATTACGGACGCGGCGACGCCACGGTCATCGAGGATTTCTCCCTGACGATCCGCCCCGGCGAGAAGGTCGGGCTGGTCGGCGTCAGCGGCGCGGGCAAGTCGACCCTGGCGGGTCTGCTCCTGCGCCTCTACGACGTGGAGAGCGGGCGCATCCTGGTGGACGGCCAGGACATCGCCGCGGTGACTCAGCAATCGCTGCGCGAAGCCATCGCGATGGTCAGCCAGGACACGTCGCTCTTGCACCGCTCCATCCGCGACAACATCGCCTATGGCCGCCCCGGCGCCAGCCAGGCGGAGATCGAGCGGGCGGCCCGGCTGGCGCATGCGGACGCGTTCATCGCCGATCTCGTCGATCACAAGGGGCGGCGGGGCTACGACGCCCAGGTCGGCGAGCGCGGCGTCAAACTGTCCGGCGGGCAGCGGCAGCGGATCGCCATCGCCCGCGTCATGCTGAAGGACGCCCCGATCCTGATTCTCGACGAGGCGACCTCGGCCCTCGACAGCCAGGTCGAGGCGGCGATTCAGGACTCCCTCGACACCCTGATGGCCGGCAAGACCGTGCTGGCCATCGCGCATCGCCTGTCGACTATCGCGGCCCTCGACCGGCTCGTCGTCATCGACCGCGGCCGGATCATCGAGGAGGGGACCCACGCCGAGCTGGTTGCCCGCGGTGGCGTCTATGCCGGATTGTGGTCGCGCCAATCCGGCGGCTTCCTGGACGACGGGACGGCCCGATACGACAGCGCCGTCGCGTGAGCGCCGCACCGGCAGGGTTACCGGCAACATACCGCGACGATCGCGGGTCGACCTTATCGCCGCGCCGCACACAGCGGCTTGACTCGGGGGCGTCAGACAGTCTCATTGCTCAGATTAGAACCATAATGCTTTGTTCCTGGATCGAGCCGGGACGAGGGCACCTGCGGCCCTGACGCCGACGCATGGAGTTCCGAACCTTGGCGAACACATCAGCCGCCGCTCCCGCGGCCTCTGGTCATGAGGGCAGCCGCCGTGACTTTCTCTTCCTGGCGACCGGCGCCGGGCTGGCGGTCGGGGCCGCGGCCGCGGCTTGGCCGCTGATCTCCTCCATGGCGCCCGATGCGGACACGATCGCCGCCGGGGCGCCGATCGAAGTCGATCTGACGCCGATCCAGGACGGCCAGATCGTCAACGTCTTCTGGCGCGGCAAACTGATCTTCGTGCGCAAGCTCACCGCCAAGGAGGTGGGCGACATGAAGGCGGTCCCGCTCTCGGCGATGATCGACCCGGCCGCCTTCCCGACGCGGGTCAAGAACGGCCACGACCAGTGGCTGGTGGTCTACGGCAACTGCACGCATCTCGGCTGCGTGCCGATCGGCCACCAGGGCAATTTCGAGGGCTGGGCCTGCCCGTGCCACGGCTCGCAATTCGACGCGGTGGGCCGCGTGCGCCATGGACCCGCGCCCATCAACCTGCCGATCCCGCCCTACGCCTTCGAGACGGACACCAAGATCCGGATCGGCGAGGGCGGCAAGGAAGCGGCCTGAGGAGGACGGAAGCATGAGCGGAACGGCCAGCACCTACGTCCCCAAGAGCCGCGTAGCCAAATGGCTCGAAGCGCGCCTGCCCATCGCCGGGCTGGTGCACTCGTCCTTCATTGCCTACCCGGTTCCGCGGAACCTCAACTACTTCTGGACCTTCGGGGCGATCCTCGCCGCCTTCCTGGGCATCCAGATCGTCACCGGCGTCTGGCTGGCGATGCACTATGAGCCTTCGGCGACGGGTGCCTTCACCTCCGTCGAGAAGATCATGCGCGATGTGAACTACGGATGGCTGCTGCGCTACGCGCATGCCAACGGCGCCTCGATGTTCTTCGTGGCCGTCTACGTCCACATGTTCCGGGCGCTCTATTACGGGTCGTACAAGGCCCCGCGCGAGGTGCTCTACATCCTCGGCGTCGTCATCTACCTGCTGATGATGGCCACGGCCTTCCTGGGCTACACGCTGCCCTGGGGCCAGATGAGCTTCTGGGGCGCCACCGTCATCACCAACATCCTGGCGGCGATCCCGGTGGTCGGCGACACGATCCAGACCCTGCTCTGGGGCGGCTACTCGGTGGGCAACCCGACCGTGAACCGCTTCTTCTCGCTGCACTACCTGCTGCCGTGGATGATCGCCGGCGTGGTCGTGCTGCACGTGTGGGCGCTGCACGTCACCGGCCAGAACAACCCGGCCGGCATCCCGATCAAGTCGGGCAAGGACGCGGTGCCGTTCACGCCCTACGCGACGATCAAGGACGTCTTCGCCACCTGCGTGTTCATGATCCTGTTCGCCTGGTTCCTGTTCTACCAGCCGAACTTCCTGGGCCATGCGGACAACTACATCCAGGCGAACCCGGCGGTGACGCCGGCGCACATCGTGCCCGAATGGTACTTCCTGCCGTTCTACGCGATCCTGCGTGCGGTCCCGAGCAAGCTCGGCGGCGTCATCCTGATGTTCTCGGCGGTGATCATCCTGGCCTTTGCGCCGTGGCTCGACACGTCGCGGATCCGCTCGTGCAACTACCGGCCGCTCTACCGCCAGTTCTTCTGGGTGTTCATCGGCGCGACCCTGCTGCTCGGCTGGCTCGGCTCGCAGCCGCCGGAGGGGGGCTACGTGCTGGCCGCTCAGGTCTGCACCATCTACTACTTCGCGCACTTCCTGATCGTCATGCCGCTCTGCGGCCTGTTCGAGACGCCGAAGAAGCTGCCGGGCTCGATCCTCGAGAGCGTGACCGGGCCGGGCAAGCAGGTGAGCGGATCCGGCATGCCGGCGGGCGCTGCCGCCGCACCGACCACCAAAGGTTGACGGGCTGACGACAGGACCATGATGATGACCCGCGTCCTCTCGACGACCGCCGCGGCCGCCCTGGCGGCCCTGCTGATCGGCGCCGTGCCGGTCTCCGCCCAGGAGGGGCATGGCGGGCCGATCCCGGCCCGCGTGAACTGGAGCTTCGCCGGCGTTTTCGGCCGCTTCGACACCGCGCAGCTGCAGCGCGGCTTCCAGGTCTACAAGGAGGTCTGCTCCGCCTGCCACTCGATGAAGCTGGTCTCCTTCCGCAACCTCGCCCAGGAGGGCGGACCGGACTTCACCGCCGGGCAGGTGAAGGCCCTCGCGGCGACCTATCAGGTGAAGGACGGCCCGAACGATGCCGGCGAGATGTTCGAGCGGCCCGGCCGGCCCGCCGACACCTTCCCGCCGCCCTTCCCGAACGATCAGGCCGCAGCGGCGGCCAACGGCGGCAAGGCCCCGCCGGACTTCTCGGTCATCGCCAAGGCGCGGACCTTCTCCCGGGGCTCGCTCTACTTCCTGACCGACTGGCTGCCCTTCGTCGGCTACTCGGAGCAGGGCCCCGACTACATCCACGCCCTGCTCAACGGCTACGAGGAGCCCCCGAAGGACTTCGCCCTGCCGGAGGGTGGCCACTACAACAAGTACTATCCCGGCCACATCATCGCGATGCCGCCGCCAATCACCGACGGGCAGGTCTCCTACCCGAAGAACGATCAGGGCCAGCCGGTCGTGCCCGAGACGGTCGATCAATACGGCAAGGACGTCTCGGCCTTCCTGATGTGGGCGGCCGAGCCGCACATGATGGACCGCAAGGCCCTGGGCTTCCGGGTGATCCTGTTCCTCATCATCCTGTCGGCACTGCTCTACTACGTGAAGAAGAAGATCTGGGCCGATGTCGGCGGCGAGGTGCACGGCCTCCAGCCGGAGCTGCACAAGACCTACTGAAGCGCGCTGCCGCGATCGACGAGACGGATGGGCTCCCGAAAGGGGGCCCATCTTTTTTGGGCTGGATCGCCATGTTAACCCGTGGCCACCGCGACGATCGGCTGGACGGAAGCGGGTTGAACCATCCCTCAACCTCATCCTGAGGTGCTGCGCAGCAGCCTCGAAGGACGGCTCCAGAGATCGCTGCGAATTCTGGAGCCCTCCTTCGAGGCCTCCGCTTCGCTCCGACACCTCAGGATGAGGTGGCGGATGGATCAGGCGGCCGTTATGCGCTGCGCGACCAGGGGAATACCTTCATGACGGCAGCGGTCCTCGGAGTGATGGGCGGGTCCGGCGTCTACGACCTGCCGGGTCTCGAGGATGTGCGCGAAGAGCGCGTGGCGTCGCCCTGGGGCGAGCCCTCGGACGCCCTGCGCATCGGGCGGATCGGCGAGACCAAGGTCGTGTTCCTGGCCCGGCACGGGCGGGGACACCGGCTCTCGCCGTCGGGCATCAACTACCGCGCCAATATCGACGTCCTGAAGCGGGCCGGGGTCACCGACCTCGTCGCCCTCTCGGCCTGCGGCTCGTTCCGCGAGGAGCTGCCGCCGGGCCTCTTCGTGCTCGTCGACCAGTTCGTCGACCGCACCCACGGCCGCGCCACCTCGTTCTTCGGCGACGGCTGCGTCGCCCACGTGTCCCTCGCCCATCCGGTCGGTCCGGGGCTGCAGGCGCGGATCGCCGTCGCCGCGAAGGCCGAGGACATCGCGGTGCATCGCGGCGGCACCTATGTCTGCATGGAGGGGCCGCAATTCTCGTCGCTCGCCGAATCCCGGGCCTACAAGGCCCAGGGCTTCGACGTGATCGGCATGACCAACATGCCCGAGGCCAAGCTCGCCCGCGAAGCGGAGATCACCTACGCCACCATCGCGATGGTCACCGACTTCGATTGCTGGCACCCGGGCCACGACGCGGTGGACGTCGCCTCCGTGATCGCGGTCGCCCGGGCCAACGCCGACAAGGCGGCGCGGCTCGTCGCCCGTCTCGCCCGCGATTTCCCGGCCGAGCGCGAGCCGTGCCCGGCGGGCGCGCACCGGGCGCTCGACGGCGCGATCATGACGGCGCCCGCGGTCCGGGATCCGGCATTGCTCGCCAAGCTCGACGCCGTGGCGGGACGGGTCCTCAACGGGTAGCCGGCCGCCCTTTCCATTCGGCGGCGAGTCCCTCTAGAAGGCGCGGGCGGCCGCGGCCGCCCCAGACGCGAAGTCCAGACCGAAATGCGCAGCGCCTCCATCAGCCGGAAGACCGCGGAAACCGATATCGCGGTCACCGTCCATCTCGACGGGACCGGGCGATCCAATATCGCCACCGGGATCGGCTTCCTCGACCACATGCTGGATCTGCTGGCGCGGCACGCCCTGTTCGACCTGGACGTGAAGGTCGTGGGCGACCTGCATATCGACCAGCACCACTCGGCCGAGGATTGCGGCATCGCCCTGGGCCAGGCCTTCGCCAAGGCACTCGGCGACAAGCGCGGCGTCACGCGCTACGCCGACATCCACCTGCCGATGGACGAGGCGCTGACCCGGGTCTGCGTCGACATCTCGGGTCGCCCCTTCCTGGTGTTCCGCACCGCCTTCCGCGTGGAGAAGATCGGGAGCTTCGACACCGAGCTGGTGCGCGAGTGGTTCCAGGCCTTCGCGATGAATGCCGGCCTGACCCTCCACGTGGAGACTCTCTACGGCGACAACGCCCACCACATCGCGGAGAGCTGCTACAAGGGGCTGGCCCGGGCCTTGCGGAAGGCCGTGGCGATCGATCCGCGGGAGGAGGGGCGCGTTCCCTCCACCAAGGGCTCCCTGTAGACCTGTTGTCGCCGGGCGCCCGGATCGGCCACGCGGCCGTCGCGGCGCACGCTGTCGGAGTTTCGCGATGCGGATGCGCAGCTACACGCTCCACCTGCCGGCCGATGCGCGGCCGGGCGAGTCGGTCGAACTCGACCGGGCCGTGCTGGTGCGGGACGGCTTTTCCTGGCCGGCCTTCGCCTTCACGGTGCTGTGGTTCCTGTTTCACCGCCTCTGGCTCGCCGCCCTGATCGTCCTCGTCGGCCTCGTGGCATTGGCCGCGGCCGGCTTCGTGCTCGGGTTGCCGACCGGTGCCGGCTTGATCGTCTCCCTGCTGGCCGCTTGGCTGATCGGCCTCGAAGCGTCGAGCCTCCGCCGCTGGACCCTGGCCCGGCGCGGCTGGCCGGCGCGTGACGCGGTCATCGCCGCGACGCCCGAGGAGGCCGAGGCGCGGGCCCTGAACCGCTGGCTCGAAGCCAGCACGACAACGCCGCGGGCCCCGTTCCCGAGCGGTCCCAGCCGGCGGTCCGAGCCGGTGATCGGGCTGTTCCCCGCCCAGGAAGGCGCCCGGTGAGAGTCCGGGCGAGACGCGCATGAGCACCGAGACCGTCGCGATCATCGATTACGGGTCGGGCAACCTCCATTCCGCCGCCAAGGCTTTCGAGCGCGCCGCCCGCGAAAGCGGGCGCGATGCGCGGATCTGCCTGACCTCGGATCCGGAGGTCGTGGCCGCGGCCGACCGCGTCGTGCTGCCCGGTGTCGGCGCCTTCGCGGATTGCCGCCGCGGGCTCGATGCCGTCCCCGGCATGGTCGAGGCGATGACCCAGGTCGCGCACGAGGCGGGGCGCCCGTTCCTCGGGATCTGCGTGGGGATGCAGCTCCTGGCGACCCGCGGGCTGGAATATACCACGACGCCGGGCCTCGGCTGGATTCCCGGCGATGTCGGTCCGATCCGGCCGTCGGATCCGACCCTGAAGGTCCCCCATATGGGCTGGAACACCCTGCGGACCGAGCGCGACCATCCCCTACTCGCCGGCATTCCCACCGGCGACGACGGGCTGCACGCCTACTTCGTGCACAGCTACGCGCTCAATGCGGAACGCCCGGACGACGTGGTGGCGCGCGCCGAGTACGGTGGCCCGGTCACCGCCCTCGTCGCCCGCGACAATGTCGCCGGCACGCAGTTCCACCCCGAGAAGAGCCAGCGGCTGGGCCTCGCGCTCATCGCCAACTTCCTGAACTGGCGCCCGTGAGCGCCGTTCGGCCCAGGCAAGAAGGACAGAAGCGCCCGTGATCCTGTACCCGGCGATCGACCTGAAAGAGGGGCGTTGCGTCCGCCTCATCCAGGGGGACATGGCGCAGGCCAAGGTCTTCGGCGACGATCCGGCCGCGCAGGCCGCGATCTTCGAGTCGCAGGGCTTCTCCTGGCTCCACGTGGTCGATCTCGACGGCGCCTTCGCGGGCGCGCCGCGGAACGCGGAGGCCGTCGACGCCATCCTCGCGCGGGTGAAGATCCCGGTCCAGCTCGGCGGCGGCATCCGCGAGATGAAGACCCTGGAGGGCTGGCTGAGCAAGGGCGTCGCCCGGGCGATCATCGGCACCGCGGCGGTGCGCGATCCCGGCTTCGTCCGGGAGGCCGCCCGCAAGTATCCGGGCAAGATCGCGGTCGGGATCGACGCCAAGGACGGCCGCGTCGCGGTCGAGGGCTGGGCCCAGACCTCCAGCATGACCGCGGAGGAGCTGGGGCGCCGGTTCGAGGACGCGGGCGTCGCGGCGATCATCTACACCGACATCGCCCGCGACGGCATCCTGAAGGGCCTCAACGTCGAGATGACCCTGGCACTCGCAGAGGCCGTGCGCATCCCGGTGATCGCCTCGGGCGGCCTCGCGTCGATCGACGACGTGCACCGGCTGCTGCAGCCGGATTGCGCGCTGATCGCCGGCGCGATCACGGGCCGGGCACTTTACGACGGCCGCATCGATCCGGAGGCGGCCCTGGCGGCGATCGCTGCGGCGCGCGGCCCGGCCGCGTGATAGTCTGTGGCCTGCGATATGAGACGGCGCCCGTGCTGAAGACCCGCATCATCCCCTGCCTCGACGTGAAGGACGGGCGCGTCGTGAAGGGCGTGCGCTTCGAGGGCCTGCGCGACGCCGGCGATCCCGTCGAGGCCGCCAAGGTCTACGACGCGGCCGGCGCCGACGAGCTGTGCTTCCTCGACATCACGGCGAGCCGCGAGGCCCGCGGCACGCTGCTCGACATCGTCAGCCGCACCGCCGAGGCCTGCTTCATGCCGCTCACCGTGGGCGGCGGCGTGCGCACCGTCGAGGACGTCCGCGCCCTGCTGCTGGCCGGCGCCGACAAGGTCGCGATCAACACCGCGGCCGTGAAAGATCCCGACCTCGTGGCCCGGGCCGCTGAGAAGTTCGGCGCGCAGTGCATCGTCGTCGCGATCGACGCCAAGCGCGTCTCGCCGCCCGGCGCGCCGGCCGCCTGGGAGATCTTCACCCATGGCGGCCGCGACCCGACGGGGATCGACGCCGTGGCCTTCGCGCGGCTGGTGGCCGAGAAGGGCGCCGGCGAGCTGCTCGTGACCTCCATGGACAAGGACGGCACCCGCTCCGGCTACGACCTCGCGCTGACGCGGGCGATTAGCGACGCCGTCACCGTGCCGGTGATCGCCTCGGGCGGCGTCGGCGGCCTCGACGACCTCGTGGCCGGCGTGGCCGAGGGCGGCGCCAGCGCCGTGCTGGCGGCCTCCATCTTCCATTTCGGGCAGGCGAGCGTCGCCGAGGCGAAGGCGCACATGGCGGCGGCCGGCCTCGCCATGCGCCTCGACGGCCCGGCCTCTTCCGCGAGGGCGCCCCTGTGAGTTGCTATCTTCTGGCGAACGCCAACCTCCTCGATCCCGAAACCGGCCGCGAGACCGCCGGCGCGGTGCTGGTACGGGACGGCCGCATCGCCGACATCGCCGTCGGCGCGGCGCCGGGTGCCCCCGCCGACGCGAAGCGCGTCGATTGCGCGGGCCGCGTCCTGACCCCCGGGCTGATCGACATGCGCGCCTTCGTGGGCGAGCCGGGGGCCGAGCACCGCGAGACCCTAGCCTCGGCGAGCGCCGCGGCGGCCGCGGGCGGCGTCACGACGCTCGTCTGCATGCCCGACACCAACCCGGTGATCGACGAGCCGGCCATCGTCGATTTCGTGCTCCGCCGCGCCCGCGACACGGCGAGCGTCAACGTCCTGCCGGCGGCCGCCATCACCAAGGGGCTTGCCGGCCGGGAAATGACCGAGTTCGGTCTGCTCAAGGAGGCCGGCGCGGTCGCCTTCACGGACGGGCTGCGGGCCGTGGCGAACGCCCAGGTGCTGCGTCGCGCCCTGACCTATGCCCGGGATTTCGACGCCCTGATCGTGCAGCACGTGGAGGAAGCCTCTCTCGTCGCCGAGGGCGTGATGAACGAGGGCGAGCTCGCCTCGCGCCTCGGGCTGATGGGGATCCCCCGCGAGGCGGAGACCGTGATGCTGGAGCGGGACATCCGCCTCGTACGGCTCACCGGCGCCCGCTACCACGCGGCGATGATCTCCTGCGCCGATTCGGTCGAGATCGTCCGGCGGGCGAAGCAAGACGGCCTGCCGGTGACCTGCGGCGTCTCGGTGAACAACCTCGTCCTCAACGAGAACGACATCGGCCATTACCGCACCTTCTGCCGGCTCTCGCCGCCCCTGCGCCACGAGACCGACCGGCAGGCGGTGGTGCGCGCCCTGGACGAGGGTGTGATCGACGTCGTCGTGTCGGATCACAACCCGCAGGACGTCGAGACCAAGCGCCTGCCCTTCGCCGAGGCGGCGGATGGGGCACTGGGCATCGAGACCCTGCTCGGCGCCGCGATGCGCCTCGTCCATACCGGCGACCTGGCGCTGCCCAAGCTTATCGCCGCGCTCACCGCGAACCCGGCGCGGATCCTCGGCCGCGAGGCTGGCCGGCTGGCGGTCGGTGCCCCCGCCGACTTGGTCCTGATCGATCCCGATCTCCCCTACGTCCTCGACAAGCGCCGGCTGAAGTCACGCTCCAAGAATTCCCCGTTCGACGAGGCGCGCCTCCAGGGCGCGGCGGTGCTGACGCTGGTCGGTGGTCGGATCGTCCACGCGGTCGACGATCTCGCGGCCGCCGCATGATGCTTCCCGATCTCGCGACCCCGGCCGCCCTCGGCGGCCTCGCCCTCGGCTACGCCCTGGGCTCGATTCCGTTCGGGCTGATCCTGACCAAATTCGCCGGCCTCGGCGACGTGCGGGCCATCGGCTCGGGCAATATCGGCGCCACCAACGTGCTGCGGACCGGCCGCAAGGGCCTTGCCGCGGCGACCCTGCTGGGTGACGCCCTCAAGGGAACTGTCGCCGTCCTGCTCGCCAAGAACCTGGGCGAGGGTGCGGCGCTCGCCGCGGGGCTCGGTGCGTTCCTGGGGCACCTGTTCCCCATCTGGCTCGGATTCAAAGGCGGCAAGGGTGTCGCGACCTTCATCGGCGTGCTCCTGGCCTTCAATGCCGCGGCGCTCGGTCTCTTTGCAGCGATCTGGCTCGGGCTCGCCTTCGCGCTCAAGTATTCGTCGCTGGCGGCACTTGCGGCATCCGCGGCGACACCCTTGGCCCTGTGGGCTCTCGGTGCGCCGACCCAAGCTTTGCTGTTCCTCATCTTGGCCGTGCTGCTATGGTGGAAGCACGCGCCCAACATCCGCCGGCTCGCAAACGGCACCGAGGGGCGCATCGGCCAGAAAGGCTGAGCGCACGCGCGCCACGCGCGGACCTTGGGGAAGTGCATGCAGCTCACCGACGCGCAGCGGCTCGACTGGCTGCGGCTGATCCGGACCGAGGGCGTCGGGCCGCGCACCTTCCGGAGGCTGGTGAACCGGTTCGGCGGCGCGGCGGCCGCCCTGGACGCCCTTCCGGATCTCGCAGGCCGCCAGGGTCGGCGGATCACGCCTCCGACGCGCAGCGAAGCCGAGGCCGAGATCGCGGCGCTCGCCCGCCTCGACGGCCGGCTGATCGCCACGGGCGAGGCGGACTACCCCCGGCTCCTCGCGCAGGTCGACGCGGCGCCGCCGCTCCTGGCCCTGCGCGGCGCCGGCATCCTGAACCGGCCGGCCGTTGCGCTCGTCGGTTCGCGCAACGCCTCGACGGCAGGGCTCGCCTTCACGGAGCGGCTGGCCCGCGGCCTCGGGGAGGCCGGCCTCACGGTGGTCTCGGGCCTCGCCCGCGGGATCGACGCCCGGGCGCACAGGGCCAGCCTTCCGACAGGAACCATCGCCGTGATGGCGGGCGGCCAGGATCGGATCTACCCGGCGAGCCACGCGGCCCTGGTCGAGGCGATCCTGGGGGAGGGCGGCGCCGTCCTCGCCGAGATGCCCATGGGCTGGGAGCCCCGCGGACGCGACTTCCCGCGGCGCAACCGGATCATCTCCGGCCTGTCCTACGGGACCGTCGTGGTCGAGGCCGCCCGCCGCTCCGGCTCGCTGATCACGGCGCGCTACGCCCTGGAGCAGAATCGGGAGGTCTTCGCGGTCCCGGGCTCGCCGCTGGACCCGCGCGCCGAGGGCACCAACGACCTGATCCGCCAGGGCGCCACCCTCGTCTCCGAGGTCGCCCACGTCGTCGAGGTGCTGGGCCCGATCATCGAGCGCGGCCCGGACGCGGAGGCGGCGCCGGCGCGCGGTCGGCCGGACCTCGCCGAGCAGCCGGATTTCTGGGACGAGATCGAGCTCGACGCGGACGGCGCGGATTGCGATCCGATCCCGCTGTGGCCCGACCGCGAGGCTGCCGGCCGCCCCGTCTGCGAAGACGAGCCGCCCCAGCCCGCGGATGACCGGGCGCGGATCGTCGCCCTGCTCGGCCCGAGCCCGGTGGGCACCGACGAACTGGCCCGGAGCGCCGGGGTCGGCGCCCGGACCGTGCAGAGCGTGCTGCTGGAACTGGAGCTCGACGGACGGATCGAGCGCCACGGCAGCGGCACGGTTTCCCTGGTCAGTCGCTGAGGAAATCGTCCTCGGTGTCGGCATCGGCGTCGGCGAGATTGCGCATGACGTCGAGGCAGCCCTGCAGGATGTAGGCGGCGGCGAGCTTGTCCACGAGTTCGCCGCGCCGCGCCCGGGAGGCGTCGGCCTCGATCAGCGCGCGAGTGACCACGGCGGTCGAGAGACGCTCGTCGAAGAAGACGTGGGGCAGGGGGAGGATCGGCGCGAGGTTGCGCATGAAGGCGCGGGTCGACTGCACCCGCGGCCCCTCGCTGCCATCCATGTTGAGCGGCAGCCCGACCACCAGGCCGCCGACCGCGTGCTGCCGGCAGAGGGTCGCGAGCCGCTGCGCGTCGGGGGTGAACTTCACCCGGCGGATCGTCTCCAGGGGTGTCGCGATCTGGCGGCCGAGATCCGACAGGGCGAGCCCGATCGTCTTGGTGCCGAGATCGATGCCGATCAGCCGGGCGCCGCCGCGGGACTCGGCCGCGAAGGCGCGGATCGCGTCGAAGTTCATGACTCCGCCTGTTCGGTGCGCGCCAGGGTGGCCTCGGCAATACCCTCGAACCGGGCGGGGAGGGGCTCCGCGCCCGGCCCCAGAACCAGCGCCGCGGACGGTGCGGCGACCCGGGTGAAGAAATCGTCGAGGCTCTCGCCGCCGAACCGCACCGTCTCCAGATCGGGCGCGAGCAGCCAGACGTCGTACTCGCCGTCCGTCCCGGAGACGTCCCAGAACAGGAAGCTGCCATCCTCGCCCGCGCCGAAGAAGCAGGCGCGCTCGACGACGCTCGCTTCGCCGCCCTCGACATCGAAGCGGTGCGGCTCCGCGCCCTCTTCCAACATGGCGACGGCGGCACCGACGCTGTGGGCGATGAGCCCCGCCTGGGTCACCAGATCGCAGGCCGCGAACGGCGCCGGCACGGCGATGCGGAACTGTCCCCCCGCGAGGCCGACGCCGCAGGTTCGGCAGAAGGCGCGATAGGAGGCCGGCAGCGGAAAGCCGAGATCCGCCGCCGCACGGTCGAGAGCCCCATCGTCCGGCACGAAGCCCGGCGCGAGATCCGCGAAAACCTGCTTCCACATCGATCCCGCTCCACCGTCCACAGGCTTCAGCTCCTGCGCAGATCGCCCCCGGTGCGCGCGGAGCCGTTCGCGTCTAGGTAGGTTAATGTTCCGTTAAACCACACTGTAGGGGCCCGCCTTGTCGACGAACGGCCAGCTCTCCTGTTCCGCACCGTCCGGATATCGGCGGGCGATGCCGCGCAAGCACCGCTGGATGCTGCTCCTCGCCTTCGAGATCCTGGTCGCGGGCTTCACCCAAGCCATGATCCAGCCGGTCCGGCAACCGGGAATCACCATCGAGATGTCGGTTACGCCCCACCACGTCGTGACCTGATCGACCCAATCCGTCTGTCGGCCTGCGGGTTCGGTCCCGGTGGCGGCGCCCGGGCCGGCCTTCGTCTGCTCCGGCACGCCGGCCTCCCGTCCGCTTCGACCCGCGTTGCAGCGCGTCGAGCGCCGATGCTATAGCCCGACCGACTTCGGGAGAGTGCTCCCGGGCAGGGACGAACGGGACGGCATGTCGGTCGACGAGAAGACGGTTCGGCGCATCGCGCATCTGGCGCGGATCGCGGTCACCGACGACGAAGTCGGGCCGCTGCAGGGCGAGCTGAACGCCATCCTGGCCTTTGTCGAGCAACTCGGCACGGTCGACGTCACGGGCGTCGAGCCGATGACCTCGGTGACGCCGATGGCGATGAAGAAGCGTGAGGACGTCGTCACCGAGGGCGGCCGCGCCGCCGACGTCGTCGCCAACGCGCCCGAGACCGAGGACAATTACTTCCTGGTCCCGAAGGTGGTCGAGTAGGCCGAGGACGGCCCGGACCTTGCGGACCGGATTTCTGGCGGGCAGGCGTGCGACAGCGCGCGCGGGGACGTGAACAGCGTGGATCCGAACGAACTCACCCTGGCCGAAGCGCGCGATGCCCTGAAGGCGAAGCGGATCTCGGCCCGCGAGCTGACCCAGGCGCATCTCGACGCCATGGCCAAGGCCCGCGTCCTGAACGCGTATATCCGGGAGACCCCGGACCGCGCCCTGGCGATGGCCGAGGCTTCCGACCGGAAGATCGCATCGGGCGAGGCCCGCCCCCTCGAGGGCATCCCCCTCGGCATCAAGGACCTATTCTGCACGCACGGCGTGACGACCACGGCGGGCTCCAAGATCCTCGAAACCTTCGAGCCGCATTACGAATCGGCCGTGTCGGCCAATCTGTGGCGCGACGGCGCCGTGATGCTCGGGAAGCTCAATCTCGACGAATTCGCCATGGGCTCGTCCAACGAGACCAGCGCCTACGGCAACGTGGTCTCGCCCTGGCGGCGCAAGGGATCGGACACGCAGATCGTGCCCGGCGGCTCCTCGGGCGGGTCCGCCGCGGCGGTCGCCGCGCGACTCTGCCTCGGCGCCACCGCGACCGATACCGGCGGCTCCATCCGGCAGCCCGCCGCCTTCACCGGCACGGTGGGGATCAAGCCGACCTACGGGCGGTGCTCGCGCTGGGGTACTGTGGCCTTCGCCTCCTCCCTCGACCAGGCGGGCCCGATCGCCCGGACGGTGCGCGACTGCGCCATCCTCCTCGGCTCCATGGCGGGCCCCGATCCCCGGGATACGACCTGTACCGACCTGGCGGTGCCCGATTTCGAAGCGGCCGTGTCGCGCGGCGTGAAGGGCCTCACCATCGGCATCCCGAAGGAGTACCGGGTCGACGGCATGCCCGCCGAGATCCAGAAGCTCTGGGACGAGGGCGCCGCGTGGCTCAAGGCTGCCGGTGCGACGATCCGGGAGATCTCGCTGCCGCACACCGCCTACGCGCTGCCGGCCTACTACATCGTGGCCCCGGCGGAAGCCTCCTCGAATCTGGCGCGTTACGACGGCGTCCGCTACGGCCTGCGCGTGCCCGGCAAGGACATCGCCGGGATGTACGAGAACACCCGGGCCGCCGGCTTCGGCCGCGAGGTAAAGCGCCGGATCATGATCGGCACCTACGTGCTCTCGGCCGGCTACTACGACGCCTATTACGTCCGCGCGCAGAAGATCCGCACGCTGATCAAGCGTGACTTCGAGGCGGCCTACGCCGCCGGAGTCGACGCGATCCTCACGCCGGCGACGCCGTCGGCCGCCTTCGGCATCGGCGAGAAGGCCTCGGCCGACCCGGTGGAGATGTACCTCAACGACGTGTTCACCGTGACGGTGAACATGGCGGGCCTCCCGGGCATCGCCGTGCCGGCGGGGCTCGATGGCCAGGGCCTGCCCCTCGGGCTCCAGCTCATCGGCCGGCCCTTCGACGAGGAGACGCTGTTCGCGGTCGCGCAGGTGATCGAGGAAGCGGCGGGCCGCACCGTCCTGCCCGAGCCGTGGTGGTCATGACCGTCCCCTATTACCCCTGGACGATCTGGATCTGGGCCGGGTTCGACCCCGCGCTGATCGTGGTGGCGGTCTATCTCGGCTGGACCGCCAGCCAGTTCGGCAAGGTCTTCATCGCGGCGATCGCGGCGCTCGGATTCTCGGTGCTGTTCTCCTACGCGGTCAGCGCCGCCGGCATCCCCTGGCCGGCGCCGATCACCCGCGACGGCCCGACCTTTTTCCCGGTGCGCGCCGTCGCGGCTCTACTATGGGCCATCCTCGGCTACGGCGCCCGGCAGGCGGTCAGACGCCGCGCTTGATCTTTTCGCGACGCCGCCCGTAAGTGACCGGACGACATCCACGCCCACCCGCGCCCTCGTCCCGAGGTGCCCGCGTGAGCGGGCCTCGATGGAGGCCTCCAGCCGGCCGCGCGATCCCTGGAGCCCTCCTTCGCGGCTGCTGCGCAGCACCTCAGGATGAGGGCGTGGGTGGGGGGATCACGCCAAGCTCCTTTTCTCGGCCCGGACGACCATGAACGCACCCGTCGACCCCAAGAAGCTGATCAAGGGCGGCCTCCACGATTGGGAGGTGATCGTCGGCATGGAGATCCACGCCCAGGTGTCCAGCCGGGCGAAGCTGTTCTCCGGCGCCTCGACGGAGTTCGGCGGGGAACCCAACGACCACGTCTCCCTGGTCGATGCCGCGATGCCCGGGATGCTGCCGGTGATCAACGCGGAATGCGTGGCCCAGGCGGTGCGCACCGGCCTCGGCCTGAAGGCCAAGATCAACCTGCGGTCGGTGTTCGACAGGAAGAACTATTTCTACCCGGATCTGCCCCAGGGCTATCAGATCTCGCAGTACAAGGATCCGATCGTCGGTGAGGGCGAAGTTCTCGTGGATCTGCCCGACGGTGCGTCGATCACCGTGGGCATCGAGCGCCTGCACCTTGAGCAGGATGCCGGCAAGTCGCTGCACGATCAGGACCCGACCCGGAGCTTCGTCGACCTCAACCGCTCGGGCGTGGCGCTGATGGAAATCGTCTCCCGGCCCGACCTGCGCTCCTCCGAGGAGGCGAAGGCCTACGTGACCAAGCTGCGCACGATCCTGCGCTACCTCGGCACCTGCGACGGCGACATGGAGAAGGGATCGCTCCGCGCCGACGTGAACGTCTCGGTGCGCCGCCCCGGCGAGCCGCTGGGCACCCGCTGTGAGATCAAGAACGTCAACTCGATCCGCTTCATCGGGCAGGCGATCGAGACCGAGGCGCGGCGCCAGATCGCCATCCTCGAGGACGGTGGAAAGATCGACCAGGAGACGCGCCTGTTCGACCCGACCAAGGGCGAGACGCGCTCGATGCGCTCCAAGGAAGAGGCGCACGATTATCGCTACTTCCCCGATCCCGACCTGCTGCCGCTCGAATTCGACCAGGCCTATGTCGACGCCCTGGCCGAGGGGCTGCCCGAGTTGCCGGATGCCAAGAAGGCACGGTTCGTCTCCGCGTTCGGCCTCTCGCCCTACGACGCCGGCGTGCTGGTCGCCGAGCGTGCCTCCGCCGACTACTACGAGGCGGTGGCCAAGGGCCGGGACGGCAAGGCCGCGGCCAATTGGGTGATCAACGAGCTGTTCGGCCGCCTCAACAAGGAGGGCCTGTCCATCGAATCGACGCCTGTCTCGGCGGACCAGCTCGGCGCGATCATCGACCTGATCGGCGAAAGCGTGATCTCCGGCAAGATCGCCAAGGACCTGTTCGAGATCGTCTGGACCGAGGGCGGCGACCCGCGCGCCATCGTCGAGAGCCGCGGCATGAAGCAGGTGACCGACACGGGCGCCATCGAGGCGGCGGTGGATCAGATCATCGCGGCCAATCCCGACAAGGTCGCCCAGGCCAAGGAGAAGCCGACTTTGCTGGGCTGGTTCGTCGGCCAGACCATGAAGGCCACGGGCGGCAAGGCAAATCCCGCGGCGGTGAACGCGCTGCTCAAGGCGAAGCTCGGGATCGATTGACACCCGATGGCCCGAGCGGCGCGAAGCGGGCCAGCTCTGGGATATCGCGCGTCGGCCAAGCCATCGGCGCGGCGACATCGCAGGCCGATTGACCCGGAGCGCGGACGGGGCGCCCGGGCGCTCGAACCACCGTCGGTGCAAGATCGCGTCGTGACGGCAGGCCTGCCTTCCGGGCTCAGCTACGCGGTTCCGGCCTGACCGGCGGACGAGACCACCGGTGGGCTCAGCTCCGCGCAGACAGGCGGTGAGCCGGCCGCCCTCGGGGCGACGACGAAATCCCGCCACGGCGAGGCCGGGCAGGCAATGGACCAGCAGCTTCTGTCTTAGGGAAACCGCGGCGGAACGGCTCAAAGTGGGGCATTTTGCGTGTTCGAAGGCGCGCCATAATTGGCCGCTTCTGCGCCCCTGGAGCCGCGTCCGTCCGGCTGTCCGTGTGCTGCCGCTAAGTTCCGGGCCGAACCTGTCCCTGAACCGTCTAGGCGGCTTTCCGCTGCGGTGGAGTCATCCCTGTCTCCTCCAGCTTCCGGCAACCGGACGTCTTACGAAACCTGACACCGTCAAGGTTTCCGTCCGGTCGGTGCCGGCTTTCGCCAAGCACAGGTGGAGACTGCGCCTGTCTTGCCGAGCCGTCAATAGCCATTTTGCCGGCACAGCGGCACCTCGCACGACATCGCGGGGGGATCGCAGTGCAGCGCCAAGCCCATCAATCACTTGGATCGATCCTTCGGCGCTGCAAAATATCGGCTGGGGGGCGCGTTACTTGCCGGCACCCATAGTGTTCTCGACGAGAAAGCGAATACCGCGGTCGAAGGACTCGTCCGTGTTACCGCGCAGGTCGACGCTGTAGGCCCGCTCGGGCGCGTCGCCGGTGAGGGGCTTCACGTAGACGTTCAGGTTGAGGATCAGGTTCGAGACCTTCTGCACCTCGCCGGTGATGGCGACGTCGGCGCCGAGTTCGCGGGCGAAGTCATCCGCACAGCCGTTGCAGCGCCGCAGGTCCGCACTCTTGGCGACCGCCGCCCGGACCGGATCGGTCGAGATCACGATGTACAGGCCCTTTCTCTCCAGCAGAGCGCGCAGTTCGGCGCTCACCCGCTTGAGGCGCGCGGCGTCCGCTGCATCGGTCGGCACCGGGGACAGCTTCGAGAACTGGAAGTCGAACACCGCCGCCTTCAGGGGCGCGGCCGCGGCGGGCCCTGCGGTCAGCAGGAGGCAGGCGAGTCCAAGCCATCGGTTCATCGGAGTCTCCCACGCGGTGGTGTCTCCGGGAAACCGCATCACCGGCCATCGGGATCGCAGCGGCGCGGCGATTCACCTCTGATCGGCCGCCGCGGTGGGTCCGGCTGCCGGCGTCGTCAGGGCGGAGACCCGGTCGCGCAGGTCCATGAACCAGTTGGGCGCCGGGCCGCGGCCGCCGTTGACGAACACGGTCGCGGTCATGCCGGCGATGAGCGGGACGCCCGGCGGAACATGGTCGATGCGGATGCGGACCGGGACCCGCTGGGCGAGGCGCACCCAGGTATAGACCGGGTTGACGTCCGGCAGCCCCTGCGTGCTCGCAGCGGCATTGGCCGTGGAGATGCCCAGCGTGATGCTGTGAACCGTCCCGGTGAGATGCGGATCGAAGCCCATCAGCTTCACGTCGGCGCTGTCGCCGACCCGGATGTTGGACATCTTGGTCTCTTCGAAATAGCCGTCGATCCAGAAGGAATCGGTGTCGACCACGTTGATGTTCGCGGTGCCGGTCCGGGCATAGTCGCCGACGCGCATCAGCAGGTTCGTGACCCGCCCGTTGACGGTGGATGTCACCCGGGTGCGCTCCAGGTTGACCTTGGCCTGCCGCAATTGCGCCTGGGCGCTCTCCAGCGCCGCCTCGGCAATCTTGGCCGCGCCGGCAAATTGCTGCTTCTCTTCGACGGAGGTCGACACCGTCGAGAGCGCCTGCCGCCGGGCCGACTGGGCGTTCTTCACCTGCAGGTCGGCCTCGCGGTTCTTGACCTCGGCATCCGCCGACGCGACCGCGACCTCGAAGTCGATCGGGTCGATGACGTAGAGGACGTCGCCCTTGCGCACGGTCTGGTTGTCCTGGACGCGGACCTCGACGATCTGCCCGGCGACCTGCGGCGCGATGTTGGCGACCTGCACCCGGACCGTGCCGTCGCGCGTCCAGGGCGCCGCCACGTAGAATTCCCAGACGAAGGCCGCCGCCAGGATCGCGGCGAGCAGGATCACGCCGGTGGCCGCCAGCCGGAAGATCTTGGCGGCTCGGCCCCGGCGCGGGATCGCGGGCAACGGATCGCGCCGCCCCGGCGCATCGTCGCGGGCGGCGGGCTTCGGATCGTCCTCGTCGGCGGTCGTGTCGGGCATCAGATGAACGCTATCAGGAGGGCGAGAACACAGACGTAGAGGCCGGCCTCGGCGAGCGGGGCGTTGGCGACGTAGCGGCTGAAGCGGAGGCGCGCGAAGGCGAAGCGCAGGATGATCAGGATCACGAACGCCGCCAGGGCATAGGCGACGAAGGCCGTGACCAGCACCCCGCCGACATGGATGTCCTCGTGCATGGTAACCCCGGAAGAAGTCGCCCGTCAGAAGAGCGCGATGTCGAGGCGATGGAGGAATCGCCGGTGGCGGGTGATGGTCCGTGATGCGGTGACGAGATCGCTGGCCGCGCGGGCGGTGGTGAGCCGCACGGCCCGGCCCTGGCCGGCGGCGGCGCGGATCAGGTCACGCGCCGCGGTCTCGAGCCCGCGATCGTTGCCCGAAGCCAACGCGTCCCGTGCCCGCGGGATCGCGCCGCGCAGGGCCTCGATGGACCAGAGGCGGCGCAGCTCCGCGTGGGCCCGGGCGGCGGCGGCCTCCAGACGGGCGAGGGCGAAGGCGTGATGCAGGTTCGCCCGCCGCACGGCGCCGCTCCCCGAGCTGTAGCCGGCGAACTGGAACAGCCGGTCGGCATTCAGGCTGGTGCGGGTGGTGGCATCGCCTCCCTGGCCGATCAGCGCGTCGGCGAGCGCCCGCCGGGCCGAATCGAGGGCGAAGCCCCGCTGCTGCGCGGGCGTGACCGGCAGGACCAGGCGGACGACGATCGACAGGATCACGGCCGCCGCGACCACGAGGAACGCGTTCAGCAGGAAGGTCAGGGCGTCGTAGGTCTGCGGGTTCGAGGGGCCGAGCAGGACTGGAAAGAACACGATCAGGATGAAGCCGATGCCGAAGGTCTTCGGGTTCAGCGACAGGAAGCAGCCGAGGAAGATCACCGGCGCCATGACGATCGCCAGCATCGGGAACCCCTGGACACCGTTCAGGAGCGCGAAGCGGGCGATGCCCGCAAGGGTCGCCGCGAGCGTCATCCCGATGACGACCCCGTTGGCGAATTTCTTCGGATCCGGCGTCACGGAGGACAGGGCCGCGGTGGCGGCCACTTGGACCAGCGCGAAGGAGGCCTGCGGCAGGCCGAGCGCCACGAAGGCGGCGGCCGTCACGGCGAAGCTCAAAGCGACCCGCAGGGCGCCGCGGAGGGCGACCGGGAAGTCGCGATGGGTCGGCAGCCGGGCGTCGCGCAGGGGCTCGTGGCCGTCCGCCACCGCGCGGATGCCGTCCTGCGCGAAGGTCGCCGCACAGACGAAGTCGAGGGCGCGCTGGAGAACCACCACCTCGTCGAGGGGCCGGTTCCCGTCCCGGATCGCGGAGTCGACCAGATCGCGCAGGCGCTCGTCGTCGCGATCGAGGGCATCGGGATCGGGCGCGTCGGCCACCCTTCGGCAGATCGCCATCGCCTCCGCGACCGCCGGGCTCGGATGGCGCAGGCACGCGGCCGCGGCCGCCACGCTGCGGATCGCGGCCGCCATCGCGTACAAGGCGGCGATGCAGCTGCGCGCGCCGGCCGCACGGAACCGGCCGTCGTCGAGTTCCCCCGCGATGGCGCTGGCATCGGCCCGCATCGGCGCGATGGTGCGGATCAGCGCGGCGGTCCGCGTCGCGCCGAGATCGCCGGATTCCAGCGTCTCCCGGGCATAGCTCCGCGTGTCGTCCCAGCCCTTGCGGAGCTGCGGCAGCAGCGCCCGCCACGTGCTCGGGGAGGCGAGGGCGTCGTTGATGAAGGTGATCACGACGATGCCGAGAACGATCACGGCGACGCGGGACACGGCGGCGTCGAAGGTGCCCTGCGGGTCGTCGATCTGGCCCAGGGCGACGATCGCCACGGTGTAGCCGGACAGCATGGCGCCGTAGGCCCGTGTGTCCTGCAGGTACTGGGCGACGAAGACGCAGAGGCCGAGCCAGACGGTGAAGCCGAGGAGCAGAAGCACCCGGTCCTGCCCGAACAGGGCCATGAAGACGATCGACACCGCGGCCCCGATGAGCGTGCCGAGAAGGCGGTACACCGCCTTGGAAATGGCCTGTCCGCGCTTGGGCTGGGCGAGGATCGCCACGCAGGTGGCGGCGGACGAGGCGCTGTCGAGCTGGAGCCAGAAGGCCATCGCCAGCGCCAGCATCATGGCGATCCAGATGCGCAGGGCAAAGGCCCAGGCCGCCGGCTTGGGCACCCAGGCATCGAGGAACGCCACCGCGCGGTCGAGAAGCGACCCGGCCGACGGATCCGCGGCGGGCGCGACGGGGGCCTCAGCCATGCCGGACCCGGCGCGGTGCGCCGTCCGCCGCCCGTGGGGACGGATGAAGGTCCAACATGTCCTCGCCTTTCCCGCCGCCCCGCCGCGGATGTCTGAACAATCGAGAAGCGCTGCGGTTCGCGACCGGCTCAGGCTTTATCGCCGCCCTTCAGCCGCTTGTTGCACTTGCTCCAGTACTGCGGCCATTTCGGCCCCTGCGCGGCCTTCTGAGCGTCGGTCAGGGCGCGCCATTCGGCGCCGCAGGTCTTCTGCCGGTCGCGGGCGGCGGACTGGCCGGGGCTCGGCTGCTTCGCTGCGGGCGAGGCCGGCGCCGCCGAGGGCGCCTCGGAGGCCGGCGGCGCCTTGGCTGTCGACTCTTTGGCGGCCGGCTCCTTGGCGAGGACAGGCTGGGCGGCGAGCAGCGGCACGGACAGGATCGCGATCCTGACGAGACGATCGATCATCGGATATTCCCCCTCGGGCGTCGTTGCGACGCCCGAGACGCAGTCTCGCCGCTCGCCCCGGGAGACGGCAAGCCCGGCGCCGCAGCCGCCAACAGCTGCCGCCACGCCGTGTCGAATCCTCAGGCCCGCTCTCGGGATGCCCTTGAGCGTGGCCGGGAAATCGTCTTCACTGTCGGGGTTGTCCGGAAAAGGCGGAGGACCATCGCACCGCCGACGATTGGGTCCAGGAGCAGACAGAGCATGGCAGCGGTGTCCGGGCGGCCGATCGACGTCCATACCTGGAGTACGCCGAACGGCTGGAAGATCCCGATCATGCTGGAGGAGTGCGGGCTCCCCTACCGCATCGTTCCCGTGGATATCGCCAAGAACGAGCAGTTCGCTCCCGATTTCCTGGCGATCTCACCCAACAACAAGATCCCGGCCATCGTCGATCCGGAGGGTCCCGGCGGACAGCCGATCTCGGTCTTCGAATCAGGCGCGATCCTGCAGTATCTCGGCCGGAAAACCGGGCAGTTCTATCCGGCCGACGAGCGCGCCCGCGTCCTCGTCGACGAGTGGCTGTTCTGGCAGGTGGCGGGCTTCGGGCCGATGCTCGGGCAGACGCACCACTTCAAGATCTACGCGCCCGAGAAGCTGCCCTACGCGATCGACCGGTTCACCGCAGAGGCGAAGCGTCTGTACGGCGTGCTGGAACGACGCCTCGAGGGCCGCGCTTTCCTGGCCGACGACTATTCCATCGCCGACATCGCGACGTTCACCTGGGCGAAGCTGAACTTCAAGCAGGGCGTCGACATCAACACCCTGCCGAACGTGGCGCGATGGCTCGAGAGCATCCTGGCGAGGCCGGCGGTGCAGCGCGGCCTCGCAGCGATCTGACAGGCGCTCAGTTCTTGTTCGCCGCCTGCTGATTCACGTCCGGCACACGGGTCCAGGTCTGGGATCCGCACAGGATCTTGAGCATGCAGCCCGAGACGTTGAGTTCGGCCTCGCTCTCGCGCTCCAGGCTGACCGTATAGATCTTGCCTTCTTCGATGTTGTAGAGTTCGCCGGTGTATTTCTCGTCGTCCGGCTTGAGGCCTTCGATGAGCTGCAGGCCGATCACCGGCCGCGCGCGCTTCTTCGGGTCGGGATTCTTGAGATCGGTGCGGGGAGCGCCGTTGTCGAAGGTCGGCGTCTTGAGCCAGACGACCTTGCCGCAGACGAGCTTCTGACCGGGCCCGCAGCGATCGATCCGGATCTTGGCGCGGCCGTCGCCGGTGAGCCAGGTGCCGGACGGATCCTTCGCGGTGTCGGCGGCGGCGGCGGTGAGGCCGGCGAGAAGCAGGCTGGCGCTGAGAGCGAGTCGCATGGTTCGTCTCCGGGATTGGGGCGTCGCGGACGCCCGAGGGGTGGACGAAGTCGGTTGGTGCGCGACTAGGCCGTCGCAATCGGGCGATTTTTCGGCCGTGTTGCGGCAGAGCCACGGCCGCGCTTGGACCGGCCGGTTCCGGGACGCCGCTTGAGACACGGGGGGGCGCCCGCTATAAGCCCGGCGCCGAAGCGAAATTTTCGCTGCCGCGGCGCGTCCGGCCTCCCGGCGTGCCGCAAACCTTTTCCACAGACAGACCGGACGCACCATGGCCACCGAGCGCACCTTCTCGATCCTGAAGCCCGACGCGACGCGGCGGAACCTGACCGGCGCGGTCAACGCCGTGATCGAGGAGGCGGGCCTCCGCATCGTCGGCCAGCGTCGCATCCGCATGACCAAGGAGCAGGCCGAGAAGTTCTACGAGGTGCACAAGGAGCGCCCGTTCTTCGGCGAGCTCGTGACCTTCATGACCTCCGGCCCGGTGGTGGTCCAGGTTCTCGAGGGCGAGAACGCGGTGGCCAAGTACCGTGAGGTGATGGGTGCGACCAATCCGGCCCAGGCCGCCGAGGGCACGATCCGCAAGAAGTTCGCCGAGTCCGTCGGCGAGAACACCGTGCACGGCTCAGACAGCGCCGAGAACGCCAAGATCGAGATCGCGCAGTTCTTCAAGGATTCCGATATCGCCGCCTGAGGCGACGGTCGGTGGCGGGTTGGGCACACCGACCCGCCATCGTCACGCACCGCACCCGGCGGCATCGGGAATGCCGCCGGGTGTGACCGGGCCGTCCTTGACGGGACGGAGCCCGGAAGCGTCCAACAGCCGAGCTTAGCCAACCTCAGCTCTCGGACGACCCCGACCATGACGATGCGCCGCCTGCCCCTGCTGATCGCGACCGGCCTGTTCGCCCTCGGCGCGACCGCCGCCCTCGCGGGCGGATCCTCGGCCCCCTTCCAGCAGTACGAGCCGGATCCGGCCCTCAAGACCGCCAGCAAGGCCAATCTCGAAGGCCGCGTGCGCCACGCCTGCACGATCGTCCAGGCCCGCATGACCAGCGCCCCCGAGGCGTCCCTGGAGCGCCCCTGCGGCTGCTACGCCAAGCAGACCCTGCGCAGCCTCGACGCCGCCGAGATCGAGGCCTACCGGACCACGGGCTACTTCAACGATTCCGCCCGCGCGAAGGCCCTCTCGGCGCTGGACAGCTGCAAGCTGCAGCGCCCCGTCTGAGGACGCAGACAGGGCTGCTTCGGTAGACGTCGCCTCTGCGAGCGCAGCGAAGCAGCCCAGCGCATCGGAACGTCGGCGAGCGGGCGATGCCGGATCGCCGGGCTCCGCTCGCAGGGACGATGGGCCGCCCGCTAAAGGCTGAACAGAACGCCGTCGGGCGCCTCGTCGGTGATCACCACGCGGTCGCCGTCCAGGCGGGCGCGGCCGCCGGCCACCAGGGCGAGCACGGCCGGGTAGAGACGGCGCTCCTGCACGATCACCCGGTCGGCGAGGCTGTCGGGATCGTCGTCCTGGCGGACCGGGATCGCGGCTTGAGCGACGATCGGACCCGCATCCAGTTCCGGCACGACGAAATGCACGGTGCAGCCGTGCAGGCGCACGCCGGCGTCGAGCGCCTGCCGGTGCGTGTGCGTGCCCTTGAACAGGGGCAGGAGCGACGGGTGGATGTTGAGCATCCGGCCGGCCCAGGACGCCACGAAATCCGTCGTCAGGATCCGCATGAAGCCCGCGAGGCACACGAGGTCGACCTCGGCCCCCCGCAGGGCGGCGTCGAGGGCGGCATCGAAGCCGGCGCGGTCGGCGAAGGCCTTGTGGTCGATGGCCTGCGTCGGGATGCCCGCCTCCGCCGCGCGGGCGAGGCCGGCGGCTTCCGGGCGGTTCGACACGACGAGCACGATCTCGGCCGGGAAGGCGGGATCCTGCGCCGCCTCCATCAGCGCGACCATGTTGGAGCCGCGCCCCGAGATGAGGATGGCGACGCGGGTCTTGCGGGCGGTCGCCATCAGAGGGCGAGGTTTCCGCTGAAGGTCACGGGCTCGGAGCCGCGCGCCGTGATCCGGCCGAGGCGCACGGGCGTCTCGCCGGCCCGGGTCAGGGCCTCGTCGACGTCGTCCACCGCATCGGCGGCGGCGATCACCACCATGCCGATTCCGCAATTGAAGGTGCGCAGCATCTCCGCCTCGGCGACGCCGCCCTCGCGGGCGAGCCAGCCGAAGACCGGCGGCGGGGTGACCGCGTCGAGGTCGATGGCGATGCCGACATCGTCCGGCAGGACGCGGGGCAGGTTGTCCGGGAAGCCGCCCCCCGTGATGTGAGCGAGCGCCCGGATCCCGTCCGTGGCGCCGAGCGCCGCCAGCAGGGGCTTCACGTAGATCCGGGTCGGCTCCAGCAGCGCCTCGCCGAGGCTGCGCCCGGGGGCGAACGGGGCCGGCGCGTCCCAGCCGAGGCCGCTTTTCACGACGATCCGGCGGACCAGCGAGAAGCCGTTGGAATGCACCCCGGAGGAGGGCAGGCCGAGCACAACGTCGCCGGGCCGGATCCCCGGACGCGGCAGAAGCGTGCCGCGCTCGGCGGCTCCCACCGAGAAGCCCGCGAGGTCGTAGTCGGATCCGTCGTAGAGGCCCGGCATCTCGGCGGTCTCGCCGCCGATCAGCGCGCAGCCCGCCTGCCGGCAGCCTTCGGCGATGCCGCGCACGATGTCGGCGCCGACGCCCGGGACCAGCTTGCCGGTGGCGTAGTAGTCGAGGAAGAACAGCGGCTCGGCGCCCTGGACGATGATGTCGTTCACGCACATCGCCACGAGATCGATGCCGATCGTGTCGTGGCGCCCGGTCTCGATGGCGATCTTGACCTTGGTGCCGACGCCGTCATTGGCCGCCACCAGGATCGGATCGCGGAAGCCCGCAGCCTTCAGGTCGAACAGGCCGCCGAAGCCCCCGATCTCGGCGTCGGCGCCCGGGCGCCGGGTCGAGCGCACCAGCGGCTTGATCGTCTCGACCATGGCGTTGCCGGCATCGATGTCGACGCCCGCCGCCGCGTAGGTGAGCCCCGTCTTCGGCTCGTTGCCGTCCTTGGCCGTCATGCCCGCGCCACCTCGTTCCAATCTGGCCCCGCTCTAGCGGCTTCGCGCGCGCCACGCGAGTCGGCTGCGGCGGCGCCTTGATCGGCACGCGCCGCATACCCACTCTGCCCGCGGGCGTGGTGTCTGGGGGAGCGTCGACGTGCGCGCACGAGCTGTGATCGGGCTGGCCGCCGTGGTCGCTCTGGGATTGATCATCTACCTCCTCCGGGAAGTGATGCTGCCCTTCGTGGCCGGCATCACCCTGGCCTATCTCCTCGATCCCCTGGCCGACCGGCTGGAGCGCCTCGGCCTCGGCCGGCTGGCCGCGAGTCTGCTGATCCTGGCGTTGTTCGTCGTCGTCCTCGTGGTGACGCTGCTGATCCTGATCCCGCTCACGGCCAATCAGGTCGTCGCCCTGGTCAATGCGCTGCCCGGAATGGTGTCGCGGCTCCAGGCCATCATCGCGGAGCGCTCCGGGTCACTGCTGGAACGCGTCGGCGGCGCGAATGTCCTCACGGAGCTGCAATCCTCCGTCGGAACGCTGGCGACCCAGGCGGGGACGTGGCTCCTGGCCTTTCTGAAATCCCTCTGGTCGGGCAGCCAGGCCCTGATTTCGATCGCCTCGCTTCTCGTGGTGACGCCGGTCGTCGCGTTTTACATCCTGGTGGATTGGGACCGGATGGTCGCGGCCATCGACGGCTGGGTGCCGCCCCGGCACCGCGCGACGGTGCGTGACCTCGCGCGCCAGATCGACGGCGCCGTCACCGGCTATGTGCGCGGCCAGACCCTGGTCTGCCTCATCCTGGGCAGCTTCTACGCGGTCGGCCTCTGGCTGGTCGGCCTCAACTTCGGCGTGCTGATCGGCCTGATCGCCGGGTTTCTCACCTTCATTCCCTATGTCGGCACGCTCACCGGCTTCCTGCTCTCCGTCGGCGTCGCCCTGGTCCAGTTCTGGCCATCCGGGGACTGGCTGTATCTCGGCCTGACCGTGGGCGTGTTCCTCGTCGGGCAGTTTCTCGAAGGCAACGTCATCTCGCCGAAGCTCGTCGGCGATTCCACCGGGCTTCACCCGGTCTGGCTGATGTTCGCCCTGCTCGCCTTCGGCACGCTGTTCGGCTTCGTCGGGCTGCTGCTCGCTGTCCCGATCGCGGCCTCCATCGGCGTGCTCGTCCGCTTCGCCCTGGCCCGCTATCTGGAGAGCCGCCTCTACCATGCCGGACAGCCGATCTTGATCGAGCACGACGGCAAGGACGCTGCGGCCTTGACCTCCACGGGCGGGGGGTGATCCTGGGCGACACATGCGCGAGAACGCACCACCCCGGCAATTGGCCTTCGACCTGCCCCTCGACCCACGCTATGGGCGCGAGGATTTCCTCGTGGGACCGGCCAACGAGGCCGCCTACGCGCTGATTGAGGCTTGGCCGGACTGGCCGGACAGTGTCCTGGTCCTCACCGGTCCCTCGGGCAGCGGCAAGAGCCATCT
This sequence comes from Methylobacterium sp. 1973, assembly GCF_040545035.1. Lineage (NCBI taxonomy): Bacteria > Pseudomonadati > Pseudomonadota > Alphaproteobacteria > Hyphomicrobiales > Methylobacteriaceae > Methylobacterium > Methylobacterium sp. 1973. The sequence continues at coordinate 93,935 of NZ_JBEPLA010000006.1, forward strand.
CGCGGCGATCTGGGCGGAGCGCGCCCATGCCTGGACCCTCCCGGCCGCCGAGCTGGGGGCCGACGCGATCCAGCACCTCATCTCGAACGGCGCTCTGGTCATCGAGGATATCGACCGGACGGAACGGCTCGACGAGGCGGCGCTGTTCCATCTGCTCAACCGGGCGCGGGAGCGCGCCTGCCCGATCCTGCTGACGAGCGGCACCGGGATCGACGCCCTCGGCCTCGCCACGCCGGACCTGCGCTCGCGGCTCCGGCTGGCGCCGCGCATCGCCATCGAGGCGCCGGACGACGCCCTGCTGCGGGCGGTCCTGGTCAAGCTGTTCGTGGACCGTCAGCTGGTGGTCGATCTCGGGGTGATCGATTCGCTGGCCCTGCGCATCGACCGGTCGCTGGGCCGCGCCCGGGACGTCGTCGCCGAGCTCGACCGCGACGCCCTCGGGCGCGGACGCCGGATCAGCCGGCCGCTCGCGCTGGCTGTCCTGCGGCGCATGGGACTGGACGACGAGCCCGATCCGGCCGGTTGAACGCGGAATGCGGCGGCCGTCACGAAACTGTCGTGAAGGCCGCCGGTCTAGGGTGATACACGCTCCGCCGCCGCTAGGAGCGACGCGTAGAGACAGGGATCGGGGATGGAATCGACGCAGAAGCCCGTGGACCGCGACGCCGCCGACGAGGCAGCCGAGCCCCGTCGGCGCGCGGCGGCCAATCCGACGGCGCGGCGCGCGCCCGCGACCCGGCGCACGCAGACCGACTCGATCGCCGCCGGGGCCGCTCCGGCAGCCGCGGCCGACGCCAGTGACGAGTGGCCGGCAGCCGCGGCTCCGGCGGAGCCCGTTGCCGGCGCGGCCCGCGAGCCGGTGCTGGAGGCCGGTCGGTCCCTCCGCCACTCGCCGGAGCGCTTCGTGAACCGCGAGCTGTCCTGGCTGCAGTTCAACCGGCGCGTTCTGGAGGAGGCGTCCAACCCGAATCATCCGCTGCTGGAGCGCCTCCGCTTCCTGTCGATCTCGGCCAACAACCTCGACGAGTTCTTCATGGTCCGCGTGGCCGGCCTGATCGATCAGGTGCGGGCCGGGATCACGGTCCCGTCGCAGGACGGCCTGTCGCCGTCCGAGCAGCTGGCCCGGATCGGCGTGGAGGTCTCGCGCCTCGCCGCCGACCAGCAGGCCCGCTGGCGTGAACTGCGCGCGGAGCTGCACGCCGCCGACATCGACATCGTCGAGCCCGCCGCCCTCTCGGCCGATCAGGCGGCGTGGCTGGAGGAGTATTTCCTCAACCACGTCTTCCCGGTCCTGACGCCGCTCGCGATCGATCCGGCCCACCCGTTCCCGTTCATCCCGAATCTCGGCACCACCATCGCGCTGATGCTGGTGCGTCCGAAGGACGGCCGGCTGCTGCGCGCCCTCATCCGCCTGCCCGGCGTGATCGACCGCTTCGTCCGCCTGCCGGTGAGCGACAGCGAGACCGCGGCGCGGCTGATCACGATCGAGCAGGTGATCGGGATGTTCACCGGGCGACTCTTCCCGGGCTACCTCGTCAAGGGCAGCGGCGCATTCCGCGTCGTCCGCGACTCCGATCTGGAGATCGAAGAGGAGGCGGAAGACCTCGTCCTGCATTTCGAGACGGCCCTGAAGCAGCGGCGCCGGGGCGTCGTGATCCGGCTCGAGGTCGAGGCGGGCATGTCGGAGGATCTGCGCAGCTTCGTCGCCGACGAGCTGGAGATCGCCGCGGACGCGATCTTCATCGTGGAGGGCATGCTTGCCCTGAACGAGCTGTCCCAGGTGGTCGGGATCGACCGGCCTGACCTGAAGTTCAAGCCCTACAATCCCCGATTCCCGGAGCGCATCCGCGAGAGCGGCGGCGATGTCTTCGCGGCGATCCGACAGAAGGATTTCATCGTCCACCACCCCTACGAATCCTTCGATTCGGTGGTGCAGTTCCTCGCGCAGGCCGCCCGTGACCCGAACGTGGTCGCGATCAAGCAGACGCTCTATCGGACCTCGTCCAACTCGCCGATCGTCGCGGCGCTCGCCGAAGCCGCGGAGCTGGGCAAGTCCGTCACCGCGCTGGTGGAACTGAAGGCGCGCTTCGACGAGGAAGCGAATATCCGCTGGGCGCGCAACCTTGAGAAGGCCGGCGCGCAGGTGGTCTTCGGCTTCGTGGAGCTGAAGACCCACGCCAAGCTGTCGCTGGTGGTCCGTCGGGAGGGCGACAAGCTGGTCACCTACTGCCACGTCGGCACCGGCAACTACCACCCGATCACCGCACGGGTCTACACGGACCTGTCGTTCTTCACGGCGGACCCCGCCATCGCGCGGGACGTGTCGCGCATCTTCAACTTCATCACCGGCTACGCCGAGCCCGCGGAGCTCGAGCGGATGGCGGTCTCGCCGCTGACGCTGAAGAATCGCCTCCTCGAGCACATCGACGCGGAGGTCGCCCACGCGAAGGCGGGTCGCCCGGCGGCGATCTGGATCAAGTGCAACTCGCTGGTCGACAGCCAGATCATCGACGCGCTCTACGACGCCTCGGAAGCCGGGGTTCAGATCGACTGCGTGGTCCGCGGCATCTGCTGCCTGCGGCCCGGCATCCCGGGCCTGTCGGAGACGATCCGGGTGAAGTCGATCGTCGGGCGCTTCCTGGAGCACGGACGCATCTACGCCTTCGGCAACGGCGTCGGGCTGCCGCACCCGAAGGCCACGGTCTACATCTCCTCCGCCGACCTGATGAGCCGGAACCTCGACCGCCGCGTGGAGGCGCTGCTGCCGATCACCAATCCGACGGTGCATCAGCAGGTTCTCGATCAGATCATGCTGGCCAACCTGCTCGACAACCGTCAGAGCTGGCGCCTGCTGGCTTCGGGCGGCTGCGAGCGGATCCAGCCGGCCGATGGCGAGGAGCCGTTCAATGCCCACAAGTACTTCATGACCAACCCAAGCCTCTCGGGACGCGGCAAGGCCTCGAAGAAGTCGAGCCCGCGCGCCCTGAGCCGGCGCGCGCAGCGCAGCTGAGTTTCGCCGCGCAGCGACACTGGGCTAAACCTCCCGCACGGCGCGCCGGCAGGCGCACCGGGCTCATGAAGGACTCGGACGCTTGGGCAGCCCTCGTGCCAACCTCACCCTCGCGCATGATGCGGAGACGATCGGCAGCGCCGCGCATCAGCCGGTGGCAATCATCGATATCGGCTCCAATTCGGTGCGGCTCGTCGCCTATGACGGCCTGACGCGGGCACCGACGCCGCTCTACAACGAGAAAGTGCTGTGCGGTCTGGGCCGCAACGTCCTGACGACCGGTCGGCTGAACGAGGAGGCGGTGACCCGGGCGCTCGCCGCCCTCGCGCGGTTTCGGGTGCTGTGCGAGACGATGCGCGTGGGCCAAGTGTTCGTGCTCGCCACGGCGGCGGCCCGGGACGCCGAGAACGGTCCGGATTTCCTGCGCGCCGCGGAGGCGGCCTGCGGCCAGGAGATCCAGCTGCTCTCCGGACGGCGCGAGGCAGAATTGTCGGCGCTCGGCGTCGTCTCGGGCTTCCACGCGCCGAACGGGGTCGTAGGCGACATGGGCGGCGGCTCCCTCGAACTCGTGGACGTTCGCGGGACCGTGGTCGGTCAAGGGGTGACCATGCCCCTCGGCGGCCTAGCCCTCCAGGATCTGTCCGGCGGCTCGCTCAAGAAAGCATCGAAGATCGTCCGCGAGTATATGCGCAAGGCCGCGCCGCAGCTCGAGACCCTGCGCGGGCGGACCTTCTACGCGGTCGGCGGCACCTGGCGGGCGATCGCGCGGCTTCACCAGGCGGCCCGCGGCTACCCCGTCCACGTGATGCATGGCTACGCGGTGGAGCCGAGCGACGAGCTGAGTTTCCTGCAGGTCGTCGAGCAGACGGATGTGGCGCTGCTGCAGGACGTCGACGCGATCTCGGAAGCACGGCGCCCGCTGCTCGCCTACGGCGCCGTCGTGTTGGAGGAGATTATCCGGGTCGGACGCCCGCGGGAGGTGGCGATCTCGGCATCGGGGGTCCGCGAGGGCCTGCTGTTCGAGCAGCTCGACCGCGACACCCGGCTGCTCGATCCGCTTCTGGCCTCGGCGTCGGAGTTCAATGTTCTCCGGGCGCGCTCGCCACGCCACGGGGAAGAGTTGATCGCCTGGACGGACCAGTTCGTCGCGACGCTCGACGGTCACGAGACCGCCGACGAGCGCCGTCTGCGCCATGCGGGCTGCCTGCTGTCGGATGTCGGCTGGCGGGCACATCCCGATTATCGCGACGAGCAGAGCATCGCGGTGATCCAGAACGCGGCGTTCGTCGGTGTCGACCATCCGGGGCGGGCCTATCTCGCCCTGGCGGTATCGCTGCGGCATACCGGGCTCGCCCCGGAAAAGGCGAACCCGATGCTCCGGAGTGTGGCCGGTCCGCGCCTGTTCGAACGGGCCCGTCTGCTGGGCGCGTTGCTCCGCGTCGCCTTCCCGATCTCCGCCGGCATGGACGGTGCCCTCGGGCGGGCCCCGCTGGCCGTCGAAGACGGCCGCGTGGTGCTGCGGCTGCCCCATGCCTGGGAGGCCTTGAGCGGCGACCGCCTGTTGAACCGCGTTCGCGGTCTCGGACGCATTATCGGGCTCGACGGGCGCGTCGAGATTACGGGCGGATCCTTCTGATCTAATCCGGGCCGAGACCGGACGGAGCGACAGCGCACCTACGAGTCCGCCGCCGCAGGTCGGGTGAGCGACGCGGCGGATTCTTCGCCCTCGGGAATGCGGCGCGTCGCGTTCCTGCGCGCCCTCGTCGCGAACGCGCGATACGCCTCACCGCGACCCAGGCCTCGCAGGCAGCAGTTCCGAAGACAGGCAGACCGGCGCAGGCCGGTTCTCGGACGCGATGGGCATTCCCCCTGAGAACGAGCACGACACAGCGAAGCATTTCGCTAGATATCGGATCTCTTGAGATTTCATTTTTTCGTTTTCAATTTCGAATGGGCCAGAATTACTCATAAGCCAACTCAATAACAGTTTTTACTATCGATACGACCTTGTCAAACCAAGGATGATTCATTTTTAGCGCGTGCAATCGGCAGATTCTTCCGCTAAGAGGCTGGAATAAATTTCTCCCAGAACGATCTTGGAATAAATCGGCATGAATTTGCTCGGCAGATTTTCAATCAGAGCAATAATGCTCACGATCATAATTGTAATGGCCGTTATGCTGCTGGGATATTCGGGAGACAATCTGGTCTCTGCGCACCTGACGGCGCAGCAGGCCCGGGAAGCCGTCAGTCTGTCCCGCGCGAGCCGGCACCTGCTCAAGACGATTCTTCCAGTACGGCTCGAACGGGGCTCCTCTCTTACTCTCGGCGGTGAGGACGTCGCCGACAATGACAGCCTCGCCGCCATCGCCACGAACCGCGAGGCGATGATCACAAACCTCAAGGTCGTCCTGGACCTGCTGCGGGACCAGAACGTGCCCGCCGTGACTGCAACGCTCAACCGTCTCCATGCGGCTCAGGAGGCCGTGAACGCGCTCCGTCCCCGCGTGGATGCCGCCCTGCGTGTCCCGAAGGCGCAGCGAGACCCCACGCTGCTGCCGATGGTCCTCACCGCCTTTCAGGAACTTCTCGACGCGCTGACGGCGACCACGGACGCCGTGGATGCGGCGATCCCGCGATCCGACGCGATCCTGCAGCGCTATCTCGTCCTCAAGCGGTCCGCCTGGACGACCCGCGTCGCGATCGGGAACGTCGCCCTGCGGGTCCAGACATCGTTGGCCGCCGGAACCTCTTGGTCGCTTCCCGAGACGGTGGCCGCGGCCGAGGAGCGGGCTCAGGTCCGGACAGCCTGGCTGAACACGAGCGAGGCTGCCGCCGACCTGTCGGAGACCGCGCGCGCGGCGTTCGAGAAGGCCAAGCACAACAATTTCGAGGGTGAGGCCGCCGCCGGGGCCAAAACGATCTTCGATGCCCTGAGCCAGCAGCGGCCCGCGCCCTACACGTTCCAGCAAGTGCGGCGACGGAATACCGCCGAGCAGATGACCATCGTCAATCTCGCCGATTCGGCCCTGGACGAGATGGTCGCCCGCGCCGAGACCCTTTCGGACTTGGCGCGCCACGGTGTTCTGCGCAACGCCGCGGCCCTCCTGGCGGCCGCGCTGCTCGTCGTCCTGGGGCTCATCGCCCTGGTCGGCGGCGTGCTGCGGCCACTCCGGATCGTCGCCGGCGCGATGCGGTCGCTGACTGCCGGCGAAACGGCAGTCGATCTTCCCGTGGCCGCGTATCGGAACGAGTTCGCCCCGATCATGGCGGCCGTGCAAGCGTTCCGGGACAACCTGACCCGCACCCGCGATTTGGAGGTCGAGGCCGAGCGGGCGCGCCTGGATGCCGATGACCAGCGGCGGGAGAGCCTGCGCCAGATGGCCCAGCGCTTCGAGCAGGCGGTCGGCGGCATGATCGGCCAGGTCGGGACGTCAGCCTCCGCACTGCAGGTGACGGCGCAGACGATGACCGCGACCGCCACGCAGACGGCCGGACAATCGGCAACGGTCGCGGCCGCCGCCGAGCGGGCGTCCAAGAACGTCAACACCGTCGCGGTCGCCGCCGAGGAACTGGGTGCATCCGTGCAGGAGATCGGGCGTCAGGCCGATGGTTCGGCGGAGCTCGCGCAGGTGGCTGCGGCCGAGGCCGATCGGACCGCGGCGCGCGTGCGAGAGTTGAGCAGCGCCGTGGACAAAATCGGCGACGTCGTGGGGCTCATCTCATCGATCGCCGAGCAGACCAATCTGCTGGCCCTCAACGCCACGATCGAGGCCGCCCGCGCCGGCGCCGCCGGTCGGGGCTTCGCGGTCGTGGCCTCCGAGGTCAAGGCACTGGCTGAGCAGACGGCCAAGGCCACGGCGGAAATCTCCGGCCAGATCGCGGCGGTCCAGGCGTCCACCGGTCAGGCGGTCGAAGCCATCGGGGCGATTACCGCCCGGATCCAAGAGATCAACGGCGTGGCGACCTCGATCGCGGCGGCCGTGGAGGAGCAGGGCGCGGCGACCCAGGAGATCGTGCGCAACGTCGGGCAAGCCGCCGTCGGAACCGGGGAGGTCACCAGCAATATCACCGGCGTCGCTCAGGCGGCGGAGAGCACCGGACAGGCCGCGAGTCAGGTTCTCGATGCGGCCTCCGTCCTGTCGAATCAGTCCGAGCACCTGACCGCCGAGGTCGGACGATTCCTGGCCAGCGTCCGCGTGTCCTACGCCGTTTCGGCCGCGCAGGTCAGGCTGGTGCAGGACAGCTTCGCGAAGGTGCAATCGCTGGGCGACACCGCCTCGGACTTGTTCTACGGGCGCCTCTTCGAGACCGCCCCCCAGGTCCGCTCGCTCTTCCCGAACGATATGAGCGCGCAGAAGCGGAAGCTGATGGCCATGCTGGCCCTGACGGTGGCGAACCTGGATAAGCCGGAAGCTCTGGTCGCGACGGTGCGCGACCTCGGGGATCGGCACGTCGGCTACGGCGCCCTGCAGGCTCATTACGAGCCCGTCGGCGCCGCGCTGCTGTGGACCCTGGAACAGGGTCTGGGCTCGGACTTCACGCCGGAGATCCGACAGGCATGGTCCGAGACTTATCGGGTCATCACCGGCCTGATGACCATGGCCGGAACCGCGAAGGCCGCATGAGCCGGTTTCCCTGCGCAGGCTCGATCGACATCGGCCTCTCCACGCGCATGATCGCCCGGAGATGACCTGGAGGAGCGCGACGCCGTCCGTGACCGGGGCGTCGCCGCATCTCAGGCGACCCGATCGGAGAAGATCGCCTTCTTGACCACGGCGTGGACGCCCCAATTGCCGTCCACGACCTGCGTGATCCCGAAATCGACCGCCACCGACATCAGCGAGATGGCCTCGTCCTCGGTGAGCCCCTTCGCGTGCATCAGGAACTGGCGCATCTTCCGGAAGGCGTCGCGCATGGCGAGGTCGATGGAGGATTTCTGAAAGATCGCAGTCTGTGCGTCCGGGCCGAGATCGCGCAGGTAGTTCGGGTAGCTGAAGCCCGACAGTACCCAGTCTTCCCGGGTTTCGATCATCGGGAAATCGAGGGCTTCGAGCGGCGTTCCGGGCAGGTCGGCCTTCTTGTGCAGGATGAACTGAAAGGTGCCGGTGAGCGAGCACTCAATCGCGGTGCCGCACAATTCGGAATCGCCCTGGCTGGCATGGGGGTCCCCCACAGAGAACAGGGCGCCCGGCACCGCCACAGGAAAGTACAGCGTCGCGCCCTTGCCGATCCGCCAATTGTCGATGTTGCCGCCGGTATAGCTCGGCGGGATCGTGTTGACCCGGTCGGCCTCGGCCGGCGCGACGCCCATGGTGCCGAAGTGCGGACGGATCGGTACCCGGATGCCCTTGAGGACCTCGTAGGTTTTCTGCGTCTTGGAATGATCGACCGGCAGGCCGGGATAGTCGATGGTCGGGTGGGAGACGCCGAACGGATCGGTGACCCCGGGCCAGCGGAAGCTGTAGACCGCCCGGGCCCAGTCGCGCTCGCCGGTGGCGTCGACCTCGTAGATCGTGACGACCTCGCGCGGTTTATCGCCGGTGATCAGGTCGTTGTAATGATAGCCCCACCAGGCTGCCGCGTTGCTGCCGAAGGCGAGACCCTTGTATTTGGGATTGGCGCAGGGGCGGGGCGCCACGTCGAGGATCCGCACTTCCAACACGTCGCCGGGCTCGGCGCCGCGCATCGCCACCGGGCCGGTGCAGATATGGACGCCCTGACCGCCGCCGGGGCCGATCTTCGCGTCGAGGGCGCCGGCACCACGGGGCGAGACGCCCATCTTATCCTTGGTCCAGAGATAGACGCTCTCGGCGCCCGGATCGCCCTGGATCATCCGCTCGGCATCGTCGCTCGCCTGATGGGTGAGCGTCTCGATGGTGACGAAGTCCCCTGAGCCGATCTCGACCTTCGGCTTGAGGCTGCGGCTGAAGAAACCCCAATGGACGGTCTCGGCATTGGCCGGCAGGTGATAATGCGCGGTGGCGGCGATCTTGGCCCCGCTCGCCTGGGCCAGGGCCGGGCTCACCAGCGAGGGGCCGCCCGCCGCGAAGGCCGCGGCGGCGCCGGTCGCCGCGAAGCTGCTCTTCAGGAACGCGCGCCGTTCCGGTTCCAGATCCCGCCGGAACCGGCGGCGATGCTCCTCGAAGGCGTGGCAGGTTGGATCGTCGCCCGCGCACATAGCGTCTTCTCCCGATGGTTTCGTAACCGCGGGAGCGGTAAGCAAATCGACGGCCACGCTCGCGGCCGTCGACCGGCGTTCCTCATTCGGAGATCATGCCGACGCCGCTCTCTTCGACCCTGGCCGAAACGGCCTCGTCCGCCTGAGCCTCGACGACGGCCGCAGCCGTGACGTTGACGATGCCGCGCGCGGTCACCGAGGGCGTCAGGATGTGGGCGGGCTTGGCCGGCCCGATCAGCAGGGGGCCGACCGGCAGGGCATCCGCCAGCACCTTGGCGAATTGGAACGCGATGTTGGCCGCGTCGAGATTCGGGAAGATCAGCACATTGGCCGCGCCCTTCAGCCGCGACCCCGGAAGCACGCGCTCCCGGACCATCTCGCTCAGCGCCGAATCCGCCTGCATCTCGCCGTCGACCTGAAGCTCCGGGTCGCGCCGCTGCAGGAGCGCGAGGGCGTCGCGCATCTTCATCGCGGAGGGCGAATCCGACTGGCCGAAATCGGAATGGCTCAGGAGCGCGATCTTCGGGGTCATCCCGAAGCGGCTGACATGGCTGGCGCAGGCCTGCGCCACGTCGGCGATCTCCTCGGCGGTGGGGTTCTGGCGGACATGGGTGTCGGCCAGGAAGTAGGCGCCGTTATGGGTCACCACGAGGCTCATCGCCGCGCATTGCTCCACGCCCGGCGCGAGCCCGATCACGTCGCGGATGATGCGCAGCCGGGTCTCGAACCGGCCCTCCAGGCCGCAGATCAGCGCGTCGGCCTCGCCCCGGCGCACCGCGATGGCGCCGATCACGGTGTTGTTGGTGCGCACCAGGGTGCGGGCCGCGTCCGGCGTGATGCCGCGCCGGCCCGCGACCTCGAGATAGGTCTGCACGTAGGCGCGGTAGCGGGGATCGTCCTCGGGATCGATCAGCTCGAAGTCGCGGCCGTGCTCGATCGACAGGCCGAAGCGCTTCAGCCGGGTCTCGACCACCCGCGGACGGCCGACCAGGATCGGCCGCGCGACCTTGTCCTCGACGATCGCCTGGACGGCGCGGAGCACCCGCTCGTCCTCGCCCTCGGCGTAGATCACGCGCTTGGGCTCGACCTTCGCCTTCGAGAAGAGCGGCTTCATGATCAGGCCGGACCGGTGCACGAACCGGTCGAGGCTGTCGACATAGGCATCGAAATCCGCGAGCGGCCGGCCGGCCACGCCCGAATCCATCGCCGCCTTGGCGACCGCCGGGGCGATGCGCAGGATCAGCCGCGGGTCGAAGGGGCTCGGGATCAGGGATTTCGGCCCGAACGGCCGGGCCTCGCCGCCATAGGCGCGGGCGACCACATCGGAGGTGGTCTCGTGGGCCAGACCCGCGATCGCCTTCACGGCGGCCTTCTTCATCTCCTCGTTGATCTTGTGGGCGCCGACATCCAGCGCGCCGCGGAAGATGTAGGGGAAGCAGAGGACGTTGTTGACCTGGTTCGGGAAATCCGACCGGCCGGTGCAGATCATCGCGTCCGGCCGCTCCTTCTCGGCCAGATCCGGCATGATTTCCGGATAGGGATTGGCGAGCGCCATGATCAGCGGCTTCTCGGCCATCTCCTTCAGGTATTCGGGCTTCAGCACGCCGCCGGCCGAGAGGCCGATGAACACGTCGGCACCCGGGATCACCTCGGCGAGCGTGCGCTTGTCGGTCTCCTGGGCGTAGATGTCCTTCCAGCGGTCCATCAGCTCCGGGCGGCCCTTGTAGACCACGCCCTTGATGTCGGTGACCGTGATGTTCTCGCGGGTCGCGCCGAGCGAGACGAGCAGGTTCAGGCAGGCCAGGGCCGCCGCGCCCGCGCCGGAGGTGACGATCCGGACGTCCGACAGGTTCTTGCCGGCGAGTTCCAGGCCGTTGAGGACGGCGGCCGCCACGATGATCGCGGTGCCGTGCTGGTCGTCGTGGAAGACCGGGATGTTCATCCGGGCCCGGCACTGCTCCTCGACCTCGAAGCACTCGGGGGCCTTGATGTCCTCGAGGTTGATGCCGCCGAAGGTCGGCTCAAGGGCACAGACCACATCGACGAGCTTGGACACGTCCTTCTGGTCGACCTCGATGTCGAAGACGTCGATGCCGGCGAATTTCTTGAACAGGACGGCCTTGCCCTCCATCACGGGCTTCGAGGCGAGCGGACCGATATCGCCCAGGCCCAGCACGGCCGTGCCGTTGGAGAGCACCGCCACGAGGTTCTGGCGGATCGTGAGGGTCGCGGCCTCCTGGGGATCGTCGTGGATCGCCATGCAGGCGGCGGCGACGCCCGGAGAATAGGCCAGGGCGAGGTCGCGCTGGTTGCCCAGCGGCTTGGTTGCCTGGATCTCCAGCTTCCCGGGCTTGGGCAGGCGGTGGTAGACGAGCGCCCCGGCCTTGAGGTCCTCGGACATGTTATCGGCCATCGCCCACGCTCCCGCTCACCTTTTTCACCGAGGACGACGCGGTCGCGCCTCGCACGGGCTCGCGTCTTGACCGGTCTGTTGCACCGGCTGCGCAGGGGGCGCAACCCGCACAACGAGACGCGGCTCCACCTCGCCAAACTGGCGAGGACCTACGGCTTCTCCATAGGCGCCTATTCGTATGGGCGTCCAAAAGTCCGCTTCCCGGAGAGCGGGCGGCGGCTGACGATCGGCCGGTATTGTTCCATCGCCGACAAGGTCGAGATCCTTCTCGGGGGCGACCATCGGCTCGACTGGGCGTCGACCTATCCATTTGCGGCCATGCGCGGGCTGTTCCCGGATGCCCGGGCGCCCGAGGATTACCATGCCTCCCGGGGCGACGTGGTGATCGGGCACGATGTCTGGCTCGGGTCCGGCTGCATGATCCTGTCCGGCGTCACGGTCGGGCACGGGGCCGTGGTGGCGGCAAGGGCCGTCGTGACGCGCGACGTGCCGCCCTACGCCATCGTGGCGGGCAACCCGGCGCGGGTGGTGCGGCACCGGTTCGACGCGGCCACGGTGGCGGCGCTCGTGGCGGCGGCGTGGTGGGATCGGCCGCACGACACGGTCACCCGGCTGGTGCCGCTGCTGCAGAGCGGCCGGATCGCGGATCTGCTCGCGGCGTTGCGCGTCAGCGCGGATTCCCGTACCGGCGGGGCCCAAATCGACGACGACCCGAGACCTGGACGATGACCGACACGCCTCCCGACCGCCTCGCCGCCAACCCCAACAGCCCGTTCTACGACGAGAAGGCGCTGGAGCGCGGAGTCGGCGTCCGATTCAAAGGGGTCGAGAAGACCAACGTCGAGGAATATTGCGTGAGTGAGGGCTGGGTCCGGCTCTCGGCCGGCAAGACCCTCGACCGGGCCGGCAACCCGATGACCGTGAAGCTGAAGGGTACGGTGGAGCCTTATTTCCGGGACCCGTCCGCGGAGGCCTGATCGCCCTTCCTGGCAAGAGCGCCCTGGAAGTTGCGCACGGCCTCTGCGACGAGAATCCGAAGTCGCTCCGGGGAGCGCGGTCCGTCGATGATGAGGCTTGCGAGAATATCGGTGCGGCGGGACCGTTGCTTGGCAGTGCGCGGGTGGTTCGACACGCGCAGGTGCCACGGGCCATCGGGCCGCTTCAGATACAGGCTGTCGCCGCGTTCGTTCCGGGCGACGACCGTGAAGCCGTTGGCCTCCAGCATCCGCGCCGCGAGGGCCAGCGCCTTCAGCGGCGAGAGCGGCCCGTCGGCGCTCACGATCCGGCGGGCTCGATCGTGCCGAGGCGACGCCGACCCAGCGCCCGCACCTTGAGCGCCAGGGCCGGCCGCTCGATTCCGTACCAGGACACGGCGGCGACCGGTACGGTCAGGGCGAGGGCGGGGGCCAGCAATGCGGCTCCCGAGACGTCCGGCCACAGGGCATGCAGGCTCTGCTGGATCGGCCAGCCGTAGAGATAGATCCCGTAGGACAGGTCGGCCGGCGGATCGAACGGTCCACGCGCCAACGGGCCGAGGGCGAGCCAGACCACGCCGTAAGCCTCGGCCAGGAACAGCAGGGCCGGATAGGCCGGTGTCCGCGCGAGGACCAACGCGCCGAAGGCCAGGCAGGCGAGGGCGGCGGCCGAGACCCGCAGGCGGGCGCGCCACAGATAGAGCCCGGCCCCGGCCGCGAAGATCATCGGCAGGCGCAGTGCCGTCTCGGTGCCCTTGGGCAGGTCGAGGCCCCGCAGGGCGCCCATGACGACCAGCGCCAGCGCCAGGCCCACGACAATGATCAGGGCCGACCAGCGCCGCCGGAGCAGACCGCACAGGGCGGCAACGAGAACGCCGAGATAGCACAGCACCTCGTATTTCAGCGTCCAGACCGTTCCGAGGGGCGCCCGGTACGGGTTGCTCTCGAAGACGCCGGGGAGGGCGGCGTTGCTCTTGAAGGTCGTCAGCGTCCCACGGATGAACGACCACAGGCCGGGGTCGCCCAGATACGCGGAGACGGGCAGGCGGGTCATGGCCGCGCCGAGCCCCAGCGATACGACCAGCGTCGCCGCCACGAGTCCCGGCAGGATCCGCAGGGTCCGGGCGATGGCGTAGTCGCGGATGCCGCGGCGGTCGCAGCTCATGGTGACGAGGAAACCCGACACGGCGAAGAAGCCGTTCACCGCGTGCTCCCCGAGCGTGTAGCCGGTCAGACGGGCGAGAGGCTCGTCGCCGGCCGCGCCGGTCGCGACGCTGAACCCGTGGGACACGACGACCGCCAGGGCCAGCATCAGCCGCAGGCCGGTGAAGCCGTTGCGCTGGGCTTCGAGTGCGGCCGCGATCGTCGAGGCGCTCATTCGGTCAGGCCCTCTTGGGCCAGGGCGTCGCGGCCGCGCAGGAAGGCGAGGGCGCCCGCGGCCGAGCCGCCGTAGCGCTCCATGCCCGACCGGCGCAGAACCAGCGCCGACAGCAGCGCCTTCGGGACGTTGGTCATCAGGGTGGCGCGGCTCGGGTCGGGAAGGCCGTACTTGCGGCTGACATAGGCGCGCGACCAAGCCTGATGCCAGCGCGATCGGAACACGCGGCCCGGCTCCGGCGCCGAGGACCGGCCGCGACCGTGCAGCGCTTCGGCACCGTGGACGTGGATCAGCGCTCGGCCGCGATCGGCGACGCGCCGGCAGAGATCATCGTCCTCGTAGAACAGGAAGATGTTCTCGTCGAAGCCGCCGAGATCCAGGAACAGGGCGCGCGGCATCATCAGGCAGGCCCCGGAGAGGAACGGTGCGCAGGCATCGCCCTGGGGCAGCGCGGGCCGGCCGCCGGGATTGGCGAGATAGGGCGCCAGCAGCGAGCGTGCCTGGAAGAAGAAGCGCCCATCGGATTCGACGAGGCGCGGGGCCAGAAGGCCCGCATCGGGCCACATCCGGGCGGCCTCCAGCAGGGCATCCACCGCCCCCGGACGCAGGACCACGTCCGGGTTGACGATCAGGATGTGCTCCGCCGTCTCGGCGGCCCGGACGCCCCGGTTGTTGGCGCGGCCGTAGCCCTCGTTGCGGGCGTTGCGGATCACCTGCGCGCCGGCGGCTTCCGCGACCGCCGCGGAGGCGTCGCGGCTGGCATTGTCGACCACGATCGCCGGGACGTGCTGACCGGCGAGCGCGGCGAGGCAGCCGGGCAGCACCGCGGCGCTGTCGTGGGCGACGACGATCGCGACGAGGCTCGGCACCGCGCGGCCGGTCCGCGGCCGGTCTAAGCGGACCTCAGGCCTTCTTCTCGGGCAGGTTGAGGCGGATGTGCAGCTCGCGCAGCTGCTTCGGGGTCGCCTCCGAGGGCGCGCCCATCATCAGGTCCTCGGCGCGCTGGTTCATCGGGAACAGCACCACCTCGCGGATGTTCGGCTCGTTGCACAGGAGCATGACGATGCGGTCCACACCCGGCGCGATGCCGCCGTGCGGCGGGGCGCCCATGCGGAGCGCATTCAGCATGCCGCCGAACTTCTGCTCCAGCACCTCGTGGCCGTAGCCGGCGATGGCGAAGGCCTTCTCCATCACGTCCGGGCGATGGTTGCGGATCGCGCCCGAGGACAGCTCAACGCCGTTGCAGACGATGTCGTACTGGAACGCCTTGATCCCGAGGATCCGCTTGGTGTTCGCGCCGTTCTCATCCTCGCTGGCGAGGGCTTCGAGGTCGAGCGCCAGGAACTCCTCCCGCTCGATGTTCGGCATCGAGAACGGGTTGTGGGAGAAGTCGATCCGCTTCTCTTCCTCGCTCCACTCGTACATCGGGAAGTCGGTGATCCAGCAGAACGCGTACTGGTCCTTGTCGCAGAGGCCCAGCTCGTCGCCGATGCGGATGCGCGCCTTGCCGGCAAGGCCGGCAGCCTTGGCCTCGGGACCGGCGGAGAAGAACACCGCGTCGCCGGCCTTCGCGCCCGCCCGCTCGGCGATCAGCGCCTGAACCTCGGCCGGGATGAACTTGGCGATCGGCCCCTTGCCGGAGAGCTGACCGTTCTCCTCCTCGAACACGACGTAGCCGAGGCCCGGCGCGCCCTCGGAGCGGGCCCAGTCGTTGAGCCTGTCGAAGAACGAGCGCGACTGCGCCGCCGCGCCAGTCGCCGGAATCGCCCGGACCGCGCCGCCGGAGGCGATCACGCCCTTGAACGCCTTGAACGCCACGTCATCGCGGGCGAACAGGTCGGTGACGTCGGCGATGATCAGCGGGTTGCGCAGGTCCGGCTTGTCGACACCGTATTTCAGCATCGAATCCGCGTAGGTGATGCGCGGGAATTCCTTCGTGACGCGCTTGCCGTCGGCGAACTCCTCGAACACCCCGCGAAGGACCGGCTCCACCGCCTGGAACACGTCCTCCTGGGTGACGAAGCTCATCTCGATGTCGAGCTGGTAGAACTCGCCCGGCGAGCGGTCGGCCCGGGCGTCCTCGTCGCGGAAGCAGGGCGCGATCTGGAAATAGCGGTCGAAGCCCGCGATCATCGTCAGCTGCTTGAACTGCTGCGGCGCCTGCGGGAGGGCGTAGAACTTGCCGGGATGGACCCGCGACGGCACGAGGTAGTCGCGGGCGCCCTCGGGCGAGGAGGCGGTCAGGATCGGGGTCTGGAACTCGAAGAAGCCGCCGTCGCGCATCCGGCGGCGGAGCGAATCGATGATCGCGCCACGCTTCATGATGTTGGCGTGGAGCTTCTCCCGACGCAGGTCGAGGAAGCGGTACCGCAGCCGCGTCTCCTCGGGGTATTCGAGGTCTCCGAAGACCGGCAGGGGCAGCTCGCCCGCCGGGCCGAGCACCTCGAGGTCGTCGATGTAGACCTCGACCGCGCCGGTCGGCAGCTCGGCATTCTCGGTGCCGGCCGGGCGCGTGCGGACGCGGCCGTCGATCCGCACGACCCATTCCGAGCGCACCGCCTCGGCGGCCTTGAAGGCCGGGGAATCGGAATCGATCACGCACTGCGTCAGGCCGTAATGGTCCCGCAGATCCACGAACAGCACGCCCCCGTGGTCGCGGATGCGGTGGCACCAGCCGGAGAGGCGGACACTCTGCCCGACGTCGGACGGGCGGAGCGCCCCGCAGGTGTGGGAACGGTAACGGTGCATGATGGGCTTCTTCTGAGGGAAGGCCGGCACCATTCACGCAAGGCCCCCCAAGTCAAGCGCGCGGCAAGCAGGACCGCTCCGAAAGCCGCGCCGCAATCGCCGTGCGGCCTACCGGGCGGACCCTCGAATCCCCATATGATGTTCATGAAAGAAAACGTTTTTTTCGCGCCGGAGCGACCCGCGAGGCCCGCGCCTGGAAGCGCTCCTGTCGGGTGGCGGACCCTGCCCCTCGCAGGCCATTTCAGCCTCGTCTACGAGGACGCGGCCGGCGCCTGGAGCAACCGCTCCCTCGACGCGCGCGAGCTGAGGCTCGGTCCGGGCCGGACACTGCTCGGCGGCATCGACGCGCGACGCGGCGGCTATCGCGGGTTCCGGGTCGACCGGATCCGCCGGCTCGTCGATGGGGCGACCGGTGAGCGTATCGAGACCGGGATCCTCGACCGTCTGCTCGGGCGCGCGGAGGCGCAGCGACGGGCCGACGCCCTGCGGATCCGCCGGCAGACGCGGCTGCGCCGAAAGGCGGCTGTGGGGTCTCCGGCGTGACGAACGTCGCGCGGCGGTAACGGAACGCGCGCGAAAGATGGGGACCCGAGCGGGTGCGTCTCCCCATGTCGGCTGCGGTTGCGTATAGCCGATGCATGGACCTGATCACCACCACTGACGCGCTGCGCCAGATCTGCACACGTCTCGCCGAGCAACCCTTCGTGACCGTCGACACGGAGTTCATGCGCGAGACGACGTACTATCCGAAACTCTGCCTGATCCAGATGGCGGCCCCGGACGGCACAGGCGTCCTGGTCGATCCGCTGGCGCCGGGAATCGACCTCGAACCCTTCATCGCGCTCATGGCCGACGAGCGTACGGTCAAGGTGTTCCACTCCGCCCGTCAGGATCTGGAGATCATCTGGCTGATCGGCGGGATTCTGCCGCATCCGTTCTTCGATACGCAGGTCGCCGCCATGGTCTGCGGCTACGGCGATTCCGTCTCGTACGAGCAGCTCGTCAACGACGTCGCCAAGGCCAAGATCGACAAGTCTTCGCGGTTCACCGACTGGTCGCGGCGACCGCTCTCCGAGGCGCAGTTGAGCTACGCGCTGTCGGACGTCACCCACCTCGTGAGGATCTACGAGGTTCTCGTGGCCGAGCTGCTGCGCACCGACCGGGGCGCGTGGCTCGACGAGGAGATGGCGGTGCTGACCTCGCCCGAGACGTACCGTGCCGATCCCGCCCAGGCGTGGCGGCGGCTCTCCGGGCGGATGCGCAAGCCGCGGGAAATCGCCGTGCTGATGGAAGTGGCCGCGTGGCGCGAGAGCGAGGCGCAGGCGCGCAACGTTCCGCGCGGGCGGATCCTGAAGGACGAAGCGGTCATCGATATCGCATCCGCGGCGCCTCGGAACGCCGAGGCGCTCGGGCGGCTGCGGACGATCCCGGCGGGCTTCGAGCGGTCCCGGACCGGGGCCGACATCGTCGCTGCCGTGGAGCGCGGCCTCGCTCGCGACACCAGCGCCGTCCGGATGCCCGAGCGGGTGCGGCGGAGCGGGGGCAACGGGGCCATCGTCGAGTTGCTGAAGGTGCTGCTCAAAGCGGTCTGCGAGACGGAGGGCGTCGCGCCCAAGATCATCGCGACGGTCGACGACCTGGAGGCGATCGCCGATGACGATACCGCCGAGGTTCCGGCCCTCCAGGGCTGGCGCCGGACCCTGTTCGGGGACAAGGCCCTGGCTCTGAAGCAGGGACGTCTGGCGCTCTCCGTCGAGGCCGGCCGCATCGTGGTGCGCCCGCCCCAGGGGGACACCGCGCCGGACGGCGTCGAGCGGGCCGGATGACAGCGCCGAGCCTGCAACGGGACAAATGACGCGCTCGGGCGTGACTCGCAGAAGGGCCGGGATTAAATGGCAATCGGATTGCCGCTTAGTCCCGCCCTTGCGCCCCGCGTATGTTCGAATCCAACGAGATCCTGAAGACGCTGACGGGGCGCGGTCTCGTATCGGCGGAGGGCTGTGAACCGGCCCGCGTCCGCTACCGGCTCGTGGTCGAGCGGCGCGAAGGCGGCATCGTCGCGTACGGCAACCTCTACGGCAGTTCAGCAGGCCTCCGGCCGATATGGCTCGAACCGGATGCCCAGCTCAGGCTCTCCAATGGCCGCCGGCTCAACATCTCCGTGACGGATCTGGTCGGCGACGTCGCCGAGTTCGAGAGCACGGGACCGGTCGGCGGGCTCTGACGCCCCGTCCAACACAGCACACCTGACAATCAGGCCCCCCGGCGGCATCGGCCCGGCCGAAAACCGATCGTTCCGGACCCGGGACGATTCGGCAATTTGTCGCGCCTGACGCCGGCTGCGACGGACCGGATCCGCGAAAAATTCGGATGCGGCGACTGGGCGCAGACATGCAAACCGGGAAAATTCGGCAATGAACGGGCTTCGGACCATTCTGCAGTGCAGTTGACTCGCCGAAGTCCCGCGCGTTCGTTTCGACCCGCCATGCGGCCAGACCAAGCGGGCGGCGCATGCAGACACCCAGCAAAGCTTGTTCGTTTGCAAGATCCGCATGGGAGGCGCCGACGTCTCCGTCAGTTCTGCCTCAAAGAACGGCAAGCTCCTTGTGCATCGCAGCATTTCTTTTCGCAAACGCATGACATCGACCGTGCCTTTGTCATGCGAAGAGAAGCTTTCACCGTGTGACCACAGCCCTCGAACGGCGAGTTGACGGCGCTCAAAAATCTCTTAAGGTCCGTTCAAGCCTCGGTTTCGAGGGAGCCGCCTCAGGGATGGCGGTTCCTGGCTAGGGGATCAGTAGATCTCCTCGAAGTCCACTATGCCCGCTACCGAGGCGTCCATCCCTGTCGCAAACAGTCAGGTCGGAGTCCGCGTGACGCCGTTATCGCTGCGCGTCGCAAATACTCTCAAGACTTGTCGGAGGAACCCATGAGAGCGGTACATCTCCTTGCGCTCGGCGCAGGTGTCGCGGCCGTCGCCGCGCCGGCGCTGGCCAATGAAAGCGTCATGAAGGGCATCGCCAACCCGGCGGAACAGGTTCTTCAGACGGTAGATTACGCGAATACGCGTTATTCGAAGCTCGACCAGATCAACGCCAAGAACGTCAAGGATCTCCAGGTTGCCTGGACGTTCTCGACCGGCGTTCTGCGCGGCCACGAGGGCTCGCCGCTCGTCGTCGGCAATATCATGTACGTGCACACGCCGTTCCCGAACATCGTGTACGCCCTCGACCTCGACCACGAGGCGAAGATCATCTGGAAGTACGAGCCGAAGCAGGATCCGTCCGTGATCCCGGTCATGTGCTGTGACACGGTCAACCGTGGCCTGGCCTACGCCGACGGCGCCATCCTCCTGCACCAGGCCGACACCACCCTCGTGTCGCTCGACGCCAAGACCGGCAAGGTCAACTGGTCGGTCGTGAACGGCGATCCGAAGAAGGGCGAGACCAACACCGCCACGGTTCTGCCCGTGAAGGACAAGGTCATCGTCGGCATCTCCGGCGGCGAGTTCGGCGTGCAGTGCCACGTCACCGCCTACGACCTGAAGACCGGCAAGAAGGTGTGGCGCGGCTACTCCGAGGGCCCGGACGATCAGATGATCGTGGACCCGGAGAAGACCACGTCGCTCGGCAAGCCGATCGGCAAGGACTCCTCGCTGAAGACCTGGGAAGGCGATCAGTGGAAGACCGGCGGCGGCTGCACCTGGGGCTGGTTCTCGTACGACCCGAAGCTCGACCTGATGTACTACGGCTCGGGCAACCCCTCGACCTGGAACCCCAAGCAGCGTCCGGGCGACAACAAGTGGTCCATGACCATCTGGGCGCGTAACCCGGATACCGGCATGGCCAAGTGGGTCTACCAGATGACCCCGCACGACGAGTGGGACTACGACGGCATCAACGAGATGATTCTCACGGATCAGAAGGTTGACGGCAAGGACCAGCCGCTCCTGACCCACTTCGACCGTAACGGCTTCGGCTACACGCTGAACCGCGAGACCGGCGCCCTGCTCGTCGCCGAGAAGTTCGACCCGGCCGTCAACTGGGCGTCCAAGGTCGACATGGACAAGGGCTCGAAGAACTACGGCCGTCCGCTGGTCGTGTCGAAGTACTCGACCGAGCAGAACGGTGAGGACACCAACTCCAAGGGCATTTGCCCGGCGGCGCTGGGCACCAAGGATCAGCAGCCTGCGGCCTTCTCGCCGAAGACCAACCTGTTCTACGTGCCCACCAACCACGTCTGCATGGACTACGAGCCGTTCCGGGTGACCTACACCCCGGGCCAGCCCTACGTCGGTGCGACCCTCTCGATGTACCCGGCCCCGAACTCGCACGGCGGCATGGGCAACTTCATCGCGTGGGATGGCGTCAACGGCAAGATCAAGTGGTCCAACGCCGAGCAGTTCTCGGTGTGGTCCGGTGCTCTGGCCACCGCTGGCGACGTCGTGTTCTACGGCACGCTTGAGGGCTACCTGAAGGCGGTCGACGACAAGACCGGCAAGGAGCTGTTCAAGTTCAAGACCCCGTCGGGCATCATCGGTAACGTGATGACCTACCAGCACAAGGGCAAGCAGTACGTGGGCGTCCTGTCGGGCGTCGGCGGCTGGGCTGGCATCGGCCTCGCGGCCGGCCTGACCGACCCGAACGCCGGCCTCGGCGCGGTGGGTGGCTACGCGGCTCTGTCGCAGTACACCAACCTCGGTGGCCAGCTGACGGTCTTCGCCCTGCCGAACTAATCGGCCGCAGGGTTAGACGTGAAAAACGGTGCCGGCGCGGGTTCCCGCGCCGGCATCCTTGTGATTAGACTTTCTCGCAAGAGGCTGCGGCTCGAGGGAGACGAAGAGCCTCGATCCAGGGAGACACATGCGTTGCTCAACCTCAGCAAGATCGTAACGCGGCCGGTTATCGCCGCCCTCGCCCTAGCGACCGTCTCGACGGTTGCCGTACATGCTGAGGATGCCAAGCCCGCCGACCCCAAGCTCGCCAATTCCTTGAACGCGAACGACAAGACCGCCGAGCAGGATCCCAAGCTGCTGAAGCAGGATGCTGCGACGAAGGTCGAGGACGGCAAGTATTTCGATGCCGACGGCCACCCGACGTTCCACGTGACCCAGGACGGCAAGATGCTCGACTGGTACACCTACTCGGGCTACCGCCGCTATCACGCCGAGTGCCACGTCTGCCACGGTCCGGACGGCATGGGTTCGACCTACGCGCCGGCGCTGAAGGATTCGCTGAAGCACCTCTCCTACGAGGAGTTCATCGGCATCCTGGCGGGCGGCAAGCAGGAGGTGAACTCCGCCGAGCAGAAGGTGATGCCGGCCTTCGGCGACAACAAGAACGTCATGTGCTACTCGGACGACCTGTACGTCTACCTCAAGGCGCGCGCCGCCGGGGCGATCGGACGTATCCGTCCGTCGGATCATGAGGACAAGCCCGACACGGCCAAGAAGGCCGAGAAGGAATGCATGGGCGGCTGATGTCGTCTCTTGCCCGGATCGCCGTCCTCTGCGCCCTGACATTCACCGGGGCACAGGGGGCTCTCGCCCAGCATCTGCCGGATACGGTCACCACGGACGTGCTGCGCGTCTGCGGGGATCCGGGCAACATGCCGTTCTCCGAACGCAAGGAGGACGGCTTCGAGAACAAGATCGCGGCGATCATCGCCGACGAATTGAAGATCAAGGTCCGCTACTACTGGCTGACCCAGGGTCCCGGCTTCGTGCGCAATACGCTCGGGACCGGCCTCTGCGATCTGATCATGGGTCAGGCCTTCGGCAGCGACCTCGTCCAGACCACCAATCCCTATTATCGGTCTGCCTATACGCTGGTCACGCGCAAGGGTGAGTACGAGGGCGTGACCGCCCTCGACGATCCGCGCCTGAAAGGCAAGAGCATCGGCGTGATCGCCGGGACGCCGCCGGTCAACCGCATGGGAGATCTCGGCCTCGTCTCGACCATGAAGGCCTACGCCCCCTATCAGCTCGACCCGGCCCGCAAGCATCAGACGGTTGCCGCCGAGATCATCGCGGCGCTGGCCGCCAAGGAGATCGACGCGGCCGTGCTGTGGGGGCCTGCGGCGGGCTGGCTCGCCAAGCAATCGGGCGTTGCGATGAATGTCGTGCCCCTGCTCAAGGAGCCGGAGCGGCCGCCGATGGCCTACCGGATCGCCATGGGCGTGCGGATCGGCGAGAACGATTGGAAGCGCTCGCTGAACACCGTCCTGCGCAAGCGTAAGGCCGATATCGACGCGGTCCTGCGCGCCTACGACGTGCCGCTCCTCGAAGAGGATGACAACAAGCTCGCGGAGCCGGCCGAGCGCTGATGCACCGTTGCGGGTCGCCGCTCGACGGCGACCCGGCCGGGTCGGCTCAGACGCGCGCGATGCCGGTTCGGTCGAGCTTCGCCAAGGCATCCACCACGCGCTCGCCGCCGATCACGAGGTCGGGTGCGATCTCGGCCAACGGCACCAGCACGAAGGCCCGTTCACGGACATAGCGGTGCGGCAGAACGAGACGCGCGTCGTCGACGGCGGCGCCCTCGTAGGCCAGGACGTCGATGTCGATCACCCGCGGCCCCCAGCGCTCCTCGCGGACCCGGCCGAGATCGTGCTCCACGCGGAGGCAGGCGTCGAGCAGGCCGTGCGGATCGAGACTCGTCTCCACCGCCACGGCCCCGTTGAGGAACCAAGGCTGATCGGTCTTGCCCCAGGGCGGCGTGCGGTAGTCGGAGGACCGGGCGATGAGGGTGATGCCCGGATCCGCCGCGAGGCCCGCGACCGCGCGGTCGAGCATCGCGGCCATGTCGCCGACATTGCTGCCGATACCGAGATAGGCCCTCATCGGCCGGCTCCGCGACGACGCATGATCTCGATGCTGACACTGTCCAGAATGGCGGGAACGGGAGCGCTCGGCTTGTCGACGCGGACCGTGACGGCGTCGATCAGCGTGAAACGCGCCAGGATCTCCGCGGCGATGGCTTCGGCCAGGGCTTCGATCAGGTTGAATCGATGCTCGGTGGCGATCGCGACCGCCACCGCGGTGAGATCGGCGTAGCTCACCGTGCCGGCCACATCATCCGAGCGGCCCGCCGCGCCGAGGTCGAGCTGCGCTTCGAGGGAAATGTAGAAGCGCTGGCCGAGCACGGCCTCTTCGGCCAGCACGCCGTGTCGGCCGAACACCGCGATGCGGGTGACGCGGATCAGGTCGCCGGCCATGCTCAGCGCGCCTCCGGCCGCATCACGGCATCGACGACGCGCATCGCGTCGACATGCGCCGCAACGTCATGCACGCGCACGATGTCGGCACCGAGCGTCGCCGCGACGGCGTGGGCCGCGAGGGAGCCGGTTAGACGGTCCGCCGGCCGGGTCTCGCGATCATGCAGGCGTCCGAGAAGCGACTTGCGGGAAACACCGACCAGGACCGGAAACCCGAGGGCGCGGATCTCGGGCAGCCGCCGCAGCGCCTCGAGATGCTGGTTCCAGCTCTTGCCGAAGCCGACACCCGGGTCGAGCACGATCTCGGAATCGGCGAGGCCGGCGCGATGGGCGATGGTGAGGGACCGCTCGAAGAAGGCGAGCATGTCGGCCACGATGTCGAGATCCGGGTCGATCGTCTCCCGGTTGTGCATGATGATCACGGGCGCGCCGTGCGCCGCCGCCACGGAGGCGATGTCGGGCTCACGCTGGAGCCCCCAGACGTCATTCACGATCCGGGCACCGGCCTCCAGCGCGAGGCGGGCCGTGGACGCCTTGTAGGTGTCGATGGAAATCGGCACCGGCAGACGGGGCGCGATTGCCCGGATCACCGGCAAGACGCGCGCCTGCTCCTCCTCGGCCGGGACCGGAACGTGACCGGGCCGGGTGGACTCCCCACCGATGTCGAGTATCGCCGCGCCCTCTGCGACGAGGCGCTCGGCCTGGGCCACGGCTTCGGCCTCCCCGGCGAACAACCCACCGTCCGAGAAGGAATCGGGCGTGACGTTGAGGATGCCCATGACCAGCGTGCGGCCGCCCAGAGAAGGCAGCAGAGCGGACAGGCTGGAGGAGGGTGTCACGGTGCGGGTCCCGTTCACGAGCGCGGTTCGGGAGCCGGTGTGCGCGAATCGCGAGGCCGGCGCAACGCCGGCCTCGCCTCGCAACTCAGCCGTGATAGCAGCGAATCTCGGCTTCGGCCTGGGCGCGGCGCAGGTCCGCCACCTTGTCGTCGAAGATTTTGGTCGACTTGAACTCGTTCGCCCGGTTGCCGATGCCCTGTCGCATCGACAGGATGGTGCTCGCCTGGACGTACTTGTCGTACGGCAGGATCGCGGCGAGCTGGTCGAGCGAGCAGGAGCATTTCTGCAGGCTCTCGCGAGTCTGGCCGTTGGCGGCCATGCAGCCGAACACGTAATCGACCCGCGCGTCGGTCGGGTAATCATTCTCCTCGGCGGCCCAGCCGGCCAAGCCCGACAGCGTCAGGGCGAGGGCAGCCAGGGCGCCCCGTTCAGCCAGCCTTCTGATCATAGTTCAGCTTCTCCTCAAGCAACTCACCGCCATCCGCGCTCTTCGACGACGCCTCGATCGAGACGATCTCACCCGGGACGGACGGGGCAGTGACGAAGGTATAGGTCATGTCGTCCAGGCCGCGCATGCGCTGCGCCATGGAGTCACCCTGAAAGGGCTTCGTTACCACGCGCCAGCCGTCGACTTCGCGGCCGCCGACCGTCACCTTCGTCGGCGTCACGGTCGCCTTCTCACGCAGACCCTTGCGGATGGCGAGCTTGAGGTAGCGCGGATTGGCCTCCAACACCTTGGCCAAGCCACGCAGGTGGTTCTCCAGGAACAGGGAGACGATGGGGTTACCCGCCATGTCCTCGAACGGGCCGGCCGGCACACGGTTCAGCCCGGAAAACATCACGACGCTGATATCCCGGCCTTCCGCGCTCTTTCCGGGCTCGACCTTCAGCTGGACCGTGTCTTCCAGCGGCGCCCCGAACGGCCCCTTCGCGATGCCCGAACGGCGCAGATAATCATAGGTCAGCGTCGACCCCGGCGCCGCATTCTTCATATGCGGCTGGTCGAACAGCAGATCCGCGGCGGACGGCGCAGCGGCCGCGTTGGCCTGGGTCACGATGGCGGGCTTCGACGCATCCTCGGCGAGGGCCGGCAGCACGGCCAGCCCGAGCGCGACGGACGTCGTAGCAAGACCCTTTACGACAAGACCTCTCACGAGTGGACTTCCTCCTTGAGCGGCGACCGAACGTTGCTGCCGATCGTCCGATAAATGTAATCCGGCGGGTTTTCCGCAGCTTCCTCCGCGGCAAGGGCCCGCACCTTGGCGTGGAGCGGGGAGAGCGAGCAGGCAGGATCGGTGGCGGCCGCGTCCCCGGCGAGGGCCAGGGCCTGACAGCGGCAACCGCCCCAGTCCTTCTCGCGCCGGTCGCAGGAGCGACAGGGCTCCTTCATCCAGTCGGTGCCGCGATAGGCGGTGAAGGCGGGCGAGTCGCGCCAGATCTCGCCCAGCGTGTGATCGTTGACGTTCCAGAATTCCAGCCCCGGGATCGTCTCCGCCGCGTGGCAGGGGAGGACCTTGCCCTGGGGCGTCACGTTCATCAGCTTGCGGCCCCAGCCGCCCGCGCAGGCCTTGGGATATTTCGCATAATAGTCCGGCACGACGAGGTCGATGACGAGCTGGCCCTTCAGGCGCTCCCGGGCTGCCTCGACGATCCGGATCGACTCGTCCACCTGCGCCTTGTCGGGCATCAGCGCCGCGCGGTTGACGTAGGCCCAGCCGTAATACTGCGTGTGCGCCACCTCGAGCCGCTTGGCGCCCATCTTCACCGCGAGGTCGATGAAGCCCGCCACCTCGTGGATGTTGCCGCGGTGAATCACCGAATTCAGCGTCAGGGGCAGGCCGAGTTCGACAACCTTGGCGGCGAACTCGAACTTCTGCGGCTGGGCGTTCTTGAGGCCGCCGATCTTCTCGGCATTCTGCGCGTCGACGCCCTGCACCGAGAGCTGCACGTGGTCGAGCCCGACATCGTAGAGCGCCTGGAGCTTCGCGAGCGCCCCGCCGACGCCGGAGGTGATCAGGTTCGAGTAGAGGCCGAGATCGGCGCAGGTCTTGGTGATCTCGACGATGTCGTTGCGTGCCGTCGGCTCGCCGCCGGACAGGTGCACGTGCAGGACGCCGAGGGCCGCGGCCTCCCCGAGCACGCGCTGCCACGTCTGCGTGTCGAGCTCGCCCGACCGGCGGTCGAGTTCCAGCGGATTCGAGCAATAAGGGCAGCGCAGCGGGCAGCGATGGGTCAGCTCAGCGAGCAGACCCACCGGGGCCGGCGCATCGGGCCGGTTCGGCGTCAGCGCATTCATCGCTCAAGAACCCGTTTCTCCGCGAGGCCGTCGAGCATCACAAGGATGTCGGCCTCAATGGCCCGCGGCTCGGCCGCGTACGTCTTTCCGAGTTCGTCCGCGATGTCGGCGACGCTGCGCGCGCCGTCCACGAGCTTGAGCACCGCGACGGCGTTGTCGTCGAGATCGAAGGTGCGCTCGGGGGCGAGCAGAACCCACTTGCCGCGGGTTTCGTCGTTGCGCAGCCGGACGCCGCGCGGCAGCCGCGGACGGTCGCCGGCCGCCATCTTCCGGTTCCCGCCCACCCGGGCCGGAGATGCCTCGTTCACGAGGCCCTCGCCCGGTCGCCACGCGTCCGGGGGGACCATCCCGGGGGAAACGTAGGCGAAGTACAGGGCGTCGAGCTGCGTCCAGAGGACGTTGCACTTGAATGTCAGCGCCGCCATGGCCTTCCGCTGCAGCTCCGGCGTGGTCGCGTGCTGCTTGACGTAGTCCAGGGCGAAATCGGCATCCCGCGGCGCCTGGGTGAGACGCTTGTCGAAATACGCCAGCGTCTCCTTGGTGATGAAGTCATAGTTCTTCAGCATCCCGGCGACACGCTCCGAGATGATCGTCGGCGAGAACATCTCGGTCAGCGACGAGGCGATCGCCTCCAGGAGCGTCTTCTCGGTGACGAAGTGCACATAGGCCTCGACCGAGAACTTCGTGGCCGAGAGAATGCCGCGGGTCGACAGGACATAGTCGCGGTCGAAGCCGACGCCCTCCGCAAGCTTGAGCCACCGCTCGATACCGCCGTCACCCTCGTGGTCGCCGTCATGGTCGACGATGCGCTGGCGCCAGATCCGCCGCAGCGCCGCGTCGGTCATGCGCGCCAGCACGGCGGCATCCTTCACCGGAATCATCGCCTGGTAGTAGTAGCGGTTCAAGGCCCAGGCCCGGACCTGATCCTTCGACAGCTTGCCGTCATGGAGCAGGCGGTGGAACGGATGCAGGTTGTGGTAGCGGCGCGCGCCGATGTCGCGCAGGGCGGCTTCCAGCTCCGCGGGGCTCAGGAGACGCTGGCTGTCGGCGGTGTCGGGGGTCGGGAAGACTGCGTTCATGGCGTTTCCGGCGTCCGTACTCGGGTCGCGTTTCCTGTGCGGTCGTTCCGCCCTCGGCAACGGGGCGAATGCCGTGCTTCAACGACAATATAGTGCCGGCGGCTTCCAGGCCCAACCGGATGACCCGGACGCGTGCCCCATTCGCGCGGCCAGCGCCTGCGACACAGGGCGCGTACGAAACCCGTCCGGTCTCTCGGTCGCCGAGGCACCTCACCCGATGCGACGGAGACTCAAGGCCCGACCTCAGCCTGGGGCGCGGCGATGCCGCGACGGAGTCCTCCTCGGACGCCTCAGGATGAGGATGCGGAAGGGGTCGACCGGATTCTACGAGCGCTCCACTGTCGTCACAGCCTCAAAGCGACAGACTCAGGCCGTCATGCGCCACGGTCCAGCCGGCGGCCTCGACATCCGCCCGTTCCGGAGAACCTTCGACCAGGACCGGATTGGTGTTGTTGATGTGCACGAAGATACGGCGCCCGATCTCGACGGCCCCCAGGGCGTCGATCGAGCCGTTCTCACCGCGCATCGGCACATGGCCCATGCGCCAGCCGGTCTTGGTGCCGACGCCCGCCCGGATCATGTCGTCGTCGTGCAGGACGGTGCCGTCGAACAGCAGCGCGTCCACGCCGGCGATGCGGGCGCGCAGCCCGTCCGTTACCCGGGCACAGCCGGGGATGTAGGCGAGGCGCCGGCCACCGGCCTCGATCAATGCGCCGACCGTGGTCTCGGTCTCGGCGCCGATCTCCAGGGTCTCGTCCTCGAGCCAGAGCGGAACCTTGCCGGGAACGGGGAAAAGGGTGACCGACAGGCCGGGCAGGGGCTCGAAACGCTGATCCATCCCGATCGGCTGGCGGGCGACCACGCCCTCGGCCATCACGTCGAACACGCGGTTGGCATTCACCGATTCGAGAATGCCGCGGGTGCCGTAGAGCGTGTAGGGCTGGCCTTCGCGGAGGGTCAGGAGACCTGCAACGTGGTCGACATCCCCGTTCGTCAGCAGCACCGCCCTGATCGGCGAATGGCGCAGGCCCTCGCGCGGGTGCATCTGGGCATTGTCGAAGAGCTGTTGCCGGATGTCCGGCGAGGCATTGATGAGCAGCCAATCAGACCCGTCGGCGGAGACCGCGATACTTGACTGGGTCCGAGGGCGTACCCGGTCCGGTTCGGACCGTGCCAGCGAACATATGGGGCAACGGCAATTCCACTGGGGAAGGCCGCCGCCAGCCGCAGAACCGAGGATCACGACGCGCATGTGCGGCTCCCGAGATCCCCGGTCCGTAAAACTCAGTTGAAGGTGTCGATCTCGGCCGACTCGTAGCTCGTCACTTCCATGCCGACGCAGATCTCGGACACGATCGGGGCAGCCCACTTCATGGTGTTTCTCCTCAGGCGATATCTTCACCGAGCGTCACGCGGATCCTAAGAGGACCCTAAGACACTGATGGCGCTCTCATTTCTGGCGCGGGAGAGGTATCGACGATTCAGGCGCGGGCTTCAAGCACTAAGTTGCCGGATCCTCCCAAATTTTTCGTGAGAGACTTCCTAAACGCCCGGAAACCATCACGAAACGCGCCGCCCTGCGACTAAAGTACAGTGGCTCACTGTCGAAAGTCGGGACCGCGCAGTTCGAGCATGAATCCCTTGCCCCGCACCGTGACCAGGCCGGGACCGCCGTAGCGGACGAAATCCGCCATCTTCGAGCGCAGATAGCCGATATAGACGTCGACCACGTTGAGCGAGAGGCCACCCTGGCTGGCCCAGAGCCGGTCGAAGATATCGGCTCGGGAGACCGGCTTGCCGATGTTCTCCATCAACATGCCGAGCAGGTCGGCCTCGCGGGGGGTGAGGCGGGCGCTGGCCTCGCCGCAGCTGGCCTGCCGGGTCTCGAGGTCCAGCATCAGCTTGCCGACGGTGATGCGCGACCGCGGTGCCTCCGCCTGCTCGCGCCGCATCAGATGGGTCCGCAGGCGGGCGACCAGCTCGTCGAACTCGAAGGGTTTGATGATGTAGTCGTCGGCGCCGAGCGCCAGCCCTTCGGCCCGGTCACGAATCTCGTCCCGGGCGGAGAGGAACAGGATCGCCCCGGGAAAGCCGCCCTCCCGCAGGGAGCGGCAGACGTCGTGCCCCGACCCGTCCGGGAGGTTGATGTCGAGGAGCACGGCGCCGGGGGCCGGATCGTGGGCGGCCCTGAGCGCCTCGTCCACGCAGGCTGCCGTCCCGACTTCGAATCCCTCGGCTTCCAGGCCCCGAGCCAGTAGGCCGCGGATGTCGATGTCGTCCTCGACGATCAGGATCCGCGTCATGCGGCCGACTCCTTCACCTGCCCGCCGGTCGCGCCGTCGACCGGCCCCGCATCCCATGCCGGATCGAGGGCCGGGATGTCCAGGGTCACGCGGGCGCCGCGCCCGTCGGGCCCGGCACCGAGCCGAATCGTGCCGCCATGCTGCTCGACGATCCAGCGCGCCAGGGCGAGGCCGATGCCGAACCCGGTCTCGTCGGGACCCGCCCCCGATCCACGCCTGAAACGTTCGAACAGGTCGGCTTCGGATGCATTGAAGCCCGGACCGTCGTCCGTGACGGTGATCCGCCCGACGGGTCCCGGGCCTGCCGCCAGGGCGACCTCGACGCGGGTGAGGCCGGCGGCATGACGCAGGGCGTTGTCCACGAGGCTCTCGACGGTCTGGCGGATCCATTCGCGGTCGGCGAGGCACTCGACGTCCCGGGTGCCGGGATCGAGGCCGAGGCCGACGCGACGGCGGGCCGCTTCGGAGCTCATGTTGTCCACCGCCTCCGCGAGGAGCTGAGCGAGTCCCAGACGGCGCTTGTCGAACTCGATCTCGCCGGATTCCGAGCGCGCAACCCGCAGCAGGTCCTCGACCCGCAGCTTGAGACGCTGCGCCCGCTTCTTGATCGTCGCGAAAACCGGATTCGGGTCGGCGCCCCGGGATGCGCCGCGCAGGGCGAGGTCGCACTCGCCCAGGATGACCGTGAGGGGGGTGCGCAGCTCGTGGCTGACATCGGCGAAGAAGCGGCGCCGGGATTGGTCGACGGCTTCGAGGCGGGCGTTGGCGGCCCGCAGATCGGCCGTGCGTGCCGCCACGGTATCCTCCAGCGCCGCCCGGTCGGCCGCAACCCGCGATTCCCGCCGGGCGAGACGGGCGGCCATGCGGTTGACGTTGGTCATCAGCAGTCCGAGTTCGTCGCGCGTGGCGACGGAGAGCCGGGTGTCGAGGGCGCCGTGGCCGATGGCGCTCGCGGCCCTGCGGACCTCCTCGATCCGCGCCAGAGTCGGCCGGGTGACGCCGCGGTAGAGGATCGCCAGCAGCACGAGAGCCGCCGCCACCGCGGCGGCGGCGGCCAGACGCAGGCGCTCCGACAGCGCCCGGGCCTGCTCGGAGCCGAGGGCCATGCTGCGCCGTTCGGCCTCGATCAGGAAGGACAGGGGCTGGCCGGTCATGGCGCCGAAGCCGTTGAGCGCCCCCTTGATCGCGTCCTGGCGCCGCTCCGGATCGGTCTGCCGGCTGATCAGCGACACCTGCCGGTCCAGGACGGCGCGGGCCGCGCGCAGCTGGGCCATGGGGCGCGTACGGGCGGCGTACTGCATCCGGTCGGCCGGGTCGTCGCTCGGCGGGAAGCTTTTGGCGAGCGCCTCATCCACGGTGGTCAGGGCGCGGTCGGCATTGTCTCGGGCGATCGCCATCGCCTCAGGCTGGCCGTCGGGATTGCCAACGGTCTCCACGGCCGCCATGCCGAACTGGGTGAGGCGGCCCGACAGCTCGGCCAGAAGTTCCAGGCGACGCTGGGCCTCGAGGGTGCGGTCGACGGTCCGTTCCGCCGCCCCGATCGCCGCCAGCGCGGCCGCGGCCGCCAGCATCACGACGATGGCGGTGCCCCCGAGCAACAGGGCGAAGCGGACCTTCAGCGAGCGCATCGTGGTCGTCGCGCCGTCAATGCGGGACCGAGCATGTCACCGTCCGGCCGCTGAGCCAAGGTGCCGTCACAGATCCTTCGGCAGGCTGCCCTTGGCGGCGCAGCGCCAGCGTTCCACGTGCCATTCGGGATGCGCGGCCTGCCAGGTCGCCAGCGCACTCTGCGAGTTGCGCAGGCAGACGAACGGGCTCGCTTTCTCGAACGACATCTCGATCCGGTCCTCGCGGCAGGTCGAGGGTTGGGCGACGAGGCAGATCGACAGCAGCAGCAACATGGGCGCGTCCCCGGGTTGCCGGCCTCGATCGGGCCGGCTTGGCGGAGAGCATAGGACGCGTCCACGCCCCTTGCCCAGGCGGCGTCAGGCCGCGACCCAGATCTCGCCCTTGGCGATGGTGGCGAGGTCGCCCGAGTAGCGACGCAGCGGCTTGGCGAGCAGGTCGGCATGCTCGGCGCTGAGGCCGCGCAGCGCCTTCGCCAGGAGCCGGAGGAACACGAGATCGTGCGTCCCCGTCTCCACGAAGGTCGAAGCCATCCGGCCGTGCGCACCCAGGAGAAGCGTTCCGCGGCGCATGCCGAGACCGGGGTGATCGCCCACCGCGAGGGCCGCCAGGGTTCCGGCGATCATGCGCGATCCCGCGAAGGCCCCCGCGCGTCCGGCCACGATCGTCCCGCGCCGCATCCGGTCGCCGAGATGGGCACCCGCCGTGCCGCGAATGATCAGGATCGCACCGTCGAGTCCGGCCTTGGCGGCATAGACCGCACCGCCGGCGTAATCTCCGGCATCGCCCTCGATGGTAATCGTGCCGCCGGTGGCGCCGGAGGCCGCATAGGGCCCGGCATGGCCTGTGACGGTGACGCGGCCGCCCGCCATGCCGGCGCCGAGGCGCTGGCCGACATCGCCGGTGACCCGGATCGTGCCCGCCGACAGGGAGGCGCCGACCCGGTCGAGACGCTCGTGGCCGCCCTCGAGGGTCAGGGTGTCGGAGCCGTCCAACGAGACGGCGAAGCAGTCGCCGAGGCGCACGCCGGTCCGGGTGGTCCCGACCTCCAGGCGCTCGGCTTCGCCCTGCGACAGGCGGCTCAGAGCCGCGGGGTTGATGTTGAGGAAGTCCAGGCGCTCCGGCGGAGCCGCACGCAGGGTGAGGGTGCTCACGGCTCAGCCCTCCGTCTTGGCGTCGTCGCGCGCGATCAGGTCGCGCAGATGGTAGTGGTGGCGGCCGAGATTGCCGCCGTAATTTCCGGCCGTGACCGCGATCAGCCCGTGCTTGCCGCCGATCTCGGTGGCCGCGTGCAGGCCGGCGCGCATCGAGTCGGACACGCCCTGCGAGGTCAGGGCGTCGATCACGATTTCCAGCACCACGCCGCATTCGGCCGGGAGCGCCGAGCCGGCGCGCCCCTTGAGGGTCGGGCAGTAAGCGTCGTTGGTCGAGGCCATCATGCCCTTGGTCCGGCCGCCGACCTTGGAGCCGGAACGGACGATGCCGCCGGGGAACGGCAGGATCGCGCCCGGCACCGCCTTGGCGGCCTCCACGGCGATCTCGGCGACCTTCAGCGTCTCGGCGTGGTTGCGGCCGAGGAACAGCAGGTTGCCGCCACCGACCGCGCCGTCCACGGCCCGGACCGTGTCCTCGCAGAGGAACTCGCCGTCCATCACCGGTATGCGCCAGTAGCGCCG
Source organism: Methylobacterium sp. 1973 (assembly GCF_040545035.1). Taxonomy (NCBI): domain Bacteria; kingdom Pseudomonadati; phylum Pseudomonadota; class Alphaproteobacteria; order Hyphomicrobiales; family Methylobacteriaceae; genus Methylobacterium; species Methylobacterium sp. 1973. Next base: position 127,673 of record NZ_JBEPLA010000006.1, read on the forward strand.
GGCCTTGCCGGTGGCGTCGGGCAGGCGCTTGGCCACCGCGAAGCCGTCACCGAAATAGCGGATCGCGCCGCCGAGCTTGATCTTGGTCGGCCCGTCGACGCCGGCGTAGCAGGCGGTGCCCGGGCAGGTGAGGATGCACTGGCCGACCCGCTTGATCAGCTGGTCCTTGAGGCCGTTCGGCTCGAAGCCGAACAGCAGGATGCGCACGCCCGGCCGCCCGTCGGGAGTCTCCTCCGGCGACAGCTCGGCGTCGATGCCCGCCTCGGCGCCGCAGCCGATCACCGAGGTGGCGAAGCCCGTCATCGTGGTGGCGGCGATCATCGCCCACTTGGCGGTGTCGTTCGTGACGATGATGGCGGTGCCGGCCACATCGAACGCCTCCGCGAAGGTGTCGATGACCGGGATGCCGTTGAGGGAGAGGTCAGACATCGTTCTTCCCGCGGCTCGCCCCTCTGATCACACCCGGCATGGCACCGCCTCGAAATTGTCCGGACCGTCGCCGAAGGCCGCGTCGGGCACGGCGAAGCTGTCGAGGCCTTCGCCGAACCGCTCCGTCAGGTAGGTGTCGGCGCGCTTCGCCATGGCCTTGTCGGACTCGACCGTCAGCGACAGCGTCCGGCCGGCCCGCCATTCCACCACCTCGCCGTCCTCGACGATCGGCACGCCGTCCTTGAGGACGAGCTTGGCGGCGGTGAACATCGCGGTTCGGTCGGTGTCGTCCCGGTAGACCGCCACGTCCGCCCGGGCACCGGCCCGCAGATGGCCGCGGTCGTCCAGCCCCAGCAGCTTGGCCGGACCCGACCGGGTCAGCTGCGCGATTTCCGAGAGCGTGTACTCGCGCTCCAGGCCCGGAAGGCCGGAGCGCTCGCCCACGATCTTGGGCAGCGTCGCGATCTCGCGGTCACGCTCCGACTTGTCCATCAGCAGGTGGATGATGCGCGGGTACTGGGTGAACGGGCCACCGTTCGGGTGGTCGGTCGTCAGGATCGTCCGCTCCGGGTCGGTGGAGAGCAGCATGATCTCTAGGCCGATCGCCCATTGCAGCGAGCTGGTCGGGCCCCGGGGCCGGTACAGGAACGGCACCACGCCGCCGCCCTCGGCGTCGCCCGCGTTCAGCACCCACTTCTTCGGCTTCGCGCCCTTCCGGCCCGCGAACTGACGGAGGATGTCGAGGGACACCGTCACCGTCTGGCCGAACACCACCTGCCCGATGTCGAGGGTGGCGTTCGGATTGTCGGCGATCGCCTGCGCGATGCGCTCGGCGGCCGAGCGGAAACCGCCGGTGGCGGGATTGGCCGGATCGACCGCGCCGTAGGCGTAGAACTGCGCGTGGGCGAAGTGGATGCGCCGGCCCTCCGCTGCATCCAGGGTCGCCATGAAGCTGTCGTCCGCTCCGGGCAGGCCCAGGTTGTTGCAGTGGACGTGCAGCGGGTGCGGGACGCCGATCTCCTCGACCGCGTCGAGGAGCGAGCCCATGATCTGCCGGGTCGAGAGCCCGTAGCAGGGGATCTCGTCGTCCAGCGACAGGCGCAGCGCCCCGTCCTTGAAGGCGGAGGCGCCGCCCGCGTTGATGCACTTCACCCCGAGGCCGCGGGACTGGGCGACCGACAGGGCGACGAGGTCGCGCACGGCGTTGCCGCCCTGGCGCTCGCGCAGCATCTCCAGAAGCTGGTCGTCGTTGCCCATCACCGTGAGGGCGCCGCGGTCGAGCAGCGGGATGTCGGCGAGCTCGAGCTGCGTGCCCAGGGCGTGGGTCGGCGGCATCGCCGGCTCGACGGCCGTGGTGTAGCCCATCCGCGCGTAGGTCGAGCCGATCCAGGCCGCGGCCCCGCCCGCATGGGCGAAGGGATGGCCGTCGGGGGCCGCCTCGCTCACGTAGAGGTCGGGCAGGAGCAGCCGCGAGGTGATCACGTTGCCGCCGGCGATGTGCGAATGCACCTCGACGCCGCCGGCCATCACCACGCAGCCCGCCGCATCGATCACGGCGTCGGGCTCGCGGCCCGGCGGTTCGATGATGCGGCCATCCTCGATCCAGACGTCACCGACAGAATCGCGGGACGCGGTCGGATCGACGACGCGCCCGCCCCGGATCACGCTCAGCATGCGGAATCACTCCTCGACGCGGCCTGCACCGTGGCCAGACGCTCCTTGAGGGCGGCCAGCACCGACGCGGCCGACGGTAGATCCGACGGCGCAGTGGCCGGCCAGAAGGTCAGGGCGGCGCGCTGCTCGTTCCACAGGACGCCGCCGTGGTCGCGGCCAGGCTGGCCGACTGAAATCACCACCTCGGCAGCTTGCGCCTCGCCTTCCGCGACCAGAGCCACGGACGGCACCGCGGACAGCCAGTCCGGGCGCGCCACCGGGACGGCACCGAGCCAGAGAACGGCGTCGGCCTCGCCGGCAGCGACCTGCCGGGCGGCGTCGAAGCGCCAGGGATCATGCTCGGGGACGCGGCGCCCGAAGCCGCTGCGGGGCGCCTGTCCGGTCGTCCAGGCCGAGACCGGCACGACGGCCCGGTCCTGCCCGGCCGCACCGACCGCCAGGGTGAAGCAGCGTGTGGTCTCGCTCAGCTCCATGGCGAGGCCCTGGAGCATCTCGACACCGAACTCGCCGAGTTCGGCCGGATCGTAGAGCAGCACGCCGTACTGCGCGGCGGCGAGCCGGGACGCGATCTGACCCGGCAAGGCGTCACCGGCGAGATGCCCGCGGGCATAGGCCCGCAGCTCGGCCACGGCCTCCGGCAGCCCGCCATCGGCGGGCCAGGCCAGCGCCGCACCGGCGTTCGCACCCACCGCCAGGAGGGCCCTGTCGGATCCGGCGGCGCGCCCACGGGTGGGCTTGGCGTCGATCAGGCGTTTCATGAGCGGCGCCTGCCAGGGGGCGGCACCGACGACGAGAACCGTGTCGGCGCGTCCGACGGCCTCGGCAGGCGTCGTCGTGAGGGCACCGACCCGGCTCAGCGCTCCGAGCTCGGCATAGGTCCCGGCCGCGCCGGCGGTATCGACCGAGGCGCCGATGCGCCCCGCGAGATCATAGGCTGCGCGGATCGCAGCCACGTCGGCGCTGAGGCCGGCGATCACCGGCGCGCGCGCCTTGGCGAGCAGGGATGCGGCCGCCTCGACGGCGGTGCCCGCGTCCGTCGCGCCACCCTTCACCCAGGCTGCCATGCTCCCTCTCGCAACGTTCTTGCTTGGTTTCGGAGCGGGCGACGGCCGTAAGACCGGACGAAGCAGGTGCGCCTCAGCATGAGGGTTCCCCACCGAATCGGAATGGCGCATCCGCCCGGCATGTCCGGGCAGCGGCAAACTCGGCGCGCCGTCGCAACCCCTAGGTTTGCATTCATCCGCGCACCGCGGCAAGGGGGGTCCGGCGGCGATCCGCATCGCAAGGTGGATCGCAAGGGGGTTTGCAAGGTGGTTCGCAAGGTGGATTGCGCGGATGGGCCGGCGCCGCCCCGCGATCCTGCGGACACCTTGTGCGGACAGGCCGAGCGACCGCGCAACCTGAACTGGAACCGAGCGCCGGAATTGCCGTGATGGCGGTGCGATCCGGGCCTGTCCAAGTTGCCTGGCCCCGGGCCACGTGTGAAAAGCGCGCCGCGCATGCGCCGGGCCTGCGGGATTCGAGGGACTTGTGTTGGGCGAGGTCCCTGAAAGGAACGAGGTGGCAGCGGACGGTGCCGTGCGGGTCGAGGCCCCGGCACGGCTGCATTTCGGATTCCTGGACCTGCACGGCGGTCTCGGCCGCCGGTTCGGCAGCATCGGGCTCGCCATCGATGCGCCGTCCCTCGCCCTGAGCGCCCGTCGGGCAGCGCGGCCTTCCGTGGAGGGCCCTGAAGCCGACCGCGTGCGCGGCTATGTCCGTGCCGCCGCCGCCCATCTCGGGCACGGCGAAGACGTGGCGGTGACGGTGGAGCGGGTCATCCCGGCCCATGCCGGTTTCGGTTCGGGCACGCAGCTCGCCCTCGCGGTGGCGGCAGCCATGGCACGGCTCAGCGGCGAGCCCTTCGCGCCGGATGCCTTCGCGGCAACCCTGGACCGGGGCAACCGGTCCGGCGTCGGACTGCGCGCCTTCACGGAGGGCGGCCTGATCGTCGATGGCGGCCGCGGCGCGGACGGGGGCCCGCCTCCGGTCATCGCGCGTCTGCCCTATCCCGAGGCCTGGCGGATCGTCCTGATCCTCGATCCGGGCATGGCGGGCGTGCACGGGACGCGCGAGGTCGAGGCGTTCCGCGATTTGCCGCGCTTTCCCGAGGCCCAGGCGGCGGAGATCTGCCGGATCGCGCTGATGCAGGTCCTGCCCGCGGTCGCCCTGGCCGAGCCCCAGGGCTTCGGTGCCGGGATCACCCGTATCCAGACGCTGATCGGCGACCATTTCGCGCCCCATCAGGGGGGCCGCTACGCCAGCGCCGCGGTGGCGGAGGCGCTGGCGAGCATCGCCGCGCAGGGCGTGCCGGGCTACGGGCAGTCCTCCTGGGGGCCGACCGGCTTCGCCCTGATGGCGTCCGAGGCCGAGGCCCGCGCCCTGGTGGCCGGCCTCGACCGCGGCGGTCCGCTCCGGTTCGTCATCGCCCGGGGCCGCAACAGTGGCGCTTCGGTAACCGGTCCGGCGTGAGCCGCCCACCCCGGACTTGACCCGGGGCACCGCTCCGGGTTTGGACGGTGGACAGGCGCATCTGTCGCGCACCGCATGAGGATTCTATGGCCCGCTCGATCCTCCACATGCTGACGCCGCTCCGGCACATGAGCCCGTTCGACGTGAACATGGCCGTGGATGCCGGGTTCGAGACGGTGGTGACCTACACCGAGGTCAGCCTCGCCGACGTTGTCTCGCTGACCCAGGATTCGATCTTCTCGCGGTCGCCGGCCGACGGGACGCGAACGGGCATCTTCATCGGCGGCAAGAACGCCGAGGACGCCCTCGACATGGTCGACCGCGCCAAGAAGGCCTTCGTGCCGCCCTTCGTGAATCACGTCTTCGCAGATCCGGCCGGCTCGTTCACCACCGGCGCGGCCATGGTGGCCCAGGTCTCCCGCGCCCTGCGGCAGAAGTTCAACACCGACCTCACCGGCAAGCGCATCGTGATCTTCGGCGGCGCCGGCGTCGTCGCCTACGTGGCCGCGGTGATCGGCGCCCTGCAGGGCGCCACCACCGTTCTGGTCGGGCACGACGGCGAGGAGCGGGTCTCGAAGATCGCCTTCACGATGAAGTGGCGCTTCGGCATCGAGGTCGGCGCTGTCGACGGCACGACCCCCGAGGATCGCCGCGCCGCCATCCGCGACGCCGACGTCATCCTCTCCGCCGGGCCGGCGGGCATCCCGATCCTCACCGCGGAGGACCTGAAGTCGGCGCCGAAGCTGCTCGTCGCCTCGGACGTCAACGCCGTGCCGCCTGCCGGCATCGCGGGGATCGACGTGAACGCGGTCGATGTCGCCCTGCCCACCGGCAAGGGCGTCGGCATCGGCGCGCTGGCAGTCGGCAACGTGAAGTACCAGACGCAGCGGCGCCTGTTCGACCGGATGCTCGCCTCCGACACGCCGCTCTGCCTCGACTTCCGCGACGCCTACGCGCTCGCAGTGGAGATCGCCGGCTAGTCCGATACGAGCCGGCCCCGGATGGCGGATGCGGTCCTGATCGCCGCCCAGGCCGGGCGCGCCCTGGCCGAGGCGGCGCGGCGTGCCGGGCTTCGTCCTTACGTAGCCGATCTGTTCGGGGACGCGGATACGCTCGCCGCCGCCGAGGCCTACCGGCCGCTGCCCGGCCGCTTCGGAACCGCGCCGGCCGCGGACGCGACGGTGGCCGCGCTCGACCATCTGGCCGGAGCCGCCGGCCGCCCGATCGGGCTCATTCTGGGCAGTGGCTTCGAGGACGCGCCGGACTTGATCGGGCGCCTCGCCGCGCGGCACCGGCTGATCGGCGCGTCGGCCGAGACCGTCTCGACCCTCAAGGCGCCCCTGGCCTTCGCGGCCCTCTGCACACGCCTCGGCGTGCCGCATCCCGCGGTGGCAACCGACCCGCCGCCGGATCCGCGGGCGTGGCTGCTCAAGCGCGCGGGCGGCAGCGGCGGCAACCACATCCGGGCTGCGACCCGGTCGCCGGCACCGCAGGGCCACTACTTCCAGCAACGCGTACCGGGCCGGCCGCACGCCCTGAACTTCCTCGCCGACGGCCGGACGATCCGCATCCTCGCCGTCACCGAGCAATGGTGCTCGCCGTCGCCGATCCGTCCCTTCCGCTATGCCGGGGCCCTGGCCCGCGGTGCCGGGGAAGCCCCGGCTCTCCCCGTTGCGCTCGTGGACGCCATCGCCGCCGGCACCGAGCGGATCGTCGCCGCGACCGGCTTGCGGGGGCTCGCCAGCGCCGACCTGCTGGTCGAGGGTTCGGCGTGGTGGCTCACCGAGATCAATCCCCGGCCCGGCGCGACGCTGGACATCCTCGACCGGCGCGGGATTCCGCTGCTTCCCGCCCATATCGCGGCCAGCCTCGGCACGATGCCGGACCCCGGGCCGCATCCGGCGGATGCGGCGGCCGCGCAGATCTGTTACGCGGACCGGGAGCTTGCGCCTGTTCCGGACCTCGAGTGGCCGGACTGCGTGCGCGACCGTCCGTGCCCCGGCTCGGTGGTCCGCCGCGACGCGCCGCTCTGCACGGTGCTGGCCGAAGGCGCGGACCGGGCGGAGGTGCTCGCCCTGTTGGAAACGCACACGGCGCGCCTGCGGGCCGTCTGCGCGGCGAAGAAAACTCACCCCGAGGAAGCCCTGTCATGAGTGCCAGCCAATCCTATCCCAGCATCAACGCGCTCGCGGCGCCCCTCGTCGAGCGGCTCGTGGCGGATGCCGCGACGCTGCGGCTCTCCGTGACGCAGGCGGCCGGCGGCGCCCGGATGGTCGATGCCGGCGCGCAGGCGAGGGGGTCGATCGAAGCCGGGCGGCGCATCGCCGAGATCTGCCTCGGCGGCCTCGGCACCGTCACGATCGCGCCGACCGGACCGATCGCCTCGTGGCCCTATTCGGTGACGGTCCACGCCGTCGACCCGGTCCTCGCCTGTTTGGGGAGCCAGTATGCGGGCTGGAGCCTCGCGGACGAGACCGGTGATTCCGGCTTCTTCGCCCTCGGCTCGGGGCCCGGCCGGGCGGTGGCGGCCGTCGAGGACCTGTACCAGGAACTCGGCTTCCGCGACTCCGCCACGAAGACCGCCCTCGTGCTGGAAGCGGCGGGCGGGCCGCCCGAGAGCGTCGTCGCCAAGGTCGCCGAGGCCTCCGGCCTGAAGCCCGAGGACCTGACCTTCATCTTCGCGCCGACCCAGAGCCTCGCCGGCTCCACCCAGGTCGTGGCCCGCGTCCTCGAGGTGGCCCTCCACAAGGCCCACACGGTCGGCTTCGACCTGCACGCCATCGTGGACGGGATCGGCTCGGCGCCGCTGTCGCCCCCGCACCCGGACTTCATCAAGGCGATGGGCCGCACCAACGACGCGATCATCTACGGCGGACGCGTGCAGCTCTTCGTGGATGCCGACGATGCCGATGCCAGGCAGCTCGCCGAACAGCTGCCCTCGACGACGTCGAGCGACCACGGCGCGCCCTTCGCCGACATCTTCGGCCGGGTGAACGGCGACTTCTACAAGATCGACGGCGCCCTGTTCTCGCCGGCCGAGGCGATCGTCACGTCGGTGCGCACCGGCGTCACCTACCGCGGCGGCCGTCTGGAGCCGACGCTGGTCGACGCGTCCTTCGCCTGAAGCACGCCGGGCTCCCTCTCCCCTGCGGGAGAGGGAGCCCCAACCGGATCCGGACGGCGACATCTTCCTGGCCCCCCCGCAGGCGGGTGGCAGCGTGACGATCAGGACCCCCATGCGCATCGGGCTCGCGGCCGATAACGGCACCTGGCACAAGAACCGCCTGCTGGCGGCCCTGCGCGCGAGCGGGGTGGAGCCGGTCCTGTTCTCCCTGGCGGACGTCGCCGTGGTCACGGGCGGCAGCGAGCCCCTGCGCGTGCCGGGCTTCCCGGACGCGCTGCCGGACGGCGTGCTGATGCGGACCATCGCGGGCGGCACCTTCGAGGCGACGACGATGCGGCTCGGGGTGCTGCACGCCCTTGTCGCCGCGGGTGTCACCGTCTGGAACGCCCCGACCGCGATCGAGCGCTCGGTGGACAAGGCCGCCACGTCCCTGCTCATCGACCGGGCCGGGCTTCCGACGCCGGAGACCTGGGTCTTCTCGAAGCGCGAGGCGGCGGCATCCCTGGTTGCCGCCGAGGCACGGCCGGGTGCGCCCCTGGTGCTGAAGCCGCTGTTCGGGTCGCAAGGCGAGGGACTTGCCCTCATCGAGCGCCCGGAAGACCTTCCCGACGAGGAGGCAGTGGCGCGGGTCTACTATCTCCAGCGCTACGTTCCCCGCCGGGACGGATTGTGGCGCGATTACCGGGTGTTCGTCTGCGACGGACGGGCCATCGCCGGCATGATCCGCGAGGGCGACGGTTGGATCACCAACGTCCACCGGGGCGGCCGGCCGCTCCCCTGGGCGATGCCGCGCGCCGCCGCCGAGCTGGCCGAGGCGGCCGCCGCCGCGGTCGGCGTCGATTATTCCGGCGTCGACCTCGTCGAAGACGGGCAGGGCGGGTTCTCGGTCCTGGAGGTCAATTCCATGCCGGCCTGGTCGGGCCTCCAGACCGTGTGCGAGACCGATATCGCTGCCGCGGTGGTGCGCGGCTTCCTCGCCGCGGCCCGCGGCGCCAGCCATCCCCGGCTCGTGGTGGCATGAGTGGACCCGGCACGAGCGGAACCGGGATGAGCGGACCCGGCACGAGCGGCCTCGACGCGGCGCTGATCGGCACGCTCTACCGGGCCGCCTGCCTCGCGGAGCTCGACGCCCTCAAGCCCGGCAATGTCCACGCCTACGCGCCCGGCCATCGCATGGTACTGGCGGATTTCGTCACCAGCGCCGATGTCTCGGCGCCGGCCCTGGCCTGGGCGGGCACCGGCGTGGGCATGCGGATCCGCGACGGCGTCGCCGCCACGATGGCGGCGGTAGGCCAGAACACCAATCTCGGCATCCTGCTTCTCTGCGCCCCCCTGGCCGTCGCGGCCGAGCGGGGCCTGACCGTCGCGTCGGCGCTCGAGACGCTGAACGCCACGGATGCGGACGCCGTCTTCGCGGCCATCCGCCTCGCCAATCCGGGCGGCCTCGGCCAAGCCGAGCACCACGACGTCGCCCTCGCGGCGCCCGCCGCCCTGTACGATGCGATGGCGGAGGCCGCCAACCGGGACCGGATCGCCCGCGCCTACGTGACGGACTTCGCGGACGTGCCGGCGATCGGGCTCGCGGCCCTGGCCGAGGCCCGCGCCGGGGGGCTCGACCCCACATGGTGTACGACCGCGATTCATCTCGCCTTTCTCCAGGCGGTTCCCGACAGCCATGTCGCCCGCAAGCACGGCGCCGCGGCGGCCGAACGCATCCGCCGGGAGGCCGAGGCCCTTCGCGCCGGGATCGACCTCGCCGCACGGCCGGTCGATGCGCTGCTGGCCTTCGACGCGTCGTTGAAGGCGCGGGCCATCAATCCTGGCACGAGCGCCGATTTTACGGTCGCGACGCTGTTCTGGGACGCCCTTGCGGCTGCCGGCGCACGGCTGGTCTGACCCGGGTGCACGATCCGGGGATCACGGCACCGGACAGTTGGAAATTCCTTCGTGTCAGAGCCTTGCGCGGGTTGTGAGCCGCTGGGCCCCGCTGTAGGGTCCGCCGCGCTGTCCGGCCCAACCGGCTCGGCTCATCCGGCTCGGCCGGCATGGTCGGGCGCCGATAACAAGGATGGCTTCCCGGCCGCGGCACCGCCCGGCGCGCGGCTCTATTTCGGAATCCAGGGAGAGACACCGAATGGCGAAGATCACCAAGGTTCAGGTCGGCGAAGCGCTCGTCGGCGAGGGCAACGAGGTCGCCCACATCGATCTCATCATCGGACCGCGCGGCTCGCCCGCCGAGACGGCTTTCTGCAACGGCCTCGTGAACAACAAGCACGGCTTCACCAGCCTGCTCGCGGTCATCGCGCCGAACCTGCCGTGCAAGCCGAACACCCTGATGTTCAACAAGGTCACCATCAACGACGCCCGTCAGGCCGTCCAGATGTTCGGCCCGGCCCAGCACGGCGTTGCCAAGGCCGTGCAGGACGCGGTGGCCGAGGGCATCATCCCGGCGGACGAGGCCGACGACCTGTACATCCTGGTCGGCGTGTTCATCCACTGGGAGGCGGCCGACGACGCCAAGATCCAGAAGTACAACTACGAGGCGACCAAGCTGTCGATCCAGCGCGCCGTCAACGGTGAGCCGAAGGCTTCGACGGTCACCGAGCAGCGCAACTCGGCGCAGCACCCCTTCGCCGCCAACGCTTAGATCGGGGACGGTCCTGGGCAGAGCGAGCCTCCGCCCGCACCGCGGGGCCTGCTCCAGCGACTGGCTTCGATCTTCCTTGGCCGATAGGTAAGCCTTTGAACGGGACGGCGAAAGCCGTCCCGTTTTTCGTTCGTCGCCTGCCACTCGAACCGCCTTGAGACGGGGCTTCGGGCGCCGGCGCGCTGGACGCGTCACGGTCGGCGCGCGCGACCGCGGACGCGCGGACTGAGCCCGAGACGTCGGCCTCCCCTCGACCGCTGTGCGCCGTCGCGGCAGGGTGAGGCGCGGTCGCACCGGTGACGCGGCGGCGCCGCCGACGTCGAGGCTCCGCCGTTGATGTGGAAGAACTCCATCGCGGCGCGCGGATACTCTGTTGTCGCGGCCGCGCCAATCAGAGCCGCAAGGTCAGGTCATGCCAACAGCCGCCGAAGAATCCGCAGCCCTGCGCGATGATTGGATGCACGGCGGCCATCTGGTCCTCGCCGCGGATCCCGATCCGTCGGATCACGCGGCGATCCATGCCTGGATCCTCGACGTCATCGAGGGCGGCGGCGGAGACCCCGATCAAGACGGTATCCGCGACCTGATCTACCACAGCCTGAACTTCGACATCCCATTCCAGGCGACCGAGCGTGTCCGGCAATCCTTGATCGCCACCGTGCGAGCCCGCCTTCAGGCCCCGGCGTCGCGTCAAGGCCGCTGAGACCGACCGGACTCCGCCGCGCGCACCGAGCAGCCGCGGCAGCGCCAAAAGGAAAGGGGCCGCCTCTCGGCGACCCCCTTCCTCCGTATGCGCGGTGGCGTGGACTTAGAAGTCCATGCCGCCCATGCCGCCGCCCGGCATCGCCGGAGCAGGGCTATCCTTCTTCGGGGCGTCGGCGACCATCGCCTCGGTGGTCACCAGCAGGCCGGCGACCGAGGCCGCGTCCTGCAGGGCGGTGCGCACCACCTTGGCCGGGTCGACGATGCCGGCCTGGATCATGTCGACGTACTCTTCGGTCTGGGCGTTGAAGCCGTAGGTCTCGGAGTCCGCCTTGTCGGTGATCTTGCCGACCACGATCGAGCCCTCGACGCCCGCGTTCTGGGCGATCTGGCGGATCGGGGCCTCAAGGGCCTTGAGGACGATCTTGATGCCGGCCTGGACGTCCGGAATGTCGGACTTCAGGGCGGCGACCGCCTTCTTGGCGCGCAGGAGCGCGGTGCCGCCGCCGGGGACGATGCCTTCCTCGACCGCCGCGCGGGTGGCGTTGAGGGCGTCGTCGACGCGGTCCTTCTTCTCCTTGACCTCGACCTCGGTCGCGCCGCCGACGCGGATCACCGCGACGCCGCCCGCAAGCTTGGCCAGACGCTCCTGGAGCTTCTCGCGGTCGTAGTCCGAGGTGGTCTCCTCGATCTGCGCCTTGATCTGGCTGATCCGGCCCTCGATGTCGGCCTTCTCGCCGACGCCGTCGATGATCGTGGTGGTCTCCTTCTCGATCCGCACGCGCTTGGCGCGGCCGAGCATCGGGAGCGTCACGTTCTCGAGCTTGATGCCGAGGTCCTCGGCGATCATCTGGCCCTTGGTCAGGATCGCGATGTCCTCGAGCATCGCCTTGCGGCGGTCACCGAAGCCCGGCGCCTTCACGGCCGCGACCTTCAGGCCGCCGCGCAGCTTGTTCACCACCAGGGTGGCCAGCGCCTCGCCCTCGATGTCCTCGGCGATGATCAGGAGCGGCTTGCCGGTCTGGACCACGGCCTCGAGCACCGGCAGCATGGCCTGGAGCGAGGAGAGCTTCTTCTCGTGGATGAGGATGTAGGGGTCTTCCAGCTCGGCGACCATCTTCTCCGCATTCGTGATGAAGTACGGGGACAGGTAGCCGCGGTCGAACTGCATGCCTTCGACGACGTCGAGCTCGGTCTCGGCGGTCTTGGCCTCCTCGACCGTGATGACGCCCTCGTTGCCCACCTTCTGCATGGCGTGGGCGATCATCTCGCCGATCTCCTTGTCGCCGTTGGCGGAGATCGTGCCGACCTGGGCGACCTCGTCGGAGGTCGAGACCTTCTTGGCGCGGGCGATGATGTCCTTCACCGCAGCCTGGGTGGCGAGGTCGATGCCGCGCTTCAGGTCCATCGGGTTGATGCCGGCGGCGACGTACTTGGCGCCCTCGCGGACGATGGCCTGGGCCAGCACGGTCGCGGTGGTGGTGCCGTCACCCGCGATGTCGTTGGTCTTCGAGGCCACTTCGCGCACCATCTGGGCGCCCATGTTCTCGAAGCGGTCGGCGAGCTCGATCTCCTTGGCGACGGTGACGCCGTCCTTGGTGATGCGCGGGGCGCCGAAGCTCTTCTCGATCACGACGTTGCGGCCCTTCGGGCCGAGCGTCACCTTCACCGCGTCTGCGAGAATGTCGACGCCGCGCAGCATCTTGTCGCGGGCGTCGGCGGAGAAACGAACGTCTTTCGCTGCCATTGTGTGCCTCTTATCTGGTTGGGTTGCGCCCCAAGACTGTGGAAAGTCTCAAAGGGCGGTGAGAGGTGATCCGATCAGACGGCGACGACGCCCATGATGTCGGATTCCTTCATGATCAGGAGGTCCTGACCGTCGATCTTGACCTCGGTGCCGGACCACTTGCCGAACAGGACGCGGTCGCCGGCCTTGACGTCGAGCGGGTTGACGCGGCCCTGCTCGTCGCGGGCGCCGGGACCGACGGCGACGATCTCGCCTTCCTGCGGCTTCTCCTTGGCGGTGTCCGGGATGATGATGCCGCCCTTGGTCTTCTCCTCGCTCTCGATGCGACGGACGACCACGCGGTCGTGCAGCGGACGGAACTTCATGAGCTGCCCTCTTGCTTCAGGTCTGGAGTTGGCGTTGATGCGGCCGGCGGGACCGCTCGCGAACTCGACTGTTAGCACTCTGTCTCGGCGAGTGCCAAAGACGGCGGCGAGATAGGCTCGCTGCGGTTCCGAGTCAAGGCTGTCGCACCCCCGCGCGACGGTGCGATGACGCGCCGGCGGCCTTCCTTCTCGCCCCATGGATAATGCGCCGTCATGTTGAGCCTGCACGGACCCGAAGGCCCGGTGGCGTTGCAACCCGGCAGCCCGATCGCGCGCCATACGGTATGGCTCGATCTGAACGACCCGAGCCCGGAGGAAGCCAAAGCGGTCGAGGCGGCGACCGGTCTGCGCGTGCCGTCCCGGGCGGCGCTGTCGGAGGTCGAGACGTCGAGTCGCCTGCGCCGGGTGAAGGGCGGCCTGTCGCTCTCGACGCCGATGATCACCTTCGAGCAGAGCGCGTCGCAGGTGAAGCCGCTGGGCTTCCTGTTGACCAAGGACCACTTCGTCACGATCCGCTTTCACGACCTGCGCGCCTTCGACTCCTCCGCGAAGCGCATCGCGGAGGGCGATGGCAGCACGACCCCGAGCGAGATCTTCCTCGTCGTCTTGGAGGAGCTGGTCGACAGCCTCGCGGACGCCCTGGAGGACATGGGATCGGAACTCGACACGCTCTCGACCCGGATCTTTGACTTCGACGTCCGGGGTGCCGAGCGGCGGCGCCTGGAGAGCCCGCCGCCCCGGCGCCGCGACCTCGCCCTGCGCCGGATCCTGCGAGGCATCAGCAACCGCGGAAAGGTTCTGGGGAAGATCCGCGCCAGCCTGCTCGGGCTCGAACGGATCGTGCCGTTCGTCGCCGCAGCCTGCGACGGCATCGGCCTGCCGGAGGACGCGCGCTTCGAGACGATCAAGCGGGACATCGAATCCCTCGACGAGTTCGAGACGCGCCTCGCTGAGAACGTGCAGTTCCTGCTCGACGCGGCCCTCGGCCTCATCACCATCGAGCAGAACAACGTCTTCCGGGTGCTCACCGTCGTCTCGGTGGTCGGCGTCCCGCCGACGTTGATCGCGTCGATCTACGGCATGAACTTCAAGCATATGCCGGAGCTGGACTGGACTCTTGGCTATCCCTACGCGCTCGGCCTGATCCTTTTCAGCGCCATAGCGCCTATAGTATACTTTCGAATGCGCGGATGGTTCTGATATTCAGACCGGTTTAACAGCACAAAAATTATATCACCAAGTTTTAATAGCGCGGAAATCGTCCACTCCGACCCCAGAGGAACTTCGTCATCGCGATCGAAAGTCTTCGATTTCATACCGCCAAACGAAGACCAACATAACCCAGCAAGAAAGAGTTCATTAACGCTGCGATGCGATACCCGCGGGCGAGGAATGCGAGTGTCGAAATGTTCAACCGTACGACTTTCAACGAAGCCCAGGCCAAGATTGATGCCCTGGATCGTTCGCTCGCGATCATCGAGTTTTCGATGGACGGAAACGTCGTCCATGCGAACAAGAATTTCTTGAAGCTGATGAAGTATGATCTGCCGGATATTCAGAACCGGCACCACCGTCTCTTCGTCGATAGGGCTTATGCCGAGACCGCGGAGTATACGGAATTCTGGGACAAGCTGAAGGTCGGCCAGTACGTCACCGGCGAGTTCCTCCGCCTGGACAAGGACGGCAACTCGGTCTGGCTGGAGGCGACATACAATCCCGTCCTCGACGCCCGTGGCCGGCCCGTGAAGGTGGTCAAGTTCGCCTCGGACATCTCCGCCAAGAAGAAGGAGATCAACCGGCTCCTGACCATGATCGATAACGTTCCGGTGGCCGTCATGACGGCCGACCTCAAGAACGACTTCAAGATCGACTATATGAACGCCACCTCGCGCCGGACCCTCGGGACGATCGACCAGCATCTGCCGGTGAAAGTCGACGACATGCTCGGCCGGTCGTTCGACATCTTCCACAAGAATCCGAGCCACCAGCGCACCATGCTGGCGGATGCGAGCCGGCTGCCGCACTCCACCAAGATCAAGGTCGGACCCGAGACCCTGAACCTGCGCGTCACGGCCGTGAACGACGAGAAGGGTCAGTATCTCGGGCCGATGCTGACCTGGGCCGTGGTCACCGCGCAGGTGAACATGGAGACCGACGTCAAGCGGGTGGTCGAGGCGGTGGGCTCGGCCATCCAGGAGATGCAGAACTCGGCCGAAGGGCTGATGCAGTCCGCCGAATCCGCACGGCACAAGGCCTCGTCGGTCGCGGCGAATTCCGAGCAGATGAACGGCGCGATCCAGGAGATTTCCGGTCAGGTCGGGCGCGTCTCGGAGCGCGCGCAGCAGATCGCCGCGCAGGCCGGGACCACGGATGCGACCATGCGCCAGCTCGCCGAGAATGCCCGCAAGGTCGACGCGGTGGTCAGCATGATCAAGTCGATCGCCGACCAGACCAATCTCCTGGCGCTGAATGCGACCATCGAGGCGGCGCGGGCAGGGGCCACCGGCCGCGGCTTCGCGGTGGTGGCCTCCGAGGTCAAGGCGCTCGCAGAGCAGACCGCCAAGGCGACCGGCGAGATCACACAGCAGGTCTCGGCGATCCAGAGCGCCACCGGCGAGGCGGTGGGAGCGATCGAGATGATCACCGCGGCGGTGGGCGAGTTGTCCAAGCTGACCCTGGCGATGGCGAGCGCCGTCGAGGAGCAGGCGGTCTCCACCCACGAGATGGCGGGCAATATCGGCGGTGTTTCCGAGGCCGCCAATGCCACCGGTCAGCTCGCCCGGGCCGTCCAGGATGTCGCCGAGAGCCTCGCGGGCCACTCGGCAAGCCTGTCGGACAGCGTGACCCGGTTCATGAAGACGGCCTGAGGCCGGATCAGACCGGGCGCCTCGCCGCGGCGCCGTCCTGGCGAACGAAGCGAGGCGATCCCGTCGGCGCGGCGCATCGAAACGACGCGCCGCGCGAACGTGCGCGGGATGACGGGCGCGCTCAGTCCCGGGCGAGCTGCGCCCGGCCGATGGCGAAGACCCGGCCGTCGCCGAGGAGGTGGGCGGTGAATCCCTTCGGGAACAAGCCCTCGATGGCCTTGTCGCGCACGTTCAGCCCGCCCGCGTAGGCGCCGAAGGCCGGCATCACCAGCCGCGTGCCATCCGTGACGAAGCAGCGGCGGCGGACGGCCCGCCCCCGCATCGCGACCTTCCCGCAGGGATGGAGATGGCCGGCGATCTCGCCGGGAACGGGCTCCGGGCTCGGCTCGTGGCGCAGCACGAGGCCGCCGAGGGTCAGCGCGTCGGCGTAGCGCCCGCCGACGCCTTCGTTCACGGCCGCATCGTGGTTGCCGGCGATCCAGACCCAGTCCCGGCCCTCCTGCAGCGCCGCCACCAAGGCGCGGTCGCCCGGCTCCATGCGCTCGGGCCCGCGGGCGTCGTGGAAGGAGTCGCCCAGGGCGACCACGCGGGCGGGCTCGTGACGCGCCACCGCCTCGTGGAGGCAGGCGAGCGTCTCGCGGGTGTCGTAGGGCGGCAGGAACTGGCCGGATCGGGCCGCGTAGGACGAGCCCTTCTCCAGGTGGAGGTCGGACACGATCAGCGTCCGGTGCTCCGGCAGCCAGAGGCCGCCGCAGAGATCGAGCACCAGGGTCTCGCCCGCGAGCATCAGGGTGGGGTGCTTGTGAGTCTTCTCGAGTCTCAGGCCGGCCGCCAAGATCGCATCCTCGGTGTCGTCGGGGGAGGGCGGATCGACGGTCAGGACAGAGCCTCTTGGAGAAGCTCCGCCTCGGCCTCGGCCAGGATCTCGTCGGCGCCCTCGCCGTAGACACGCTCGCGCCCGATCTCGAGCATCACGGATACGGAGAGCGGCGAGACCCGGTCGAGAGACCTGTGGATGATTCGCCCCTGGATGCGCTCTAGCATCATGCCGAGGCGCCTCACGTCGAGGAGTCCGGTTGCCGCATCCTGCCGCGCAGCCCGCAGCAGGAGGTGGTCGGGCTGGTGCTTGCGCAGCACGTCGTAGATCAGGTCGGTCGAGATCGTGACCTGCCGGCCGGATTTCTTCTGCCCCGGATGGTGGCGCTCGATCAGGCCGGCGATGACGGCGCATTGCCGGAAGGTGCGCTTCATCATGGCCGATTCGTCGAGCCACGCCTCCAGATCGTCGCCGAGCATGTCGACCGCGAAGAGGTCGCCGATGAAGTCGGGATCGCGGGCGGCGCGTTCGGAAACGTCCCGAGTCGTCCAGATCGCGATGCCGTAATCGTTGGCCGCGAAGCCCAGCGGCCGCAGGCCGTCGCGCTCCAGCCGGCGGGTGAGCAGCATGCCGAGCGTCTGGTGCGCGAGGCGGCCCTCGAATGGGAAGGCGGTCAGATAGTAGCGCTTGCCCCGCGGGAACGTCTCCACGAGCAGATCGCGCTCACCCGGCAGGACCGAGCGGCGGCGCTGCTGGACCAGATACTCGCCGATCTGCTTGGGCAGGCGATCCCACGCGAACGGGTCGGCGATGAGTGCCCGGACCCGGGCGGCGAGGAAGGTCGAGAGCGGGAATTTCGCGCCCGCGTAGGACGGGATCGCCGGGTCGGTGCCGGGCGGTGCGCGGGTCACGAGGCACTCGTCCTCGGCGAGGCCCTCGAAGCGGAGGGTCTCGCCCGCGAACAGGAAGGTGTCGCCGACGGTCAGTGTCTCGGCGAACTCATCCTCGATCTCGCCGAGCACCCGGCCGGATTTCGGCAGGACCGTGCCGGGCTTGCCGCGCAGCGTCCGGCCCAGACGGACCCGGACCCGCGCCGCCTCCACGATGGTGCCGACATTCATCCGGTAGGCCTGCGCGGTGCGGGCGTCGCGCACGCGCCAGAGCCCGTCCGGGCCGCGCAGGATCTTGGCGAAGCGTTCGTAGGCGCGCAGCGCGTAGCCCCCGGTGGCGACGTAATCGACCACCTGCTCGAAGGATTCCCAGGTGAGCCCGGCATAAGGCACCGCCGAGACGATCTCGTCGTAGAGATCGACCGGGTCGAAGGCGTCGGCGCAGGCCATGCCGAGCACGTGCTGGGCGAGGACGTCGAGGGCGCCCTGGCGGGCATCGGGGGTGTCCTGCGCGGCTTCCTCGACGGCGTCGAGCGCCGCCTGGCACTCCAGCATCTCGAAGCGGTTGCCCGGGACGAGATAGGCCTTCGAGGGCTCGTCCATGCGGTGGTTGGCCCGGCCGATCCGCTGCATGATCCGGCTCGCGCCCTTCGGCGCACCGACATTGACCACGAGATCGACGTCGCCCCAGTCGATGCCGAGATCGAGGGTCGCGGTGCAGACGATCGCCCGCAGCTGACCCGCCGCCATGGCGGCCTCGACCCGGCGGCGCTGCTGCGCGTCCAGCGAGCCGTGGTGGATCGCGATCGGCAGCGCGTCCTCGTTGAGCCGCCACAGCTCCTGGAAGGTGTACTCCGCCTGGAGCCGGGTGTTCACGAAGACCAGCGTGGTCCGGTGCTCCCTGATGAGCTCGTAGATGGCCGGCATCGAGTGCCACGCGGTGTGGCCGGAGATCGGCAGCGCCCGGCCGAGATCGAGCATGCGCAGATCTGCCTTCGCGCCACCCGCCACCGTGACGAGATCGGCCATGGGGGGCGCGACCTGCCCCCTCTCCCGAGCGGGAGAGGGCTGGGGTGAGGGACGAGGAGTCTCAGGATCAGGCACGTCGGCGCCGGGCGTCGCGGTCGAGCCAGGTTCTGTAAGTTCTCGTTCTTCACCCTCTCCCTCTCCCGCTCGGGAGAGAGGACCCACGCCGGGTCCCACAACCGTGTCGGCCGTTTCGTCTTGCAATCTGCAAGGCGCACCCGCAGACGGGGGAAAGGGAAGCGGCCCCTGCGGCACCAGATATTTCCGAAGCTCATCCGGCTCGCGCACCGTCGCGGACAGCCCGATCGCCGCGAGCCCCGGGCTTAGCCGGTGCAGCCGCGCCAGCGCCAGCGACAGCAGGTCGCCGCGCTTCGACGTCACCAGCGCGTGCAACTCGTCCAGCACCACGCACCGCAATCCGGAGAAAAACTCGGCCGCCTCACGGTGGGCGATCAGCAGCGCCAGCTGCTCGGGTGTGGTCAGCAGGATGTCGGGCGGACGGCTGATCTGACGGGTGCGCTTGTGCGCAGGGGTATCGCCGGTGCGGGTCTCGACGCGCACAGGCAACCCCATCTCGGCGATCGGCGCGTCGAGGTTTCGGGCGATGTCCACCGCCAGCGCCTTGAGCGGCGAGACGTAGAGGGTGTGGAGCCCCGCCGGCTTTAGCTTCTGCGTCCCGCGCTCAGCGAGGGCGACGAGGCTGGGCAGGAAGCCGGCCAGCGTCTTGCCGGCCCCGGTCGGCGCCACGAGGAGGGCCGAACGGCCGGCGCCGGCGATCCGCAGGAGATCGAGCTGGTGCGGCCTGGGCGCCCAGCCGCGGGCCGCGAACCAGGCCTGGAACCGCTCCGGAAGGACCTCGGACAGGTCGCTCAGGCGAGCGCCATCAGGAAACGGTCGATCAGTTCCAGGGCCCTCTCGCTCATCGGGCTCGGATAGCGGGCGAACACGTGACACCCGCCGGGATAGACCGCAGTGTGGCCGCCATTGCCGGCCGCCGCCCAGCGCGCCGACATGTACAGCGTGTCGTCGAGGAGGGGATCGGCAGTGCCGATGGTGAACAGGGCCGGCGGCAGCCCCTTCAAGTCGGCATAGATCGGCGACACGTCCGGCCGACGCCGGTCGATGCCCTCGCGGACATAGCCGTCGGCGAACTTGGTCAGGTCGCGGGTGTTCACGACGAGCCGCTCCTCGCCCCAGTTCCGGACCGATGGGGTGAGGCCGAGGTCGAAGAAGCCGGCATTCAGGTTGGCGCCCCGGAAGGCCCGCGGCAGGTTGTGCTTGTCGCGCAGCCGCAGCAGCACCATCACGGCGAGGTGCGCGCCCACTGACTCGCCCCCGATCGTCAGGGCGTGAATGCCGAACTCGACCTTGCCGGGGCCGGCCAGCCAGAGGGCCGCCGCCTCGCAATCGTGCAGCGCCGCCGGATAGGGATGCTCCGGGGCGAGCCGGTACTCCACCGAGAGGGCGACGAAGCCGCAGGTGTCGGCGATCCGCTCCAGCCAGGGATCCTGCTCGTCGGCGGAGCCCCAGACCCAGCCGCCGCGATGGATGTGCAGATAGGCGCCGCGCAGCTTCGTACCGGGCTTGGGCCGGACCACGCGGAGCTTGAGAGGACCACCGGGCCCGTCGATCGTCAGCCACTCCGCCCGGGCGCTGTGCGGCATGGCCGGCGCCGCCTTGGTGCCCAGGCGGCGGCGCTCGCGGACTTCGGCGATCGGCAGCGACCAGGGATCGGGCAGGGCGGCATGCGCCGCCACGATCTCGGCATTGATCCGGATCGTCTCGGGATCGATCGTCGCCGGGTCGAACAGGGCGTGGTCGATCATCGTGCGTATGGTCCCGTCGGCACTCGAGCCTCTCACAACACTCCCATATCCCGGGAGTTCTCCCTTTGGTCGAGGGGGCGCTGCGACAACCCGGCGTCGTGCCCCACCCCGTCCTGCATCTTGGCCCTGCATCTTGGCGTGCGCGTCGCCGCTTGCCATCTGCACGGCGCAGGAGAAACCCGCCAACGCCCGATCCGCGTTCCGGTTTCGACGCGGTGTGGTGCGCCGGCCACGGTTCCGCCCGCTTCGTCGCCGATCCGAAGGCCCTGAGGCTTCACGAGGACGCAATGCTCGTCGATCACGACCGGCGCCGGCAAGGCTATCAGCAGGGCGCGCCGCCGAACGCCCCCTACGGGGCCGAGACCTACCGGTCACGACCCTCGGCGCTCCGGCGCTTCCTCGGCGGCTCGCCCGCCGGCGTGTTCCTGCGCCTGCTGTTCCTGTCGGTGCTGGTCGGCGCCTTCATGTCGATGCTCGGCCTCACGCCCGGGCGGCTGTTCTGGCACGTCTATGATTCGGCGCGGGCGCTGATCGATGTCGGGCTCGCCTCGCTCCACGATTTCGGCGGCTGGATCCTCGCCGGGGCGATCGTGGTCGTGCCGCTCTGGCTGATCGCGCGCCTCTTCGCCGTCTCGCGCTGACCGAATCCGAGGCCGACCGGCACGGTCAGGCCCGTCATCCCGGCGCCGCGGAGCGGAGCCTGGGAGCCTGACCCGCCGATGCCCTCGTCCGGCTTTGCGCGGACGGCGCAGCTTTCCAGCGTGAGGCCTGATGCACGCCGCCAGTTCCGGCCGCCCGACGAACCGCCGCGTCCTGGCTCTGGCGCTGCCGATGACGGTCGCCAACGTCACGACGCCGATGCTCGGCTTCGTCGGGGCGGCGGTGATCGGCCGGCTCGGCGACGCGGCGCTGCTCGGCGCCATCGCCCTCGGCGCGGTGATCTTCGACGCGATCTTCTGGTCGTTCGGGGCGCTTCGCATGGCGACCGCCGGCCTGACCGCGCAGGCGGTCGGCGGACAAGACGAGCCCGAGGTCGATCGCATCCTGGCCCGGGCGCTGGCGGCGGGCGCCCTGATCGGCCTGGTCCTGGTGGTCCTGCAGGAACCGCTCGCCCAGCTCGCCTTCCGGATCAGCGGGGCGAGCGAGGCCGTGATTGCGGGCCTTGCGACCTATTTCCACATCCGCATCCTGTCCGCGCCCTTCGTGCTGGCGAGCTACGGCGTGCTCGGCTCGGTCCTGGGGCGCGGGCGCACCGATCTCGGCCTGCTGCTGCAGGTCGCGATCAACCTGACCAATGTCGCGCTGACGCTCACCCTGGTCCTGGGCTTCGGCCTCGGGCTCGCCGGGGCGGCGCTGGCAACGCTGGGCGCCGAGGCGCTCGGGCTCGGCCTCGGGCTGGTCCTCCTGGCGCGCCTCGGCGCGCGGCCGTTCCGGGTGCCGCTGCGCGATCTCCGCGACGCCACGGCGCTCCGCCGGACGCTCAGCGTCAACGGCGACGTGATCCTGCGGACGCTCGCCCTGATCACCGGCATCGTGCTGTTCTCGGCGCTGGGCGCCCGGCAGGGCGACGTGGTGCTGGCGGCGAACTCGGTCCTGTGGAATCTCTTCCTGATCGGCGGGTTCTTCCTCGACGGCTTCGCCACGGCGGCCGAGACCCTCTGCGGCCAGGCGGTGGGCGCCCGGGACGCGGACGCGTTCGATGCGGCCGCCACCCTGTGCCTGCGCTGGTGCCTCGGCTTCGGGCTCGCGGTCAGCCTGCTGTCGCTGGCGGGCGGCGCGGCCTTCATCGATGCCGTGACGACGAACGGGCCGGTGCGCGAGGCGGCGCGCTCCTACCTCGTCCTCGCGGCCCTGGCGCCGCTCGCCGCCGCTGCGCCCTTCGCGTATGACGGGATCTACATCGGCGCGACCTGGACCCGGGCGATGCGCAACCTGATGGCGTGCGCGCTCGCCGCCTATTGCGCGATCCTCGTGCTGGTCGAGAGCCTGGGCCTCGGCAATACCGGGCTGTGGCTCGCCTTCGTGGGCTTCCTGGGCGCCCGGGGCCTCGGACAGGCGATCGCCTTCCCGGGCCTCGCCCGGGACACGTTCCGGGAGTCTGCGTCCTCCGCACGCGAACAGGCGGCCTAGGCGGATTCCGCGTCCGTGCGAGGCGAGCGGCCTGCTAGCGCGGATCCTTCCAGGTGGTGGGCTGGGCGGACGGCGCGGCGCGGGCGACGGTGCCCGTGGTGCGCGGCATGACGGCCTCCGCCCGACGCGGGTAGGACCGGCGCGGCGCCGCGGAGCCGTAGCGGCGGCCCCGGCGGACATGGCGGCGCCCGCGCTCCGTCGAGTTCCCCACGAAGCCGCCGACCACGGCGCCCGCGACGGCACCGATCGGCCCGCCGACCAGCGCCCCCGCGACCGCGCCGGAGCCGACGCCGAGGGTGGTCCGGCTCTGGGCCCGGGCCGCCTCGGGTGCCGCCAATGTCCCGAGCAAGGCCAGGGTGACCAAGACTTTGCGCATCGTCGAGTTTCCGGGTTCCAAGAATTGGTTTCGTCCGGCCTTTAAGCGGCGGAACATGACCAAACCGCGGCTTCGATCTGCGCAGAGAGGCCGCGGTATCAAACCGCCCGGGAACTCACCGGCCCCGATCGTCAGGGTGTGGCGCGGCCGGTTTCGTGCTTTAGGGTGCAGTGCAACGACAGGAGGCCGCGCGACGGCCCAGGAGGGAGAAGCCGATGGCCACGACGACCGATCTGCGCCTGCGCCGGAGCGTGCTCTACATGCCCGGCTCGAACCAGCGGGCGCTCGACAAGGCCAAGACCCTGCCGGTGGACAGCATCATTCTTGACCTCGAGGATGCCGTCGGTCCGGAGGAAAAGGAGATCGCCCGGGAGCAGGTCTGCGCAGCCGTGAAGAGCGGCGCTTACGGCAGCCGCGAGCTGATCATCCGGGTCAACGCCCCGCAGACCCCCTGGGGTGAGGCGGATCTCCACGCCGCCATCGAAGCCAAGCCCGACGCGATCCTGATGCCGAAGGTCTCGTCGCCGGCGGTGCTAGAGAGCATCGCCGACCGGCTCGAATCCCTCGACGCCCCGGAGGGCATCGCGATCTGGGCGATGATCGAGACGCCGGCCTCGATCCTCAACATCCAGGAGATCGCACGGGCCAAGCGCGATCCGCGCAACCGCCTGACTTGCCTTGTGCTGGGCACCAACGACCTCGCCAAGGACACCTGGGCCAAGATCGTGCCCGGCCGCGTGCCGATGCTGCCCTGGATGATGATGGCGCTGGCCGCGGCCCGGTCGGAGGGCTTGGCCATCCTCGATGGCGTGTACAACGACATCGCCGATACCGAAGGCTGTCGCGAAGAGTGCCGTCAGGCCCGCGACCTGGGCTTCGACGGCAAGACGCTGATCCACCCGACGCAGCTGGAGCCCGCCAACACGTCCTTCGCCCCCACCGAGGAGGAGGTGCGCCGGGCCAAGCTGGTGATCGAGGCGTTCGAGCGCCCGGAATATGCCAAGCGCGGCGCGATCAAGCTGGAGGGTCGGCTCTACGAGCGGCAGCACCTCGGCGTGAACCGCCGGGCGGTCACCTGGGCCGAGGCGATCAAGGCGAAGGGGTTCTGAACCGTCTTCCAGCCCGCAGCGCCACCCTCTGCCGTGTCGCGCGGGCCTGGGTCATCGCGCGACCCTCGTGATGACGGGTCCGCTCTCGGTCATCACGTGGCGCACCCGGCGGATTCGTAGCGCGTCCGCTGGGTGCGCCCGTCGCGCGCCGTGACCACGACGAGCCCCGCCTCCTCCAGGCCGACCAGCGACCGCAGCACGAGGGCGTGCTCCACCCCGAAGGTGCGGGCGAAGGCGCGGCTGTCGCCCGGCAGGCCGAGATCCAGCGCCGCCAGGAGACCCGCCGACAGCGGGTCGAGGCCGGGATGAGCGGCCGAAACCCGGTCGAGGGCGGCGACGAACGCCGCCTCGTCGGGGCCCTGGCTCACGCGGCCACGGGCGCCTGCAGGGTCACCAGCACGGATTTGGAGGTCGGCGTGTCGCTCTTCTCGCCGAAGGTCGAGAGGGGCACCAGCACGTTCAGCTCCGGATAGTAGCCGGCCAGCGATCCCCGCGGCATGTCGAAGGGCACGAGGCGGAAATTCTCCGCGCGGCGGGTGATGCCGTCGTCGTGCGTGCCCACGATGTCGACGCGCTCGCCGAGCCGGTCGCGGATCGCCGCGAGGTCGTCCGGATGGGCGAACAGGACGCGGCGCTCGCCGTAGACGCCGCGGTAGCGGTCATCCATCCCGTAGATCGTGGTGTTGTACTGGTCGTGGCTGCGGAACGTCTGCAGCACGAACGTGTCGCGGGCCTTCCGGGCGGCCTGATGTTCGGTTTCGGCCGGAAGGGCATCCGCCGAGAAATTGGCCCGGCCGGTGGCCGTCTCGAATACCCGCTCGGCGGCGAGGTTGCGCAGCATGAAGCCGCGGGGCTTGCGCACGCGGGTGTTGTAGCCGGTGAAGCCCGGGATCGTGGCGGCGATCGCCTCGCGGATCCGGTCGTAATCCGCGGCGAAGCCGGCCCAGTCGATGGCGGAGGCGCCGAGAGTCGCCTGCGCCATCCCGGCGATGATGGCGATCTCGGACCGCAGCTCCTTCGAGGCCGGCTTGTTGATGCCGCCCGACCCGTGGACCATGCTCATCGAATCTTCGACGGTCACGATCTGGATCTTGCCCTCTTCGGTCCGGTCGATCTCGGTGCGGCCGAGGCAGGGCAGCAGGTAGCCGACCGCGCCGGGCACCAGATGGGCGTGGTTGAGTTTCGTGGCGATGTGGACGGTGAGCCGGCACGACGCCAGCGCCTGCGCCACCACCGGCGTGTCGGGCGTCGCCCGCAGGAAGTTGCCGCCGAGCCCGATGAAGGCCTTGGACGTGCCGTCCCGCATGGCGCGGATCGCCGCGAGCACGTTGTGGCCGTGCCGGCGCGGCATGGCGAGGCCGAAATGCTGCTCCAGGGCGTCCAGGAAGGACGCGGAGGGGCGCTCGTTGATGCCGACCGTGCGGTCGCCCTGAACGTTCGAGTGGCCCCGGACCGGGCACAGGCCCGCGCCGGGGCGGCCGATATGGCCGCGCAGGAACAGGAGGTTGGCGATCTCCCGGATCGTCGCCACCGAGTGCCGATGCTGGGTCACGCCCATCGCCCAGGTGGCGATGACCCGCTGCGCGCCGAGATAGACGTCCGCCATGGCGGCGATCTCGTCCATCGTGAGGCCGGACTGGTCGAGGATCGCGTCCCAGGAGGTCGCCTCAACGGCCGACCGATAGGCGTCGAGACCGGCGGTGTGGTGCTCCAGGAAGGCCTGGTCGAGGAGCGACGGCCGGCCGGCCGCCAGGGCCTCGGCGTCGCGGGCGAACACGATCTTGGCGATGCCCCGGAAGGCCGCCATGTCGCCGCCCGAGCGCGGCTGCAGATAGTGGCTGGCGATGGGGCGGCTCGAGCCGCGGAGCATCTCGACGGTGTTCTGCGGATCGGCGAACCGCTCCAGGCCGCGCTCGCGCACCGGGTTGAGCACCACGACCTGGGCGCCGCGCTCGGCCGCCCGGCGCAGGTCGCCGAGCATCCGCGGATGGTTGGTCCCGGGATTCTGGCCGACGCAGAAGATCGCGTCCGCCTTCTCGAAATCCTCCAGCAGGACCGTGCCCTTGCCGATGCCGATCGCATCGATCAGCGCCACGCCGCTCGCCTCGTGGCACATGTTCGAGCAGTCGGGGAAATTGTTGGTCCCGTAGGCCCGGGCGAAGAGCTGGTACAGGTAGGCGGCCTCGTTGGAGGCGCGGCCCGAGGTGTAGAACTCGGCCTGGTCCGGATGGTCGAGCCCGCGCAGGGTCGCGCCGATCTCCGCGAAGGCCGCGTCCCAGCTCACCGGGAGGTAGCGGTCGCTCGCCGCGTCGTAGCGCATCGGATGCGTCAGGCGGCCCTGGCCCTCGAGGGCGTAGTCGCTCCAGTCCCGCAGCTCGGTCAGCGTGTGCTTGGCGAAGAAGGACGGCTTCGTGCGCTTGTCGGTGGCCTCCCAGGAGACCGCCTTCACGCCGTTCTCGCAGAACTCGAAGGACGAGCCGTGCTCCGGGTCGCCCCAGGCGCAGCCGGGGCAGTCGAACCCGTCGGGCTGGTTGGCCTTCAACAGCGCGCGGGCGCCGGTGAGGGGCGCGCGGCTGCCGAGCAGGTGCTTGCCGCAGCTCTTCAGAGCACCCCAGCCGCCGGCGGCGGATGAGCGCTTGGAAGACCCTTCAGATTGGGCCATGAACCGTCCTGGATTGGCTGACGCGACGTGTCTCGCAGACGCGAGATAAGCGGCTCTCCAGGTCCCTCACAATGGCGTGCGGGCGCAGGCCCCTCATGCATGGGGCACAGGCTAAGCTCCCACTCCGCAAAGCCTTTCTAAACTGGCGCGTCCCCTCTCACGCGGTGCGGGCGAGTTCCGCGGCGTCCCGTCCGACCACCGTGGCGAGGCTGGTGACGCCGGCCCGGTCCATCTGCGCCAGCAGGCCCGCCTTGATGCGCCCGACCAGTCCCGGGCCCTCGTACACGAGCGCGGAGTAGAGCTGCACGAGACTGGCCCCGGCCCGGATCTTGGCCCAGGCGGCCTCCGCCGAATCCACGCCGCCGACGCCGATCAGCGGAATCGTGTCTCCGACCCGCAGGCGCGTCTGGGCCAGCATCCGGGTCGCCGGGCCGAAGAGCGGCCGGCCCGACAGCCCGCCGGTCTCCCGGGCGAGCCCCTGCTCGCGGAGGCTCGCCGGACGGGCCACGGTGGTGTTGGACACGACGAGGGCCTGGACGCCGCGCCGTTGCGCCGTTGCGCAGACCGCGTCGAGGGCGTCCAACGCCATGTCGGGGGCGATCTTCAGGAGGATCGCCGCGTCGGCACCCGCCGCGTCGCGGGCCTCGACCGTCCGGGCGAGCAGTTCGTCGAGGAAGGCCTCGCCCTGGAGGTCGCGCAGGCCCGGGGTGTTGGGCGAGGAGACATTGACGGTGACGAAATCGACCAGCGGCGCGAGGGCGGCAGTGCAGGCCGCGTAGTCGGCGAGGCGGTCGGTGGACTCCTTGTTGGCGCCGATGTTGACGCCGACGATCCCGGAGCGGCCTTTCCGGACACGCAACCGGCCGGCCACCACCGACACCCCCTCGCTGTTGAGGCCGAAGCGGTTGATCACCGCCCGGTCGGCGGTCAGGCGGAACACCCGCGGCCGCGGGTTGCCGGGCTGCGGCCGCGGCACCACCCCGCCCACCTCGACGAAGCCGAAGCCGAGGCTCAGCAACGCGTCGGGAACGCGCGCGCCCTTGTCGAAGCCGGCGGCGAGGCCGACCGGGTTGGGGAAGCGGCGCCCGAGCAGGTCGACGGCGAGCCGCGGGTCTTCCGTCGGCGGGCCAGCCGCCGGAAGGAGCGCCAGGGCGCGCAGCGTCAGGTCGTGCGCGCGCTCCGCGTCAAGGCGATGGAGGAGCGGCCGGACGAGCGGGAAGGCGGCGTCGATCATGCCGGCAGGATCCCGGCCGGAAATGCGTGCCGCCCGTCGCCGTCCAGCGGCATTTCGTCCACCGCGACCACGGCCGAGAGCGGCAGCGGACCGTAGAGGTGCGGGAACAGATCGCCCCCCCGGGAGGCCTCGTAGCGCAGGCCGTCGCCGAGCGCCTCGGCCTCGACCGCAACGAGGAGCAGGTCGTCCTGTCCGGCGAAGTGTCGGGCGGCCGTCTCGGCGACCTGGGCGGCCGTCGAGAAATGGATGAAGCCGTCCTGGCGGTCGATCGGCGCCCCCGTGAATTGGCCCGCGGCCTCGGCCTCGCGCCACAGGGCACGCGGACAGATCTTGTAGATGAGCGGCATCGAAGCTCCCCGGAACCGACGCGTCGATAGAGGCGCCGGGCGCCGGCGGCAACACCGATGCGCTCTGCCGATTCGAGGAGCGATTGCAATCTGACGCCCGTAGTTCTACTTTCCTACAACTAGGCTGGACGTCACACAGCCCTGTCCGGACCGGCAGAGCGGATCCGGAAAGTAAATTGTCAAGTATCTCCGCGCGTACCCGGCGGGTTTTGAACGGACCCGGCGGACAAACCGTCTCCGTGCCCCCGAGGCAGCCGGATCCCGGCTGGTGAGACGGGGGTGCCGGCCCGCTGAGGGTGAGCCTCCGAGTCCGCGATGCTGTCGCACGAGCAGATCTGGAACGCCATCGACCGGCTCGCCGAGCGCCACGGCTACTCGGCCTCCGGGCTCGCCCGCCGCGCCGGCCTCGACGCCACGAGCTTCAACCGCTCGAAGCGCGTGGGCGCCGACGGCCGCAAGCGCTGGCCCTCCACGGAATCGGTGTCCAAGGTCCTGGCTGCGACAGGATCGAGCCTCGACGAGTTCCTGCGGCTCATCGAGGCGCGGGAGATTCCCGCCCGCACCATGGTTCCGCTGATCGGCCTGACGCAGGCCGGCGCCGGACGCCTGTTCACCGACGAGGGCATGCCCACCGGCGGCGCGGGCTGGGAGGAGATCGAGTTTCCGGATCTCGGCGAGGAGCGGGCCTTCGCGCTGGAGATCCAGGGCGATTCCATGCTGCCGCTGTTCCGGGACGGCGACGTGCTGATCGTGTCGCCCACGGCCAGCGTCCGCAAGGGCGACCGCGTCGTGGTCCGCCTGCATGGCGGCGAGGTCCTGGCCAAGGAGCTGAAGCGGCGCACGGCCCGGACCGTGGAGCTGGCCTCCCTGAACCCCGAACACGAGGACCGGGTCCTGAATCTCGGCGAGATCGCCTGGATGGCGCGGGTCATGTGGGTGCGCCAGTAGACGGTGCTCACGGCGGCCGGCGCTTGGCCATGACGCCGTTCATCGCTATCGCTGGCCCGTCGCGGACCTTCCGCATCCGCTGAGCGCGAACGCAGCATGGTGCAGCCCGGGACGGATCACAGTGCGGGCACGGGGGAGCCGCTCGGCGGCGAGGCCCGCTCGCTCCTCGACGCGCTGCCGACGCCCAGCCTCCTGCTCGATCCGCAGGGCCGTGTCCTCCACGCCAACCCGGCCCTGGAGCATCTCGCCGGGTATCCGGCCGAGCGGCTCGCCGCGCAGGGTCTGGACCTCATGCTGGCCCATCGCACGACGGCGCTCGATCCCGCCGGCCCCGCGAGTCAGGAATTCCTGGCCGCACGCGCGGACGGGACCACCTTCTGGGCCCATCTGGACACGGCGCCGCTTCCCGGCACCCGCAACCGCATCGGCCAGATCCTCGACGTCACGGCGCGCCGCGAGGCCGAGGGGGCGCTCGCCCTCTCCCGCCAGCGCGAGGCACTGGGGCTGCTGACCAACAGCGTGGCGCACGAGTTCAACAACTTCCTGCAGATCCTGATCGGCTACATTGACGGGCTGAAACGTCGCCTCGGAGACCGGCAGGAGCCGTTCATCCAGCGGGCGATCGCCCGCTCAGCCGACGCCACCGAGCGGGCGGCGATCCTGACCCGGCACCTGCTGGCGTACTCCCGACGCATCGCGCCCGACGTCCGCGCGGTGGACCTCGACGCGATCGTGGCGGATCTCGCAGGCCGCCTCGAGCCCGATCTGCCGCCCGGCATCCGTCTCACCGTCGCGGCGACGCCGGGCCTGCCCCGGGCGATCAGCAATCCGACGCAGATCGAATTCGCCCTGCGGCATCTCGTCGCCAACGCCTGCGAGGCCATGCCGTCCGGGGGAACACTGACGCTGTCGACCTTCCGGATCGATCCCGGCGACCGGTCCTTGCAGCAGCCGGGCCTCGGCAGCGTCGGGATCGCGGTCGGGGATACGGGGCTGGGCATGTCGCCCGAGATGCTCACCCGGGCCCTGGCGCCGTTTCAGACCAGTCACGAGGCGGGGCGCGGCGCGGGCCTCGCGATCGTGCATGGGCTGATGAAGCGCCAGAACGGCACCATCACCCTCGACAGCCGCAGCGGGGAGGGGACCCAGGTGCGCCTCGTCTTTCCGGCGGCTCCCGAGCGCACTCTCCACTGAGCCGCCGGGTCCGACGCGCGGCGCAACGCAACCCCGGGCAGCGGGCGTTCGGCGTGCCCGGCTCGACCGGATCGCCGTTCACCGCGTCCATGGACGGGGGGAGATCCCGTGGAAAACGTCATCCCGGCGCCGTCGGGCAGGACTAAAACCCGAGCCGGGCCGTTCCCATATCGTCACTGGCGCTCCGCGCTCTTCGGTTCTCGTCCTCTGAGGCGTGTACATGTTTACTGAGATTTCGCGCCGCCGGCGTGTGGCCGCCCTCCTGGCGCTGGCCGCTGCGCTGACCGTCGCGGCGCCCGTCGCGGAAGCCCGTCCGGGCGGCGGCGGATCGTTCGGATCCCGTGGCTCGCGCACCTACACGGCCCCCTCGGCCACGCCGACGGCCCCGGGCGGCGGCATGACCATGCAGCGTTCGCAGACCGCGCCGTCCCCCGGCATGGGCAGCCCCGGCATGCAGGCTCCGGCCGCGCCCGGCCGGCGGTTCGGCGGCGGCTTCTTCGCGGGCCTGCTGGGTGCCGGCCTGATCGGCGCACTCCTCGGCGGCGGCTTCTTCGGCGGCCTCGGTGGCCTCGCCTCGATGATCGGCCTCCTGTTCCAGGTCGGGCTCGTCGTGCTCGTGGTGATGCTGGCACTGCGCTTCTTCCGCCGCCGGAACGAGCCGGCCGGCGCCGGTGCCCCCTATGCCCGCTCGTCGCTCAACGACGAGCCCGGCGCGCGCGGCCCGATGGGCGCTGCTCCGGCTGGTCCCGCCGCCGGCATGTTCGGCGGTGGCCAGCGGCCGCCGCAGACACGCCCGGTCCAGATCGGCCCGGCCGACTATCAGGCGTTCGAGCGGCTGCTCGGCGACGTTCAGGATGCCTATTCCCGCGAGGATCGGGTGACGCTGGGCAACCTGTCGACGCCCGAGATGGTCGGCTACTTCGATGAGGAGCTGCGCAACAACGCGGCCCGCGGTGTGGTGAACACGATCTCGGACGTGAAGCTGCTGCAGGGCGACCTTGCGGAAGCCTGGGGTGAGGATCGCACCGACTACGCCACCGTGGCGATGCGCTACGCCCTCAAGGACGTGATGGTGGAGCGGGCCAGCGGACGAGTCGTCTCGACGGATACGTCCGAGGCGACGGAGCTCTGGACCTTCCTGCGCCAGCCCGGGCGCGGCTGGGTGCTCTCGGCGATCCAGCAGACCCGCTGATTGCGCCGCGCTCCGGCCTCCGGGCCGGAGCCGCCGTGCAGGCTTTCAAGCCGGCGCCGCCCCCGCGGTGCCGGCTTTTCTGTGCGCGTCCCACCGGTTCGCCAGATCGACGAAGCCTGCCACCGGGATTTCCTCGGCCCGCGCCGTCTCGACAAGCCCGGCCGCGGCCAGCAGGATGCCGGGCTCGGGCGTCAAGGCCTTGAGGCTCTGACGCAGCATCTTCCGGCGTTGGCCGAAGGCCGCGCGGGTGACGGCTTCCAGCGCACCGGCGCGGCAGGGCAAAGGCTCCGCCCGCGGCACAAGCCGCACCACGCTCGACGTCACCTTCGGTGGCGGCACGAACGCCGAAGGGCTGACGTCGAACAGGATCTCGGCCTCGGTCCGCCAGCCGCAGAGCACGCCGAGCCGGCCGTAATCGGCCCGCTCCTCGGGGCTGGCGACGATGCGCTCGGCGACTTCCCGCTGGAACATCAGCACGGCCTGATCCCACCAGGGCGGCCAGGCTTCACCGTCGAGCCAGCCGGTGAGCAGCGCCGTGCCGACATTGTAGGGCAGGTTGGCGACGATCCGGGCGGGCCCATCGCCCACCAGCGGCCGCGGATCGAAGGCGAGGGCGTCGGCGTCGACCACCTCGAGGCGTCCCGGATAATGGGCGGCGATCTCGGCGAGCGCCGGCAGGGCGCGCGGGTCGCGCTCGATCGCCACGACGCGGGCGGCGCCCTCGGCGAGGAGCGCGCGCGTCAGGCCGCCCGGACCGGGGCCGACCTCCACCACGGTCACACCCGCGAGGGGACCCGCTGCCCGGGCGATCCGCCCGGTCAGGTTGAGGTCGTACAGGAAGTTCTGGCCGAGCGCCTTCTTCGGCTCCAGGCCGTGGCGGGCAACGACGTCGCGCAGCGGCGGAAGACCGTCCCCTGCGCTCATGATGGCTCTCTCACAGCTCGTCCTCGGCGTCGAAGTGGTGGGCGCCCGGGGATCGCGGCCGCCCGGCATAGACGCTGAACGGGATGATTTCGGCACCGCCCAACGGACTGCTTCGCAGCGCCGCGTTGGCGGCCAGCCGATCGGCGAGGCGCAAAGCCGCCACGAGGCTGTCGGGCCGGGCGATGCCCTGACCGGCGATATCGAAGGCCGTGCCGTGGTCCGGTGAGGTCCGCACGAAGGGCAGGCCAAGGGTGACGTTCACGCCGTCGTCGAACGCGATGGTCTTTATCGGGATCAGGGCCTGATCGTGCGTGGGCGCGAGGGCGACGTCGTAGGTGGTCCGGGCGCGGGCGTGGAACAGGGTGTCGGCCGGGAGCGGCCCGCGGATGTCGATGCCCTGTGCCCGCAGCCGCGCCACCGCGGGGGCGAGGACGTCGCGGTCTTCATGGCCGATCGTCCCAGCCTCGCCCGCATGCGGGTTGAGGCCCGCGAGGACGAGGCGCGGCTCCGGCAGACCGAACCGGTCGCGCAGGTCCCGGGCGACGATCAAGGCGGTCTCCTCGACGAGGTCCTGGGTGAGGAGAGCCGGCACGTCCTTCAGCGGCACGTGGATCGTCACCGGAACCACCGAGAGCTCCGGGCTCCAGATCATCATCACAGGCCTGGGCGGCGTCTGGCCGGGCGGGACCGAGAGGGCGGCCAGGAACTCGGTGTGGCCCGGATGGGCGAACCCCGTCCGGGTCAGCACGAACTTGGCGATGGGGTTGGTGACCACCGCGCTCGCGCGTCCGGCCTTCACGAACGCCACCGCCGCCGTAATCGACTCGATGGTCGCGCCGGCATTGACGGAATCGGGCACGCCCGGCTCGGCGGCGACGCGGGCGCCGCTCGGCAGCGACACCACCGGGAGGGCGCGCGGGAACACCTCGGCGGCGGTCTCGGGATCGACCTCGGCCACCGGAACGGGGCGGCCGAGGCGGTGGGCGAGGCGCTCGACGAAGTCCGGATCGGCCACGAGGAAGAACGGCGGCAGCGGCTCCGTGCCGCCCCGTCCGAGCCACGCGCTGAGCGCCAGCTCCGGACCGATGCCGGCAGGATCTCCGAGGGTGAGGGCGAGGGGCGGCATGGGCGGTCTATAGCGCCGGCGGGCCGCGGGCGCATCCTCGGCGCCACGGGTCCGAGCCGCCGGGGAGCGCGGGTCCACGGATAGTGGCTCCCGAGGCCCACAGACGCGGAGAGCGGGACTTTACCGCACCGAGGCGATGCCGTCCGCGGTGGTGGCGGTGCCGACGTTCTGGCGCAGATCCGCCTCACCCAGCGTCTTGAGTTCGACCCGCAGCAGGACGGTCTGGTTGCGCTCGCGGACGCCGGTGGCCGTCGCGATCGGGGAATTGATGTAGTTCAGCGAGACGGTGGTGCATTCGTCCTGATAGCCGCCGCCGAAGCTCGCCCCCGAGAGATAGAAGCGCCCCGGGTTCTGGTAGATCGGCACGGTTCCGATCGGGTTCGCCAGATAGGAGCTCAGGGCATCCGTATAGGTGTTGCGCACGTCCAGGTAGTGCGTGAGGTCGACGAGCAGCGAGCCCGACACGAACCAGTTCGGCGTGATGTTGTAGGTCGCGGACGCCGTGACGCCTTCACGGTAATGGCTGTAGCCGAGC
Source organism: Methylobacterium sp. 1973 (assembly GCF_040545035.1). Lineage (NCBI taxonomy): Bacteria > Pseudomonadati > Pseudomonadota > Alphaproteobacteria > Hyphomicrobiales > Methylobacteriaceae > Methylobacterium > Methylobacterium sp. 1973. The sequence goes on from NZ_JBEPLA010000006.1 coordinate 162,075, forward strand.
AGCGGCTGCGCCTCGTAGTAGGAATAGAAGGCCGACAGCGTCAGCGGCGCGAACGGCGCGAACCGTGCCGTGACGCCGGTCTCGAACCGCGCCACGTGGAAGTCGGCCTGGTTGAACCGGGCACGGCTGATGAACGTGATGTTCTGGTTCGGCGAGACCTGGAACCGGCCGACGAAGTCCGATCGCTGCGTCTCGAGCCCGGAATCCAGGCCGGTATTGGCGATGTCGCCGCGACGGAACGAGTTGACGCCCGCGAGCTGGATCGACTCGCCGAACAGCACGTTCGCGTACCAGCCCGACGGGGTCACGACGGAGTACTGGCCGCCGAGATTGGTGCGCACGCCGCCTTCGACCCGGTCGTAGCCCGAGAATTTGTCCCATTCGAACAGCGACGTGTCGTCGAAGACGAGGCTCTGCGCGTCCTCGTTCGGCAGGCGGCCGATCCGGGTCTCCGACGGGCGCGCGATGATCTGGCCGATCGGCTCCAGGGTGTGGACGCCGAGCGCGCCGAAATTGGCGACGAACGGGTAGCGGTAATCGAGGCCGATCGCCGGCATGACCCGGCCGGCGAAGCCGTCGTCGATCTTCGCCACCTGCGGCGCGAGATCGTTCTGGTAGCCGGAGAAGCTCGGATTGGTGAAGAACGCGTCGGTGCGCAGATACGCGAACGGCGTGAACTTCTGGCCCCAGTCGTCGATGAAGCTGCGGCGCCAGGACAGTTCCGCGGAGGCGCGGGTGTTGGTGCCGGCGAGCCCGTCGATCGCGCAGAGGCCGCGCTGGAAGACCGTGCAGGTCTGGTAGAGCGGGAAGCTGACGCCGTTGACGCTCGGCGAGAACAGGTAGCTCGAGGTCCGTGGCAGGCCCTGGTACTGCGTGGTCTCGCGGGTCAGGCTGGTGATGTTCGCCTGGAAGCGCACCTCGCCGCCGATCTCCGAGGGACCGTTGACCCGCTTGTCGTAGTCGATGACCGGGGCGACGATCGGCTGCTGCTTCTGCCAGTCGAAGCTCGACAGGCCCTTGAAGTAGTAGCCCCGCGCCTCGAACCACGAGCGGTCGCCCTGGCCGATCAGGTACGCCGTCGAGGTCGCCTCACGGAAATAGTCCGTGGTGATGTTCTGGTTGCGGATCCGGTAATTGTCGAGGAACCACTTGTCGGTGACGCCGACGAGGTCCCAGCCCGTACGCCAGCGCGGGTTGATGTAGAACCGGCCCTGCGACTCCACCGAGCCGCGGAAATCGCGCTCGCCGGCGCCGAGGGGGCTCGGCAAGAAGGCCGAGGGCGTCGTCTGCGAGATGCCCGACAGGCGGATGTTGTAGAAGCCGTTGTCGATCCGCTGGCGGAACTCGCCCTGCGCGAGCAGGCCCTGCCGGCTGAGCAGCGTCGGCGTCACCGTCAGATCGTAGTTCGGCGCCAGATTGATGAAGTAGGGAAGCGACACGCCGTTGCCGAGGGCGGTCGTCGTGATGAAGCGCGGCGTCAGGAAGCCGGTCTTGCGCTTCACCGTCGGATCCGGCGCCTCGAAATACGGCAGGTAGGCCACCGGGATCCCGGCGATCTCGAGCGTCGAGTCGTCGAAGTAGACCGTGTGGGTCTCGTTGTCGTGGATGATCTTCTTCGCCTTGATCTGCCACAGCGGCGGCGTCTCAGGGTTGTCCTTGCACGGCTCGCAGGCCGTGTAGCTGCCGGACTCGAAGCTCGTCTGCTCGCCGTTCAGGCGCTCGGCCCGGGGCGCGGAGAACCGGGTGCGCACGGTCTCGAACTTGCGCTGGACGGTCTGCTGGCCGCGGAAGGCATCCACGAAGCCGGTCTTGAAGTCGTCGGTGAGCTCCATGCGCGCGCCGGTCACGACGCCGCCATCGGCCTCGGTGAGGCGGACATTGCCCTCGGCGAAGACCCGGCCGGAAGTCCGGTCGTAGCGCACGCGGTCGGCCTGCAGGGTCCGCGGGCCGTAATGCAGCTCGGCGTTGCCCCGCGCCGTCACGGTGCCGTGGTCGTTGTCGTAGATCAGCTCGTCGGCCTCGACGAGGAGCTTGTCGCCGGGCTTGCCGGCCGTCACGGCGGGCAGGCCCTGGGCATGGGCGGACAGGCCCCCCGCCAGCGGCGCGGCGAGCGCCAGCACAGCTCGGAAACCAGCCTTCCGCAGGATGTCGGCGACCTTACGCAACGCGCGTCCCAACCCCTGTGACGTCTGCCGCCACCAACCTCAACACCCGTCTCCCGTCCCGCGAAGGCTCGCGGAAGTCAGCCGTCTTCCTGGTACAGAAGCGTGAGCGTACCGAGAAGACTGCCTACCACGGCCGGGAACCAGGCCGCCACCGGTGCGGCGACGAGTCCGGACGCCCCGAGCCCCTCCATGACCTGTCGGACCACGTAGAGAGCGAAGCCGGCCGCGACGCCACCGAGCACGAGTTTTCCGACACCACCAAAGCGGAAGAACCGTAAGGAAACGGTTGCGGCGACGATGACCATGGCCACGAACAGCACCGGCCTTGCCCACAGGACATCGTACTGGAGCCGGTATCGGGTGGCGTCCAAACCGGCCCGCTCGGTCCGCGCGATCGTTGTGGGAAGTTGCCAGAAAGGCACAGATTCGGGGGGCGTGAACCCCTGACGCACCTGTGCGGGGTCGAGGTTCGAGGCGATCAGGTAGGTGTCGAACGACTCAGGGGGCGTGTCCGGTGTGAGAACGCGCACATCGGAGAGTTCCCAGTAGCCGTCGTGCAGCGTGGCGCGGGCCGCGACGAGCTGCTCGGCGAACTTGCCGGCCGCGTCGAAGGTGAAGACCGACACGCCGGCGAGGGTGGTCGTGCCCTCGATGGCGGTCTCGGCGCGGAGGATCGCCTCGCCGTCGAGGCCCTTCTGGCGGATCCAGAGGTCCTTGCCCGAACTCGCCTTGGTGGATTTGGCGAAGATCTTCGCCTCGATCTCGGTGGAGCGCTGTTTCAGCAGCGCCGAGACCGGGTTGTAGACGCCGACGGCCAGCGCACCGAGGGTGAGGGCCACGAAGAAGCCGGGCTGCAGGAACTGCCAGGCCGAGATCCCGGCTGCCCGCGCGACCACCAGCTCCAGCTTGCGCGAGAGCTGGAGCAGGGCCGCCATGGAGCCGAACAGGATCGCGAAAGGCAGGACGCCCTCGGCCACCGCGGGGGTGCGATAGAGCGAGAGCTGCGCCATCAGCCCCGCGGAGGCGCCCTGGGCCTCGCCAGCGCGGCGGAGGAGCTCGACGAAGTCCAGGGTGTAGACCAGGGCGAACACGGTCACGAACACGCCGAGCACCGTGCGGAGGAACCGGGCGGCGAAATACCGCCCGAGGGTGGGGCCGATCAGCATCATCGGGTTCAGGCCGCCGGCGCCAGGCGCGGGCCGCGGAACAGGCCGCGCACGAAGCGGGCCAGGGCGGCGTTGAATGCGCGCACCCGCGGTCCGAAGAAGATCAGGAGGCTCGACAGGACGATCGCCAGAAGCGGCACGCCGTAGACCGCCCCCACGGCCGCCGGGCTGCGCGCGGCGGCGCTGACCGCCGCGAAGCCACCGATGCGCAGGGCCACCACGGCGAGGATCGCCCCGGCGACCGCGACGCCGCGCCCCTGCCGTGTCGTGCGTGGGTCGCCCAGCGCCGCGAAGGCGATGAAGACCAGGGCCAGCGGGTAAAGACAGGCGGAAAGCCGGTCGTGCAGCTCCGCCCGGAACCGGCCCTTCTGCAGCTTGTAGTAGCCTTCGGTCGTGTCGGGGAACAGGAGCTGCGCCGTCGATCGCTCCCGGGGCTTGTAGATCGTGTCGGAATCCGGGGGCGCGAAGGCAGCGAGGTCGATCGTGTAGCGCTCGAAGGTCAGGATCGACGAATCGCGGGAATCCTTCTGCTGCTGATGGACGCTGCCGTTCTCCAGGATCAGATAGCTCTGTCCATCGACGTCGGCCGCGTTGCCGCGCTCGGCGAGGTAGACCTTGGTCTTCCCGGCCTCACGCCGGTCCTGGATGAACAGCCCCTTCAGGGTGCCCCCCGGACCGCGCTCGCGGAAGTGGAAGGTGATGCCGTTGTCGAGCTGGGTGAACTGCCCCTCCTTGACGACGTTCGCGATGAAGTCGCCGCGGACCCGGGTGATCACGTCGCGCAGCTCCTGGAAGCTCGCGGGCATCACCACCACCACCAGGAATCCCACCAGGAAGCTGACGAACAGCGCCAGGGTCAGGAAGGGGCGCAGGAGCGAGCGGGGCGGCATCCCGGCCGCCGACATGACGATCAGCTCGGAATCGCCGTTCAACTTGTTGAGGGCGTAGATCGTGCCGATGAACAGGGCGACGGGGGCGATCACCACCACGAGGGTCGGCAGGGACAGGCCCGTGACGAACAGGAAGACCAGCAGCGTCTGGCCCTTGGCGGTCACGAGGTCGAGCTCGCGCAGGGCCTGCGTCAGCCAGATCGTGCCCGTCAGCCCGATCAGGCAGGCGAGGGTGGCGCCCAGGGCGATCCGAAAGATGTAGCGCTCGATCTGCCTCATCGGCCCGGCAGTCCCGCTTCAGCATCGTCCCGAAAGGTTGTGCCGGCTTTCGGGCAAAGACGATGCGAATCCAAAGCTCGAGCCCGCCGTGCCGGATCCTTCAAATCCGGCATGATGGTCCCATCCTCTTGCGCCCTCGGAGCGGCAGGGACCCGACAAAAGGGGCGATTCCAGGGCTGTCACGCCGCGTTGCGTTCTCCGTCTCAGCGGCTACACAGAGCGGATGGCCCGCGCCTCGGCGCGCGGGTACGTAGTACGGCTCCGGGATAACGGGCAGGGCGACGGGTATGGCGGACGGTATCGAGATCGGTTTCGGTCCCCTGGAGCAGAGCGGCCAGGGCCCCGGCGGATCCGGCGATCTCGTGGTCTTCGTCGGCGACGACCTGTCGCTCGGATCGGCGGCCCGGGAAGCGCTCGGCGCCTCCGGGTCGGATCTCGTGGCCCGCGCCGCGGCCTCCGAGAAGTTCAAGGGCCGCGCGCTCAGCGCGCTGACGCTGCCGGCCCCTTCGGGCGTCGGCGCCGACCGCCTCGTGGTCGTGGGCCTCGGCTCCGAGAAGGATCGGGCCAAGACCGACTGGCCGGCGCTCGGCGGCTTCACCGCCGGCAAGGTGGCGGGGCGGACCGCCCGGGTCGTGCTCGACTGGCCCGGCACGACGGTCACGGCGACGCAGGCCGGCGAGTTCGCCCTCGGCGCGCGCCTGCGGACCTACGCGTTCGACCGCTACAAGACCAAGAAGAAGCCCGACGCCGACGACAAGTCCGTCACCGCGCTGACCCTGCTGCTCGCCGATCACGGCGCGGCCGCCCGCGAGGGTGAGGGCGCCCGGAGCCTGTCCGACGGCGTGATCCTGGCGCGCGACCTCGTGAACGAGCCGCCGAACGTGCTCTTCCCGGCGGAATTCGCCCGCCGCGCCTCGGAACTCGCCAAGCTCGGCGTCGAGATCGAGGTGCTGGAGCCGGCCCGGATGCGGGAGCTCGGCATGGGCGCGCTGCTCGCGGTGGCGCAGGGCTCGGCCCGCGAGCCGCGGATCGTGATCATGCGCTGGAACGGCGGCCCCGCCGCCGAGCCGCCCGTGGCCCTCATCGGCAAGGGCGTCGTGTTCGATTCCGGCGGCGTCTCGATCAAGCCCGGGGGCGGCATGGAGGACATGAAAGGCGACATGGGCGGCGCGGCCGCCGTGGTCGGTGCCCTGCATGCCCTCGCCGCGCGCAAGGCGCGCTGCAACGTGGTCGGCGCCATCGGCATCGTGGAGAACATGCCGGATGGCGGCTCCTACCGCCCCTCCGACATCCTGACCTCCATGTCCGGCCAGACCATCGAGGTGATCAACACCGACGCCGAGGGCCGGTTGGTGCTGGCCGACGTGATCACCCACGTCATCCGCAGCACCAAGCCGAAGGCGCTGGTCGACCTCGCGACGCTGACGGGCGCGATCATCGTGGCGCTGGGCCAGGACATCGCCGGCATGTTCTCCAACGACGACACGCTGGCGGGCAACATCCACGCCGCCGGCGAGGCGACGGGCGAGAAGGTCTGGCGGATGCCGCTGATCCCGGCCTACGACAAGGCGATCGATTCCAAGTTCGCCGACATGAAGAACACCGGCGGCCGTCACGGCGGCGCCGCCACTGCGGCCTCGTTCATCAAGCGCTATGTCGAGGACGTGCCGTGGGCGCATCTCGACATCGCGGGCGTGGCGATGTCGTCGAACGCCAGCGAGATCAACCGCAGCTGGGGCGCGGGCTGGGGCGTGCGCCTCCTCGACCGGCTGATTCGCGACCATTACGAGGCCCGCTAAGGCGGCCGCGGCGGTCCAGACGCCGCGCGCCGGTCCGGGCAATCTCAGCATGGCCGCACACGCCAACGCCGCGCGCGATCGGGCCGATCCGGGTGACGGGACGTCCGGAGGCCGCGTCGGCGGCCTCCTCCTGGCAGCCGTCGGGCCGATTCTCGCCATGCTGGCCGCCCTGGCGCTCGTCGCCGTCACCGGCCTGAGCCAGCGTGGTTTCGTGCCGGAGGCCCTCGAGCCCTGGATCTTCGGCTACTTCATCGGCCGCTACCCGCTCTTCGCCTTCGCGCTGGTCTACGGGCTGGGGCATCTCGCGCGCGCGGCGGCGGAGCCGGGTCCGGCCTCCGTCCCGCGCCGGGTCCTGTTCGGCCTCGCGGGGGCGGCCGCCCTTCTCGCCGCCGGGCTCTATCCCACCTTCGGCGGCCTCATCCTGCGCGGTGCCTTCGCCACCGGCGGCATGGCGTTCCTCACCCATCAGCCCCTGTGGCTGGCTTTCGGACTCGGCGCCGCTGTGGGTGCCCTGCTGTTCGGCGGCGTCCTCGGGCTGTTCGCGGTCGCGGCCAACCGCCCCCTGCGGCCGCGCCTGCGCCGGATTGGATTCGGAGCGCTCGCCTTCCTGGCCCTGTGGTTCGGCGCGATCCTGATCGGCCTCGCTGGCGACCTGGGCGTCGGCCCCTGGCCGCGCCGGGCGATGCGACCGGAGGAGGCCGCGCTCGCCGCGGGCCTGCTGATCGCCGCTGCTCTGCCCCACACCGCTCTGGCGACATTGCGCCGGCATCGTCGGGGCGTCTGAGCCCCCTGCCTTGCGGGCCGGCCTCCGTTCCCGCAGAGTCTGCGCGACAGGCGTAGCGAGACCCGGCCACCGAGAGTCGGGCCCGCGGGAGGCATCGCGATGCACGAGGCGAACGTGATCGAGCACGGCGCTCAAGCCGCTACGGCCGGCGCGTTGCCGGCCACGCCAAGCGGCGGGTCCTCCGACCGCCCCTGGCTGGCCTCCTACCCGTCCCGGGTTCCGGCGGAGATCGACGTCGCGGCCCTCGGGACCCTGGTCGGCCTGTTCGAATCCAGCATGGCCGCCTTCGCCGACCGGCCGGCGATGCTGTGCTTCGGCTCGACCATGACCTACGCGACCCTCGGCCAGCAGGCGCGCGACCTCGCGGCCTGGCTGCGCGGACAGGGCCTGGCAAAGGGCGACCGCGTTGCGATCATGCTGCCGAACGTCCCGGCCTATGCGGTCGCGATCTTCGGCGTTCTCCTGGCGGGCGGGACGGTGGTCAACACCAACCCTCTCTACACACCCCGGGAATGTGCGCAGCAGATCAACGATTCCGGTGCGCGGATCCTGATCGTCCTGGAGAATTTCGGCGCCACGGTCGCGGCAGCCCTGCCGGACGTCGCCCTGGAGCGGGTCGTCCTCGTGGGCCCGGGCGACGGGCTCGGGCTCAAGGGCCACGTGATCACGCTCGCCAGCCGGCATGTGCGCAAGGCCGTGCCGCCGTTCCGCCTTCCGGAGGGCCTCGCGATCCCCTTCGCCACCGTCCTGCGCCGGGGCCGGTCGATGCCGCGGGCGACGGTCCGGGTCGAACCGGAAGACCTCGCCTTCCTGCAATATACCGGCGGCACCACGGGCATCGCCAAGGCGGCGATGCTGAGCCACCGCAACATCATGGCGAATGTCGAGCAGTCTCAGCTCTGGTTCAACTCGAAGGATCCGAGCGTCCCGCGCTGCGTGGTCACAGCCCTGCCGCTCTACCACATCTTCGCGCTCACGGCGTGCTTCTTCCAGTTCATGCGCAGCGGCGGATCCTGCCTCCTGATTCCCAATCCGCGCGACTGCGACGGCATGGTCAAGACGCTGAGCCGCACCCGCTTCACCCACCTGATGGGCGTGAACACCCTGTTCAACGTGCTGATCAACCACCCGAAGATCGGTACGGTGGATTTCGCCAACCTCGACTTCGTGGTCGGCGGCGGGACCGCCGTGCAGCGGGCGGTCGCCGAGCGCTGGAAGGCGCTGACCGGCAACACGATCATCGAGGGCTACGGCCTGTCCGAGACCTCCCCGGTCGTGTGCGTCAATCCGCACGGCATGCGGGATTTCTCCGGCACGATCGGCTACCCGCTGCCCTCCACCGAGGTCTCGATCCGCGACGTCGCCGGCGAACCGGTCCCGATCGGGCAGCCCGGCGAGATCTGCGTGCGCGGCCCGCAGGTGATGCGCGGCTACTGGAACCGACCGGAGGAGACGGCCCGGGCGATGACGGCGGACGGGTTCTTCCGGACGGGCGACGTGGCGATCCTGCAGGCGGACGGCCAGATCCGGATCGTCGACCGGATGAAGGACATGATCCTGGTCTCCGGCTTCAACGTCTATCCCAACGAGGTCGAGGACGTCCTGGCGGCCCACCCCGCCGTGCTCGAATGCGCGGTGGTCGGCGCACCGAGCGAGGAAACCGGCGAGATGGTGGTGGCCCACGTGGTCCTGAAGGATCCGTTGGTCTCCCCCGAGGCCCTGCGGGCGTATGCGCGCACCCAGCTCACCGGCTACAAGGTGCCCCGCCGCGTGGTGTTCCACGAGACGCTGCCCAAGACCAATGTCGGCAAGGTGCTGCGGCGGATGCTGCGCGACGAGACCCCGCCGGCCTGAGCCTCGGCCGATCGTCGGGCACCCGCCTGCGTCCAGGTGCCGCTCACCTGCGGCGTAACGCCGGGATGCGGGTCGCCGAAAGGTGAGGCTGCGGCGCTTGCGCCCCTGTCGGCTGCGGCCGATCTGTGGGTTGTGCGCGCAGGACATCCGAGGAGACGGCCATGTTGATCAAGCGCAAGCGCGGTTGGGAGATTCCGGAGCATCTGGCGACGCCGGAGGCCGTCTTCATCAACCGGCGGGCCCTGATCGGCGGTGCGGCCGGACTCGCAGCCGGCTCGCTCCTGGGCCCCCGTCAGGCCCTGGCGGCCGCAGGCGACCCGTCGCTCTATCCGGCGCCACAGAACCCGGCCTACACCCTCGACCGGCCCCTGACGCCCGAGCGCTTCAGCGCCGACTACAACAATTTCTACGAGTTCGGCACGTCGAAGACGGTGCTACCGGCAGCCAATGCCCTCAAGACGCAACCCTGGACCCTGAAGATCGACGGCCTCGTGGAGAAGCCGTTCGAGATCGGCGTCGACGACCTGATCCGGAAGGTGGGTCTGGAGGAGCGGCTCTACCGCCACCGCTGCGTCGAGGCGTGGTCCATGGCGGTGCCCTGGACAGGCTTCCCGCTGGCGAAGCTCGTGGCGCTCGCCAAGCCCGCCTCGGGCGCGAAGTACATCCGCTTCGAGACCTTCATGGACAAGGCGATGGCCCCCGGCCAGCGGGCCTTCTTCTATCCCTGGCCCTACACGGAGGGCCTGACATTGGCCGAGGCCGGCAACGACCTCGCCTTCATGGTGACGGGGGTCTACGGCAAGCCGCTGCCCAACCAGTTCGGGGCGCCGATCCGCGTCGCGGTGCCGTGGAAATACGGGTTCAAGTCGGCCAAGTCGCTGGTGAAGATCTCTTTCACCGCCGACCGGCCGAAGACCTTCTGGGAGGGGCTGCAGGCCTCCGAGTACGGCTTCTGGGCCAACGTGAACCCGGCCGTGCCGCATCCGCGCTGGAGCCAGGCCACGGAGCGGGTTCTGGGGACCGACCAGCGGGTGCCGACGCTGATTTACAACGGCTACGGCGAGCAGGTCGCCAGCCTCTACAAGGGCCTCGAAGGCGAACGGCTGTTCGTGTGAGGGGCTGCTCGGCGACACCCGCCGAGGCAAACCCGCCCGAGCCTCGCCCCACCGGGCGGGGCTTCAGTTCTTTGTCGTCACGCGTCTGTACGCGGTATCGGCGTCCACTGCGGCGGCGCGCACGCTAGCGCGGGCAGCCATGGGCGCGCTCGAAGGCCTGCAGCTCCGCCACCGTCGCCTGTTCCTGGCGCGAGAGCGGTATGCGGTCCATGGCGTCGTACCGGCAATCGGTATTGCCAAAGGTCCGGATCGCCCGTGGCGTGCTGAAACAATAGCCGGCCTGCTTGTAGATCAGGTTGCGCTGGTACCAAGCTTCCGCGCAGTCATCCGCCATCGCGTTGGTCGAACCCGCGACGAGGATCAGAGCGTAGAGGGCAGCGCGCATCGAATCGTCTCCGTGAGAAGACGCGACTCAAGCATCGGATGCTCAGTAGGTCCAGCGCTGCGCCTTGGAGACCAGGAAGTCGCGGAACGCCTGGACCCGGGCGACCGAGCGCATCTCCTCGGCATAGACGAGGTAGCTCTCGAGGCTCGGCATCTCGGTCTCGCGCAGCACCTGCACGAGCTGCTGGCCGCCATCCACCGCGTAGTCGGGCAGAATCCCGATCCCGGCTCCCGCCTCCATCGCGCGCTGGAGGGCGCCGATGTTGTTCACGGTCAGGTGGACCTGACGCCGGTCCCGGCCATCGCGGCCGGCATCCGCCAGCCAGTGGGCCGCGAGCAGGTACGACGGCTCGTTTCCGCCGAACGAGACGAGGCGGTGATCGTCGAGTTCTTCGATGGTCTTGGGCTCGCCGAAGCGCTTGACGTAATCCGGGCTCGCGAAGGCATGGTAGTGCACGGTGAACAGCCGGCGCTGGATCAGGTCCGGCTGGGCCGGCCGCCGCATGCGGATCGCCACATCGGCTTCGCGCATGGCGAGATCGAGTTCCTCGTTGGTGAGGATCAGCTCGATGCGCACATCCGGGTAGAGGTCGAGAAACTCGCCCACGCGCTGCGACAGCCAGGAGGTGCCGAGGCCCACCGTGGTGGTGACCTTGAGATCGCCGGTCGGGCGCTCGGAGGTCTCCACGAGCCGGGCGCGGGTATTCTCCAGGCGCAGCTTCATGTCCCGGGCGGCGCGGAACAGGAGATCGCCCTGTTCGGTCAGCAGCAGGCCGCGGGCATGGCGGTGGAACAGAGGCGCCTTCAGCTCGCGCTCCAAGGCGCTGATCTGGCGGCTCACCGCCGATTGGCTGAGCCCGATATCGTCACCCGCCTTTGTGAAGCTCCCCGCCTCCGCGACGTTGAGGAAGATCCGGATCTTATCCCAGTCCAAGGCAAGAACCCCTACCAGCGCGCGCCCGCGGGTCGCGCCCGGGTCAGGATGGGCACGAGGCGGCGGGCAGATCACCGGGCGAACTGCGCGGCGCCGAGGGCGGATGACCGCTCGCGGCACCGCGCGGGCATGCAATCGGTGCATCCCGGCGCAGTCAGCACTCCTATGCACACAGCGCATGATGCGACGCAAGCGGTGAAGGCGGGAAGTTGTTGAAATGGTGGGCGCTGCGGGCGAAGCGCCGCGGCCGGTGCCGCCGGCATTCCGCTGCGCCGGCCTGGACCGGGCTCTCGCCGATCGTGCGGCTGGCGAGAGAAGTCTCGGTCTCCAACGCCGCCCGTCAGCCCATGCCGGCGGCGAAGAACGCCGTCTCGCGCGCTCTGTCCGGCGGCACCGCGCGCTGCCGTCCGAGCGGAGGTGCTCTCCCTGTCATTGCGGGAGCCGCATCTGCTTGCGGAAGCTTTTATCGAAGGCGCTAGCGGGCACGAAACGACGCAGCAGGCTGACCCGCCGGGCCATCTTGCCGGCGGTGTACCGGCTCTTCGGTACCGCCACGGTCGCCGCCGTCACGACCCTCTCGGCCACGATCCCCGGCGCGTCGGCAACCACCATGACGTCGCGCATCAGCCGCTCCTGGCCGGCGCGCGCGGCGTCGTAGACGGCGAGCGGCGCATCCGGCGTGACGAGGTTCCGGTCGAAGGCCGTGCGGGTATAGGCGGGCTCGACGAGGACGACCCGGATGCCCTGGGTCCTGACCTCGTGGTCGAGGGATTCGGAATAGCCTTCGAGCGCATGCTTGCTCGCGGCGTAGAGCGCCATGTACGGGGCCGGGACGAGCCCGAAGGCCGAGCTGATGTTGACGATGCGACCGCCACCGCTTGCCCGCATCAGGGGCAGGACCGCGCGGGTCATGCGGATGGCGCCGAACAGATTGACGTCGAACAGGGCCTGAGCCTGCGCGGTGGTGGATTCCTCCGCGCCGCCGCTGATGCCGAAGCCGGCGTTGTTGACCAGCACATCGATCCGCCCCGTCCGGGCGAAGATCGCCTCGACAGCACCCGCGACCGAAGCGTCCCAGGTGATGTCGCAGGGCAGCATCGTGATGCCGCCTTCCACGACACGGTCCACCGTTCGACTGGTGCCGAACACCCGGTAGCCCGCGGCCTTCAAAGCTCTCGCTGTCTCGAGGCCGATACCCGAAGCGGCCCCTGTCACGACCGCGATCCTGGTTTCGCTCTGCTGCACGGTGGTCTCCTACCGACGCGGCCTGCATCGCAACCGCTCCCCATATAAATTATGATCATAATTTATAATGGCAAGGGGAAAGCGTGCCCTGTCGCCGCGGAGGCGTGCCCCTATCCGCTGTTGGAGGGTCCCGCCGGCGTATCGCGTTCGGGCGCTTCGGCACCCAGCGAGGCGCGAGCCGCTCCGAGTATCTCCTCGGCCAGCGCTTCATCGTCGACCGCGCGGGCCAGGACGACGGCACCGACCAGCGTCGCGAGCGAGGACAGCGCACGCTGCCGCCTCTTCTGTTTCGGCGTCTTGGGCACGAGGGCCGCCATCAGGTCCACCATCCCGCGCACGCCTCGCGTGAAGCGGGATCGGACCGGGCTGTCCGGGGCTTCCCGTGCGACGTCGTTGGCGAGCGCAGCGACGGGACAGCCCATCCCGGGGGCGCGCACATGGGCGATCGACAGATAGTTGGACACGAGGCTGTCCAACTGTCCCCGCCCATTGTCGGTCAGCGCGGTCTCGAAGGCTTCAGCCGCCAGCGCGTCCTTGTTGGCGAATTGGCCATAGAAGCCGCCATGGGTGAGCCCCGCGGCACCCATGATGTCGGCGACGCCGACGCCATGGAGCCCCCGCTCACGAAACAGGGTCGCCGCGACCTCGACCACACGCTGGCGGTTAAGCTTGGCCTGCTCCTGCGAAACTCTCGGCATCCCCGGATCCTCAGTGCGCCGCGACCATGTTCAATTTAGATGTTTAGTATCATTTTTGAAGGGATCGGCTGTCGCGTTCTCTGCCCCAGCGCGGGCGGTAGCTATGCAATAGCTGGCGGACGTTTCGCCTCGATCGCGGTGCGTTCGGGGACGATCGGCGCGTGGATGTCCGGCGGAGGCTTGCCGTCGGGGACTTCACCCGGCACGCGGATGTCGGTCTCGAGCACCGCGTCCGCATTGCGGATCTCCAGGTTGGCGATCTGGGCGAGCGGCCTCGGATCGCTTCGAGACCTTCTTCCGACGCCCGCAGAACGTCCGCTTACCCACACCCGACGGCCGAAGCGGACTGACCGCCTCCGGCCAAGTTCGGTCCTCGGGGACCTGTCGGTGTCGTGGAGGCGAGGCACGCCGTTCCGGGAACGCTTCGAGCCGTAAAGGTCGGCTTGCGCGGTGCCGAGGAGCGTTTTGAGGCCGCTTCAGGCAAGAAAGGACGGGCTGGTACCCTGGGGCAAGAGCCAGAGGATGGGGCCGCCGGGCCATGCGCGCGCCAGGGTCGTGACCTCCAGCGCGTCGAAGCCCGGCGCCGCCACGTCAGTGCGGCGCTGGATGCAGGGCGCGCGTCCGCTCGCCTAGTCGTAGGCGCCGATCATCTCCGGCTCCTGTAACTCCTCGGTCCTGACCTTCGGGTCGGGGGAGTGCTCGGCGAGGAATTTCTCCGCCTCGAGTGCCGCCATGCAGCCCATGCCGGCGGCGACCACCGCCTGCCGGTAGACGAACTCGGCGCAATCGCCGGCGGCGTAGACGCCCTCGACGCTGGTCCGCGTCGTGCCCGGCACGATCTTGATGTAGCCGCCCTCCAGCAGTTCGAGTTGGCCAGCGAAGAGCTTCGTCGCCGGGTCGTGACCGATGGCGACGAAAAGGCCGTCGGCAGGCACGTCCCGCGTTGCGCCGCTGCCGGTGTCGCGCAACCGCACGCCGGTGACGGCCTTCACCGGCTCCCTTCGGCCGAGGACCTCCTCGACCACGTGGTTCCAGATGACCGAGATCTTCGGATGGGCGAACAGCCGATCCTGCAGGATCGGCTCCGCCCTGAAGCGGTCGCGCCTGTGGATGACGGTGACCTTCGAGGCCAGGTTGGCGAGGTACAGGGCTTCCTCGACGGCGGTGTTGCCGCCGCCGATCACGACGACCTCCTTGCCGCGATAGAAGAACCCGTCACACGTCGCGCAGGCCGACACGCCTGCCCCGTTGAACTCGATCTCGGAGGGCAGGCCGAGCCAGCGGGCCTGGGCGCCCGTGGCGGCGATCAGGGTATCGGCGACGTAGGTGTCGCCGCCATCCCCCTGGGCCACGAAGGGGCGCTGAGACAAGTCGACCGACACGATGGTGTCGGAGAGGATCCGGGTCCCGACGTGCTCGGCCTGCAGGCGCATCTGCTCCATCAGGTCGGGCCCCTGAACGGCGGTCGCGAAGCCCGGATAATTCTCCACGTCCGTGGTGATCGTCAGCTGACCGCCCGGCTGGATGCCCGTCACGAGGATGGGCTTCATGTTGGCCCGGGCGGCATAGATGCCCGCGGTGTAGCCGGCCGGTCCGGCCCCGATGATGAGGACCTTCGTCTTGTGAGTGGTCATGGCGAGCCTGGACGTAGCGAGGGAGCGGAGATGTCTTGAATGTGCTCTACGCCGCAGCTTCAAGCACGGGCCGCGGACGGTCGTCGTTCGCCGGGCAGGTGTTAGGATTCACATACATCCGGGACGCCAGCGGTTCGGAGATCGTCACGAGCACGTTCGGGGTCTCGGTCCCGGCGGTGCCGGGCGTCTCGCTCCGGAAGCCACCGTGGCGCATGGGCAAAGACCCGTCGCTGATCGCCGTGGCCGGCTGACTGGGCGGCGCGGGGATGGGCTTCATGTCGGCCCGGGCGGCACAGAAGCCCACCGTGCCGGCGGCGTGCCCGGAGCCGACGATCACGCGTTTGGCGTACGTGTGGGCCATCTGTTTCGGCCTCCTCAGGCCGGTCCGGCCGCGCGTCGTGCGGCATAGACGTCGGCGAGCGCCTGAGCGATCACCGGCGTCGCGTCGATCGGCTTGTACGTCAGCTCCGCCAACTGACCGGTGAACGGCCGCAGCGCTCCGGCGATGGCAAGCCCGGCGAACATCCGCCGATGCCGAATATAGGTGCGCGGCAGATCGAACAGCAGGACCGGCGCGCCGGTCGCCACCGCTTCGCTGACCATGTTGGCCGAGTCGGAGGTGACCACGATCGCCTCGGCGAGCGCCAGCATGGCGACGTAGGGATTGTCGCCGGACCCGTCCCAGAGGAAGCCGCCGGTCTCTGCCGCAAGGGCCTTCACGGCTTCGCGGAGCGGGTTGGGCGTCCGGCGGGAAATCGTCACCATGAGCCGGCAGCCCTGCGCCGCCAGCCCGCGCAGATCCTCCACGAGACGGATCATGTCGGTCTTGCGGTAGCTCAGATGCCGGCTGTCGCCGCCGACCAGGACCGCCACCCGCGGACCGTCGAGGCGCGCAAGGCGCGGATCCGGGCGGGCCCGGGCGGCGGCCAGTCGCGCGGCCGTGACGAGATGCGGAGCCGTGAGGGTCGTGAAGACGTTCGGGCCGCGCAGGTCGTCGTAATCCGGCACCCAGATGAAGTCGGCGCTGTCCGCGCCCATCCGCGGATCCTTCAGGAAGGCCGTGAAGGTCCGGCCACCCGTGGCGCGGCGCACCGCCCGCAGGTAGGGCACGGACCGGCGCCCGGACGCGATCAGGATGTCGGGGTAGGGGCCCGACAGGGCGCCGGCGCGCCGGCGCGGGCCCTCGCGGGGGTCGATCGGCCCCCACGGTGCCATCCACCCGAACGGTCCGGAGGCGGGCACCTTACGGGTCTCGAAGGCGAGCCCCAGAGTCTCGGCGATGCCGACGCACTGGTTCTCGTCGCCGGCCTTGCCGTCGGTGACGATCCAGGCGCGGGCGCGGGCGAGTTCGGGCAGGCGCCCGGGCCGCGAGTCCAAGCGGCTGAGCGGCGCGGTCTGCGACTCCGTCACGTCGATGCTTGCCATGCTCCTCACCGGAAACGCCCTACGCCGCGGGCCGGGGCGGACGGCCCTTCTCTAATCCCGCGGCAGGTCGCGGGCGAGCCACTGGGCATAAATGTCGGCGATCGCGGCCAGCCGGCGTTGCTCGAATTGCGGATCGTACCACGCGCCCCCGTAGCTGGACGGCGTCGCGGTCATCTGCGGATAGCGTCCCAGCACTTGGCCCTTGGGCCCGACCAGCAGGGCTTCGCCTTCCATGTAGTCGGTCTGGAAATTGCTGCCGAAGCCGGGCCGGTCGCCACTGCCGACATAGGGGCGCAGCGACAGACTGGTGACGACCACGACGAGGCGCGGCCCGCGGCCGCCGATGCGACCGGCGAAATTCTTCCGCAGGGCCGATGTGAGATCGGAAGCCAGCGCCTCGGCCTGCAGGCCTGCGCCCTTGTCCACGAGCGGCCGCACATCGACCCGGATGTCGGAGAAGACGGCGGTGGCGGGAAAATCGCCTGCCGCCGCGGATCCCGCGACGACACCGAGAATCAGGCCGGCAAGCCAGCCCCAGGAACGCGGGCGCATGCCTCAGCCGCCGTACTGGACGGCGACGACCTCGTAGGACTTGCCGCCACCGGGGGTGGTGACTTCGACGGTGTCGCCGACGCCCTTGCCGATCAGGGCGCGGGCGATCGGAGACGTGATCGACACGCGCCCGGAACGCACGTCGGCTTCCGGCTCGCCGACGATCTGGTAGGTCTTCTCCTCTTCCGTGTCCTCGTCGACGAGCTTCACGGTGGCGCCGAACTTGATCTTGTTGCCCGAGAGCTTGGTGACGTCGATGATCTCGGCCCGCGCGATCATGCTCTCCAGCTCCATCACGCGTCCCTCGTTATGGGACTGCGCCTCCTTGGCGGCGTGATATTCGGCATTTTCCGACAGGTCGCCCAGGGCACGGGCCTCGGCGATCGCCTGGATGATGCGCTGACGCTCCACCTGCTGCCGGTGCTTCAGCTCCTCTTCGAGGGCTGCGAAGCCGCGCACCGTGATCGGAACCTTGTCTATCGTCATCGTCTCGCGCCACAATGAAGAGGCCCGGCCGAGAGTGGAGCACTCTCTCCGGGCCACGAGATAAAGTCAGCGGAACCCTCAGGTTCAGGCCGCGAAGTATTCCTGCAACGCGCGGACCTTGAGATCGCCTTCTAGATAGGCCTTGATCCCCTCGGCCGCGGCCATCGCGCCGGCTAGAGTGGTGTAATACGGCACCTTATGCAAGAGGGCCGCACGCCGGAGCGAGCGCGAGTCCGAGAGGGCGCCGGCCCCCTCGGTGGTGTTCAGCACGAGGTGGATGCCGCCGTTCTTGATCGCGTCGACCACGTGCGGCCGGCCTTCGAGGACCTTGTTGATCCGCTCGGCCGGAACGCCGTTCTCGACCAGATAGCGCTGCGTGCCGCCCGTGGCCAGGATGGTGAAGCCGAGATCGGACAGGAGCTTCATGGTCGGCAGGATGCGGGCCTTGTCGGCATCCCGCACCGAGACGAACACGGCGCCCGCCTTCGGGACCTGCGTGCCCGAACCGAGCTGGCTCTTGGCGAAGGCCACGCCGAAGCTGGTATCGAGCCCGATCACCTCGCCGGTGGAGCGCATCTCCGGACCGAGGAGCACGTCGACGCCGGGGAAGCGGGCGAACGGGAAGACCGCTTCCTTGACGGCGATGTGCGGCAGGGTCTTCGGCTTCAGGCCGAAGGTGGACAGCGCCTCGCCCGCCATGAGCCGGGCCGCGATCTTGGCGATCGGCTCGCCGATGACCTTGGCGACGAACGGTACGGTGCGCGAGGCGCGCGGATTCACCTCCAGCACGTAGATGACGCCGTCCTTGATGGCGTACTGCACATTCATCAGGCCGACGACGTTGAGCGCCAGCGCCATCGCCTTGGTCTGCCGCTCCAGCTCGTCCATGATCTCGGGCGAGAGAGAGCGCGGCGGCAGGGAGCAGGCCGAGTCGCCGGAATGGATGCCGGCCTCCTCGATGTGCTCCATGATACCGGCGATGAACACGTCCTTGCCGTCGCAGACCGCGTCGACATCGACCTCGACCGCATCCGACAGGTAGCGGTCGAACAGGAGCGGGTTCTTGCCCAGCACCGTGTTGATCTGGCCGGTCTTGTCGTTCGGGTACCGGGCCTTGACCTCGGAGGGGATCAGGCTCGGCAGGGTATCGAGGAGGTAGTCGGCGAACTGCGTCTCGTCGCGGATGATCGCCATGGCGCGGCCGCCCAGCACGTAGCTCGGGCGCACCACGAAGGGCAGGCCGAGATCGGCCGCCACGAGCCGGCTCTGCTCCACCGAATAGGCGATGCCGTTCTTCGGCTGCTTCATCCCGAGCTTGTCCAGCAGCCGCTTGAACTGGTCGCGGTCCTCCGCGAGGTCGATGGCGTCGGGCGAGGTGCCGAGGATCGGCACCCCGGCGGCCTCAAGGGCCCGGGCGAGCTTCAGCGGGGTCTGGCCGCCGAACTGCACGATGACGCCGTGCAGCGTGCCGGCCTGCTTCTCGGTCTCGATGATCTCCAGCACGTCCTCGGCGGTGAGCGGCTCGAAATAGAGCCGGTCCGACGTGTCGTAGTCGGTGGAGACCGTCTCCGGGTTGCAGTTGACCATGATGGTCTCGTAGCCCACCTCCGACAGCGCGTAGCAGGCGTGGCAGCAGCAATAGTCGAACTCGATGCCCTGGCCGATCCGGTTCGGGCCGCCGCCGAGGATCACGACCTTCTTGCGGTCCGAGGGTTGCGCCTCGTCCACCACCGCGCCCGCGAAGGGCGCCACGTAGGTGGAGTACATGTAGGCGGTGGGCGACTTGAACTCGGCCGCGCAGGTGTCGATGCGCTTGAAGACCGGGCGCACGGACAGCGCACGCCGCGCCGCGCTGACCGCGGCCTCGTCGGTCTTGGCGAGGACGGCGAGGCGCGCATCCGAGAAACCGGCGGCTTTGAGCTGGCGGAAGGCGCCGGGGGTCTTCGGCAGGCCATGCGCCTTCACCCGGTTCTCCAGGTCGATGATCGCCTGCAGCTGCTCCAGGAACCACGGATCGATCTTGCACGAGGCATAGACCTGCTCGTGGCTGACACCCAGCCGCAGGGCCTGCGCGACCTTGAGCAGCCGGTCCGGGGTCGGCGTGCCGATCGCCGCCTTGATGGCGTTATGGTCGTCGCCCTTGCCGAGGCCCTCGATCTCGATGTCGTCGAGGCCGGTCAGCCCCGTCTCCAGGGAGCGCAGGGCCTTCTGGAGCGATTCGGCGAAGCAGCGGCCGATCGCCATGGCCTCGCCCACCGACTTCATGGCGGTGGTCAGCGTCGGCTCGGCGCCCGGGAACTTCTCGAAGGCGAAGCGCGGGATCTTGGTGACGACGTAGTCGATCGTCGGCTCGAACGAGGCCGGGGTCGCGCCGCCGGTGATGTCGTTGGCGATCTCGTCGAGCGTGTAGCCGACCGCGAGCTTGGCGGCGACCTTGGCGATCGGGAAGCCGGTGGCCTTCGAGGCCAGCGCCGAGGAGCGCGACACCCGCGGGTTCATCTCGATCACGATCATGCGCCCGTTCTCGGGGTTGATCGCGAACTGCACGTTGGAGCCGCCGGTCTCGACACCGATCTCGCGGAGCACCGCCAGCGATGCGTCGCGCATCACTTGGTATTCCTTGTCGGTGAGCGTCAGCGCCGGGGCGACGGTGATCGAATCGCCGGTATGGACGCCCATCGGGTCGATGTTCTCGATGGAGCAGACGATGATGCAGTTGTCGTTCTTATCTCGAACGACCTCCATCTCGTACTCCTTCCAGCCGAGCACGCTCTCCTCGATGAGCACCTCGTTGGTCGGAGACGCGTCGATGCCGCGCTCGACGATGTCGAGGAATTCCTCGCGGTTGTACGCGATGCCGCCGCCGGTGCCGCCCATGGTGAAGGACGGGCGGATGATCGCCGGCAGTCCGACCTCGGCCAGCGCCATCAGCGCCTGCCCGATCGCATGCTCGCCGTAGCGCTTGCGCCGGTCGGTCTCGCCCGCGGCCCAGCTCTTCTCGAAGGCGGCCAGCGCCTTCTGCCGCGCCTCCGGCTCCGCGTTGGCGGCTTCGATGCGGGCGATCTCGGCGAGGTAGGCCTGCCGGTCGGCCTTCTTGGCCGTTGAGGCGTTGGCCAGCGCCGATTTCGGGGTGTCGAGCCCGATCTTGGTCATGGCGTCGCGGAACAGGCTCCTGTCCTCGGCCTTGTCGATCGCCTCCGCGGTGGCGCCGATCATCTGCACGCCGTACTTCGCCAGCACGCCCATCTTCTGGAGCGACAGGGCGCAGTTCAGCGCCGTCTGGCCGCCCATCGTCGGGAGGATCGCGTCGGGGCGCTCCTTCTCGATGATCTTGGCGACGATCTCGGGGGTGATCGGCTCGACATAGGTCGCGTCCGCCATGTCCGGATCGGTCATGATGGTCGCGGGGTTCGAGTTCACCAGGACGATCCGGTAGCCCTCTTCGCGCAGCGCCTTGCAGGCCTGGGTGCCGGAGTAATCGAACTCGCAGGCCTGTCCGATGATGATCGGACCCGCACCGATGATCAGGATCGAGGAGATGTCGGTGCGTTTGGGCATCTGCGGCCTTGTCGGGCCAAGCGCGCCCGATCGGGCAGGGCTGACTTCAGCCCTGCTCCCGGACGCGCGTGGCGGGATTGTCGTTGAGCCCCGCGTTTACACGGGCCACGGGCGCATTGGAAGGCCGGGACAACCGCGCATCCTCACGGTGCGTTCGACGCATGGATGCGACGCCGGTCGGCCGAATTGGAGCTCTTATAAATGAACGCCCGCGCGGGAAGATTTCTTGCTGGGTTTTGGAGCGATTTGTAGGCCTCGATCGATCGGCCGATCCGTCGATCGATACCACAACGAGTCGAGACCGAAGATGCTCTGGCCAGCCCCTATTTCCGCAATGCTTCTGATCGGATCGATCCTGGGGGCGAACGCCTCGGAAGTCGCCATCAAGACCCTGAACAGCGGTCCGGGCGGGATGATGGTCTTCGATCCGGCCTACGTGAAAATCCAGCCCGGCGACACGGTGCGGTTCGTGCCGGCCGACAAGGGGCACAATGCCGAGCTGATCAAAGGCATGGCACCCGAGGGGGCAGCGCCGTTCAAGACGGTGGTCGGCAAGGAGGAGACCGTGACCTTCGACAAGCCCGGCCTCTACGGCATCAAGTGCTCGCCGCACTACATCATGGGCATGGTCGGCCTGGTCCAGGTCGGCGACAAGCCCGACAATCTGGAGGCGGCCAAGGCGGTCCCGCAGAACAAGCTGGCCGCCAAGCGCTTCGAACCGCTGTTTGCGAAGGTCGAGTAGGCAAACGGGGTGGCGCCAGGCCGCCCCGTCCCGACTCAGAGGCCGGCGTGAAGCGCCGCGACGGCCCGGTCGATCGAGAGATAGAAAACCCCGAAGGCCACCACGGCGGCGGCCGCGAACTCGACGGCGACGTTCGAGAGCGTCTGCGCGCGGCGCAGCGCCTCGCGGCCGAAGTAGAGAGAAACCCAGGCGAGGGCGAGGACCGCCGGCAAGGCGAACAGGTAGGACACCGTGCTCTCGACGCGGTCGAGCCCGCCCGTCGGATCGATGAGGGCTCGGATGTTGCGCACCCAGGGGGCGTAGAAGGCGGCATAGACGGCGGTCAGCCAGGACAGACCCACGGCGACGCCAAGGTGGAACGTGAAACTGCGATGCAGGCGGGAGAAATCGTCGCGCGCCTCGTCGATGGTCATCCGGCAATCCCCTGCGACGGGCCGAATGCGCGGGGCGCGGATGCGCCGCCGTTCAGGGGCCGTCGTGGGCTCTCTTAAGCTGCCCGATCTGGCGGATTTTATGGCCCCGCCGCGGCCCGATTGGGATCGGGCCGCGGGAGCAACGCGGGCTCGGATCCGGTCTCAGGCGCCCTTGGCGGTTTCCGGCGTGCCGGAGCGCATCAGCGTCACGAAACGCTCGAACAGGTAGTGGCTGTCGCGCGGGCCCGGGGAGGCCTCCGGGTGGTGCTGCACCGAGAAGGCCGGGCGGTCGGTGAGCGTCAGGCCGCAATTCGAGCCGTCGAACAGCGACACATGCGTCTCGACGGCTGTCTCCGGCAGGCTGTTCGGATCCACCGCGAAGCCGTGGTTCATCGAGACGATCTCGACCTTGCCGGTGGTCTTGTCCTTCACCGGATGGTTCGCGCCGTGGTGGCCCTGGCCCATCTTCACGGTCCGGCCGCCGAGGGCGAGGCCCATGAGCTGGTGGCCGAGACAGATGCCGAAGGTCGGCACCTTCGCGTCCAGGAGCTTGCGAATCACCGGGACCGCATAGGCGCCGGTCGCCGCCGGGTCGCCGGGGCCGTTCGACAGGAACACGCCGTCCGGCTTCAGCGCCAGAATCTCCTCCGCCGCGGTGGTGGCCGGAACCACGGTGACATCGCAGCCGGCCTGGGCGAGGAGGCGCAGGATGTTGCGCTTCACGCCGTAGTCGATGGCCACGACCTTGAGGCCCTCGCCGGGCGCGCGCTTGCCGTAGCCGTTGCCGAGCGCCCACACGGTCTCCGACCATTCAGACGGTGCACGGCTGGTCACCGGCGGCACGAGGTCGAGCCCTTCCATGGGGGCGAGGGCCGCCGCCCGGGCCTTCAGGGCCTCGCGGTCGAACTTGCCCTCGGGATCGTTGGCGATCACCGCGTTCGGCATGCCCTGGTCGCGGATCCGGGCGGTGAGCGCCCGGGTGTCGACGCCGGTGATGCCGACGATGCCGCGGGCCTTGAGCCAGCCGTCGAGATGCGACGACGAGCGCCAGTTCGACGGCTTCGTCACCGCCGAGGCGATCACCGTGCCGCGCACGCCCGAGGCCGGCGCCGCCTCCAGGCTCTCCAGATCCTCGTCGTTAGTGCCGACATTGCCGATATGCGGGAAGGTAAAGGTGACGATCTGGCCGGCATAGGAGGGATCCGTCAGGATCTCCTGGTAGCCGGTCATCGCGGTGTTGAAGCAGACCTCGCCGTCGGCCACGCCGGTCTGACCGATGCCGAAGCCCTCCAGGATGGTGCCGTCAGCGAGCACCAGCAGAGCTGTCGCGACGGGCTCGGCCCAGGGCTCGGGCGCCCGAGTCTCGGGGGCATGCGCGGCGGCGTCTTGCAGCATGGGCTGAGTCTCGCTTATGTCCGGCCGAAGGCGGGCACCGGGTTGCGACGCTCTCGGCTTGCAGCATGATCGTGTGCGGCGCTCTTAGCGAGCGGCCCGCGATGGGGTCAATGTGGTCCCGGCGCCCGCAGGGCTCAACACCCGCAAACCGCAGGCCAGTCCCCCGCTTCGACCGTTGGAAGGTTCACCGAGATGCTGCGCGCGCGCTTCACCACCGAGATGAAGGAGGCCATGAAGGCCGGCGACAAGGAAAGGCTCGCCACCGTCCGCATGATCCAGGCCGCCCTCAAGGACAAGGATATCGAGGCGCGGGGTCTCGGCAAGGAGCCGGCCTCCGACGAGGAGATCCTGTCGCTGCTCCAGAAGATGATCAAGCAGCGCACCGAATCGGCGTCGGTCTACGAGCAGGGCGGCCGCCCGGAACTCGCCGCCAACGAGCGCGCCGAGATCGCCATCATCGAGAGCTTCCTGCCGAAGCAGATGGACGAGGGCGAGATGAAGGCGGCCGTCGAGGCGGCGATCGTCGAGACCGGCGCGGCCGGGCCCAAGGACATGGGCAAGGTGATCGGCGCCCTGAAGGGGACCTTCGCGGGCCGGATGGATTTCGGCAAGGCGAGCGGTCTGGTGAAGGCGGCGCTGGCCGCGAAGGGCTGAGCCTCTCCCCGCAATCCTCCACCGGATTTCGAGCGCGTGAGGGACTCCGTTACGCCTCACGCGCTATAGGTACGGGTTCACGCAACCCATCCCAGGCCCCGTGCGCTATCCGCCCCACATCCTGGAAGAGATCCGTTCCCGGCTGCCGGCCTCGTCGGTGGTCGGCCGCCGCGTGCAGTTGAAGAAGGCCGGCCGCGAATGGCGCGGCCTGTCGCCGTTCAACGCCGAGAAGACGCCGTCCTTCTACGTGAACGACCAGAAGCAGTTCTATCACTGCTTCTCGTCCTCCAAGCACGGCGACATCTTCACCTTCCTCATGGAGACGGAGGGTCTCAGCTTCCCCGAGGCGGTCGAGCGGCTGGCGGGCGAGGCCGGCGTCAGCCTGCCGGTCCCCACCGAGGACAACCGCGCCAGCGAACGCAAGCGCGCCGGGGCGATCGAGGTCATGGAGATGGCCGCGCACTGGTTCGAGGACCGGCTTCGGGCGGGGCAGGGCAGCGAGGCCCGCGCGTATCTCGAACGCCGCGGGCTCAAGGACGAGACGCAGCGAGCCTTCCGCCTCGGCTACGCGCCGAACGATCGCTACGCCCTGCGCGACCACCTCGCCGGGCAGGGGGTCGACAAGGCGCTGATGGTCGAACTCGGCCTCATCGCGGCCGGGGAGGGCGTCTCGGTCCCGTACGATTATTTCCGCGACCGGGTGATGTTCCCGATCACCGACACACGCGGCCGGGTCGTGGCCTTCGGCGGGCGGGCCCTCGCCAAGGAGGTGCGCGCCAAGTACCTGAATTCCCCCGAGACGCCGCTCTTCCACAAGGGCCGCACGCTCTACAACCTCCACGGCGCGCGGAAGGCCGCGCACGAGCGCGGGTCGATCATCGCGGTCGAGGGCTACGTCGACGTCATCGCCATGACGCTCGCCGGCCATCCCGAGACCGTGGCGCCCCTCGGCACCGCGCTGACGGAGGATCAGCTCGGCCTGCTCTGGCGCCACGCCGACGAGCCGATTCTCTGCTTCGACGGCGACAAGGCCGGCCAGCGGGCGGCCTTCCGGGCTCTCGACATCGCGCTCCCGCTCCTCGCGCCCGGCCGCTCGCTCCGAATCGCGCTGCTGCCCGGCGGCCAGGATCCCGACGACCTGCTGCGGTCGGGCGGCCCGGCGGCCATCGATCAGGTGCTGACGGCGGCGTTGCCGCTCTCCGAGCTGCTGTGGCGGCGCGCCCTCGAAGCGGGGCCGGTCGACACGCCCGAGCGGCGCGCCGGCCTGACGCAGACCCTGCGCACCACCGTCGCGACGATCCGCGACGAGACCGTGCGGCGCTATTACCGCGACGATATCGAAGAGCGCCTGCGGAGCCTGTCACCCCGCAGCGCGCGAGCCGCCGCCGGCGGGGCTCCGCGCGGACGCCCGCGTTTCACCCGGCCCGGCGAGCCCGTTTCGCCGCGCATCACCGGGAGTCCGAGCCCCTCCATGACGGCCTCGGCAGGCTTCACGGGCGCCGCTTCGGTGCGCGAGGCGGTCATCGTGGGCACCCTGCTCGCCCATCCCGAGATGATCGCGGAGTTCGGCGAAGAGACCGCCGATCTCGATTTCGAGGATCCGGATGCGCGAGGGATTCTATCTGTCCTCCTGGCCTGCGCCGCCGAGGACGAGCATCCGGTGCCGGAAGTGTTGCAGAATCGCATCAATCGCGCCGGACTTGCTGCGGCTGCTGACAGAATCCTCGCCCTGGCCCGCTCTCGGGACCGCACGACCCTGGCCCCGCACGCCGATCCCGCACACCGCGCAGACGCCCTGAGACAGGCGATGATCTTGCACCGGCAGGCAGGAGCGCTACATAGCGAACTTCGCGAAGCACGGCAGGCGTTTGAAGACGATCCGACCGATGCCGGATGGGCATGGCTCTGCGAAGTGAAGGCGAGGCTGGAAACCGTCATCGCCGCCGAGGCGGAGGCCGACGCACCGGTGTCGAGCGACTCGACGGCCGCGTGATCCCTGTGTCATGGCGGTGGCGGCGGGCGGAGTCTCGCCATAGTTAACAATCGGTCAAGCCTCAGGCTTGCATACGGAAACCGACGACTCAAGGCGACTGGAGCAATCCGGCGCCGATCTCATACAGCGGCGCCGACGGCGTGGAGCGGCCCCATCGGGGCCTCCGCAACGCGCCGCGTGCGAAACAATAGGCTGATCATGGCGACGAAGGCAACGGAACGGGACGAGACGGACGCTGCCCCCGAGCAGCAGACCGACGGGCCGCTCCTCGACCTGACGGATGCTTCGGTCAAGCGGATGGTGAAGCTCGCCAAGAAGCGCGGCTACGTGACCTACGAGGAGGTCAACGAGGTTCTGCCCGAGGGCCAGTCCGATCCGGACCAGCTCGAGGACGTGCTGTCGCAGCTCTCCGAGATGGGCATCAACGTCGTCGAGGCCGAGGAGACCGACGAGGCGGCCGGCGAGAAGGCCGCCGAAGGCGAGGAAGAGGAGGCCGAAGGCGGCGAGGTCGCCGAGGTCGCGCCGGCGCGCGCCGTCACCGTCGCCACGACCACCAAGGAGCCGACCGACCGGACCGACGATCCGGTGCGGATGTACCTGCGCGAGATGGGCTCGGTGGAGCTCCTGTCCCGCGAGGGCGAGATCGCCATCGCCAAGCGCATCGAGGCCGGGCGCGAGGCGATGATCGCGGGGCTCTGCGAGAGCCCGCTGACCTTCCAGGCGATCATCATCTGGCGGGACGAACTCGTG
This sequence comes from Methylobacterium sp. 1973, assembly GCF_040545035.1. Taxonomy (NCBI): domain Bacteria; kingdom Pseudomonadati; phylum Pseudomonadota; class Alphaproteobacteria; order Hyphomicrobiales; family Methylobacteriaceae; genus Methylobacterium; species Methylobacterium sp. 1973. Next base: position 188,990 of record NZ_JBEPLA010000006.1, read on the forward strand.
GAGGGCAAGGTCCTCCTGCGCGACATCATCGATCTCGAGGCGACCTACGCGGGGCCGGACGGCAAGAACGCGCCGCAGCTCGGCGAAGGCGAGGAAGGATCCGAGGACGGCGAGCCGCCGGCGCCCCCGGAGGGCGGCGACGACGAGGACGACCTCGAGAACAACGTCTCGCTGGCCGCCATGGAAGCCGAGATCAAGCCGCGGGTCCTCGAGACCTTCGACGCGATCGCCGCGAACTACCGCAAGCTGCGCAAGTTCCAGATCGAGGGCACCGAGCGCAAGGCGGCGGGGGAGCAGAACACCCCGGCCCAGAATCAGAAGCAGGCCGAGCTGAAGGACATCGTCGTCGCCGACGTGAAGTCCCTGTCGCTCAACAACAACCGCATCGAGGCGCTGGTCGGTCAGCTCTACTCGATCAACAAGCAGCTGATCGGCCACGAGGGCCGGCTGATGCGCTTCGCCGAGAGCCACGGCGTGGCCCGCGACGAGTTCCTGCGCCACTATCAGGGTTACGAACTCGATCCGAACTGGATGGAGCGCGTCGGCACGCTGGGCGGCAAGGGCTGGAAGAACCTGGTCGAGCGCGGCTCGAAGCAGGTGGCGGAGCTGCGCGCGCAGATCCTCGATCTCGCCTCCGAGACGGGCTTGGAGATCGGCGAGTACCGCCGGATCGTCAACATGGTCCAGAAGGGCGAGCGCGAAGCCCGGCAGGCCAAGAAGGAGATGATCGAGGCGAACCTGCGCCTCGTGATCTCCATCGCCAAGAAGTACACGAACCGCGGCCTGCAGTTCCTGGACCTGATCCAGGAGGGCAACATCGGCCTGATGAAGGCCGTGGACAAGTTCGAGTACCGGCGCGGCTACAAGTTCTCGACCTATGCCACGTGGTGGATCCGGCAGGCGATCACCCGGTCGATCGCCGATCAGGCCCGCACGATCCGCATCCCGGTGCACATGATCGAGACGATCAACAAGATCGTCCGGACCTCGCGCCAGATGCTGCACGAGATCGGCCGCGAGCCGACCCCGGAAGAGCTGGCCGAAAAGCTGGCCATGCCGCTGGAGAAGGTCCGCAAGGTCCTGAAGATCGCCAAGGAGCCGATCTCCCTCGAGACGCCCATCGGCGACGAGGAGGACAGCCACCTCGGCGACTTCATCGAGGACAAGAACGTCGTCCTGCCGATCGACGCGGCGATCCAGTCGAATCTGCGCGAGACCACGACCCGGGTGCTCGCCTCGCTCACGCCCCGCGAGGAGCGTGTGCTGCGCATGCGCTTCGGCATCGGGATGAACACCGATCACACCCTCGAGGAGGTCGGCCAGCAATTCTCGGTGACCCGCGAGCGCATCCGTCAGATCGAGGCCAAGGCACTGCGCAAGCTGAAGCACCCGTCGCGCAGCCGGAAGCTCAGGAGCTTCCTGGACAACTGAGCCCACGCCGCGGATTACGCGGCGCTTTCCCATCGACCGCGTTGCTTCGGCGCTGCGCGGCATCCACTCTGGCGCCATGCTCGAACGCCGCCCGCCACCGCCCGGATCCCCGACGGCCTTCGCGGACGGATCGGAGGCCGACGACGTACCCTTCGGCGCGCTCCAGCCCTCCGTCGGCATCCGCGACTGGCTGCTCGGCGAGGGGGCGCGGATGCCCAACGCCGAGGAGATGCTCACCGGGCTCGCAGAGCGTCTGATCGCCGTCGGCGTACCGGTGGACCGGGCATCGACGGCCATCGACACCCTGCATTCGGAATATGCCGGCGTTGGCCGGATCTGGACCCGGGACGGCGGCACCACCGTGCGGCTGTTCCCGCACGGCGCCCGCTCGACGGACGCCTATCTCAACAGCCCGTTCCATACGGTCCACGCCACCGGCGACTGGCTGATCCTCGACCTGTCCAAGACGCCGGACGACGCCTACGCGATCGTTCCGGACCTGAAGGCCGGCGGCTACACCCACTACGTGGTGGCGCCGTTGTTCTTCACGAACGGCACCCAGAACGGCATCACCTTCGCCACGCGGGCCCCTGAGGGGTTCCGGGACGACGACATCGCGATCCTGCGCTTCGTCATGCCGGCGCTGGCGGCCGTGATGGAGATGCGCGTCCTCAACAAGCAGCTCGACCACGTCCTGCGGCTCTATGTCGGCGACGAGCCGCACCGGGCGATCCTGGCCGGCGACATCCGCCGCGGACAGGTGACGCGGATCCGCTCGGCGATCCTGTTCGCCGATATGCGCGACTACACCCGGACCTCCGCCGACATGACGCCCGAGGAGGCCGTCGGCCTGCTCAACGTGTTCTTCGACTGCCTCGTGCCGCCGATCGAGCGGGAGGGCGGCGAGGTCCTGAAGTATCTTGGCGACGGTCTGCTGGCGATCTTCCGGGAGTCCGGTGACGACCTCGGCGGCGCGGCCAAGGGTGCGCTCACGGCGGCCCAGCACGCCCTGGCGGCCCTCGACGAAGCGAACGCCCTGCACCAGTTCCCGGTACCGGTGGCCGCGGGCATCGCACTCCACCACGGCGAGGCCGCCTACGGCAATGTCGGGTCCGGCTCCCGCCTCGACTTCACGGTGATCGGCCGCGACGTGAACCTCGCGAGCCGCATCGCGCAGCTGAATCGCACCCTCGGCGAGCCGCTGCTGATGTCCAAGCCCTTCGTGGACTTCCTCTGGGGGGATCCGATCCCGCTGGGCGAGCACCGGCTCAACGGGTTCGACGAGCCGATGGCGGTCTTCCGGCCAAAGTTCCTGCGCCCGCGCAAATCCAGCTGAGCCCCTCTCCGATCGCGTCCTCGATCGCCTCTCGGCGTCAGGAAGCCGTCCCACCCGTCCGCCGTGAACCCTGGCCCGCAGCCGATCCGTGCGCCGCTCGGACTCACCACTTCGGCGCGAACGGCAGAGTGTAGGGGTTGTGTCGGCAACCCCAGACCGGGTCGATCATCCTCGCCATCACCGCCCGGGCCAAGGCGCCGGCATGTATGGCCACCTCCTTCGGGACATGCCTCCGTTCGAGGATCTTCAGGCAGGCATGTCCGCACGCGCTGTACTGGCCGATATGGTACGCGTTGATGGCGAACTCTTCGAGTATGCCGTATTCGTAGACCCACGGATTCAGGGAAATCCCCTCGCTCGGAAGTTCGAGTGCCAGGCCCGCCTCCGCGTATCGATATCCGTCCGCGAACCGCTTCCTCAACCGGCAGAACCGACTGGCCCCGTGGCGCGCTTCCGCCCGCGCGGGGCGGACGGAGGTCGCGCGCTCGTAGAGCTGCAACACCCTGTCCTCCGGCTCATCGAGGCGCTCCGCGTTCACGGCGGCCATCAGCAGATTGTAATAGACCTCCTCGTCCCATCCGCCCAGCTCTGCTCGTTTCAGAAAGCATTCGAGAGCTTTCCTGTATTCTCCAGCAGCATTATACGTTGTCCCGAGGTACATCGTGTATCGGGCGATCATGTGGGGATCGGTCTCGACCGCCAACGCCTTCTTGAGAACGGCGATATCCCGCGCGTCCGCCGTGGTGTCGCGGTGACGGGCGCCGTCATCACCCCGGCGCATCGCGAGGGGAAGGACCGGTGTCTCGGAGACGCCGGGGCAGCTGAGAAATTCGTGCAGGACGCCCCGGTAGCGCCAGTTTTCCCGGCATCTGACCAACTGGGTGCGCCAGTATCGCGTCTGCTCGTCGATGATCTCGAACCGATAGCCGGGCGCATGCAACTTCGGCATCGTGAAGTCGGCCGGGATGACCAGCTCATCATCCGCATCGATGATCAGAGCGTACTGCGCGTGACGCCGCGCGAGTTTCAGGGCCTCGTTCCGATTGAAGGCAAAATCGACCCAGGGGCGCTCGACCAGGGCCCCCGGTATGTCCGCGAGCGCGGCACGGACAATATCCTGTGTTCCATCCGTCGATCCAGTGTCAACGATGATCCAATGATCGATGATCGGACGAACAGAGTCGATGCACCGACGGATCACGTGGGCTTCGTTCTTCACGATCATCGATAAGCAGATCGTGGATTCGCGATTCTTCATCCTGAAGCCGCCCCGTCATGCACTCACGCCTCGAACGCGCAGTCATCACGGCTACTAGCACCACATCAGCGCATTGACAAAACGACCGATTGCTCCATGACAATTCTGATTGATCGGCGTATTTGCAGCTTTATCGGGGTCAAACTCAGAAATATTCAAACAAAATACACTAAGATCTATAAATTAACCGAGAAAGATTGAATTATTCAACCGGTCGGGGACCATCCATCATCGGGCCGTCCGTGGCCTGCGCACCGAATATTTTCCGCACAGGATCGGCCGCGTGATCGACCTGGTCCCGCAGCCGATCCCGGGGAGACGGGCCGCGCCAGCCGCCGTTGGCGCACCGCGACCCCAGAGATCGGCATGGGCGTTCGGGCGTTTCAGCCCCTCAAAGTCATCGTGCTGCCGGAGACGCCGAAATCGCGCAGGCGTCTGAGGAATGACATGCCCAGCAGGCTGGTGGACAGGAGCCCGCGCGGGATCACGACCGCATCGACGTCTCGCACCGTGATCGATCCGATCTGCACGATCGCGATCCGGATCGGCGCCACGCGAACCGTCCCGTTCGCGGTGTTCCAGACGCGCGTGAAGTCGGACGCAGCGACTTGGATCCCGATCCGCGCGGCATCCTCCTCGGAGAACGCGCAGGCGCTCGCCCCGGTATCCACCATCATCGGCAGTGAACGGCCGTCCAGCAGAGCGTTGACGAAGAAGTGGCCGTTGCGGCCAGCCTGGAGGGCCACACCGGCGGCGGCACGGTCTGCGAGATCCGGCTCCGGCGGCGGTGCGACGGCGAGCGCGACCGGCGCCGCCCGCATGCCGTCGCGCACCTTCAGGACGGCCGTGACGCCGAGAAAGCCGAGCATGCAGATCAACAGGATTGTGCGCACGCAAATTCGCCCGTGACGTGGAGTGCCGGCGCCCGGAGGAGGTCCGGGATCCCGGCGATCAGATCCCAGACGCGTGAAGGGATGGTGCGCGCCGCCTATCGCGACCGCTGTCCGCGCGCCGATTCCGGTCCGCTTGGTGTCTGGACTGTCACCGCGACCCGCGGATTGTCACGGGAATGATGCAGGGGCGGCGGCGCGGGGTTGACCGACACAAGCCGTGACGCCACATCTGCGTCTGTTCCAGGGAGATCCCCGGCAAGGGGCTGAGAAACCGCTGGCACGTCCCTCAGGACGTGCGGCGCGGAAATCCTTCGAACCTGATCCGGCTCATACCGGCGTAGGGATTGGACCGCGGCCGCCCGAAAGGCAGGCCACAGCTTCTGGCAGAAGCGCACGGCCCGCTCCCCGCGACGGCAATCCGCGGAGATGCCTGTGCCCTTCGACCGACCTGCCTCACCGATCGGCCGCCGCCGCAATCCCGAGAGCGTCGTCGCGCCCGCCGTCCTGCCGGCGCGGACCGACGTCGCCGTCATCGGCGGCGGGCTGATCGGTCTGTCGATCGCGTGGCGGCTCGCGCGGGCCGGCCGCACGGTGACCGTGCTGGAGCGGGAGACGATCGGCGCGGGCGCGAGCCTCGCGGCCACCGGCATGCTGGCTCCGGCCGCCGAGCACGAGCCCGGCTCGGACCCGCTTCTGCCGCTCGCCCTGGACTCGCTCCGGCTCTGGCCCGGCTTCCGCGACGCCCTTGAGGCCGAGTCCGGCCGAACCATCGACTATCGGGCCGACGGCACCCTGGTGCTGGCGGTCGGCCGCGACGAGGTCGAACGCCTGCGCTTCCGCTACGACCTGCAGCGCCGCTCGGGACTCGACGCCACCTGGCTGCCGGGCAGCGAGGTGCGGCGCCTGGAGCCCGGCCTGCGCCCCTCCGTCACCGCCGGGATCCACTGCCCGCTGGACCATCAGGTCGATCCCCGTCTGGTCATGGAGGCCCTCAACGAGGCTTGTCGCCGGGCCGGCGTGATCCTGGTGGAGCGGACCGCCGTCACCACCCTCGACTGGTCGGGCGGCCGCGTGACCGGGATCCGCGCCGCCGACCGCGTCGTCGCCGCGGAGACCGTCATCCTGGCCTCCGGCGCATGGAGCGGGGAGGGCGGTCTGCTCCCCGACGCGCTCGCCCTTCCGGTCCGCCCGCTGAAGGGCCAGTCCCTGGCGCTGCGCACCACCGCCCGCACCGGCACCCTCGCGCGGATGGTCTGGACCGAGCAGGTCCACATGGCGCCGAAAAGCGACGGCCAGCTCATCGTCGGCGCGACCGTGGAGGATTGCGGCTTCCGGCCCGGCGTCACCGCGGGCGGGCTCTACGCGCTGCTGGAGGGCGCCCGCCGGGTGCTGCCCGGTATCGAGGAGATGGAAGTCGAGGCCGTCTGGAGCGGCTACCGCCCGACCTCGGACGACGACGCGCCGATCCTCGACACCATCGCACCGGGCCTCGTCGCCGCCACGGGGCATCACCGCAACGGCTACCTGCTCGCCCCGGTCACCGCCGAGGCGATCGCCGCGCTGGTGTTGCACGGCGCGCTGCCCGAGGTCGCCCGTCCCTTCACCCGCCTGCGCTTCGGCCAGCCGGACGCGCTGAGGGCCTCGGCATGAAGCTCGTCGTCAACGGTGAGCCGCGCGACTGCGCGGCCGAGACGGTGGACGCGCTGTTCCGCCTCGAGGCCGCGGAGAGCGGCATCGAGAGCCCGCAGGGCGTCGCCATCGCGCTGAACGGCCGGGTGCTGCGCCGCCGCGACTGGGAGGAAACCCGGATCGCGGAGGGCGACCGCGTCGAGATCGTTCGCGCCATGCAGGGAGGTTGAGCATGGATCAGACCCATACGCCGCTGCGTCCCGAAGGTGGGGATGACAGCCTGACCATCGCCGGCGTGAGCCTGTCGTCGCGACTGTTCATCGGCACCGCCGGCTATCCGACGCAGGCGATCATGCGCGACGCCGTCCAGGCGAGCGGCGCCGAGGTGGTCACCGCCTCGATCCGCAGGGTCTCGCTGCAGGGCCACGGCTCGGACACGGTCAAGATCCTGAAGGGCAAGCGCTTCCTGCCGAATACTGCCGGCTGCGAGACGGCCCGCGACGCGATCATGACCGCCGAACTCGCCCGTGAGGCGCTCGATACCAACTGGATCAAGGTCGAGGTGATCGGTGACCGGGAGACGCTCTACCCGGACGTGATGGAGCTGATCGAGGCCTGCCGCCATCTCGTCGATGACGGCTTCGTGGTGCTGCCCTACTGCAACGACGACCCGATCGTATGCCAGCGCCTGGAGGATATTGGCTGCGCCGCCGTGATGCCCATGGGCTCACTGATCGGGTCCGGGATGGGCATCGCCAACCCGGCCAATCTCGAACTGATCTGCCGCCGGGCGAAGGTGCCGGTCGTGGTCGATGCCGGGATCGGCACCGCCTCGGATGCGGTGATCGCCATGGAACTCGGCGCCGCCGCCTGCCTGATCAACACCGCGGTGGCCAAGGCCGACGATCCCGTGCGCATGGCCCGCGCCATGGGCCGGGCGGTGGAGGCCGGACGCGACGCGTATTGCGCCGGGCGCATTCCCCGCCGCGGCCGGGCCGAGCCATCGAGCCCGCAGCTCGGCCTCGTCGGCTCGTGAGGGCGCTGCCGTCGCCGCTGCTCGCGGTGACGGACCGGCACGGGCATCCACGGCCGCTCGCCGAGACGGTGCAGGCGATCCTCGATGGCGGCGGGCGCTGGATCTGGTTCCGGGATCGCGATCTGGAGACGGACGCCCGTCGGCGCCTCGGCGAGGCCGTGGCAGAGCGCGTGCGGGCCGCGAAAGGCGTCCTGACGGTCGGCGGTGACGTCGCGTTGGCGCGCGCCCTCGGGGCCGACGGCGTCCATCTCGGCGGCGGCTCGGGACCGGAGGCCATCGCGGCGGCACGGGCGGCGCTGGGAGAGCGGGCGCTGATCGGCGTGTCGGCCCATGCGGCGCACGAGGTTGCCCAGGCGGCGTCGGCCGGCGCCGATTACGCCACCCTCAGCCCGATCTATGCGACCGCCAGCAAGCCGGGCTACGGCCCGGCGCTCGGCCTCGCGGGGCTCGCGGCGGCCTGCGATCGCGAGCTTCCGATCGTGGCGCTCGGCGGTCTCGACGCGGACCGAATCGGCGGATGCCGGGCCGCCGGGGCGGCGGCGGTCGCCATCATGGGTGGGCTGATGCGAGCGCGCGAGCCGGCCGAGGCCGCGCAGGCCGTCCTGAAGGCCTGGAGCTCGGCCGATCGCGCCCCCGCGTGAGGGGCGCAACCTGGTCGGCGCACGGGCCTCGCGACCGGCACGGACCCGGGGCCCTTTGCTCCGCTCGGGACGACGGGCGGGGCGATATCAACCGCGAGTCCGCGCGGACACGGCGCCGGATCGGATCCTCGCGCAAGCCCTATTTGTCCGCCGGCCCGTAAGGCGGCCGCGGGATGGCCCGATGCGCGGCCCGGAGCGCCGCCGACCAGCGCTCGCGCAGGTCGTGGAAGTAGCCCTCACCAGCCTCGATCCGGTGATTCACTTCCAGCGTCAGTGCGTTCCGACGAACCAAGGCGATGTCGATCGGCAGCCCCACGCCGAGATTCGACCGCATGGTCGAATCCATCGAGACGAGGCTGACCTTCAGGGCGTCGTACAGCTCGGTCGTGTATCTCACCGCCCGGTCGAGGATCGGCTTGCCGTACTTGTGCTCGCCGATCTGAAGGAAGGGCGCATCGGTGCTGCACTCGATGAAATTGCCGGCCGAATAGATCAGGTACAGGCGCATCTCGCCATTCCCGATCTGGCCGCCGAACAGCAGCGAGATCGAGAACCGGATGCTGGCCGCCTCGAACCCGTCCTTCTCGATCGCCCGCACCCGTCGGATGGCCCGGCCGATCAGCTGCGCGGCCTGGAACATGGTCGGCGCCTCGACGAGCTTCTGCGGCGGCTCGTCGTCCTCCTCGCCGGGCACGCCCTCCTGAAGCATGCTGAGAACAGACTGGGTGATCGAGAGATTACCGGCCGAGGCGAGCATCATCACCCGCTCGCCCGGCACGTTGAAATGGTGCAGCTTTCGGTAGGTCGAGATATCGTCGAGCCCCGCATTGGTGCGGGTGTCGGCGACCATCACCAGCCCTTCCTCGACCAGGACACCGACGCAGTAGGTCATCGTCTTCGGGTTCTCCTACGGCCGGCGGACCGGTGTCTGAACGATCAGGATTGGGCGGCGGTCCTGCCTTGCTCGACCCGGAGCTTCACGTCCAGTGTTTCAGTGCCACCCCCCGTGCGGCTGCCGCGGATCGGGGCTGCGCCGAGATAGTCCAGGCCCGTTGCGACGCGGATGTAATTGTCCGAGGGGCTGACGTCGTAGCACGGATCGAACGCCACCCAGCCGAGATCCGGCACCAGGGCCTCGACCCAGCCATGGGGCGCCTCGACATCCGCCTGCCCGTCGTCCCGGGCCCGGTAACCGGCCACGTAGCGGGCCGGGATGCCGATGTGGCGGGCGGCGGCGAGGAAGACGTGGGCGAGATCCTGGCAGACGCCGCTCCCGGCCGCGAAGGCCTTGGCGGCTGGAACCGCGCTGGAGGCGGGGCCGGGCTCGTAGGTCACCGCGCCGCGGACGGCGCCCATCAGCCTGTGGAGGAGAGCCAGAACCGCACCGTCGCCCTCCGCGGCGACGCGTTCCGCGAAGGCGTGCAGCTCGGGGCTCGCTGCGCACAGGTCCGTGTCGCGCAGGAAGAACTGATCAGGCAGGCGCTCCACAGTGCCGCGCACGACACCGTTCGTGTCATCGGTATCGACCTCGCCGGTCACGCGGATGGTGAGGGCGTCGGCCGGCTCGTCCGGCGTGAACCAATGGACGACATTGCCGAACCCGTCCTCGCGGGCGGTGAGCCGCCCGTCGATGGTGGTGTCGATCCGCCATGTGCGGACGTATTGGCCGTCATGATCCCGGGGCGTCAGCCTCAGGACCTGCACGAGCCCGCGGGCCGGCTGCTCGTAGGTGTAGATGGTCTCGTGAACCACGCGGATGCGCATGCGCTGTCCTGTCCGTCTCGTTCAGCCGACCAGATACTGCTTGGCGATCGCCTCGCCCACCCTGTTGTTCTCGGCAATGAACGCTTCGACGAATTCGTGCAGCCCTGAGGCGAAGACTCGGTTGATATCCTCGCCTTCCAGTTTCGCCAGCATGTTGCCGGCGAGCCGCTGGCTCGGGCCCCGGCGCCCGTAGGCGTCGGCGATGAGATCCAGATACTCGACGATCACGCCGTAGCAGTTGGCGAAGGAGCGCGGCATCTGCTTGTTGAGCATCAGCAGGTCGGCCACCAGCAGCGGCTTGACGCTCTCGCGATACACCCAGTGATAGGCATTGAACGCCGAGACTTCGCGCAGGATCGTGGTCCACTGGAAGTAGTCGAGGCTGCCGCCCACCGTCTCGTCGTGCGGCAGCAGGATCTGGTACTTCACGTCGAGGATGCGGGCGGTGTTGTCGGCCCGCTCGATCGCCGTGCCGAGCCGTGTGAACCAGAAGGCGTCGTTGCGCAGCATCGTCCGGAAGGCCGAGCCATCGAAGGTCAGCGAGACGGTCTTCACCCAGTCGAGGAAGCGGCCGAACTCGTCGCGGTTGAGGTCCTTGCCGGCGTAGTTGCGCAACTCCAGCCACGCGCCGTTGATCGCGTCCCACATCTCGGTGGTGAGCGCCGTGCGCACCGAGCGGGCATTCTCGCGGGCCGCCTCGATGCAAGAGCGGATCGAGGACGGGTTGTGCGGGCTGAAGGCCAGAAAATCGCAGACCGTGTCGGCGTTCACCGCACTGTAGTGCGTCTTGAACGCGTCCGGGTCGCCGGCCGAGGCGAGGGCGGATTCCCACTCGTTGCTCCCGCCGCCGCCGTAGCTCGTCGGCAGCGAGGCGAAACGGTGGGCCGCATCGAGGATGCGGGCGACGAAGTCGGCCCGCTCCACGTAGCGCGAGAGCCAGAAGAGATTGTCGGCAGTCCTGGAAAGCATCGGTCTTCAGCCAAGTCGTGCGGACCACGGTGTCCGCGCCTCGGAACGTCCGGACGTCGCGGACCTTAGGCGTCGAGCACCCAGGTGTCCTTCGTGCCACCGCCCTGGCTGGAATTGACCACCAGGGACCCTTCCTTCAGCGCCACCCGGGTCAGACCGCCCGGCACGATCCGGATCTTGTCCGCCCCGCACAGCACGAAAGGCCTCAGGTCGACGTGACGGGGCGCAACGCCGGAGGCCACGAAGGTCGGGCAGGTGGAGAGCGAGAGAGTCGGCTGGGCGATGAACCCGTCGGGCGCGTGCTTGAGCTTTCGGGCGAAGTCGTCCAGCTCGCGCTTGCTGGCGTGCGGGCCGACCAGCATGCCGTAGCCGCCCGAACCGTTGACTTCCTTGACCACCAACTCGGAGAGGTTGTCCATGACGTACGCGAAGGCGTCCTTCTCGCGGCAGCGATAGGTCGGCACGTTGTGCAGGATCGGCTCCTCGCCGGTGAAGAATTTCACGATCTCCGGCATGTAGCTGTAGACGGCCTTGTCGTCCGAGATGCCGGTGCCGACCGCGTTCGCCAAGGTGACGGAGCCGCGCTCGTAGGCGTTCATCAGGCCGGGCACGCCCAGCACCGAATCGGGCCGGAAGACCAGCGGGTCGAGGAAATCGTCGTCGAGGCGGCGGTAGATCACATCGACCTTCCGCGGCCCCTCGGTGGTGCGCATGTAGACCACGTCGTCCTTGGTGAAGAGGTCGGATGCCTCCACCAGCTCGACGCCGAGCTTGTCGGCCAGGAACGAGTGTTCGTAGAACGCGGAATTGTACCGGCCGGGCGTCAGCAGCACGACCGTGGGGTCCCGGGTCGTCGAGCCCGGCGCGAGGCTGCGCAGGGTTGCGAGCAGGGAGTCCGGGTAGTTCTCCACCGGCGCGACCCGGTGCTTGGAGAACAGGTCCGGGAACAGGCGCAGCATCACCTCCCGGTTCTCCAGCATGTAGGAGACGCCCGACGGGATCCGGGCATTGTCCTCCAAGACGAAGAAGTCGTTCTCGCCGGTCCGCACGATGTCGATACCGGCGATGTGGACGTAGAGGTCGTGGGGGACCCGGAAGGACCGCATCTCCATGCGGTAATGGGCGTTCCGGTAGACGAGATCGGCCGGGATGATGCCGGCCTTGATGCACTCCTGGGCGCCGTAGATATCCTTCAGGAACAGGTTGATGGCGGTGACCCGCTGCTTCAGCCCACGCTCCAGGAAGGCCCATTCCGGCTTGGTGATCACCCGGGGAATGATATCGAACGGGATCAGGCGCTCGGTCGACTCGTTGTCGCCGTAGACCGCGAAGGTGATGCCGATCCGTCGGAAGAGCAGCTCGGCCTGGCTGCGACGGGTGTTGAAATGCTCGGGTGGCGTGGATTCCAGCCAGGCCTTGAGCTGGCCATAGGCGTCACGGACGGCAGCCGGATCGGACGCGCCGATCCCGTTCATCTCGTCGAAGGCCGTCACCGCCATCTCACTCCTCCCGTACGCTCCCGCTTCTGAGGCAAGAGGCGCGCCATTCATTCATGGCTATATCCGCAGGCGATAACGCTCAAGGCGGCCGGAGGATCAGATGAGCTTCAGGCCTTTCAGGCTAGCGTGACCGTTGCGGCCGAGGATCACGTGATCGTGCACCACGATCTTCAGCGGCGCCAGGACGGTCACGATCTCGCGGGTCATCGCCACGTCGGCGGCGGACGGGGCCGGATCGCCGGACGGATGATTGTGGGCCAGGATGATCGCGGTCGCCGACAGTTCCAGCGCCCGGCGGGCGACCTCGCGGGGATAGACCGGCGTGTGGTCGACGGTGCCGCGCCCCTGCACCTCGTCCGCGAGGAGGTGGTTGCGCTTGTCGAGGAACAGGATGCGGAATTCCTCGCGCGGCGCGAACGCCATGGTGGCGCGCAGGTACTCATGCAGCGCGCTCCACGATGCCAGAAGCGCGCGCTCGCGGATCGCACCGCGGGCAAGCCGCCGGCCCGCCGCCTCGATCACCTTGAGGTCCGAGGCGACCCCGGCGCTCACCCCTTCCACCTCCAGGAGCCGCGCCGGCTCGGCGCTGACCACCTCGGCGAAGCTGCCGAACCGGGCGACCAGCGCCTTGGCGAGCGGCTTCACGTCGCGCCGCGGGATCGCCCGGAACAGGACGAGTTCCAGCAATTCGTAATCGGGGAGCGCGTCGCCGCCGACCGTCGCGAACTTCTCCCGCAGGCGGTCCCGGTGGCCGTGGTAGTGCGGCGGCTCCTTCTCCACGGACGACGGGACGGCACTGTCAGCGAACAGCCCCGCCTCACCCTCGTCCGGCCCCGGCGCCACGGCCGGTCAGGCCGCCGGGTTGACGGGCTGGTGCAGCCCCTTCGGCGAGATCGTAAAGATCTCGACGCCGGTCTCGGTGACGCCGACGGTGTGCTCGAACTGGGCGGAGAGCGAACGGTCGCGGGTCACGGCGGTCCAGCCGTCGCCCAGCACCTTCACGGCGGGGCGCCCGAGATTGATCATCGGCTCGATCGTGAAGAACTGGCCGGGCTTGAACGGCACGTCGTAGCTCGCCTCGACGTAGTGCAGGATCGTGGGCGCGTCGTGATAGGTGCGTCCGAGCCCGTGTCCGCAGAAGTCGCGCACCACCGAGCACCGCTCGCTCTCGGCAAAGGATTGGATCGCCCGGCCGATGTCGTTGGTCGAGCCGCCGGGCTTCACCGCCGCGACGCCGCGCATCAGCGCCTCGTAGGTGATCTCGCACAGGCGCTGGGCCTTGCGCGGCACCTCGCCGACATAGGCCATGCGGCTCGAATCACCGTGCCAGCCGTCGAGGATCAGGCAGATGTCGAGGTTGACGATATCGCCCTCGCGCAGGGGCTTGTCGTTGGGGATTCCGTGGCAGACCACGTGGTTGATCGAGGTGCAGATCGACTTCGGATAGCCGCGATAGAGCAGCGAGGCCGGATAGGCGCCGTGATCCATGGCGAAGGTGTAGGCGAGCTTGTCGAGTTCCTCGGTGGTGACGCCGGGCTGCGTCGCCTCCATGAGCAGGTCGAGGGCCTCGGCGGTGAGGCGCCCGGCCCGGCGCATGCCCTCGAAGCCCTCGGGACCGTGAATCGGCGGTTCCGGGGCGCGGCGCGCACCCTGCGCACTGGCCTGTTCCTGCTGCATGGTCGGGACTTTTTCGCGGCGTCGTCAATCGGGCGTCGCTCTATGTACGGTGCGGCGCGCTGGAGGCCAAGCCGCGTCCGATGCAGGAGGAGCGAGGCTTGCGCCGGCTGCGGGGCTGGCGGCATAAGCGGCCGCGAGGCGCCCGGGCGCGCGCGGGCAGATTCGCCGCGCGATCGTTCACGGGGCAGGCGAGGGCCGGATGGCAGGCAAGGCGGTACCGCACTTCCACAACGAGCCGGGCGTGCCGGTGATCACCGTGGGCGTGAAGGAGTTCATGTGCATCGGCGCGCTGCCGCCGTTCGACCACCCGCACGTGTTCCTCGACATGGGCGCCGACAACGAGATCATCTGCCAGTACTGCTCGACGCTCTACCGCTACCGGGCCGGCCTGAAGGCCGACGAGGCGGAGCCGCAGGCCTGCGTGTGGCGGGACGACGCCAAGCTCGCGGCGGAGTAGGCGCCGCCCCCCGTGCCCTCTGACAGGCCATCTCTGCGGATCGGGATCGTCGGTGCCGGGATCGGCGGGCTGACGGCGGCTTTGGCGCTGTCGGATGCCGGCCATGCCGTGACGGTAATCGAGCGCCGGACCGGCTTCAGCGAGGTCGGGGCCGGGATTCAGATCTCGCCCAATGCGAGCCGGGTTCTGGCCGGCCTCGGTCTCTCGGCCGCCCTGCGCCGGGCGGCGAGCGAGCCGCCGTCGGTGGAGATCCGGGCCCTCGACAGCGGCCGCCGCATCGGCAGCGTGGCGCTCGGCGCGCAGGCGCAGGCGCGCTTCGGCGCGCCCTACTACGTCATCCACCGCGCAGACCTGCAGACCCTGCTCCTCGACGCGCTTCGCAGTCGTTCGGCGATCCGACTGATGATGGGCCGCACCGTGACGGCCGTCGCCCAGACACCGTCCGAGGCCGCCCTCACCGTCGAGGGCGCGAGCGGTGCCCAGGATGTCGCCTTCGACCTCGCGATCGGTGCGGACGGGATTCGGTCGCGCCTGCGCGCCCATCTCGATACGGCGCCGCTTCGCCCGGGCCAGGCCGCAGCGTGGCGGGCGCTGATCCCCATGGAGGCGGTACCGGAGGAGTTGCGCGGCGCCGCGACCGGTCTCTGGCTCGGCCGAGGCCGGCACGTGGTGCATTACCCGGTGCGGGACGGCCAGTTCCTCAACGTCGTGGCGGTCGTTCCCGAGGCGGTGAGCGACGAGGGCTGGGGCCGCCTCGGGGAGCCGGCCGTCCTGCGCGGGCATCTGCGCGGCTGTGCCGGGCCGCTGCGCGACCTTCTGAGCCTTCCGGATTCCTGGCTGGTCTGGTCGCTCGCCGACCGGGCCGTGGCGCGTCCGCTCGCTCGCGACCGGGTCGCGCTGATCGGCGACGCGGCCCATCCGGTCCTGCCCTACCTCGCGCAGGGGGCGGCCCTGGCGATCGAGGATTCCGCAGTCCTGACGCGTGCCCTCGCGGACCATGCGGATGTGCCGGCGGCGCTCGCCGCGTTCTCGGGCGCGCGGACCGCCCGGGTGCGACGCGTCCAGAAGGCGGCACGGAGCAACGGCCGCACCTATCATGCCGGCGGCGTGGTGGCGCTCGTGCGCAACGCCGTGATCGCCCGGCTCGGCCCGGACGGCATGCGCGACCGCTACGCCTGGCTCTACGGCTGGACGCCCCACGCTTGATCGGGCCCGCCGCCCCCGCTACCGAGGGCGCATGCGGACGTGGCGGAACCGGTAGACGCACGAGACTTAAAATCTTGCGGCCGCAAGGCCGTGCGGGTTCGAGTCCCGCCGTCCGCACCACCCCGCCATCGCGACGCGCCCGTCCGTGCGGTCGCAACCGGTTCGCAGCCCCGTGAAACCCAGCCCGCGCACCGCCCGTCGGACCGGGGCGCCGGAGGAGAATGGCGTGGTCTACGTGCTCATCATCATGCTGGCCGGCTCGGGCTCCGCGATCGGATCGGTCGAGTTCAACAGCAAGCAGGCCTGCGAGGCCGCCGCGAAGCAGATCGCCGAAGCGGAGCGGCCCTATGGCGGGGCCTCCCCGGTCACCGTGTGTGCGCCGCGGGGTTGAGACGCCTGCGGCGCGGGTCGGCCGGGATCGGTCGCATTTGAGCGATCACCGAAACCGGCTCTTGTCGTCTCCCTGCCAGGATCGCCCGCGGGGAGATTCCGACATGATCGACGCCCTTCAGACCGCCACGACCGGCATGACCCGGGCCACCGACCGGCTCGGGAAGGCGGCCGAGACCATCGCGGCGAGCGGTGCCCCGGTCGGCGACACGGCTCTGCCGCCCGCCGCCCAGGTGGATCTCACGAGTGCCGCCGCGGATCTGGTCGGGTCCAAATCGGCCTTCGCGCTCAATGCCGCGGTCGCGCGCACCGCCGACCGCATGATGGGCCAGCTTCTCGATATCAGCGCCTGAGGGCGGGCAGGGCGAGGCAGGCCAGGACCGCGGCCGCCGCGAACAGCAGCGCCACGCCGACGAGCCGATACGCGACCACACCCACCAAGCCGCCGCCCAGGAAGGCGCCGACGGTCAACAGATACAGCCGCAGCCGCACCGGATCATGCGGTTTCAGCCGATCGGACGCGGATGCGTCGCGGTCCAGCCAACGCGCGAGCTCGATCCCGATATCGGTGATCATGCCGGTCACGTGCGTGGTCCGCACCCGCGCCTCGGAGATCTTGGTCACCGCCGCATTCTGCAGGCCCAGGATGAAGCTCAGGCCGAGGACAAGGGTGTGGCTCCGGACCGGCTCGGCAAGCGGCAGGACGAGCAGGCCCACGGCGACGAGGAGGAGCGCCTCCGCGCAGACGCTGTAGGCATATGCGCCGGGACCGGCCTTCCGGCGGCGGCGCCGGATCATCAAGGTCGAGGTCGTTGCCCCGAGCACGAACAGGACCACGAGCAGGCAGGCCTGCGCGGCGAGGACGAGATCGCCCGTGCCTGTGCGGTCGGAGATCGCCGAGACGTTCCCGGTCATGTTCGAGGCGTAGAGGCCGACCGCGTAGAACCCGGCGGTGTTCAGCGCGCCGGCCACCCCCGCAAGCGACAGGGCGAGCGCCCTGTCGGCCGCCGGGCTGCGCGTCTCGCCTTCGTGGACCAGCATGGATGCGTCGGTTGAGTGTCGGAGGCCGAATCGGCCCGATGCCGCCGCCGTCTTAAGCCACGCGCCCGGGCGCCGTCACGGCACCCGGAGCGCCCCTGGGCTCCCTAAAACTCACCAGCCGCGATAACCGTAGCCGCCATCCCAGTCACCGTGCCAGTGGCGGGCGGGGCCGTAGCCGACAGGAACCCGCTCGTACGTCACGGTCCGGCGTGTGGCGTAGACCGGCGCATCCTCCTCGTAGACGCGGTAGACCGGGGCCGGCCGTACCGCCACCGGGGCGGGGGCGTATCCGTAATCGGCATAGCCATAGCCGTAACCGGGCGCCGCATGGGCCTGGGTTGCGGCGCCGATCAGCGCGCCGGCCGCGAGGCCGCCGATGATGCCCGCCGCGATGGCGCCGCCGCCGCGGGCTTCGGCGGTCGTGGAGGCCAGGGAGCCCGCGCCGATCAGCGCGGCGGCCGAGAGCAGAGCGATGCGTGTCATGACCTGTCTCCAGAAAACCGGGGACCGCCTGCGGCGTCCCGGATCACGAGAGAGACAGTGCCAAACCCGCGCTGCACCGAAGCTGAAGCCGCCCTGCAGCAACTGTTCAGCTTGTCGGCGCGCCCTCCGGATCCGGGGCGGTCCGGATGTACCCGCGGGAGATCAGGCGGCTGCGCTCGCGGGTGCGCCGCTCGGCCTCCATCAGGTCGGACAGAGCGTCGGCGATCGCGCAACGCAGGGCGATGCCGGCATCGCCGCCGGCGAAGCCGAGATACGCGGTGCTGATCGCCTCGACGGGGCACACGTGATCATCGCGCTGGGCCAGGACCTGGGTCAGCATCGGGTTCTCCTTCGTTGCGTCCGGG
This sequence comes from Methylobacterium sp. 1973, assembly GCF_040545035.1. Lineage (NCBI taxonomy): Bacteria > Pseudomonadati > Pseudomonadota > Alphaproteobacteria > Hyphomicrobiales > Methylobacteriaceae > Methylobacterium > Methylobacterium sp. 1973. The sequence goes on from NZ_JBEPLA010000006.1 coordinate 207,065, forward strand.
AACGAAAAGAGAACAAGCCATAAGGGTTAACGTTCCGTCAACGTCGCCCCGGCCGTTCGCGCAACGCCCTCCGAACCCTGTGGAAAACACCGATTTCCCAGCTGACGGGCTGTGGATAAGCCGGCTCACTCGGGCAGGCGCGGCAGGGGCTTGCCGTCCGCGGGAATCGCATAGCGCGCCGCGTTCAGCTCCATGGCCAGGAACGTGTAGTAGCCCGAGATCGCCGCCAGATCGACGACACCGGGCTTGCCGAACCGGGCCTCGGCCCGCGCGAAGGTCGCGTCGGAGACGCGCTTGGTGTCCTGCAGTTCCGCGGTGAAGTCGTAGACGATGGTCTCGTCGTCGCTCATCTTCGCAGGCCGGCGGCCGTCGCGGATCGCCGCGATGATCTCGGGGGCGATACCGGCCTTCTCGGCGATCGGCGCGTGGACGTACCATTCATAATCCTGCGTCCAGCGGCGGGCGGTCATCAGGATCACCAGTTCCGAGAGCGTGGTGCCGATCTTCGGCTTGAAGCGCAGGTAGTCGCCCATCGACCGGGCCAGCGTCATCACCTCCGGGGAATACATGAGCGGCTCGAACGGCCCGAAGGGCGGCTTGCCCCGGGCCTGCGCGAAGGCCTCGGCCGCCTGCTTCTGCTCAGGGCTGTAGTCCTTCGGCGGGATGGTCGGCAGCCGGTCCTGCGCCTGCGCGGCGGCCGTCGCCAGCGGCAGGGCCAGGGAGAGGGCGGCGAGCGTCAGCGCGCGGCGGAAGGGGTTCATCGGTTCTCTCATTCTGGGTGTTGTGCCGTCAGGCCGCACGATCGCGGCAGCGCTGTCCATATGCCAGGGTCCGCATGGCGAAGACCGTGTCGAAACCCGCGCGGCGTCACGGACCAGCCAAGCCGGTTGCGCTCGACGCCGCGCCGCGCCATCAGCGGCCGCGATGGCCGGCTCCGCATCCATGCTGCCGATCGAGGCGGCGCTCCCCGATCTGCGTCGCGCGCTCGCCGCGCGGAATGCCGCCGTCCTGGTAGCCCCTCCCGGAGCCGGCAAGACAACCCGCGTGCCCCTGGACCTGCTGGGGGCGCCCTGGCTCGACGGGCGCAGGATCATCCTGCTCGAGCCGCGCCGCCTCGCCGCCCGGGCAGCGGCCGCCCGCATGGCGCAGACGCTCGGCGAGCCGGTCGGCGGGACCGTCGGCCTTCGGGTCCGCCTCGGCTCGAAGATCTCGGCGCGGACGCGGATCGAGGTCGTCACCGAGGGCGTCTTCACCCGCATGATCCTGGACGATCCGGAACTCTGCGGGATCGGCGCGGTCCTGTTCGACGAGTTCCACGAGCGCTCCCTGGACGCCGACCTGGGCCTCGCGCTGGCGCTCGACGCGCAGGCCGGCCTTCGGGAGGATCTGCGGATCCTCGTCATGTCGGCGACCCTCGACGGCGCCCGGGTCGCGCGGCTGCTGGACGACGCGCCCGTGGTCGCCTCCGAGGGCCGCGCCTTTCCGGTGGAGACCCGATACGCGGAGCGCGATCCGAACCGGCGGATCGAGGATTCGATCGCCGAGGTGACGCTGCGGGCCCTGCGGGCGGATCCCGGTTCGATCCTGGTGTTCCTGCCCGGACAGGCGGAGATCCGCCGGACCGTCGACCTGCTGGCCGAGAAGGTCGGACCGGACGTGCAGCTCGCGCCCCTCTACGGGGCGCTGACACCCGCCGAGCAGGACCGCGCCGTCGCCCCGGCGGCCGCCGGAACCCGGAAGGTCGTTCTCGCGACCAGTATCGCCGAGACCTCGCTGACCATCGAGGGCGTCCGGATCGTGGTCGATTCGGGACTGGCTCGGGTTCCGGTCTACGAGCCGGGCCTGGGCCTGACCCGTCTTGTCACGGCCCGTGCCTCCCGCGCCTCGGTGGACCAACGCCGCGGCCGCGCCGGCCGCACCGAGCCGGGCCTGTGCTGGCGCCTCTGGTCCGAGGCCGGCACCAACGCCCTCGAACCGTTCACGCGGCCGGAGATCCTGTCCGCCGACCTCGCCGGGCTGCTCCTCGACTGCGCCGCCTGGGGCGTGACCGATCCGGGCACGCTCGCCTTCCTCGACCCGCCCCCCGCGCCGGCCCTGACGGAGGCCCGCGCCCTGCTGACCGAACTGGGGGCGCTCGATGCCGATGGGCGCCTGACGCCGGTCGGCGCGCGCCTGCGAGCCCTGCCGCTTCCGCCGCGGCTCGCCCGTATGGTGACGGTCGCGGCCGGAAACGGCCACGCACGGGCCGCCGCCGACCTCGCCGCTGTGCTGGTGGAGCGCGGCCTCGGGGGGGACAGCCTCGACCTCGACGAGCGGGTCGAGCGGTTCCGCCGCGACCGCGGCGGACGCGCCGCCGACATGCGCCGGCTCGCCGACGGCTGGGCCCGGATCGCCGGGGCAGGCAATTCCGCGCTCCCGGATGCCGGCCCGGTCGCCGCCGGCCCGCTCCTGGCGCTCGCCTATCCCGACCGGGTGGCCCGGGCGCGCGGCCGCGACGGCGAGTTCGTGATGGCGAGCGGACGGGCCGGTCGCCTCGACCCGGCGAGCCCGCTCGCCCGCGAAACCTATCTGGTGATCGCCGATCTGGCGGGATCGGCCGCGAGCGCCCGGATCCTGGCTGCGGCGGCGATCGGGGCCGAGGCGATCGAGCGCCTCTTCGCCGACCGGATCGAGTCGCGCACCGAGATTGCCTTCGACCCGCAGGCCGCCGCCCTGCGGGCGCGGGCGGTCCGGCGACTCGGCGCGGTCAGTCTCGGGTCACGGCCGCTGCCGGTGCCGTCCGATCCGGAGAGCGCCGAGATCCTGGCGCGGGGCATCGCCGATCTCGGGATCGAGCGACTGCCGTGGACGCCGGCCCTGGCGCAATGGCGCGCCCGGGTGATTTTCCTCCACGCCGCCGAGGGCGACACCTGGCCGGACCTGTCGGACGCGGTGCTGGCCGGAACCGCGGAGACGTGGCTGGCGCCGTCCCTCGTGGGGCGCGCCACCCTCGCGTCGGTCACCGCGGACGATCTCGCCGGCGCCCTCCAGAGCCTGGTGCCCTGGGCGCTGCGCGCCCGGCTGGACGCGGAGGCGCCGACCCACGTGGAGGTCCCGACCGGCTCGCGCATCCCGGTGGATTACACGGCCGAGGAACCGGCCCTGGCCGTCCGGGTCCAGGAGCTCTTCGGCCTCGACCGGCATCCCCGCGCCGGTGGACGCCCGCTCGTCCTGCACCTGCTGTCGCCGGCCCAGCGGCCGATCCAGATCACCCGCGATCTGCCCGGATTCTGGCGCGGATCCTGGGCGGCGGTGCGGTCCGAGATGCGCGGCCGCTATCCGCGCCATCCCTGGCCGGAGGATCCGCTCAGCGAGGCGCCGACGCGCCGGGCCAAGCCGCGCGGAACCTGACGGCCGCAACGCCCTTCCTCCGCATCGACACCAACGGATCGGACGCGATGACCACGGAGACGACCGCTTTCGACCCCGCAGCCGCCGGCTGGGCGCTGGTGGAGGACAAGGGCTTCATCGCCCATGTCGGTCCACTTCATGTCCGCGGCACCGACGGCGCCTACGCGTTTCGGGCCGAGCAGAAGCACGCCAACCTGATCGGCGTGGTCCATGGCGGCATGCTCATGAGCTTCGCCGACCGCGCGCTGGGCGAGACCGCGATGCAGGCCGCGGGCGGCGCCAATTGCGTGACGATCCAGCTGGAGATGAAGTTCATCGATGTCGGCCGCCTCGGCGACTGGATCGAGATCCGGCCGCAGGTGGTCAAGCGCACCGGCTCCCTCGTGTTCATGCGTGGCGACGTCCGCGACGACACGCGCCTCCTGGCCTCGGCGGACGGCGTGTGGAAGATCCTGCGCCGCCGCCCGGATTGACCATTTCAGGACACCTGTCCTAGCTTGCCGCCGCGCGTCGCGGCGTTCCGACCGGGTGCGCAATGGAGGATCGCATGCGATCGTCGCAGACCGATACATCCGGCGTCGAGGCGAAGCGCGGTCCGGCTCGACCCTCCCGACGCGCGATCCTCGCGGGGTTGGCGGCCTTCGCCGCAACGCCCGACGGAGCGGCGGCGCAACCTGAGCCGCCCAGCACGGTGACCAATCCGCCGCGCGACTTCCGGCCCGGCGCGGCCCCCACCACCTACTTCACCGATCCGGACGTCGTCGCGGTCGACCCGGCCTTCGAACCCTACATCGTGCCGAACAGCGCCATCCGCCGGCTCTGGACCGGCGCCCTCTGGGCGGAGGGGCCGGCCTGGAACGCCGTCGGCCGCTACCTCGTCTGGAGCGATATCCCCAACAACCGGCAGATGCGCTGGCTGGAGGAAGACGGGCACGTCTCCGTCTTCCGGATGCCGAGCAACAACGCGAACGGCAACAGCTTCGATCATCAGGGGCGGCAGATCAGCTGCGAGCACGCCACCGGTCGGGTCGTGCGCTACGAACTCGACGGGGCGGCGACGATCCTGGCCGATGCGTTCGACGGCAAGCCGCTCAACTCGCCCAACGATGTGGTCCAGCATCCGGACGGCGCCTACTGGTTCACCGATCCGCCCTACGGAGCGCTGCTCTACGAGGGACTGCCGGACGCGGCGGGCGGCCCGAGCAATCCGCAGGGCCATCTCGACCCGCGGCTCGGCCAGCCGGCCGGGACAGCGCCCCGGCGGCGGGTGCTGCCCAACGCGGTCTACCGCATCGACCCGTCGGGGCGGATCGACCGGGTGCTCACCGACGATGAGGTGCCCGATCCGAACGGCTTGTGCTTCTCGCCCGATCACCGGACGCTCTACGTCTGCTCCACGGGGAAGGGGCCGGGGGATACGGGGCCTGGCGGCAAGGGCGAGATCTACGCCTTCGATGTCGGAGGCGGGGCCGCACTCTCGAACAAGCGCCTGTTCTCGGATTGCATCGTGGATGGCGTGAAATGCGGCCCCGACGGCCTCCGTGCCGATGTCGACGGCAATCTCTGGGTCTCGAGCAATGCCGGCCGGGCCGTAGGCTACAACGGCGTCACCGTCTGGTCGCCGAAGGGCAAGCTCATCGGACGGATCCGCCTGCCGGAGGTGTGCGGGAACCTCACCTTCGGCGGCCCGAAGCGCAACCGCCTGTTCATGGCGGCCAGCCAGTCGCTCTACGCGCTGACGGTGAACACGCAGGGTGCAGGGCCGGCCTGAGGATTCGGTCGCTCCCCGCAGCGCTCCTCCGCGGCAGCCGACCCACCGCCCACGCCCTCTCGCTGAGGTGCCCGCGGCAGTGGGCCTCGAACGAACAGCCCGCGTGTGATCCCAGAAGCCCTCCGTCGAGGCATCCCCGCCGGGGCCTCAGGAAAGAGGGCGCGGATCGGTGAGCCGGCCTTCGCGCATGCGTGCGTCGGGCCGATAGCGCGGCCCTGCGATCGGGACCGGATCCGGCTGGATCCTTCGGCCGGCCATGGCTGACGGCGCACCGGCACGCTATCTGTCATGGGTATGAGCGTGGATCCCGCCCCCGACCCGACCTTGAGCCGCCTCAGCGCGGCCCTCGGGGACCTTCCCAAGCGCGGCCTGCCGCCCGTGGAACGCTGGGATCCGCCCTATTGCGGCGCCATCGACATCCGCATCGCCGCCGATGGAACGTGGCACCACAACGGTTCGCCGATCCGGCGGGACAAGCTGGTCAAGCTGTTCGCCAGCATCCTGCGGCGCGAGCCGGATGGCCGGACTGTCCTGGTCACGCCGGTGGAAAGCGTCGGGATCACCGTCGAGGATGCGGCCTTCGTGGCCGTCGAGATGGCCGTCGACGGCACGGGAGCGGACCGGCGCCTCTCCTTCCGTACCAATGTCGACGATCTGGTGAGCGTCGACGCGGAGCACGCCCTGCGCTTCGAGGAGGGGCCGGACGGGGCCCTGAAGCCCTACCTCCATGTCCGCCGCGGGCTGTGGGCGCTCGTGACCCGGGCGCTCACCTACGACCTTGTGGATCTCGCCGAGGAACGCCTCGTCGACGGGAGGCCCTGGCTCGGCCTGTGGGCCGGCGGCACCTTCCACACCATCGCACCGGTCGCCGCCGCGTGAGCGACCCGCTCGCCGAGTTTCTCGCCCGCGCTGCGGCCGGCCTGTCGCCGGATCCGCCGGGACCGGACGATCCGACCTCCAATCCCCGCGGCGACCACAGCCTCGATCCGGATGGCACGGCCGTGATGCCGCCGCCGCCCCATCGCCGGGCCGCGGTCCTCGTCCCGGTCGTGCGCCGCGCGGACGGTCCGAGCCTCATCCTCACCATGCGGGCGGCCAACCTGCGCGACCATTCCGGACAGGTCGCGCTGCCGGGGGGCAAGATCGATCCCACCGATCCCGGCCCCGCGGATACGGCCCTGCGGGAGGCCTTCGAGGAGATCGGGCTGCTGCCCGCGGCCGTGCGCCTGCTCGGCTATCTCGACCCGTACCTCTCGGGCACCGGATTTCTCGTGACCCCGGTGATCGGCTTGGTCGATTCCGAGGTAATCCTGACGCCGAACCCTGCCGAAGTGGCCGACGTCTTCGAGGTGCCATTCCCGATTGTCATGGATCCGGAACGCTATCGCCTGCGCTCCCGCGCCTGGCAGGGCCGCGAGCGCTGGTTCTATGCCTTGACCTACGGCGAGCGGCTGATCTGGGGTGTCACCGCCGGGATCCTGAACAATCTCCGGGAACGGCTCTATCCGGAAACGGAGTCGGGCGACGTCGGTCGCCCGGCGCGATAGGCTGCCAGGCATGCTGCGCCGCGTCCTCGAAGAGTTTGGCCTCTTCCTCGTCCCCTTCGCCCTCTTCCTGGTCTACCTGCTGCTGTCCGGCCGCAACCCTCTGCGCCGGGTGCACTGGGACCCGCACCTGTTCCGCCTCGTCCTGGCCGGGCTGGCGGTGGTGATCGGCACGCTCGTCTACGAGGGGCTGTTCTCCGAGCGTCGCCCGGCGGGCTACGTACCCACCCACATGGAGAACGGCCGCCTCGTGCCCGGTGGATTCCGGTGAACCGCGCGCTCGACCAAGCCGGTCTCATGGCCCTGCTCGACCGCCCGGGCGTGCGCCGCGTGCTCGCGGCCCTGGATGCCCCCGGTGCCGAGACCCGCCTGGTCGGCGGCTGCGTGCGCGACGCGCTGCTCGGCGTGCAGACCGCCGACATCGATATGGCGACCACCCTGCTGCCCGAGGCGGTGATGCATGCGGCGCAGCGGACGCGCGGCCTCAAGGCGGTGCCGACCGGGATCGAGCACGGGACGATCACCCTGGTGACCGTAGACGGGCCCATCGAGGTCACAACCCTGCGCGAGGACGTCGAGACCGACGGACGGTACGCCGTCGTCCGCTTCGGCACGGACTTCCTCCGCGATGCCGAGCGCCGGGACTTCACGATCAACGCGCTCTCGCTCGGTGCCGACGGAACGCCGCACGATCCGGTGGGCGGCCTGCCCGATCTCGAAGCCGGACGGGTGCGCTTCATCGGCGATCCGGCGACCCGCATTCGCGAGGACGCCCTGCGGATCCTGCGCTTCTTCCGGTTTCAGGCGCGTTTCGGCGCCGGGGCGCCCGATGCGGCGGCGCTCGCCGCCTGTGTGGCCGCGCGGGACAGTCTGGATCGGCTCTCCCGCGAGCGCGTGCGCGCGGAGTTCCTGAAGCTGCTGGCGGCCTCCGGCGGTCCGGCCATGGTGGCGACGCTGAGCGCGACCGGCCTGCTGCAGCGGATCACCGGCGGCGTCGGTGAACTCGGGCGGCTGGAGCGCGCCGCCGCTGCGGGATTGTCTCCGGTGATGCGCCTCGCGGCCCTCTCGGTCGGGGCTCGGCACGACGCGGATCGGCTGCGCGAACGGCTGCGTCTCTCGAAGAGCGAGCACGGACAGCTCATCGGCTACGCGGAAGCGCTGGCCGATCTCCACGGACGTGCTGTGCTGGATGGGGTCGCGGCGCGGGCGCTTGCGGCCGGGCACGGCCTGTCGCGGCTGGCAGACGTGCTGGCGATCCTGGCCGGGGAGCCGAGGCCTGCCGTAACGGAGACGGCGATCAGCGCCTTTGAAACCCTCAAGGGGGAGGGGGCGTCGCCGGCCTTTCCCCTGGCGGGGGCGGATCTGGTCGCGGCCGGTGTGGCGCCGGGTCCCGCGATCGGGCGTGGGCTGGCCACGGCGCGGAAAGTCTGGCTGGAGTTGGGCTGCCCGACGGATGCCGAGGCGCGGGCCGACCTCCTGGCGCGGGCGCTGGAGGGCGCCCGCTGAACGAGGCTCAGAGCTTCAGGAGCGCCTTGGTCTCCTGGAGCTGGACGATCTGGCCGTTCAGCTCCTCGCGCTTCTGCAGGTCCTCGGTGGCGTCACGCTGCATCTCGATGGCCTCGATGTCGCGGTCGAGGGATTCGTGCGTCAGCTCCTCGATCGGCGCAGCACGCTCGGCGAGCACGGTCACGGCCGTCGGGCCGATATCGGCGAAGCCGCCGCGAACGTAGATCCGCTTGCCGCTGCCCTGGCTCTCGGTGACCACGATGACGCCGACCCGCAGGGAGGTCAGCACGGGCGCGTGGCCCGGCAGCACCGTCATCTCGCCCTCGACGCCGGGCAACTGCACGGCGCTTACCTCGCCGGAATACAGCGTCCGCTCGGGGCCGACGAAATCGAAGTGGAAGGTGGCCATCTCAGGACGATCCCGGATCCGCAACAAGCTCTCCTCCCCGTGCAGGGAGGAGTTGGAGGTGGGGGTGGTTCAGGATGGAGCGCAGCGGCTTCGCCTGCACCATCCCCACCCCCGATCCCTCCCCGCGAGGGGGAGGGGAGGGCGTCGTCTTACGCGGCCTTCATCTTCTTGGCCTTCTCCTGGGCCTCCTCGATGGTTCCGACCATGTAGAAGGCCGCCTCCGGGAGGTCGTCGTAGTCGCCGTTCACAAGGCCCTTGAAGCCCTTGATGGTGTCCTCGAGGGCGACCTGCTTGCCCGGCGAGCCGGTGAACACCTCGGCCACCGAGAAGGGCTGCGAGAAGAAGCGCTCGATCTTGCGGGCGCGGGCCACGGTCAGCTTGTCCTCCTCGGACAGCTCGTCCATGCCCAGGATCGCGATGATGTCCTGGAGGGCCTTGTAGCGCTGCAGGGTCTGCTGCACCCGGCGGGCGACGTCATAGTGCTCCTCGCCGAGGATGGTCGGCGACAGCATGCGCGAGGTCGAGTCCAGCGGGTCCACCGCCGGATAGATGCCCTTCTCGGCGATCGAGCGCGACAGCACGGTCGTGGCGTCGAGGTGGGCGAACGAGGCGGCGGGCGCCGGGTCGGTCAGATCGTCGGCCGGCACGTAGATGGCCTGCACCGAGGTGATCGAGCCCTTGGTCGTGGTGGTGATGCGCTCCTGCAGGGCGCCCATGTCGGTGGCCAGCGTCGGCTGGTAGCCCACCGCCGACGGGATGCGGCCGAGAAGCGCCGACACCTCGGAGCCCGCCTGCGTGAAGCGGAAGATGTTGTCGACGAAGAACAGCACGTCCTGGCCGTCGTCGCGGAACTGCTCGGCGATGGTCAGGCCGGTCAGGGCGACGCGCGACCGGGCGCCGGGCGACTCGTTCATCTGGCCATAGACCAGGGCGCACTTGGAGCCCTCGGCGGAGCCATGCTCCTTCGGGTCCACGTTCACCTTGGACTCGATCATCTCGTGATAGAGATCATTGCCCTCGCGGGTGCGCTCACCCACGCCGGCGAACACCGAGTAGCCCGAGTGCACCTTGGCGATGTTGTTGATCAGCTCCATGATCAGCACGGTCTTGCCGACGCCGGCGCCGCCGAACAGGCCGATCTTGCCGCCCTTCGCGTAGGGGGCGAGCAGGTCCACCACCTTGATGCCGGTGACGAGGATCTGCGCCTCGGTCGACTGCTCGGCATAGGAGGGGGCCGGCTGGTGGATGGCGCGGTAGGTGTCGGCCTGGACCGGACCGGCCTCGTCGATCGGCTCGCCGATGACGTTCATGATGCGGCCGAGCGTGTTCATGCCCACCGGAACCTTGATCGGCTCGCCGGTGTCCGTGCATTCCTGACCGCGGGTCAGGCCCTCGGACGTGTCCATGGCGATGCAGCGGACAGTGTGCTCGCCAAGCTGCTGGGCGACCTCGAGGACGAGGCGGGCGCCGTTGTTCTTGGTCTCGAGGGCGTTCAGGATCTCGGGCAGGTGGCCCTCGAACTGCACGTCGACCACGGGGCCGATAACCTGGGTGATCTTGCCGACCTTGTTGGAGCCGGCGCCGGGGAGTGCGGTGTTCGCCATCGTTAACCTACCCTTCAAGCTGTGCGTTCAGGTGGCGGAGCCTCAGAGGGCTTCCGCACCCGAGATGATCTCGATGAGTTCCTTGGTGATCATGGCCTGACGCGTCCGGTTGTAGATCAGCGTCTGCTTCTTGATCATCTCGCCCGCGTTGCGGGTGGCCGAATCCATGGCGCTCATGCGCGCGCCCTGCTCGGAGGCGGCGTTCTCCAGGAGCGCCCGGTAGATTTGCACCGTCAGGTTCTTCGGCAGCAGCGTCTCGAGGATCGCCTCCTCGGAGGGCTCGAACTCCAGCGCGGCGTTGCCGGCCGCAGCCTTCGCGGTCGTGTCGACCGCGGGCAGCTCCGCGGGGATCAGGCGCTGCGCGGTCGGGATCTGCGAGATGACCGAGCGGAACTCGGAGTAGAACAGGGTCGCGACGTCGAACTCGCCGTTCTCGAAGCGGGTCAGGATCTTGTCGGCGATCCCGGCCGCGAACTCGTAATCCACCGGGCGGTTGCCACGGATGTCCATGCTCTCGACGATCTGGTCGCGGTACTGCCGCCGCAGCGCGTCGAGGCCCTTCTTGCCGACCGTCATGATCTTGACGGTCTTGCCCTCGGCGGCGAGCTTCTGCGCGTATTCGCGCACCGCGAGGCGGACGATCGACGAGTTGAAGGCGCCGGCGAGGCCGCGGTCGCCCGTGCACACGACGAGCAGGTGCGTCTGCTCGGAGCCGGTCCCGGACAGGAGCCGCGGGGCGCCGACGCCGCCGACGAGGCTACCCGCGAGATTGCCGAGCACGGCCGACATCTTCTCGGCATAGGGACGGCCCGCCTCGGCGGCCATCTGCGCACGGCGCAGCTTGGCGGCGGCGACCATCTGCATGGCCTTGGTGATCTTCTGCGTCGCCTTCACCGAGGTGATGCGGTTGCGCAGGTCCTTCAAACTCGCCATCGGGTGAGGTCCAGGTCCGTTCTATGGGCCTCTCCTTCCCTCGGCGGGAAGGAGCCGGAAGTTCGGGCGGTGCAGCGCGGATCGCAATCCCCCTGCACCACCCAAGATCCCTCCCCGCGGGGAGGGGCCTCACATCAGCCGATCGACTTGGCGACGCTCTCGACGACGCTCTTCAGCTTGCCGGCGTTTTCGTCCGACAGGTCCTTGGAGGCGGCGATGGAGTCGAGCAGGTCCTTGTGCTTCGAGCGGAGCGTGCTGAGCAGCGCGTCCTCGAACGGGCGGACCTTGCTGACCGGCATCTTGTCCAGATAGCCGTTCACGCCGGCGTAGATCACCGCGACCTGCTCTTCCATCTTCAGCGGCGAGAACTGCGGCTGCTTCAGGAGCTCGGTGAGCCGCGAGCCGCGGTTCAGGAGCGCCTGGGTGGAGGCGTCGAGATCCGAGCCGAACTGCGCGAAGGCGGCCATCTCGCGGTACTGCGCGAGCTCGCCCTTGATCTTGCCGGCGACCTTCTTCATCGCCTTGGTCTGAGCCGAGGAGCCCACCCGCGACACCGAGAGGCCCACGTTCACCGCCGGGCGGATGCCCTGGTAGAACAGGTCGGTTTCGAGGAAGATCTGGCCGTCGGTGATCGAGATCACGTTGGTCGGGATGTAGGCCGAGACGTCGTTGGCCTGGGTCTCGATGACCGGCAGCGCGGTCAGCGAGCCGTTGCCGGCGGCGTCGCCCATCTTGGCGGCGCGCTCCAGCAGGCGGCTGTGGAGGTAGAACACGTCGCCCGGATAGGCCTCGCGGCCCGGCGGGCGGCGGAGCAGCAGCGACATCTGGCGGTAGGCCACGGCCTGCTTGGAGAGATCGTCATACACGATCACGGCGTGCATGCCGTTGTCGCGGAAGTACTCGCCCATGGCGCAGCCGGCGAACGGCGCGATGAACTGCATCGGGGCCGCGTCGGACGCCGTGGCTGCGATGACGATGGAGTATTCCAGGGCACCCTGGTCCTCCAGCACCTTCACGAACTGGGCCACCGTCGAGCGCTTCTGGCCGATGGCGACGTAGATGCAGAAGAGCTTCGCCTTCTCGTCGCCGCCGGCGGCATGGCCGGGCTTCTGGTTCAGGATCGTGTCCAGGGCGATGGCGGTCTTGCCGGTCTGGCGGTCGCCGATGATCAGCTCGCGCTGGCCGCGGCCCACCGGGATCAGGGCATCGATCGCCTTCAGGCCCGTGGCCATCGGCTCGTGCACCGACTTGCGCGGGATGATGCCAGGAGCCTTCACGTCGACGCGGCGACGCTCGGTGGAGACGATCGGGCCCTTACCGTCGATCGGGTTACCGAGGGCGTCGACCACTCGGCCGAGCAGGCCCTTGCCCACCGGCACGTCCACGATGGCGCCAGTCCGCTTGACGGTCTGGCCTTCCTTGATCTCGCGGTCGGAGCCGAAGATCACGATGCCGACGTTGTCCTGCTCGAGGTTCAGGGCCATGCCGCGCACGCCCGACTCGAACTCGACCATCTCGCCGGCCTGGACGTTGTCGAGGCCGTAGGCGCGGGCGATGCCGTCGCCGACGGACAGGACCTGCCCGACCTCGGAGACCTCGGCTTCCTCGCCGAAGTTCTTGATCTGCTCTTTCAGGATCGCGGAGATCTCGGCGGCGCGGATGTCCATACTCGGGCCTCTGTCGCTGATGCGTCTATGCGTGTTCGGATCGGATGGGGGCGCTTAGCGCGCGGCCCGCATCGCGAGGCGGATACCGTTGAGCTTGGTCTTGAGGGAGGCGTCGACCATGCGCGAGCCCATCTTCACGACGAGGCCGCCGATCAGGCTGGGATCGACCACGAGATCGACGTCGACCTCGGCCTTCGCGATGTCGCGCAGCGACGCCTTGATCTCCTCGATCACCGCGTCGGAGGGCTTCTCGGCCACCCGCACCTGGGCGCGGACGATCCCCTTCGAATCCTGAACCAGACTCCGGAAGGCGCTGATCATGTCCGGGAGGGCGAAGAGCCGCCGGTTCGCGGCCGCGAGGCGGATGAAGTTGCCGGCGAGACCGCCGATTTCCGCCTTTTCGAGCACGGCGCCGATGGCGGCTGCCTGCTCCTCGGCGCTGAAGACCGGGCTGCGGATGAGGCGGCGGAGATCCGCGCTCTCCTTCAGCAGCGTGTCGAATTGATTGAGGGATTGGGCGACCGCGTCGACCTGGCGCTCGTCGCGCGCGAGCTCGAACAGGGCGGAAGCGTACCGGCCCGCCACGCCTGCGACCAGGGGACCAGCCTCGGAACCGTTCTGCGCCACCCGTCGCTCTCTTCTCTGGTTGCCCGCCCGCTCCGCGCGCTCCGGCAGGAGCGCGGTGCGTGACCGTTCGGGACGTGGGATCGTGCCGGCAACGGACAGGGTCAAGACCTGTCCTCGCGGCGCGGCGACCGCCTAGCATGCCAGCATGGCCGCACGCAACACGGCAGGCGCACCGCGCAGCGCGTGACGACGGCGGAAGTGTGACGCCGGAGCTGCCTCAGCAGGCGAGCCGGTCGCAGCGCCGGACGCTCGCGATCATCTGCGCCATGGCGCGCGCGCCCGGATGGCCGAGGATGCCGTTGTTACCGAGCACGTAGGAGGGCGTCGCGTAGAGGCCGAGATCCGCCGCCATGCGCATCTGGCTCTTGAGTGCCGCGCGCACCTCCTCGCTGTCGGCGATCGCCTCGACCTCCGCCTGGGGGATCCCCAGCGCGGCCGCGGCGGCGAGCGCCCCGGGCCCGTCGATGCGGCCGGGCTTGCCGAGCAGCGTCTGATAGAAGCGCCAGGCGGCGTCCGAGCCGAGCTTGCGCTGCACGGCCAGCATCACCTTGGCGGCCTGAGCCGATTGCGGCGACAGGATCGGGTTGTGGACAAGCCCGATGCGCAGGTCCGCGTCGCCGGCATGCAGAGCGACCACGTCGGCGGCGGCCTTCCGGCAATACGGGCAGTTGAAGTCGAAGAATTCGTAGAGCGTGGTCGCGGCGTCCCGCGGTCCCACGTAGGTGACCCCGCGCAAGGCCGGAATCTGCCCGGTGATCTCGCCCGGCAGGATCGAGTTCGCCACCGCCTTGCCGTCATCGCCCGTGACCGCGACGCGCTGGCCATAGGATTGCGCAGCCGCCCGCCCGAAACCCGAACCCAGCAGGATGCCGGCGGCGGCGAGGATCAGGCGACGGGAAACAGGCATGGGACACGTCCAGGGCATCGGGGTCCCGCTCCGGTCGCGCCGAAGCGGAGCCGGACCAGAACCAGGGAGGCGAGTCGGTTTGATGGCGTATCGGCGTGACGGTGGCGCTACCGCAGCCCCTTCGGCCGGTCGCCGGTCGCCCAGGCCAGCGCCTGCTCCAGGCGGTCATTGCCCCAGAACAACTCGCCATCATCGGCCAGGAACGTGGGCGCCCCGTAGATCCCACGGGACCGCGCCTCCTCGACGCTGACCCGCAGCTTCGTCTTGTTGGCCTCCGCGGCGGCGGCGCGCACGGTCTGGGTCCCGTCGAGCCCGAGCGAATCGACGATCTGGGCCACGGCCGCGGGCTCCGCGATCGAGCGGCCCTCGGCGAAACTCGCGGTGAACACCGCCTTCGAGAACGGCACGAGCCAGTCCTGGTCCTGGCCCAGGATCGCCACCCGCACGGCACTGAGGCTGTTCTGCGGAAACTGCGCGGGGCGCGTCACCGGCGGCAGGCCGAGCCGTGCAGCCTCGCGCTCGACGTCCCGCCACATGTTCTTGCCCTTGGCCGGGTAGAGATTGAAGGGCGAGGTCGTCCAGCCCTGCGCCGCGAAGAGCGGCCCGACCAGGAACGGGCGCCACCGGATCGCCACGCCCGCCTCGGACGCCGCCGCCTCGACGCGCATCGCGGCGAGGTAGGAGTAGGTGGAGGCGAATTCGTACCAGAACTCCAAAATTGGCTGGCGCGCCATAGACTTCGCTTCTCCGATGCACTCTTGCGGCGATGACGACTGGCAACGCCCGCGCCATTTCTCGCACGGCCGCAAGGCCACCGTGAGGCGAAACGCGGCCGATCTCTCGCCATCAGAGCTACGCGCGAGACGGCGCGCCGGTTGCAGGCCGGTGACACCCGCGATAAGCCGCTGACGCCCCGCCTCAGTTCCGGAAGTCGCATGTCCGTTCCCGCGAAGAGCCCCGTGAAGAAGGTCGTGCTGGCCTATTCCGGCGGCCTCGACACATCGATCATCCTGAAGTGGCTGCAGACCACCTACGGCTGCGAGGTCGTGACCTTCACGGCCGATCTCGGCCAGGGGGAGGAGCTGGAGCCGGCCCGCCGCAAGGCGGAGCTGCTGGGCATCAAGCCCGAGAACATCTTCATCGAGGATCTGCGCGAGGAGTTCGTCCGCGATTACGTCTTCCCGATGTTCCGGGCGAACGCCGTCTACGAGGGCGTCTACCTGCTCGGCACTTCGATCGCCCGGCCGCTGATCGCCAAGAAGCAGATCGAGATCGCCGAGAGGGTCGGAGCCGACGCGGTCTGCCACGGAGCGACCGGGAAGGGGAACGATCAGGTCCGCTTCGAACTCGGCTATTACGCCCTGAAGCCGGATGTGACGGTGATCGCGCCCTGGCGCGAGTGGGACCTGCGCTCCCGTGAGCAGCTCATCGCTTTCGCCGAGCAGCACCAGATCCCGATCGCCAAGGACAAGCGTGGCGAGAGCCCCTTCTCGGTGGACGCGAACCTCCTGCACGCCTCATCCGAAGGCAAGGTGCTGGAGGATCCGGCGATCGAGGTGCCGGACTACGTCTACTCGCGCACTCTCTCCCCCGAGGAGGCCCCCGACCAGCCGACCGTCGTCACGATCGGCTTCGAGCGCGGCGACGCGGTCTCGATCGACGGGGAGGCGCTGTCGCCCGCGAACCTGCTGGCGAAGCTCAACGAACTCGGCCGCGCCAACGGCATCGGCCGGCTCGACCTCGTGGAGAACCGCTTCGTCGGCATGAAGAGCCGCGGCATGTACGAGACACCGGGCGGTACGATCCTGCTGCCGGCGCACCGCGCCATCGAATCGATCACCCTCGATCGCGGCGCCGCGCACCTGAAGGACCAGCTCATGCCGCAATACGCGGAGCTGATCTACAACGGCTTCTGGTTCTCGCCGGAGCGCGAGATGCTCCAGGCGCTGATCGACAAGAGCCAGGAGAAGGTCACCGGTACGGTGCGGCTGAAGCTCTACAAGGGCGGCGTCCACGTGATCGGCCGCGAGAGCCCGCACTCGCTCTACGACCAGGATCTCGTGACCTTCGAGGAAGGCGCCGTCGCCTACGATCACCGCGACGCGGCGGGCTTCATCAAGCTCAACGCGCTCCGGCTGCGCACCCTGGCACAGCGCAAGAAGCGCGAGGGCTGAGGCTCGCCGGGGCCCGCCGACGCCGCAGCGCGTCAGGCGGGCTGCCAGCCCGCAGCCGACCGCCGGAAGGCGCCGGGCCCGAGATCGGCGTAGCGCAGGAAGATCTGCAGGGCCGGCTGCAGCTCGCGATGGAGGCGCACCAGCCGCGCCTCCGAATCGTCGTCGTCGTTCGCGGCCGCCCCGGCCACCGCGGCGAGATGGCGTGTCATGGCGGCGGTGTAGGAGGCGTCTTCGCCGTAGGGCCGCTGCGGGTCGACGTGCGGAACACCCTGCGCCGCGTTCCAGCCGACGTTGAGCCGGGGGATCAAGGCAAGGTGCTCCGGAGTCACCGCGAAGGTGATGACATCCGGCGTCTCGCCGGTCGCCGCATCCCGGAAAACGTCACCGACCGCGCCCGGATCGAGCTTCGCCAAGCCATTGTGGTACTGGTATCGACCTGGCTTCAGCTGCGCGTTCTGAACGAAGACGGCGAGGCCGTCCTCGAGCGACCGGTGCTCCTCCTCGGCGCCCTCGTCGTCCCCGGTGACGTTGGCGATGTCGCCGTCGCGATCCAGGCTGCCATAGGGCGCCGCCGGGTGAACGGTCGGCGCCCCGGGCTCGGCGCCATCCCAGGCAACGACCATCCGGCGGATCAGGGCGATGCGCTCCAGGCTCAGGTCGTAGACGGCATCGCTCATCGTGTGTGGGTCCGCGTCCTCAGGGGGTGACGCTCCTCTTACAGACCGGATTCGGCCGTTGCTACCGCTGCCGACCCCGATGCTCTTTGAGTGAGCAGGTCCGGCCGAGGGATGTACCAAGCGGCTCTCCCAACTCTGCGAAGGCGGCTCCGCGTATGATCCGCTCAACGGTCCTCACCAGCGATCGCAGCCACGCCGTTCGCCTCGTGAAAGCGGGCACAGTTCCGGCCGACGTCCATCCGGCCGATATCGTGGAGATCGGGCGTTCGCGGGCGATTGTGCCGGAGGGGCACCAGTGGAAAGATCTGTTTCGGCATGATCCGCGCGCCGGCGACGAATCGATTACAGAACGCGAGAACCTGCCCACGGATTGGCATAAGATTTTCTGATTTTTGGGATATTTGCGATAAAAATATTTGCATTAAAGCCGCAATGTCATATTGCTCGCCGCATAATATCAACTCAATATAATGGCGTAGCAATTCCTTATCTTGAGCTTACGCCGGGGAAGTACCCGTACGACGCGGGAAATTCTCACGCCAAGCTGAGCGTCGGACGGCGATCACGCATTTCGTTGCGCGGCGCGAGGCAGCGCCCTTCGCCGACAAGGCAGCGGCCGATTGTGGACACGTTCGCGCCGAGCTGCAGCGGGGCGGCACGCCCCGCAACGCGTACTTTACACAAAGTGACGCGCCCGGCGCGAACCCTTCGGACTTCAGACGGGCACGCAGCGCGCCCGGATTGAAAGCGGGATCGGCTATGGTTCGATCCGCCGCCGCTGAAGACCGGATTGCGGACTCGCGCCGATTGCGGACGGCGCGGCTGTCCGGGCGCACGGCACGGACGATGCCGCAACGCTCGGTCCGGGGCTCTGGACTCAGCCGGATCCGCACGACTGAAGCTCACCCGCTGTTGGCCAGGCATCCGTCCCGTCAGCGGCGGCCCCGGGACAGCCGACGATCGCGCCCCTGACCGGGACCGGGCCGCTACCGCCGCACGCAGCCGGTGAGCCCATCGATCTGACCCATCATGGCCTGGATCCGCGCTGCGCGGCGGCGCACGCCCGGAGAGGGGCGACCGGCGCTGCGGGTGATCGGATTGGGCAGGACGGCGGCGAGGAGGGCGGCCTCGTTCCGGGTCAGCCGGCTCGCGTCCTTGCCGAACCAGTGCCGGCTCGCCGCCTGCGCCCCGTAGATACCGTCGCCCCACTCGGCGACGTTGAGGTAGATCTCCATCATCCGGCGCTTGCCCCAGAGCGTGTCGAGCGCCAGCGCCAGCGGGATCTCGACCGCCTTGCGGATGTAGGACCGGCCCGGCCACAGGAAGACGTTTTTGACCGTCTGCATGGCGATGGTCGAGGCGCCGCGGCTCGGCGAATCCTCATCGTCGACCACGTCGCGGATCGCGCCGAAATCGACGCCGTGATCGAGGCAGAAGCGCTGATCCTCGGAGGCGATCACCGCCAGCGGCAGGACGGGCGCGATGCCCGAGAGCGGGACCGGATCGCGGCTCACCGGTTGAAGCGTCAACCACCGCCCGAGCATCAGGGTCGACGGCGGCATCACCGCGCTATAGACGAGCGCCAACGTCAGCGTGAGGACGAATCCGATCGCGGGGAGCAGGAGCAGCATCCCGACGATCCGGCGGACCGGGCGGGAGCGCCGCGGGCGCGCGAGCGGAAGGTCACGACCTGCCGTCTCTCGCCTGCGTCCCGCCCCATCCACCGTGAGTTCGTTCCCGCTCAACTGACGCTCGATTGGTTTCTAAGGCCAGGACCGGACGTAGCGCCCGATGACCCCGACCCCCTCAACGCAGGCACCGACCGGTTCGGTCAAGGCAGGCACGCCAGCCGTCGATTTTACCCACAGGTTGACGGAGGTCGCCGGGAAGGTCGAGACCTTCCTGGTCGAGCGCCTCGGACCGGACGTCGGCCCCGGCGAGATCGCACGGCCGTCCCGCCTGATGGAGGCCATGCGCCACGCGGTGCTCGGCGGCGGCAAGAGGCTGCGGCCGTTCCTCGCCATCGAGACGGCGCGGATGCTGGGCGGATCCGAAGCTGCGGCCCTCGCCGCCGGGGCGGGGGTCGAGCTGATCCATTGCTACAGTCTCGTCCACGACGATCTGCCGGCTATGGACGATGACGACATGCGCCGCGGCAAACCGACGGTGCACAAGGCCTATGACGAAGCCACCGCCATCCTGGTCGGCGACGCCCTGCAGACTTTGGCCTTCGAGATCGTGGCCGATCCGACCTGGCAGCCGGAGGCGCGGATCCGCGCCGACCTCGTCCTCGGCCTTGCCCGTGCCTCGGGCCTGGGCGGCATGGTCGGCGGCCAGCTTCTCGACCTCACCGCCGAGGGCCGGTTCGGCGTTGCCAACATGGACGTGGACGACACCCTGCGGATGCAGGCGATGAAGACCGGGGCGATCCTGGCCTTCTCGGTCGAGGCCGGCGCAATCGTCGGGGGCGCCGACGAGAGCCAGCGGGCCGCCCTGCTGCGCTACGGCCTCGCCCTGGGCCAGGCCTTCCAGATCGCCGACGACATCCTCGACCGGGAGGCCTCGCCGGAGGCCATGGGCAAGGCCACCGGCAAGGACAAGGATGCCGGCAAGGCGACGCTGGTCGATCGTCTCGGCATCGACGGCGCGCGCGCCGAATGCGACCGCCTCGTCGGCGTCTGCGAGGACGCGGTCTCGTCTTGGGGCGAGGGCGCACGCATCCTGCGGGACGCCGCCCGCTTCACGGTGGCGCGCAAGACCTGAGCGTTTCAGCAGTACCGTCCCCTGTCGGTTCGATCCGGGGGGCCGAGGAAGGCCGGACGGGTGAAGCCCCCGGCTCAGGCGCGGCGGCTTCGTCGGCCCAACGCGCCACCGCGAGAGCAGCACGGCGGCACAGTCCTGCGGGACGTGGGTACCCGTGGAGCTGCGGGCCTTGCGCCCGCAGCGCGCCGGCACAGAGCGGCACCGTTCCATTCGGATGCGGGGGAAGCGGACCCGCGCGGGCCGATCGCCGCTTGCGCGGACGTGGTCCGGTCTCGGTCTGTCGCGGCGCGGACCGGCTGTTCATAGCCGGTTGTTCTTGTTGTGGACATCCAGGCACACGGCGGCGAGCAGTACGACGCCCTTGATCACCTGCTGCCAGTCGACGCCGATTCCCAGGATCGACATGCCGTTGTTCATGATGCCGATGATGAACGCGCCGATCACCACGCCCGACACCTTGCCGATGCCGCCGGCCGCCGAGGCGCCGCCAATGAAGCAAGCCGCGATCACGTCGAGCTCCAAGCCGACGCCGGCCTTCGAGTTCGCGGTGTTGAGCCGGGCGACGAAGATCATGCCGGCGAGGCCGGCGAGCGCACCCATATTGGCAAAGGTCAGGAAGGTGAGGCGCTCGGTCTTGATGCCGGAGAGGCGGGCTGCCTTGATATTGCCGCCCAGCGCATAGATCCGGCGCCCGATCGTCGTCCGCGTGGTGACGAAGCCGTAGAGCATCACCAGCGCCAGCAGGACGAGCAGGACGTTGGGCAGGCCCCGATAGGCACTCATCTGCCACGCGAAGGCAAGGATGAGGACGGCGGTGACACCGTTGCGGCCGATGAAGCTCGCCAAGCTCTGCGCCGCCTCTCCGGTCCTCACCTGCGCCTGCCGCCGCCGCCAGTTCAAACCGACCAGCGAGGCGACGAAGACAAGCGCGATCAGGAGGGACGTCGCGGGTCCGGCGAAGTTGGAGAGGAAGCCCTTGGCCAGCAGCTGGAACACCTCCGGAAAGGGGCCGATGGAGGTGCCCTGCAGCAGCACCTGGGTCAGGCCTCGAAACACCATCATTCCGGACAGGGTGACGATGAAGCTCGGTATGGCGAGATAGGCCACGAAGTAGCCCTGCAATCCGCCGATGACCGCGCCGACCGCGAGGCACAGCACGGAGGCGGAGAGCGGGTCGAAACCGAAGCGGACCATCAACAGCGCTGCGAGCGCGCCGACGAAGCCGACCACGGATCCGATCGACAGATCGATGTGGCCGGCCACGATGACGAGCAGCATCCCGAGCGCCATCACGACGACGTAGCTGTTCTGCAGGATGAGGTTCGTCAGGTTCAGCGGCTGGAACAGGACGCCGCCGGTGGCGACTTCGAAGAACACCGTGATCACCGCCAGCGCGAAGAGCAGCCCGTAGGTCCGCAACTGCGCCATCGGCAGCCGGCCGCGTCGGCCCCGCGGCTCGCTTGCGGCCGTGTCGCCGCCAACGTCGCCGCCGGGAAGCATGGACTTGCTCATCGTGATGTCGGTCATCCGTTCAGGCCCTTGGAGCGCATGATCGCGCGCATGATCGCTTCCTGGCTGGCCTCGGCGCGCGAGAACTCGGCGACGAAGCGTCCCTCGTTCATGACGTAGATGCGGTCGCAGAGGCCGAGCAGCTCCGGCATCTCCGAAGAGATCATCAGGACACCGCGCCCGTCGTCGGCCAGTTCGTTGATGATGCTGTAGATTTCGTACTTGGCGCCGACATCGATGCCCCGGGTCGGCTCGTCGAGGATCAGCACCTTGGGCTGGGTGAACAGCCACTTGCTCAGCACGACCTTCTGCTGGTTGCCGCCGGACAGATTGACGGTCTGCTGCGTCACCCCGAAGGAGCGGATGCGCATCTTGGTGCGATAGCCGCCGGCGACCCGCTGCTCGGCCTCCTCGTCGATCACCGTCGCGGTCGAGATTTCGGGAAGGTTCGCCAAGGTCGTGTTCCGGGCGATGTCTTCGCCCAGCACGAGCCCGAGCTGCTTGCGGTCCTCGGTCACATAGGCGATGCCCGCAGCGATCGCCCGGTCGATCGTCGAGACGTCGACTTCGGCGCCGTCGATCCGGACGTTGCCGCGGACGCCCTGACCGTAGGAGCGGCCGAAGAGGCTCATGGCGAGTTCCGTTCGGCCCGCGCCC
This sequence comes from Methylobacterium sp. 1973, assembly GCF_040545035.1. Classification (NCBI taxonomy): domain Bacteria; kingdom Pseudomonadati; phylum Pseudomonadota; class Alphaproteobacteria; order Hyphomicrobiales; family Methylobacteriaceae; genus Methylobacterium; species Methylobacterium sp. 1973. The sequence continues at coordinate 229,203 of NZ_JBEPLA010000006.1, forward strand.
ATCAGGCCGGCGATCCCGACGATTTCGCCCCTGCGCAGGGTCAGGCTGACGTCGCGCACCACCGCGCGATCGCCGTGAAGCGGGTGGTGAACGGTCCAGCCGCAGACCTCCATCAGAAGGTCGCCGATTCGCGGCGTCCGCACCGGATAGCGGTGCTCCAGCGTGCGACCGACCATGGCCCGGATGATGCGGTCCTCGTCGACCGCGCCGCTGCGGCAGTCGAGGGTCTCGACGGTGGTGCCGTCGCGCAGGACGGTAATCCGGTCGGCCACCTTCGCGATCTCGTTGAGCTTGTGGGAGATCAGGATCGAGGCGATGCCCTGCGCCTTGAAGCGCAGCAGAAGCCGCAGCAGGGCTTCGCTGTCCGTCTCGCTGAGGCTCGCAGTCGGCTCATCGAGGATCAGCAGCTTGACCTCCTTGGAGAGCGCCTTGGCGATCTCCACGAGTTGCTGCTTGCCGACACCGAGATGGGTGACGAGGGTGTCGGGGCTCTCATCGAGGCCCACCATCGCCATCAGCTCACGCGCCCGGGCGGAAACCCGGCCCCGGTCGATGATCCCGAAGCGGGCCGGCTCGTTGCCGAGGAAGATGTTCTCGGCGATCGACAGATAGGGGACCAGGGCCAGTTCCTGGTGGATGATGACGATTCCGAGGCGCTCGCTGTCGGAGATGTTCCGGAACTGGCCGGGCCGGCCCTCATAGGTGATGCAGCCCGCGTAGGATCCGTGGGGATAGACGCCGCTCAGAACCTTCATCAGCGTCGATTTCCCGGCACCGTTCTCGCCAACGAGGGCGAGGATCTCGGCGGGCTCGACGGTGAGGTTGACGTCGTCGAGGGCCTTCACGCCGGGGAAGGTCTTGGAGATTCCCCGCATTTCGAGGACGGGCTGCATGCGACGCCTACCAGCTCGGACTGCACCTTCGGCCCCCGCGCCGGCTCGTGCGGCGCGAGGATGGGAATCGCCGGAGCCGGCGGGCTCCGGCCAGGCTTCGATCACTTGAGCTGGTCGAGGGTGTAGTAGCCCGTATCGACGAGGGCCGATTTCCAGTTGGCCTTGGTGACGATCACCGGCGTCAGCAGGTAGGACGGGACGATCTTCTTGCCGTTGTTGTAGGTCTTCACGTCGTTGACCTCGGGCTGCTGGCCAGCCTCGATGGCGTCGATCATCGCCACCGTCACTTTCGCCAGATCCCGGGTGTCCTTGAAGATCGTGGCCGTCTGCTCGCCCGCGATGATCGACTTGACCGATTGCAGCTCGGCATCCTGGCCGCTGACCACCGGCAACGTCACACCGCCGGACCCGTAGCCCACGCTCTTCACCGAGGAGAGGATGGCCGTGGAGATGCCGTCATAGGGCGACAGCACGGCATCGAGATGCGCGGTGCCGTAATAGGCCGAGAGCAGGTTATCCATCCGGGCCTGGGCAGTCGCCGGATCCCACCGCAGGATCGAGACCTTGTCCATGCCGAACTGGCCCGAGCGGACCACGAGCTTCTTCGAATCCAGGTAGGGTTTCAGCACCGACAGGGCGCCGTCGTAGAAAAAGTAAGCGTTATTGTCGTCGGGCGAACCGCCGAACAGCTCGATGTTGAAGGGCCCCTTGCCCTCCTTCAGTCCGAGGGCGTCGACAATCGACGTGGCCTGCTGAACGCCTACCTTATAGTTGTCGAAAGTCGCATAGTAATCAACGTTCGGCGTTCCCTTGATCAGCCGGTCATAGGCGATGACCGTGACGCCCCGTTCATGCGCCTTGGCCAGGACATCACTCAGGGTCGTGCCGTCGATGGAGGCGACCACCAAGATCTTTGCCCCCTTGGTGAGCATGTTCTCGATCTGGGCGAGCTGCGTCGGGATGTCGTCGTCCGCGTATTGCAGGTCGGGTTTGTAGCCTTTGGCCTTCAGCAATCGGACGATGTTGTTGCCGTCGTCGATCCAGCGCTGGGAGGATTTCGTCGGCATGGCGACACCGATGGGATCGCTGCCCGCGGCCTGTGTTGATGTCACGGCGAGCACCCCCAGAAGCGCAGCACTCAGGATTGACGGTCCAGAGCGCAATTTCTTCTTGGCTATCCCGGAAATCCACTGCTTGACGATCATGATTTTCCCCATTCTTATAGTTATATTTATCCGATCAAATTGACGATCTCGCTTTGCCGAGATCGCGAAATACAAACTCAACGAACCGTTTTATTGGTACAAACGCTGATGCACCCGGCCATCCACTGCGATACAGCCGACATGTGGCGCGAGAAACGGCTGCACATATCTATTCGCCGGGACCATTGAGACTTTTAAACTGGACATCGGGCTCTTCGGAACGTCGCCTCCCGGAACCGCCGACGTCAGCGCGCGAGACGCGCTATCTCCTCTCCTATGGAATTGGCTGCATCCAACCCGTTTTTCGTGACCGATTTGTATGAGTTATGAATTGGGCCGTCAATCGGCCCGCCTGGCTTTGCGCGTCAAAAATACGTGGCTTTGACGGGCGCGAGAGCCATGCGCGGCAGGTCGAGTGTCAGGGCGCTGACGGCCGCCTCTCGGCCACGATCGGGCGACCATCGGACACGACGAGGTCGCCTGTCGGGGTCACCGCTTCGCTGTCGCCGTGCTGGGCGGCATCCCGACCGGACAGGGGAAGATTGCGACGACGTGATCGGCCCGGCCGGCTCGCCGGATCGATTCAGGGGTCGCCTTCATGCGCAACGCGCTGTGCGTGCTTCGCGTGATCAGCGACGTTCCGGCGGCCGCGATGGCGATCCGCCCCTGGAACGAGGCTCGACCATGGGGCCGCGGGGCGACCGGCGCGACCATGTCCGGTCAGTTCTGGGCGTAGCGCTGCAAACGCACCGCAGGAGGCGTACCTGGACGGCACCGGCATGACTGGGGCCGCCCATCGACGGCGGCCGACCGTCGCGAATCCGGGGCGGCTCAGCCGCGCCCGACGAACGGCATCTTGGTGGCCATGATCGTCATGAACTGCACGTTGGCCTCCAGCGGCAGGCTCGCCATCGAGAGCACCGCCTGACCCACATGGTCGGGATCCATCACCGCCTCGGCACGCAGGGAGCCGTCCGCCTGCGGGACACCGGCCTTCATCTTTCCGCCCATGGGCGTGTCGGCATTGCCGATGTCGATCTGTCCGCAGGCGATGTCATAGGCGCGCCCATCCAGGGATGTCGCCTTGGTCAGTCCCGTCACGGCGTGCTTGGTCGCCGTGTAGGCGATGGAATTCGGCCGGGGCGCGTGCGCCGAGATCGAGCCGTTGTTGATGATCCGGCCGCCCCGGGGATTCTGATCGCGCATGATCCGAAAGGCATGCTGCGTGCACAGGAACAGGGCGGTGAGGTTGGTATCGACCACCTGCCGCCAAGTCTCGAGCGGCAGATCCTCCAGCGGAACCGCCGGGGCGCCGATGCCGGCATTGTTGAACAGCAGGTCGAGGCGGCCGAATTCCGCCCGCGTGCGGGCGAACAGGGCGGCGATCGAGTCGGGATCGGTCACGTCGGTGGGCACCGCGAGAGCCCCGTCGCCGATCTGCGCCGCGACGTCGTCCAGGGGCTCCCGACGCCGCCCCGAAAGCACGACGCGCCATCCGGCGCCGGCGAGGGCCAGGGCGGCAGCCTTGCCGACTCCCGTCCCAGCCCCGGTCACGATCGCGATTCGCTCAGCCGTCGACATGCGTTCCTCCCGGTTCCGGCGTTGCTCCGCCTGTAGCGGATGGCCGGCGCGGCGCGAAGAGATCAGCGTTTCAGATGCGCGCCGCGGTCACGGTGCGGAGCGACGGGACGCCTGCTCTATGGTGGCGCGTCGCGCGCCGGACGGGGAGGGGGACGGAACGATGGGGCTCAGTGTGTCGCCAGGGCTGCGCCAGACGATCGCCGCGGCGGTGGCAGGGTGAGCGCCCCCGAGATCCCGTTCCTGGTCGGGCTCGACGCGGCGGCGGTCGCGGCCGTTCGGGCCCGCATGGTGCCGGTTGCGGTTCCGGGTGGCCGGATCCTGTTCGAGCAGGGCGAGACCGGAAACGCCCTCTACACGCTCGTCTCCGGCGTGGTCGGCGTCTCAACCCGCGACCACGCCGGTCGGCCGACCCGGATCGCGCGCCTGCGCCCCCCCGAAACCTTCGGCGAGATGGCCCTGCTGTCGGACGCTCCGCGGGCGGCCACCGTGGTGGCCCTGCGCGATTCGCATCTCCTGCGGCTCACCCGGGATGCCTTCGAGGCGGTCATCGCCGAGCATCCGCACACGCTCCTCTACTTCGCCCGGATGCTCGCCGACCGCCTGCGGGCGATCTACGATGGCCATTCGGTCCACCATGCGCCGCGAATCTTCACGATCCTGGCCGTGACGGAGGGGCCCGATCCGGCCCATGTTGCGCGGCAACTCGCCGGGGCCTTCGACGCCCTGCTGCCCGGCGCAACCGGCTGTCTCACCGACTGGCCGGAGGGGGCTGACGAGGCCTGGTTCCAGGCCTTCGAGGGCGGCCATGCGCGCACGATCTTCGCAGCGCACGACATCGACTGCCCCTGGTGCCGGCAGAGCCAGCGGCGCGGCGACCACGTCCTGCTCCTGGCCGAGCCCGGCGCGCCGCCGCGGCCCGGCGCGGCAGCCTATCTCGACCGGGTCCGCTCCGATTGGATCCGGATGGATCTCGTCGTCCGCCAGGATCCGGCGGCCCGGCGCCCGAAGCCCCTGCATCCGGAGGTCGCCGCCCTGCCTGCCGCGATGCGAATCCAGCTTCGAGACGGCAATCGGGGCGATCTGCATCGCCTCGCCCGGCTCGCCAGCGGCGCCGCACGGGGCCTCGTCCTCGGCGGGGGCGGAGCGCGCGGGCTGGCCCATCTCGGGGTGCTGAAGGCCCTCGACGAGGTTGGCTGCACGCCGGATTTCGTCGGCGGGACCAGCATGGGCGCGATCATTGCGGCGAGCCTCGCCATGGGCTGGAACGTCGCGGAGATCCAGGCGCAGATCGAGGCGTTCTTCGCCACCAGCAATCCGATCAACGACTACACGCTGCCGCTGCACGCCCTGACCCGCGGCGCCAAGGTCGATACCGGTCTCGCGGCGCGTTACGGGGGGGTGTGCATCGAGGATCTCTGGCTGCCGTTCTTCTGCGTCTCGTCGAACCTGACCACCGGCAGCACCATGGTGCATCGCTCGGGCGACCTGCCGAAAGCCCTGCGGGCCAGCATCGCGATTCCCGGCCTCCTGCCGCCGGTGCTCTGCGACGAGGGCGTCCTGGTCGATGGCGGCATGATGAACAACCTGCCGGCGGATGTCGCCGCCGGGCTGGAGCGCGGACCGGTTCTGGCCGTCGATGTCGGGACCGACCGGGCGTTCCAGGACATTCCGCAGCGCGGCTGGAGCGGCCGGCTCGTACGCAAGCTGATCGGCTCGCCGCTGGCGATGCCGGGTCTGGCACCGCTGCTGCTGCGCGCCGCCACCGTGTCGAGCGACGCTCAGAGCCTGATGGCGGCGGCGCACGCGACCGCCGTGCTCAAGCCACAGCTCTCCGGCATCGATCTGCGCGCCTGGTCGCGCTTCCGCGAATCGGCGGAACTCGGCTACCGGGAAACCCGCGCCGGCCTTGCGACCGGGAGGCTCGCGCGCTGGCTGGACCCGGTGCGCTGAGATGTCCGCGTGCGGCGGCGCACGCGCGGGTCCCTCGGCCCTGTAACTCCGGGCATTCGGTGACGATGTCTCCTGCAGGATGTCCTTTGGAGATCAGAGCCATGCCCCACACTGCGACGCCTCCGACCGACACCGTGACCGGTTCCGAGCGGGACCGGACCGCTCCGGACGATCGCTCCGCACCGCACGCCCTGCTGCACGGGGCCGCCTTCGTCCTCCTGTGCCTCTGGACCCGGACTGCGCCGGAGCGCCTGCGCGACCAGCTCTCGCCGGAGGCGGAAACCTGCGGCGCGCTCGGCTTCTGAGCGGATCGGATCTGGACGCGGAGGCGTTTTCCGCCGCCGGCGAGGCGGGCAGGACGGAGCGCACGAGACCATGACCGTCGCGGGTGTGAGGTTGCGCCGGGTCGAGTTGCCGGAGGTGGGCCTGAACGTGGCCGAGGCGGGTCCCGAGACAGGACCGCCGACCATCCTGCTGCACGGTTTTCCCGAATTCTGGTTCGGCTGGCGCCATCAGATCGGGCCTCTCGCCGAGGCGGGTCTGCGGGTGATCGCGCCGGACCAGCGCGGCTACGGCCTCAGCGACAAGCCCGCGGGGATCGCCGCCTATCACCTGGATCGTCTGGCAGGCGACGTTCTGGCCCTGGCTGACGCCTATGGCGCTCCCACGGTCCGCCTGGTCGGCCATGATTGGGGCGGCCTCGTCGCGTGGTGGGTGGCGAGCCGCCATCCCGAGCGGATCGACCGGCTGGCGATCCTCAACGCGCCGCATCCCGCCGTGGTCGGCACCTACATGCGGCACCATCCGGGCCAATGGCTGCGCAGCACCTATGTCGGCCTGTTCCAGATCCCGCACCTGCCCGAACGGCTGCTCACGGCCGATCGCTGCCGGGCCCTGCGCCGCGCGCTGACGACCACAAGCCGCCCCGGCGCCTTCGCGCAGGCCGACCTCGACCGCTACGTCGAGGCGTGGCTGCAGCCGGACGCGATGACCGGCATGCTGAACTGGTACCGGGCCCTGGTGCGACTTCCCCGGGAGCGGCCGCCCCGGGTCCGCGTCCCGGCGTTGATCCTCTGGGGGCGACGGGACACCGCGCTACAATCCGGCTTGGCGGAAGCCAGTCTCGCTCTCTGCGACGCGGGGCGCATCCAATGGTACGCGCAGGCCAGCCACTGGCTGGCGCATGAGGAACCCGCTTCGGTCAGCGCCGACCTCCGCACCTTCCTGTGCTGAACCCGTGTTCTGAACCACCGAGCGAACACGGCTTCTTGCCCGCCGCCCGGGCTGAGGTGAGAGCCGAAATCAATGCACGGACGGGTATCGCCGATCCCGGCACCGTCCCGCCCGGAGACGCGACGGCTGCCGCATCGGTCCGCACGCCGTCCAAAGAACGGGTATTATTTTTAACGCCCTGATCCGGAACATTACGATCACTTGTTTCTTAGCTGGTGGCTCATAGAAGCTGATCGGAGCTACTCCACGATGTCTGTTCGTTCTTTTCTAACCGCGGGTGTGGTCTTCGGTGGCCTTCTGGCCGGAACCGTCGCGTCGCAGGCCGCGCCGGCGATGGCGCAGCCCGGTCTGGCGGGATCTGATATGGTCGAGACCGTTGCGATGCATCGGCATTACCGCATGCACCGCCATCACTCGGCCCGGCACCACCGCCGGATGCGGCGCATGAACACGATGCGCCACGGCGACCCGAACGCCCGCAATCCGTCGCGCCCCGGCTACCAGCAGCAGCTCGGCAACACCACGGGCGGCCCGCGCCACTGAGTTCCTAATGGCGCTCGGACCCGCGCTGCGTGCGTCGGATCCGGGCGCCATCCACCGGCGATACGCCTTCTCCCCAGCTGCGTCGGCTTGATCGGCCTGATTCGCCGTCGACGCTCTGCTAAGAGGCGGCATGGCCCGAACCGCCGTCCGCCCCGCCGCCGATACGACGCCCACGCCCGGTCTGGACCCGGCCGGCGCCACGCCGATGATGGCGCAATACATCGAGATCAAGGCTGCGAATCCGGACTGCCTCCTGTTCTACAGGATGGGCGACTTCTACGAGCTGTTCTTCGAGGATGCGGAGATCGCGTCCCGGGCGCTCGGCATCGTCCTGACGAAGCGCGGCAAGCACGCGGGCAGCGAGATCCCGATGTGCGGCGTGCCGGTCGACCGGTCCGACGACTATCTGAATCGCCTCATCGCCCTCGGTCACCGGGTGGCGGTCTGCGAGCAGACCGAGGATCCGGCCGAGGCCAAGAAGCGTGGGCCGAAATCCGTGGTCCGCCGCGAGGTCGTGCGGCTCGTCACCCCCGGCACGATCACCGAGGATCGGCTCCTCGACCCGGCCCAGGCGAACCTGCTCCTGGCGATCGGCCGCCGGAAGACCGGGGAGGGTGCCGTCGCCTACGGCCTCGCCGCGGTGGACATCTCCACCGGCCGCTTCTCCTTGAGCGAGGTCGCGGGCGGCGACCTGTCCGGTGCCATCGCCCGGCACGACCCGCGGGAGATCGTCCTGTCGGAGGCGATCCACGCCGATCCGGCCCTCGCGCGAATCTGGCAGGAGAGCCGCGCCGCGATCGTGCCCCTGGCCCAGGCCGAGCTTGAGCCCGCGGCCGCCGAGCGGCGCCTGCGCGAGCAGTACGGGGTCTCGACCCTGGAGGGGTTCGGCCAGTTCACCCGGGCCGAGATCGCCGCGGCCGGGGCCGCGCTGCTCTACATCGCCCGCACGCAGCTCGCCGCGCGACCACCGCTCACGGTTCCGACCCGCGAGGATGGCGGCGCGACCCTGGCGATCGATGCGGCGACGCGCGCCAATCTCGAACTCACCCGCACCCTGTCGGGCGAGCGGACGGGAAGCCTGCTCGCCACGATCGACCGGACCGTGACGGCCAATGGTGCCCGGCTGCTGGCCGAGCACTTGGCCGGCCCGCTCACCCATCTCGACGCCATTACCCGGCGGCACGCGGCGGTGGCCCATCTGGTCGAGGACGGCCGCCTGCGCGGCAGCCTGCGCGACGCCCTTGCGCGGGCCCCCGACCTCGCCCGGGCGCTGTCGCGAACCGGCCTCGGCCGTGCGGGACCGCGCGACCTCGCGGCCATCCGCGACGGCCTCGCCGTGGCGGCGGATCTCGGCGCCCGACTCGCTGCGATTCCCGACCTCCCGGAGGATCTCGCCCGGCTCGCCGAGCATTTGGCGGAGGCCAACCCGGACCTCATCGCCACCCTGGGGGCGGCGCTGGCCGACGATCTGCCGCTGAGCCGCCGCGACGGCGGCTTCGTGCGGGCGGGCTATCATCCGGAGATCGATGAGGCGCGAACTTTGGGCCAGGATTCCCGCAAGGTGATTGCCGCCTTGCAGGCGCGCTACGCCGAGCAGACCGGCTGCCGGACCCTACGGATCAAGCACAACAACCTCCTGGGCTTTTTCATCGAGGTTCCGCAATCTGTCGGGGAAGCCTGCCTGAAGGGTCTCCAGAGCGAGTTCGTCCACCGCCAGACCATGGTGGACGCGATGCGCTTCACCAGCGTCGAACTGGGCGAACTCGAGTCGAAGATCTCGGGCGCCTCCGACCGGGCGCTCGCCCTGGAAGCGGCCGTCTTCGACGACCTCGCGGCCCGGGTCTTGGCTCAGGCCGAGGCCATCGCCGAGGTGGCCGAGGCCCTCGCGGGTCTCGATGTGGCGGCGAGCCACGCCGAACTCGCCGTCGAACTCGACTGGCGCCGGCCCGTCGTCGATGAGTCCTTGAGCTTCGTCGTGGTCGGCGGGCGCCATCCGGTGGTCGAGGCGGCTCTGCGCCGGGCGGGCGAGCCGTTCATCGCCAATGATTGTGACCTGTCGGGCGATACCCGCGGGCGGATCCGCCTGATCACCGGCCCGAACATGGGCGGCAAATCGACCTTCCTGCGCCAGAACGCGCTGATCGCCGTGCTCGCCCAGATGGGCGCCTTCGTGCCGGCTGCGGAGGCGCGCATCGGCCGGGTCGACCGGCTGTTCTCCCGGGTCGGCGCCGCGGACGACCTCGCCCGTGGCCAGTCGACGTTCATGGTCGAGATGGTCGAGACCGCCGCGATCCTGAATCAGGCGACCCGGCGCTCCCTGGTGATCCTGGACGAGATCGGCCGCGGCACCGCGACCTTCGACGGCCTGTCGATCGCCTGGGCGTGCCTGGAGCATCTCCACGAGGTGAATGCCTGTCGGGCGCTCTTCGCGACGCATTTCCACGAGTTGACCGCCCTCGGTGACCGGCTGGCGCGGCTGGACAATGCGACCTTGAAGGTGGCCGAGCATCGGGACGGCGTCGTGTTTCTGCACGAGGTCGTGCCCGGCGTCGCCGAGCGCAGCTACGGCCTGCAGGTGGCGCGGCTCGCAGGTCTGCCCGGCAGCGTCGTGACCCGGGCCGGGGCGATCCTCAAGAGTCTCGAGAAGGCCGAGATGGGCCGCCCCGCGCGCGCGCGGATCGACGACCTGCCGCTCTTTGCCGCCCTGGCGCCACCACCGCCGCCGGAGCCGCCGCAGGAGGACCCGCTGGGCGCGCTCCTCGACGCCATCGACCCCGACGCCCTGACGCCGCGGGAAGCGCTGGATGCGCTCTACCGGTTGAAGCGCGAGCGAGCGACGCGAAGCTGAGACGGCGGAGCCCCGCAGCGACGCGCCTCGACGCGCGTCAGGCGGGCGCGGGCGAGAACCCGTCCGGACAGGCCGGCCCGTGGCGGCCGGCCCGGCGATCGGCCACGTAGTCGAGGGTGCTGGCCACGACGCGCTCGGAATAGGGTTTCGCGATCACGCCGATCGCCCCGGCGAAATCCGCCGGAATGCGCTTGGCGTTGGCGGTCATGAACACCACCGTGGTGCGTCGGTCGGCCGAGAGCGCCCTGGCGACGTCGATTCCGGTCGGACCGTCGACGAGGTGGATGTCCACGAGCGCAACGTCGGGCGCGGTGGAGCGGCCCATGGCGATCGCCTCGGTGGCGTTGCCTGCGACACCGACCGTGACATGCCCGAGATCGTCCAGCAGGCATTCCAGCTCGAGGGCGATCAGGGCCTCGTCCTCCACCACGAGGATGCGGAGCGCGGCGGCGTTCCCGGTCCCCATGCGTTCATCGTCCTCCGGCCCCGTGGCCGCCGAGCTTGAAGCCTGCACGTCGATTTCTCAAGCCGGCTGCTGGAGCGGGATATCGATGTCGACGGTCGTGCCCGGACCGGCATCCGCCCAGGCGATGGTCCCGCGCATCTGCCGGACCACCATCTCCACCAGATTGCGCCCGAAGCCGGCCGGATTCGGAGCCGCCGCGGCGACACCGACACCGTCGTCGCGGATCGTCATATGCATCCCTCTCTCGGTGCGGCGGGCGACGATCGACACGCGTCCCTCCCGCTCGCCCGGGAAGGCGTGGCGCAGGGCGTTTGCCGTGAGTTCGTGGATCATCAGGGCCAGGGGCGCCGCCATCGCGGCAGCCACGGCGATCGACTCGACGTCGGCCTCGACCCGGCGCCGCTCCGGATCCAGGCCGGCATTCATGTCGGCCAAGAACTCGGCCGCGAAGTCGCCAAGATTGAAATGCGTGCAGTCGCCCTCGGAATATAGCATCCGATGGGCTGTCGAGAGCGCGCCGATCCGCTCGGCCATGCCCTGAAGCGCGTCCCGCGCCTCGCCCTCGGGCGTTCGCCGGGCCTTCAGCAGCATCAGCGACGAAATCACCTGAAGATTGTTCTTAACCCGGTGATCAACCTCGTGCAGCAGGGCCGTCTTCTGCTCCAGGGCGGTGGTCAGATCCTGGGTCCGCGCGTTGACGAGGCGCTCCAGCTCGTCGTTGGTGCCGCGCATCGACACTTCCATCTGGTGGACATAGGTCATGTCCGCCTGGGCGGCATAGAAGAAGGCGAGACCCTCGGCGTCGTTCACCGGCGTGATGGTCATCGCGTTCCAGAAGGTCGTCCCGTCCTTCCGGTAGTTGAGCAGCTCGACGGAGATCGGCTCCGCGGCCTGTACGGCCGAGCGGATCCGCTCGACCGTGAAACGGTCGGTGGCCGGACCCTGCAGCATCCGGCAGTTGCGCCCGACGATCTCGTCAGCGGTGTAGCCTGTCACCTGCAGGAATGCGTCGTTCGCCCAGGCGATCGGGTTGTCCGGAGCGCGGGCATCGGTGATCACCATGGGCGACGGGCTGCGTGCGAACGCGTCGACGAGCGTCGCCAACGGCGGAGCGGACTCGGATCGGAGACTCAACGCATCATTCCACGATTGGGCGGCGTGCCCGTTCGTCCGGCGGCGCCTCCAACACGCCGCGATCCGTGGGACGTGGACACCGCGTTAAGCAAGCTTCTACCAAGGTTGGGGCGCAACACATCACGATCCAGCGAAAACCGGTGCGGCGTAAGGCTGCCACGATTTCGCGAGATCAAGGCCACGAAGGCTCAGGAGTTCCATGCCATGGCGAACCAGCCACAGGCGATGCGTCGCTTCCGGCTCCGCGACATCGTCGAGGACCGGCGGATCGTGCTCATGCTGGCTCTCGGATTCTCCTCGGGCCTGCCGCTGCTCCTGGTCCTCGGCACCTTCACGCTCCGCCTCGCCTTCTCGGACATCGACGTGCGGGCGATCGGCCTGTTCAGCTACGTGGCGCTGCCTTACTCGCTGAAGTTCCTCTGGGCGCCCGCGATCGACAGGCTGAACGTTCCGGTGCTGAGCGCCCGCCTCGGGCGCCGCCGGGCCTGGATGGTGACCACGCAGGCCGCGGTCGCCCTGTGCCTGACCCTGATGGCCTTCTCGGATCCGAAGACCAACCTCGCGCTCCTGGGACTCGGGGCCTTCCTGGTGGCCTTCTGCGCGGCGAGCCAGGATGTGGTGATCGACGGCTGGCGCATCGACGCCGCCGGCAGCGACTTCCAGGGTATCCTGGCGGCGACCTCGAACCTCGGTTACCGCCTCGGCCTGATCACCGCCGGCGCGGGCGCGCTGTTCATCGCCTCGGCGGGGGGCTGGACGCTGGCCTACCTGATCATGGCGGCGCTCATGCTGGTCGGGATGATCGCCGCCCTGCTGGCCCCGGCCTTCGACAGGCCTCGCACGGTTCAGGCGGAGACGCCCGGCCGCTCCCGGTTCTGGTCGATGCGCCGCGCCGTGCTGGAGCCGCTCACCGAGCTGCACGGCCGGTTCGGCGGCGCGCTCTGGGGCATCCTCCTGCTCGTGGCCTTGTTCCGGCTCCCCGATTTCCTGTCCGGCGTGATGGCGAGCCCGCTCTACCGGACGCTGGGCTTCGACCTGAAGGAGATCGCCACCGTCACCAAGCTCTACGGCATCTGGGTCGGCATCGCGGGCGGGTTCGCGGGCGGATGGGCCCTGGCCCGGCTCGGCCTGTTCCCCACGCTGCTGCTGGGCGCCTTCCTGGCCGCGTCCTCGCACCTCGCCTTCGCGTGGCTGGCGGCCGGCGCGCCCGAGATCTGGCGTCTGACGGTCGCCATCTCGATCGAGAATTTCTGCGGCTCCTTCGCCGGCATCGTGCTCATCGCCTACATGTCGAGCCTCACCAGCCCGGCCTACGCGGCGACGCAGTACGCGCTGTTCTCCTCGCTCTACGCGCTGCCGGGCAAGCTGATCGCGGGCTCGTCGGGTTTCGTGGTCGCGGCGATCGGCTATCCGGCCTTCTTCGTCATGACCTCCCTCGTGGGTATCCCGGTCCTGGTGCTCTGCGTCGCGGTCGGGCGCAGGACCGGGCAGGCGGAGGCCGCGGCGGCACCGGCGCGGGATGCGCAAGAGGCGGGGAACCGCATCCCGGGGCCCGAGCTTCCTACCACGGCGCGCGCGCCAGGGGCGGCGTGAGCACGACAGATCCAGGGATTCACGGATGAGCACGAGCGACCTCACCTTAGCCGGCGAGACGCTGCCGGCGGCGACTCCAGAAAAGACGCTGAGCGACGCGGACCTCGCCGCCCTGCGCCGCGCCGTGCAGGTGCTGGAGCGTCCGAGCCTCGCGGGGCGGCTCTCCGCGGCGGCCGGCGCGCCCCTCGACATCATCGGCCGATCGTTGCCGGCTCCGGTCACCGAAGCCGTCAGCCGCAGCACCGAGGCGGCCATGCGGGGGGCGCTGCGCGTCGCCCTGGCGACGCTGCCGCGCCGGGAACTCGTTCCGGCCGAAGGGGAGGGCCTCGGTTCCGTCGCCGCCAAGGCCGAGAGCCGGTTCGCGCAGCTCCTCGGCTCGGGCGACGCCAAGCACAAGGCGATGGCGGCACTGTCCGGCGCGGTCGGAGGCGCGTTCGGCCTCGCGACGCTGGCCGTCGAGCTTCCGGTCTCGACCACGCTGATGCTGCGCTCCATCGCCGAGATCGCCCGGGAGGAAGGCGAGGATCTCGAGACCCCCGAGGGGGCGCTCGCCTGCGTCCAGGTCTTCGCCCTCGGCGGCCGGGCCACGGCAGAGACCGAGGCGGGCGCGGCGCTCACCGAGAGCGGCTATTTCGCCGTCCGCGCGGCCCTGGCCAAGACGCTGTCGGAGGCGGCTCGCTATGCCGGCAGCAAGACGCTCCTCGACCAGTCGGCCCCGGCGCTGATCCGCTTCACAGCACAGATCGCCGCGCGCTTCGGTCTGGTCGTGTCCCAGAAGGTCGCCGCGCAGGCGGTGCCGATCCTCGGCGCCTTCGGCGGGGCGGCGGTCAACACGGCCTTCATGAACCATTTCCAGTCGACCGCCCGCGCGCATTTCACGGTGCGGCGCCTGGAGCGGTCCTACGGGGCCGCCACGGTGCGGGCCGCTTACGAAGTCGAGAAGGCGGCCCTCGGGATCGCTTGATCCGCCCACGGCAAAGCCGCAAGGATCCGCGCCATCCGCACGGGGCGGAGAAACGGAGGCGGCTCTGATCGGCAACGGCGAGATGGTGGCCCGGCTGGCGCTGGCGGCCCTGTTCGGCAGCGTGATCGGCCTGGAGCGCGAGCGCCTGCTCTGGGCCGCAGGCCTTCGCACCCACATGCTGGTCTGCGTCGGCTCCTGCCTGATCATGCTGGTCTCGGCCTTCGGATTCGCCGACGTGCTGGGCACCGCCCACGTGGTGCTCGACCCCTCCCGGATCGCCGCGCAGGTGGTCTCCGGCATCGGCTTCCTCGGAGCGGGGACGATCCTGCTGCGCGGCGAGGTGGTGAAGGGTCTCACCACGGCGGCCAGTCTCTGGGGCGTGGCGGCGATCGGGCTGGCGATCGGCAGCGGCCTCTACGTGCCGGCCCTGGCCGCGACGGCACTCATCGTCGGCATCCTGGCGGGTGTGAAGCCCTTCGAGCAGCGCTGGCGCGACCGGATGCGCGCCCAGACCCTTCGGCTGACCGCCCGAAAAGGCGCGATGTCGCTCGACACCGTGCAGGCGGCGACGGGCGAGCGGGCCTCACGGGTCCGGACCTTCACGGTCCATCCGGGTCCTGATTCGGACCACGAGGAAGTGACGATCACGTTCGTGCGTCTGTCCCGGACGAGCTTCGAGGCCATCGCGGCAAAGCTTCGGGCGATGCCCGATGTCGCGTCGGTGGAGGTGGCCGAGGACTGATCGTGCCCGACGCTGCCCCTCGATCATGAGAACAGCGAGGTGGCTCGAAGGCGCGCGACGAGAGCCCCCAGGGACAGCCTGGGCTGAGGGGGCTCAGGCCGCCCCGGCGCCCTCGCCGTCGAGGAACAGGCGGTAGGCCGGGTTCTCGGTCTCGTCGGTGGCCGGGTAACCGAGGGCGTCGATGGCGGCGTCGAACCGGGCGCGCTCGGGCGGCGGCACCGCGATCCCGGCGAGCACCCGGCCGTAATCGGCGCCGTGGTTGCGGTAGTGGAACAGCGTGATGTCGAAATCCGGCCCGAGGGCGTCGAGGAACTTCATCAGCGCACCCGGCCGCTCCGGGAACTGGAAGCGGAACAGCCGCTCGTGCGCGACCCCGACGGCACGGCCGCCGACCATGTAGCGGACATGGACCTTGGCCATCTCGTTGTCGCTCATGTCGAGGACGCGATAGCCGGCCTCGCGCAGCGAAGCGATCAGCGCCTGCTTCTCGCGCTTGCCGCCGCTGACGTTGATGCCGACGAAGATCTGCGCCTCCGAGCCCGGCGCATGGCGGTAGTTGAATTCCGTGATCGCCCGCGGTCCGAGGGCGTTGATGAAGGCGCGGTAGGCGCCGGGGCGCTCGGGGATCGTCACGCCGATCAGGACCTCGCGCTGCTCGCCGATCTCGGCGCGCTCGGCGATGTGGCGCAGGCGGTCGAAATTCAGGTTCGCCCCCGAGGAGATGGCGATCAGCGTGCCGTCACCGCCCTCGCGCTCGGCATACAGCTTGGCGCCGGCGAGGCTCAGCGCCCCGGAGGGCTCCGACACCGCGCGGGTGTCGTCGAAGATGTCCTTGATCGCCGCGCACATGGCGTCGGTATCGACGGTGATGACCTCGTCGAGATGCGCGCGGCAGAGCCGGAAGGTCTCCTCGCCGGCCTGACGCACGGCGACGCCGTCGGCGAACAGGCCGACACTGGGCAGGCTGACCCGCGTATCGGCCGCCAGTGCCGCGGCCATGCAGGCGGCGTCCTCCGGCTCGACACCGATCACCTTGGTGCCCGGCCGCAGATACTTCACGAAGGTGGCGACGCCGGCAGCGAGCCCGCCGCCGCCCACCGGCACGAAGATCGCCTCGATCGCGCCGGTATGCTGCTCCAGGATCTCCTTGCCGATGGTGCCCTGGCCGGCGATCACGTCGGGATCGTCGAAGGGGTGCAGGAAGGTCAGGCCCTGCTCGGCCTCGAGGGTCTTGGCCTGCGCGAGCGCCTCGTCGAAGGCGTCGCCGTGCAGAACGACCTCGGCCCCCCGGGCCCGGCAGGCATCGACCTTGATCGACGGGGTGGTGCGCGGCATCACGATCACGGCGCGCGCCCCGAGCTTGGCGGCGGCCAGCGCCACGCCCTGCGCGTGGTTGCCCGCCGAGGCGCAGACGACGCCGCGGGCGATCTGGTCCGGACTGAGGCCGGACATCTTGTTGTAGGCGCCGCGCAGCTTGAACGAGAAGACCGGCTGGAGATCCTCGCGCTTCAGCAGGACCGGCCGCCCGAGCCGCTGCGTCAGCCGGGGCATCGGGTCGAGTGGGCTCTCGATCGCCACGTCGTAGACGCGGGCGGTGAGGATCTTGCGGATGTAGTCCGTCACGGTGTGGAGTCTCGGCCGATGCGCGGGGCTGTGCCGGCCAGATAGACCCTCCGGCCCGCGGATGCGAGCGCGCCCACGCGCGGCAGGTCAGCCCAGCCGCTCGACCAGCGCCGCCACCCACACGAGCAGCGCCGCCATCTGGGCCATGAAGGTGCCGGCGGAGGCGAGGTCCTTCACCGTACCGATCATCGGGTGATGCCCCGGATGGACGTGGTCGCAGAGCTTCTCGACGGCGGTGTTGAGGAATTCGGCGGCCAGCATCAGCAGCAGGCTGACCATCAGGGCGACCCGCACCCAGAGTGTCGCGCCGAGGAACAGGGCGACCGGCACGCCGAGAGCCAGGAGCAGGAGTTCCTGCCGCACGGCCCGCTCGGTGCGCGCGCCGTGGCGCAGGCCGCGCCAGGAATTCAGAAAGGCGAGAACCAGGGCGTTCATCGGATGGCGGTCTCCGGCACGGACCGGCTGATCCACTTGGCGAGCAGCGGACCGGTGAGCAGCACTACGAACAGGCGCAGGGTCTGGACCGCCAGCACGAAGGAGACGTCCGCCTTCGAGCCGACGGCGATGATCGCCACCGAATCGAGGCCGCCGGGACTCGTGGCGAGGACTGCGGTGAGCAGGTCGATGGGCAGCAGCAGCGTCAGCCCCCAGCCCCAGGCCGCGCAGAGGGCGATGACCGAGAAGGTCGCCGCCAGGATGCCGGGCAGGGCGGTGAATGTCAGGCGCAGCGTCTCCCGGGTGAAGCGCAGGCCGACATAGATGCCGATGCAGGCATAGGCGAGTTCGAGGAGGGGCACCGGCAGCGCCATGCGCACGAGCCCGGTGGCGTGGAGGAGGCTGCCGAGCACCATCGGGCCGATCTGCGCGCCGGCCGGCACCCGCAGGGCGAGCGCCGCGCCCGCGCCCACGATGGCGACGGCCAGCGTCGCGAAGACGGAGAGTGGCCCGGTCACCTCGGCGACGCCAGCCGAGGCCCCGGGAACCGGCGTCTCCATCAGGAAGCGGGCGGCCAGCGAGGCCGAGAACACCACGGCCGCGACGCGCACGTATTGCATGAAGGCCACGAGGCGCGGATCGGCACCGAAATCCTCTGCCATGGCGACCATGGCGGAGGCGCCGCCGGGGGACGATCCCCAAGCCGCGGTGGTCCCGGGCAGCACGCGCAGGCGGGTCAGGATCCAGCCGACCAAGCCGCTGACCGCGACGGTGACCAGCACGACCGCGACGATGAGCGGCCCGTCCTCCACCAGGGTCTGGGCGATCTGCCCGGTGACCGCATGCGCCACGAGGCAGCCGATCGCCGCCTGGGAGGCCTGGAAGGCGGCCCGGGGCACGCGGAGGCGCGAACCGCCGACCCCGAACGCGATGGCCGCGATCATCGGCCCGAGCAGCAACGCGGCCGGGAACTGCGCCTGCATCAGGCCGTATGAGACGGCCGCGGACGCGGCGGCGAGGGCGGCCCAGAGGCCGAGGATGCGGAGAGGGAGCAAGGCGACCGATCGGGAGAGGCCCGCTTCAGACGGCAGGCGTCAGGCGCGCGCTATAGCGCAATATTGGCCCTGTCACGGCAGAGTTTCGACACGGCCGCCCCGCGCAATCGTCAGGGCTCGTGGGTCAGGGCGGCGAAGGCGGTGTCGAGGCGTGCCCGGGCGTCGGCCAGGCCCTTGCGGCGGTCATCGCGCCATGCCCGATCGGCCTCAAGCCGCTCCCGGGCGCGGGCCAGCATGCGCCGGACCTCCGCGGGCTGCGGGCCGCCGAGGCCCGCAGCCGCGTCGATCATGCCCCGGGCCGACAAGGCCGCCCGGAAGCGCGCCTCGTCGAGGGGCAGGTCCGGCTTCAGGCCCGTACCGGCGGCGGCCTCGGCGTAGATCCGCCGCACCTCCGCGAACGGGAGATCGGCGGGTCGCAGATCGTGGCTGCGGCCGTAGCTCACCAGCTCGGAGGCGAAGTGGTGGCCGAGCCGGAACGGCACGTCCGCCTCGCGCTGAAGCGTGTCGGCGAGTTCTGTGGTGGTCGAATAGTCGGCGGCGACCTCCTCGGCGGCCCGCGCCCGGTCCACGACCAGCCCGTCGAGGACGCGGGTCCAGCGCCGGCACAGCTCGGCGGCCTCGGCGAGCGTCCGGCCCGGCGGCTCGGCCTGGTTACGCTTGTAGTCCGGCATCCCGGAATCGACGTTGTGCGCCATGATGACGAAGGCCTGCGCGGCCCCGACCACGTCGCTCGCCTTCATGCGCAGGCCGTACAGGGCGACGGGATTGCGCTTCTGCGGCATGATGCTGCTCGGCCCGGTCAGCGCCCCCTCCCGCAGCAGGATCCACGGCCGGGTCTGGTGATACTGGGCGTAGAGGTCCTGCGCGAAGCTGCCGGCCGTAGTGGCGAGTGTCGCGGAAAGCCCGGTCAATTCCAGGCCCATATCCATCGGCGCGAGCTGGCCGGCATCGTAGCTATTCTCCACGGGTGCATCGAACCCGAGCAGCTCGGCCAGGCGCTTGCGGTCCACCGGGAAGCTCGACGTCCCGAGGGCGGCCGCGCCCAGGGGTGACAGGTTGAGCCGCGTCCAGGCCTCGCGGAGGCGCTGCGCATCGCGGGCAAGGACGGCCGAGTAGCCGAGATAGAGGTGGCCGAGCGTCGTCGGCTGGGCCTGCACGCCGTTTGTATAGGCCGGGACGATCGTGTCGGCCTCGCGGTCGGCCACGGCCAGCAAGGCCCCCCGGGTCTCGTCCAGGGCCTGGGCGAGGGCGAGGAGGCGGTCGCGCTGCTCAAGCTTCAGCACCGTCGGGATGATGTCCTGGCGGCTGCGCCCCGAATGCATCCGGGTGGCCTCCGGGCCGGCAATGGCGGTGATCAGCGGCTCGATCCGGAGATAGTCGTCCGGCCGTTCCGCGCCGGGCTTGGCGGCGTCGGCGGCGACCTGATCGAGCGCGCGGGCGATGGTCGCGGCCAGGGGGCGCCGGACGATGCCGGTCTCGGCTGTCATCACCAGGGAGGCCCGGTTGATCTGATCGATCCGGGCGAAGCTGTCCGTCGGCGCGGCGTGGGCGCCGATGGGGGCGAGCAGCGCCAGAATTGCCCCGATCATCCTGCGCCGCATCGGCCCGTTCCCCATGCCCTGATCAGTCCTGATAGACGCGCCAAGCGCGACCGTCTTCATCACCGCGGGGCCAGGTGCCCGCGACACCGCCGCTCACGCCACCGCGTCGTCGCCCCGGCAGGCCGCGGTTCCGGGCGGCGCGTGCGCCCGGAAGAAGGCGGCGAGGTTCGCCAGTCCCGCGGCGCGGGGATCGCTCGCCCGCCAGACCAGCGCGATGGTCCGGCCGGGACCGTCGACATCGAAGGCCCGGGTGACCGTCAGGCCGCTGGGATCGGGGCTGGCGGGCACCGCGAGGGCCGGAAGCAGCGTGTAGCCGGCGCCGGCGGCCACCATCGAGCGAAGCGTCTCCAGGCTGGTGGCATGGCGGCCGACCGACGAGCCGGCGCCGCAGGCCGCGATCGTCTGGTCGCGCAGACAGTTGCCCTCATCGAGCAGCAGCAGGTCCGGCCCTGCGATCTTGGTCGCCGAGAGCGCGCCGCCCCGGGCCAGGGCGTGCTCGGCCGGGCAGGCGAGCCAGAACGGCTCGACGAACAGCGGCGAGACCGCGAGACCGTTGGAGGGCAGCGGAAGCGAGACCAGGGCCGCGTCGATGCGGCCGTCGCGCAGGCCCTCGACGATGTCGGCGGTCCGCGATTCCGACAGAGAGAGCGTCAGCAGCGGGTACTGCTCGCGCAGCGGTCGCAGCACCAGCGGGAAGAAATAGGGACCGAGCGTCTGGATCGCCGCCAGGATGAGGCGCCCGGTGAGCGGCGAGCCGCGGCCTTCCCTGGCGAGGGCCAGCAGCCGCTGCGCCTCCGCCAGGACGACGCGTGCCTGCCGGATGATGGCTTGGCCCGATTCGGTCAGCAGGATCCGCCGGTTCGACCGCTCGAACAAAGTCAGGCCGAGCGCGGTTTCCAGCTTGCGGATCTGCACGCTCAGCGTCGGCTGGCTGACATTGCAGCGTTCGGCGGCCCGGCCGAAATGCCCCTCGTCGGCCACCGCGACGACATATTCGAGATCCCGGAGGGAGAGGCCAGCCAGATTCATAGGCTGTATCTATCAGAACCTTTGTGACGATGCATTTGCCTCGAGGTCACGCCGGGGTCATAACCTTTTTCCAGAACGGTTCCAGGCTGGCCTCGGCCTCCGAGAGCCTTCGCTGAACGGAGAGACGATACGCATGAGCGATCAACGCCCGATCCTGACCACCCGCCAGGGCCATCCGGTCCGGGACAACCAGAGCACCCGGACGGTCGGTGAGCGCGGCCCGGCGACGCTCGAGAACTACCAGTTCATCGAGAAGATCACGCACTTCGACCGCGAGCGTATCCCCGAGCGCGTCGTCCACGCCCGCGGCGCCGGTGCCCACGGCTGGTTCGAGGCCTACGGCAAGATCGGCGACGAGCCGGCCTCCAAGTACACCCGCGCCCGCGTGCTCACCGAGACCGGCGTGAAGACGCCGATGTTCGTGCGCTTCTCCACCGTCGCCGGCGCCAAGGAGAGCCCGGAGACCGAGCGCGACCCGCGCGGCTTCGCGGTGAAGTTCAAGACCGTCGACGGCAATTGGGACCTCGTGGGCAACAACCTCAAGGTCTTCTTCATCCGCGACGCGATCAAGTTCCCCGACATGATCCACGCGTTCAAGCCGGACCCGGTGACGAACCGCCAGGAGGCGTGGCGCTTCTTCGACTTCGTGGCCCAGCACCCCGAGTCGATCCACATGGTGACGCACCTGAAGTCGCCCTGGGGCATCCCGGCCAATTACCGCGAGATGGAAGGCTCGGGCGTCAACACCTACAAGCTGGTCAACGACCAGGGCGAGGCGGTGCTCTGCAAGTTCCACTGGATCCCCAAGCAGGGCGTCCGGAACCTGACTTCGCAGCAGGCCTCAGAGATCCAGGCCAAGGATGTCGGCCACGCGACCCGCGACCTGTACGACAACATCAAGGCCGGCAACTTCCCCGAGTGGGAATTCGCCGTGCAGATCATGCCGGACGGCCCGAACGACCACCTGTCGTTCGACCCGCTGGACGACACGAAGCTGTGGCCGGTGGACCAGTTCCCGCTGCTGCCCTGCGGCCGGATGGTGCTCGACCGCGTGCCGGACAACTTCTTCGCTGAGGTCGAGCAGTCGGCCTTCGGCACCGGCGTCCTCGTCGACGGCGTCGACTTCTCGGACGACAAGATGCTGCAGGGCCGGACGCTGTCCTACTCCGACACGCAGCGCTACCGAGTCGGGGCCAACTACCTCCAGTTGCCGATCAACGCGCCGCAGCCCGGCGTGAAGGTCTACTCGAACCAGCGCGACGGCCAGATGGCCTACACGGTGGACGGGACGGGCCCGAACAAGCACATCAACTACGAGCCCTCGACCCTGGCCGAAGGCCTGCGCGAGGCGCCGAAGCCCGCCAAGGACTATCACCAGCCGGTCCAGGGCAATCTCGGCCGCTACCAGACCTCGCGCACCGAGGACGACTACACGCAGGCCGGCGTGCGCTACCGCTCCTTCGCGGATTGGGAGCGCGACGACCTGATCGCCAACCTCGTCGCCGACATGAAGCAGTGCCCGGAGCCGATCCAGCTGCGGATGGTCTGGCACTTCTGGCACGCCGACGAGGATTACGGCCGCCGCGTCGCCGAGGGCGCCGGGATCGACCTGGAGAAGGCCAAGGCGCTTCCGCCGCTGCCGGGGCGCGCCGCTCCCGGCAAGCGCCTGCAGTCCGAGACCTACACGGACGGGTCGCAGGCCCACCGGGTCGCCGCGGAGTAAGCGTCGCGGGTCCGCCGCCCATCGAAGCCCCGCGCGGTCATCCGGCCGCGCGGGGTTCTTGTTTGAACCTCCGGCGGGGACGGCGATGGCGAGTGTCGTGCATCGAGGGCTTGGCCCGAACGCCGTCATCGGCGGCATGCGGATCTTCTATCTGGCGCGCAGCGACGAGACGGCCGACGCCATGGGTGTCTATCGGGTCGAGATGGATCCACGGACGCCGGGAGCCGGGCTGCACCGCCACGCCCGGTTGACCGAGACCTTCTCGGTCGAGGCGGGCCGGCTCGCCCTTCATGTCGACGGCGCGGATCACGACCTCGGGCCGGGCGACTTCGCGCTGATCCCGCCCGGCATTGCCCACGCCTTCGCCAATCGCAGCGACCGGCCGGTGCGCTTCACGCTGAGCTTCGCGCCGGCGCTGGGCCGCGAAGGCTTCTTCGAGGGGCTGGCCCGGCTGGCCGCGGCGGGGCGTCTCTCGGATCGGGCGGCAATGGCCGACCTGATGGCGCGCTACGATCAGGAACCGCTGGCCGGTTTCGCGGCCTGGAGCGAGGTCAGCGGCTGAGCCGCAATGTTCCGCGCCTGGGGTTCGCCCGCGCAGACCTTGCGGTCGCGGCCGGCGGCTTGACCGATCAGGATCGCCGCGACGGCGATGGCGACGAACAGGGCACCCGGCACGCCCCAGCCGCCCGTGGCCTCATGGGCCAGGCCGAAGACCAGCGGCCCCAGGCAGGCGCCCGTATAGCCGATGCCCTGCGCCATGGCCGAGAGTCCTGCGGCGCTCGCCGCGTCGGCGGCGCGCAGGACGATCAGGGTGAGACCCAGGCCGAAGCAGCCCCCGATCCCGAAGCCGAGTGCGCCGGCGGCGGGAATGCGCAAGGATTCCGCGCCGAAGGCGAGGACCAGGAACGCCACGGCGGTGAGGCCCGGGATGGCGACGATCCAGGCCCGCTGATCGCGGGCGCGGGCGGCCAGCATGGCGGTCAGGAGCGCGCCGGGCGCCTGAACCAGGGTTGTCAACGAGGCGTAAAGCCCTGCATCCAGCGGCGTGAGACCACGGCCCTGCAGCAGCAGCGGCAGCCAGCCGAACAGGATGTAGGCGAGCGACGATTGCAGGCCCATGAAGCCCGTCACCCACCACGCCAGCGGGTCGCGGAGCAACCGCCCGGCGGAGGGCGCGGCGGTCGAGGTCGTCCGGCGGGCGAAGGGGATCCACACGAAGGCGGCAGCGAGCGCCGGCAGGGACCAGATCGCCAGGGCGGAAGGCCAGCCGCCCCCGAGGGCGTGCTCCACCGGCACCGCCGCCCCGGCGCCCGCGGCCGCGCCGAGGCACAGGGTCATCGTGTAGAGGCCGGTCATCAGGCCGCCGCTGGCAGCGAAATCACGCTTCACCAGAGCCGGCAGCAGGACGTTGTCGAGGCCGATCCCGATCGCGGCCAGCGCCGTTCCGGCGAAGAGCGGCACGAGACCGCCCAGGCCGCGAAGCGCCAAGCCGGCGACCAGGATCGTCGAGCCCGCGAGCACGGCGAGGTCGGGCCCGATCCGGCGGATCAGCGGCGCGGCCAGCGCACAGGCGATGCCCAGGCACAGGACCGGCAGCGTGGTGAGGATGGCGGCGCCCCCGGCACCGAGGCCCGTCCCGTCCCGGATCGTCGCCAGCAGGGGGCCGACCGTGCTGAGCGCCGGACGCAGGTTGAACGCCACCAGCATCAGCGCGAGTCCGAGCAGCAACCGATTCGCGGTGGCGCGCTCCGCGCTCACGGCCGCCGCCGCGCGACCACGGCACCGCCGAGGCAGGCGGCGAGCATCAGCGCGAAGGCGGCATCGCCGAACCGACCGTAGAGCGTGCCGCCGACGATGCGTGCGGGCAGATCTGCGTCGAGCCACGTCTCCTCGTCCAGCCGGGTGCGGGCGACGATGCGGCCATGCGGATCGATCACGGCGGAAATCCCGGTGTTGGCATCGCGCACGAGGGGCATTCCCTCCTCGACGGCGCGCAGGCGCGCCTGGGCGAGGTGCTGGCGCGGACCGGGCGTGTCGCCGAACCACGCGTCGTTGGTGACGTTCAGGATCAGCCCCGGCGGCTGCGGCGACGGCGCAGCACGCCCGGCCGGTAGGATCGCGCCCGGGAAGATCGCTTCGTAGCAGATGGTCGCCGCCACCGGCGGCAGACCCGGAACCGCCAGGATCCGCTGCCCGGCGAGCGTCCCGGCCGAGAACCCGCCGGGTATCGCCACGAACTGGCGCAACCCCACGGCCCGCAGGGCGGCGTCGAGGGGCGCCGGAAGGTACTCTCCGAAGGGGACGAGGTGGACCTTGTCGTAGCTGTCGGAGATCTTGCCGTCGGACCCGATCACCATGACGGCGTTGAAGTAGCGCAGGCGCTCGCCCGGCAGCGGCTCCTCGGCGCGGGCCGCGCCGGTGATCAGCTCCTGCCCAGGCTTCAGCCCCGCCGCGACCTTGGCCAGGGCGTCGGGATCGCGCTGGATGAGGAACGGGAAGGCGGATTCCGGCCAGACGATGTGGGTCGGCTCCGGCGCTCCGGCCTCCGTCGGACGCTGGCTCAGCTCGATGTAGCGGTCGACGATGTCGGTCCGGTTCTCCGGCCTGAACTTGGCATCCTGAGGCAGGTTGGGCTGGACGAGTCGCAGCCGGACACCGGCCACCACCGGATCGGGCGGGCCGAGACGCTCGGCCCCGTAGAGCGCCAGGCCGGCGAGCAGGATGGCGGCCGCGGCGCTCGGCCCGAACCGGCCGCGGAGCCCCCCGCCGTTGGCGAGGGTCGCGGGTGCGGCGCAGACGAGCACGGCCAGGATGCACAGGCCGTAGAGCCCGATCACGGCAGCCCATTGCATCAGCCAGAGATTCTGGGCCAGCGCCATCCCGAGGGTGTTCCAGGGAAAGCCCGTGAACACGTGGCCGCGCAGCCAGTCGGCGGCGCCGAGCCCGAAGGCGAGGGCGGCGATCCGCGCCGCGCCCCGGCTCCACAGCAGGCCCGCGGCGCCGAACCCGGCGCCGTAGAACAGGCCGAGGGCGAAGGGCAGACCGACAACGCCCAAGGGCAGGGCCCAGAGGAACTCGTCGGCCTCCACCAGGAAGGCCTGGCCCAGCCACCAGAGTCCGGCGGTGAGGTAGCCGAAGCCCCAGGCCCATCCGACCAGGAAGCAGGGCCAGAACCGCCGGAGGGTGGTCCGCCCGGAGGCGGCCCCGTCCTGCAGCCAGACCGCGACCGTCAGGGACAGGGCAAGGGCCGGCAGGATCCCGTAGGGCGGCATGGCCAGCGCGCCGAGCGCGCCCGCGAACCACGCCAGCCCGAGGCGGCGCCAGCCGGTCAGATGCGTGATCGCCAGCACGGCGCCCGGCACATGCGCGCGCTCCGGATCGGGCAGGGGATCCCGCATCGGCCCGCGCATGGATGCACCGGCCGCTGCGGGCGACCGGGCGAAACCGTCCGCCAGACCCGTCACGCCACGACCGTCACGGGTGCGGCGTCTCGGCGACCGGGGGGCTCGATGGCGGGGGCAGGGCGAGCGGCACGACGGTCCCGATCCGCGCCGCGCCCTTGTGGAACCGCAGGCGCTTCAGACGCCGCGGATCGGCGTCGAGCACCTCGAATTCGAGATCGCCCGGACCGGCGATCAGCTCGCCCCGCGACGGGACGCGGCCCGCCAGCGTCACGATCATGCCGCCCAGCGTATCGATCTCCTCGGCCATCTCGCCGACCGCCGCCACGAGGTCCACGCCCGTCACCTCGGAGACCTCGGCCAGCGGCGTGCGCGCGTCGGCCACGAAGACCTCGCCCTCGCCGTCGACGCGCTGGACGAAACTGTCCTCCGCGACGTCGTGCTCGTCCTCGATGTCGCCGACCACGACCTCGATCAGGTCCTCGATGGAGATCAGCCCGTCGGTGCCGCCATACTCGTCGATGACGAGCGCCATGTGGGTGCGGGTCGCCTGCATGCGCACCAGCAGGTCGATCGCCGGCATGGAGGGCGGGACGAACAGGACCGGCCGCTGGATGCGCGTCGCCGCCAGGGTCGTCGTCAGGTCGACCTTTCCGAGGTCCAGGCCCCGCGGAACCCTTGGAGCCGGTCGGCGCGGCCGCGGTGCGGCCGCCGCATCCGCGGTACCGTCGACCACGGTCTCTGCGGGCTTCACGACCGCGGCGGCACTGCGCCGGGCCGGCTCGGCCTTGGCGGCGATGTGATCGACGAGGTCGCGGATGTGGACCATGCCGCGGGGGTCGTCGAGGGTCTCGCCATAGACCGGCAGCCGGGAATGACCGGCCGTGCGGAACAGTTTGAGCAAGTCACCGAGACTCGTGTCGTTTGACACGGCGACGATGTCGGCCCGGGGGACCATCACGTCGTCGACGCGCACCTTATGCAGGCCGAGGACATTCTTGAGCATGACACGCTCAAGCGGCGTGAGGCCGCTCTCGCCGGCATCCGGCTCCGCCAGCGCCTCCTCAAGACCCTCGCGCAGCGAATCGCGCGGCTTGAGATGAAGTGCCTGGAGCAGGCGGTCGTACCAGGGCTCCCGATGCGGGGATTCACCCTCGGTGGAACTGGGCGCGGCCAGGGCCGCGCCGCGACTTCGATCGTTGCTCATGTCTCTCGGGTCTGGGGTCGATCGGGCGTCGCGCGCTCAGGCATAGGGATCCGGGATGCCCAGCGTCGCGAGAGCCGCGACCTCAAGGGCTTCCATGGCATCGGCCTCGGCCTCGCCGATCTCGTGGTCCTGACCGAGACAATGCAGGATGCCATGGACGAGCAGATGGGCGAGGTGATTCTGGAGCGGCTTCGACTGCTCCGCACTTTCGCGCACCAGGGTCTCGTAAGCAAGGACCACGTCGCCGAGGGGCGTCGGAACGCCGGGATGCACCGGCTGCGGGGCGGCGGGGAAGGACAGGACGTTGGTCGGCTTGTCCTTGCCGCGCCAGGTCCGGTTGAGGTCCTGCACCGCGGCATCGTCGGCCAGCAGGATGCTGACCTCGACAGGTCCGTCCGGCCGGTCGGTGGCGATGGCGAGGCCGGCTTCCACGGCGCGCGTGACCCGGGCTTCGAGGTCCGGGATCGCCGTCTCCCAACGCGCGTCCTCGACGGCGAGATCGATCGCGTGCGGCATGCTCACGCCAGCGGCCGTCGGCGGGGATTGGGATTGCGGTCGGCCTCGGCGCTGCCGTGGGCGGCGCGCTCGTAGGCGGTGACGATCCGGCGCACGAGGTCGTGGCGGACCACGTCGACATCCTTGAACCGCACGCGCCCGATCCCCTCGACGCCGTCCAGGACGCCGACCGCTTCCACGAGGCCGGATTTCTGGCCCGGCGGCAAGTCGATCTGGCTGGGATCGCCCGTGATGATCATGCGGGAGCCCTCGCCCAGGCGGGTGAGGAACATCTTCATCTGCATGGAGGTCGTGTTCTGCGCCTCGTCGAGGAGCACCACGGCGTTGGTGAGGGTGCGGCCACGCATGAAGGCCAGCGGCGCGATCTCGATCGTGCCGGTCTGCAGGCCGCGGTCGACGTGACGCGCCTCCATGAAGTCGTAGAGGGCGTCATAGATCGGCCGCAGGTAGGGATCGACCTTCTCGCGCATGTCGCCGGGCAGGAAGCCCAGGCGCTCCCCGGCCTCGACCGCCGGACGCGACAGGATCAGCCGCTCGGCATGGCCCTGCTCCAGGAGCGATACGGCGTGGCCGACCGCGAGCCAGGTCTTGCCGGTCCCGGCGGGCCCCTCGGCGAAGACCAGCTCATTGGTGCGCAGGAGCTTGATGTACTCGTCCTGTGCCGGATTGCGGGCCCGCACGGCGCCGCGCTTGCGCGTTGCGATCTGCTCGAAATGCGGCGTGTCGGCCTCGGCGGCGATCGCCGCCGCCGGGAACAGGGTTGCCTGGGCGGTGGCTTCGCGGATGGCGCCGTCGACGTCGCCGAGGCTGAGGGTGCTGCCGCCGGTCCGCACTCGGGCGTAGAGTTTCTGGAACACCCGCCGCGCCGTCTCGACGGCGTCTGCGGGGCCCTTGATGACGAGATGGTTGCCGAGCGCCGTGGCGGTCACATCCAGCCGGCGCTCGATATGGGCGACGTTCTGGTCGTATTGGCCGAAGACGAGGCTCGCGAGGCGGTTGTCGTCGAAAGTCAGCGGCACCTCGACCGCCTCGTCCGATCCGGCCGGCAGCGCCGCCGGGCCGCGACCCCGGAGCGCGCCGCGCGCACCCCCACCGTCCGACGCGCTCAATCCGTCATCCTCGCCATCCGTCCGACCGTTCCGATCCTCACGCCGCCGCAGCCTCCGAGACGAGTTCCCCGAACAGGCTGTTGGCGCCCGCCTCGGTGATCCGCACCGGCACCACCCGTCCGATATGGTGCGGCGCGGCGTCGAACTGGACGGCCAGCAGGTGCGGCGTCTTGCCCGCGACCTGACCCGGGTGACGTCCCGGCTTCTCCACCAGCACGTCGAAGACCCGGCCCTCGGCCGCCCGCTGATAGGCGTGCCGCTGGCTGTCGAGGAGCGCCTGCAGCTCGGCGAGCCGCGCGGCCATCACGGCCTCCGGCACCTGATCGGTGCGGTCTGCGGCCGGCGTCCCGGGACGGGGGCTGTACTTGAACGAGAATGCGCTCTCGAACCCGACGTCGCGCACGAGCCGCAAAGTCTCGGCGAAATCCGCATCGGTCTCGCCGGGGAAGCCGACGATGAAATCGGAGGACAGGGCGATGTCCGGCCGCACGGTCCGGATCCGGTCGATCAACCGGCGATAAGCATCGCCGGTGTGCTTCCGGTTCATGGCGGCGAGGATCCGGTCCGACCCCGACTGCACCGGCAGGTGCAGGTAGGGCATCAGGGCCGGCACCTCGGCATGGGCCCGGATCAGGGCCTCGTCGAAGTCGTTCGGATGGCTCGTCGTGTAGCGGATCCGCGCGATGCCGGGGATGCTGGCCACCGCCCGCACCAGCGCGGCAAGACCCACGGGCGCGCCGTCGGGCCCGTCGCCGTGATAGGCGTTGACGTTCTGACCGATGAGAGTGATCTCGCGCACGCCCCCTTCGGCGAGCTTCTCGGCCTCGGCGAGCACGGCCGACACGGACCGCGAGACCTCCGCACCCCGGGTGTAGGGCACCACGCAGAAAGCGCAGAATTTGTCGCAGCCCTCCTGCACGGTCAGGAAGGCCGAGGCCCCGAGGGTCCGCCGACGGGGCAGGTGGTCGAACTTGTCCTCGACGGGAAATTCGGTGTCGACGACGCGGCGCTCGCGGGACCGTGTCAGGAGATCGGGCAGGCGGTGATAGCTCTGCGGCCCGACCACCACGTCGACAGCGGGCTGCCGCGCCTGGATCTCGGCGCCCTCGGCCTGGGCGACGCAGCCGGCTACGACGATGCGGGTGTCGAGGCCTTTCGCCTTCCGTTCACCCTTCAGGACGCGCAGCCGCCCGAGTTCGGAATAGACCTTCTCGGCAGCCTTCTCGCGGATATGGCAGGTGTTGAGGACCACGACATCGGCGTTCTCGACCGAGTCGGTCGCCGTGTAGCCCTCGGCGCCCAGGACGTCGGCCATGCGGGCCGCATCGTAGGCGTTCATCTGGCAACCGTAGGATTTGACGTAGGCCTTCTTCAACGCGCGCCGTCCTGAACCAATCCGCTTCAATCCCCACGCCCGTCCCGCGACGCGGGCCGGCGCGTGGCCTGTAGCACGGATCGCGCGGCCCGTCGCGGCGCCAAAACGCGACCGGCCGCCCGAAGGCGGCCGGTGCAACGGTGCGGCGGAGGATTCCTCCGCCGGCCTCAGTGGGCCGCCGGTGCGGCGGCGGGCAGGTCGATGACCATCTGCTGGAAGAAGGGCACGTAGGCCTGCAGCATCACGAACAGGCCGACCAGGCAGGCGAGCGCGATCGAGTGCCAGAACACGAAGCGCAGGATCTTGCCTTCCTGGCCGAAATAGCCCGTGGCCGTGGAGGCGACGACGATCGACTGGGCGTCGATCATCTTGCCCATGACGCCGCCGGACGAGTTCGCCGCCGCCATCAGCACGCCGGACAGGCCGAGCTGCTCGGCCGTGATCCTCTGGAGGCCGCCGAACAGCACGTTCGAGGCCGTGTCCGACCCGGTGAGCGCCACGCCGAGCCAGCCGAGGAGCGTCCCGAAGAACGGGTAGAGGATGCCGGTTCCGGCGAAGGCGAGGCCGAGGGTCGCATCGACGCCCGCGTAGCGGGTGAGGACGCCGAGCGCGAGCATCGCCGAGATCGTGATCAGCGAGTACCGCAAGGCCCAGATGGTCTCGAAATACGCCGTCACGAGGCGCACCGGCGAGAACCGCATGATCAGGCCGGAGATGATCGCGGCGATCAGCACGCCCGTGCCGGTGTAGGACATGTAGGTGAACAGGAAGACCGCGCCCTCGGGCACCGGCTTGGCCACCACCGGGGGCACCTTCATGATCACGTTGTGCAGGCCCGGCACCTCGTACTTCCAGGTGAAGATCGGGTTGACGATGCCCTTGAACCAGCCGGTTCCCCAGATGGCGACGACCACGGACAGGATGACCCACGGAACCCAAGCCCAGAGGATTTCGCTCTGGGACGCCGTGCGTGCGCCGATATGGACCGGGGGCGTGCCGGGCACGCCGGCGCCGAGCGCCACCGGGCGCGGACCGGCCACGGCGAGCGACGGATCGTGCCCGCGCAGCGCCGGCGACGTCCAGATCTCGCGGGGCTGCCAGACCTTCAGGAACAGGACCAGGGCCAGCATCGAGGCGATCGAGGCGCCGATATCGACGATCCAGGGATTGACGTAGTTCGAGATCAGGAACTGCGCGACCGCGAAGGAGGCGCCGCAGACCAGGATCGGCGGCCATACCCGGATCATGCCGCGGAAGCCCGCGAACACCCAGATCAGCCAGAACGGCACGATCAGCGAGAACAGCGGCAGCTGCCGGCCGATCATCGCGCCGAGGATCTCCGGCGGGTAGCCGGTCACCGAGGCGAGGCCCTGGATCGGCGCGCCGAGCGCCCCGAAGGCCACCGGCGCGGTGTTGGCGATGAGCGACAGGCCCGAAGCGGCGAGCGGCGAGAAGCCGAGGCCTATCAGGATCGCGCCGGTGACGGCGACCGGGGTGCCGAAGCCGCCCGCGCCCTCGAAGAAGGCGCCGAACGCGAAGGCCACCAGCAAGAGCTGCAGGCGCCGGTCGGCCGTGATGCCAGCCACCGATTGCTGCAGGATCGCGAACCAGCCCTTCTCCACCGTCAGCCGGTAGAGGAAGATGACGTTGAGGATGATCCAGCCGATCGGGAAGAAGCCCGTGACCATCCCGAGGATGGCCGCCCGGCTGGCGAGATCGGTCGGCATGCCGAAGCCGACGATGGCCACCAGCATGGCGAGGCCGAGGGCGATGACGGCCGCAATATGGGCCTTCACGCGCCCGCTGGCGATCATGGCGAGCAGTGCAATGACCGGCACTGAAGCGGCGAGCGTCGAGAGCCAAGCGCTCCCGAACGGATCGTAAACCTGATTCCAGGTTTGCAACGGGCGTCCTCCACAAATCCCGACTGTTCCGGGTTGCGGCCTAGCTAGCAGACGGGTTCGACCCGCTCAATGCGCTGCATCATGTATTCCAGGGTCGTGCCTCTCGATCTTCGGAGATCTGCGGCCCCAAGATCTCGCATCCAGCCTGACGTCGGCGCGCGTCCGACGCCGGAACGGGCCTGTTCGGGCGCTAACACACTCGCTCGACGAACGTTTTCTGCAGGCCCGTAACCGCGGGCCGAAGACGGCCGAACGTTCGGATGTGCTGCACGATCAGCACAGTTCGCGAGGTTTCGACATGCGCAACGGGTTACAGCTCTCCGCCGCCTTCTTCGCCGCCGCGCTGGCCGCGGCTCCGGCCGTAGCGGAGACCATGAACAAGGATGCGATGAGCAAGAATTCCATGGCCAAGGACAGCATGGCCAAGGACTCCATGCATAAGGGAGCCATGGAAAAGTCGGCTCCCATGGGAAAGACCGATGCCATGGACAAGGGTCCGATGAGCCGGAGTGATGCACCGAAGCGGTAGAGCACGGCAGACGCGCGGCGGAGACCGGCCGGGATCGGCAGATCCGTCGCGCGTCTCGAACCGCGCTGTCCGCGACCGCGGCGCCGGGGACCACCTGCCGAGCCCGCGGTCGAACGGCTCCGCTCAGACCGTCGCAATCTCCTGACCCTGGAGGCCGAGGTCGCTGGCCGCTGGCCGGACATTCGGCGTGGGCGCGACCCCGTCGCCGCCCGCGCCGATGCCCCGCAGGGCAGCGCGCACCTCGGCCTCCGCGGCGGCCGTGGCGGCCTTCCGGTCGGTTGTCGCCTCGAAGACGATCGGCGCCCCCCAGACGACGTGCACGTCGATGGGGCCGCCCTGCACGAAGGCGGCGAGGTGGGGGGCCAACTCCATGTCCCCGTACCAGGCGATCTCGGCGCGCTCGGCCCGCGTCACCGGCAGGCCGTTGCGACGGGGATAGGTGATGGCCAGCGGCTGGAGGCGCACCCGGCCGCGCCCGGCCTCGGCCTGCAATGCCGCCCGGGCTGCGCCGACCAGGGAGGAGCGGAATGGCAGGAGCCGGGTTCCGTCGCCGGTGGTCCCCTCCGCGAACAGAACGACGAGCTCCCCTTCGGCCAGCCGATGACCCATGGCGGTGCTGACGGTGGCGGTTGCCCCGCGCCGCTGCCGGTCGATGTAGATCGTCCGCTGCAGCCCCGCGAGGGCGCCGATCAGCGGCCAGCCGGCGATCTCGGACTTCGCCACGAAGGAGAGCGGCCGCAGCGAGCCCACCGCGATGATATCCAGCCACGAGACGTGATTGGCGAGCACCAGGGCCGCCTCGCCGGGGGCAGGGGGTGTTCCGCTCTGCATGACCCGCACCCCGAACAGGCGCAGGAAAACGCGGTGGAACAGGACCGGCGCCAGGGCCGCGCGGCGACGCAGCAGCCGCAGGGCAATCCAGTGCGGAGGCCCCAGCACCGCGAAGGCGAGGCCGAGAGCCGCGACGCGCCAAGCGATACCGAGGCGGCTCACGGCGTCACAGATCGGCGCTCATCGTCAGCGCAGTCGCACGGCTGCCGTCGGCCTTGAGATAGTAGCCGGTGCGCGAGCCCACCTGTCGGAAGCCATGGCGCGCATAGAGCCGCAGGGCGGGGGCGTTGCCCTCGTCGACCTCCAGATGCACCCGGGCAACCCCGGCGAGGGCGAGGCTCGACAGGTGCTCGCGGAGCAGCTTGCGGCTGTGGCCGCCGCCGCGCAGCGCCGGGGACAGGACCACTGTCAGGATCTCGGCCTCGTCGGCCGCCCGGCGCGAGAGCACGAAGCCGTGGAGCGTGCCCGCACGCCACAGGGCGTGCGCCTGGGTCGAACGCTCGCAGAGCATGCGCTCGAATTCGTGGGCCTCCCAGGGGCGCGCGAAGGCGGTCGCGTGGAGCCGGGCGAGGGCAGGGGCCTGCGCCGCGTCGCGGAGCGGGGCGACGTAAGGCTCCGGGGTCAGCGCGTCCCACCACGCGAACCACCAGTCGAAGGGCCAGAAAGGCAGCGGGCGGGTCATCGCCGTGCGATCCGCGCATGATCCTGCGGCCGGGCATCCGGCCCGCGCAGGTAGAGAGGCCGTGCCAGCGCCTGCGCCGGGTCTGCGACGAGACCGAGGGAGGCTACCGACGCGATATCAGGGCCGGATACGTTGGCGACGCGCGCCGCGACGCCGCGTTCGGCGAGCGCCGTGGCCAGCATCGGTGCACCGGAGCCCGTGAGCACCACCGGGCCGGAACCCAGCTGCTCGGCCGCTGCCTCGACGGCGAGGTGCGCGGGGGCGAGGCCGTCGCCGGGACCGAGGGCCTGGACGTAGACGGCGCCGTGGCGGGCATCGATCACCGCCGCGATCGTGCCCTCGACGGTCTCCGCCAGGAGGGGAGCGAGGAGAGCCGAGAGGGTGCCGACGCCGACGACCGGCTTTCCGGTGGCGAGTCCGATGGCCCGGGCCGCCGACAGGCCGACCCGCAGCCCGGTGTAGCTGCCCGGCCCGACCGTCACGGCGACGCGGTCGATCGCCTCAAATCCGCCCTCGACCCGGGCGATGACCCGCTCGATCAGCGGCAGCAGGGATTCCGCGTGGCCGCGCGCCATCGGCAGCGCCTCGGCGGCGAGGGGCGCCTCGGACTCCTCCGCCATGACGCAGGCGGCGCAGGTGTCCAGCGCTGTGTCGATGGCCAGGATACGCACGCTCACTCCCACAGGACGGTCCGAACCGGCCGCTTCCTCCTGCGTCACGACGGACGCGAAGAGTCTCAAGCGTTAGAGCAAAACCGCCGCTTCGTCAGCGGCGGGGGAGACCGAGCCGGCTCTTCGGCGGTCGAGTGTTGCCGGCTTGCGCCGCTCGGCCTGCACACTGGGAGGCCCCAAGGCCGCACCAAGGTCGGACGCCTTCGCTCGGCGCGCGGCCGCGGCAGGGATCACGCCCTCTGGCGCCGGCGACGACGCGCGTCACCCGCTTGAAACGCGGCGTTGACGGCCTTGGGAAAGCTCGAGGGCGATGCCGGCCGGCAGGATCCTCGAGCTATACCGCGGAAACGGATCGTCAGATCGCCTGGACTTCGCGGATCTCCGGCAGGAAGTGCCGGAACAGGTTCTGCACGCCGTGCCGCAGGGTCGCCGTGGAGGACGGACAGCCCGAGCAGGCGCCCTTCATTTCCAGGTAGACCACGCCCTCCTTGTAGCCGCGGAAGGTGATGTCGCCGCCGTCGCCCGCCACCGCCGGGCGCACCCGGGTCTCGAGCAGGTCCTTGATGGTCACGACGGTGTCGTGGTCGGCCTCGTCGTAGAACTCGTCGCTGGGCTCGATCTCGCCGTGGCTGCCCTCGGCCATCACGGGCACGCCGGACTGGAAGTGCTCCATGATCGCACCGAGCACCGCCGGCTTCACCTGCGCCCATTCCGAGCCGTCCTCGGCCTTGGTCACGGAGATGAAGTCGTGCCCGAAATAGACGCCCGCCACACCCGGGACGGTGAACAGCGCCGCAGCCAGGGGCGAGCGGGCGGCGGCCTCGGGATCCCGCGCCTCGAAGGTCGATTCCGGAAGGACGACACGGCCGGGCAGAAACTTCAGGGTGGCCGGGTTCGGCGTGGCTTCGGTCTGGATGAACATGGTGGGATCACTCCGCTGCGCCGGTTCAAGGCCGGCCGGGACAGGCGCCGCGAGGCACCGCCTTCCATGTGGACCGGCAAGCGGATTTTCTCAACCGGTCGTGGCGTCCGCGCCCATCGACGAGAGTGGACATTCCTGCAGCGGCGCGACAGGACGGGCGGAATCGGGATGCCAGAGGAGCCGGCAGTGGACGTGACCGCGGACCAGACCCTCGCGCAGGAATTGCTGAAGGATCTGCGCGAGACACAGAACAAGCTGGACGCCGCGCGGACGGAGGCGGCTTCGCTCAAGGTGCTGCTGGCGTTGCGCACCCATCAGCACGACCAAGCCTGGCAGGACGGGCGGCGCCTGGCGGCCGCGCTCGAAGACGCGGAGGCGCGCACGAAGGCGGCCACCGAGCACGACGCGGCGCGGGAGAACACCGCGTCGGCCGAAGCCGTGGCGATGGCCGACGAGCGCACCGAGGCGGTCCGGACCGTGCTGTCGGCCGTCCTCGCGAGCATCGGCCAGCGCGCCCTCGACCGGCGCCGGTTCCAGGAGATGATCGCCCGGGCCGGACGCGAGGCGCCGGATCAGGGACCGGGTGCGGCTCGCCACGCGGTACTCCTGACCGAGGCGCGGCGGGTGCTCGGGATCGCCGAATAGGCCGCGGGCACGTTCCCTCGGAGGGGGGCCGCGTCCGGCTCCCGGCCCCGGCGGGCAGGGTTAACCGACGCTTAACCCGGCTCTCCCATCGTCGATCCCGGGACGGACAGGAGATCGACTGCATGCTGATCAGCGAGCACCAGGTGCGCGAATGCGCCTACTACATCTGGGAGAACGAGGGCCGGATTCACGGCCATGCGGCCGCCCACTGGATCCGCGCCGAAGCCGAGCTGCGCGCCAACGCGATGCTGGCGGCCGGCGTCGCCTCCAAGACGGTCGAAGCTCCGAAGGCCACCAAGGCCGCCGCTGCGAAGACCGCTTCAGCCAAGCCCGCGGCCGCCAAGCCTGCGACCACGAAGTCGGCCTCCGCCAAGCCGACCGCTGCCAAGCCCGCGGCCGTGAAGGCCGCCGCGAAGCCGGTGGCCCCGAAGACCGTTCGCGCGTCCAAGGCGGCGGTGACCGCCGGCCTCGCCGCCAAGGCGAAGCCTGCCCGGACCGCAGCCTCGATGCACTGACGGGCCGGCGCCGCCGCGCCGATGACGTTTCAGGAGCCCGCTTCCCGAGGGGAGGCGGGCTTCCGTCGTTTAAGCATCCGGCTCCGCGAATCCGGCCTCGCGGAACAGGCTGGCCCCGGCCCGGTTGTCCGGCCGAACGCGGGCGCCGGGCACCGCGAGGGGGCTCGCGATGCGCGCGGCGATTTTCGACATCGACGGAACGCTGCTCGACAGCGTCGATCTGCATGCCCGGGCCTGGGTGGAGGCCTTCGCGCATTTCGGGGTGACGACCGATCCGGCGGAAGTGCGCCGACAGATCGGCAAGGGCGGTGACGAGTTGATGCCCGTCTTCCTGTCGCAAGAGCGGATCAGGCGCGAGGGCGAAGCGATCGAGGCGTACCGCTCGGACCTGTTCAAGCGGCGCTACCTGCCGGATGTGCGGCCCTTCCCCGGTGTCCGCCCGCTGTTCGAGCGCATCCACGAGGCCGGCCTGACCATCGCCCTGGCCTCGTCCGGCAAGCGTACCGAGGTGGATCGCTACACCGAGATCCTCGGGATCGGCGATCTCGTGGACGTCGCCACCAGTGCGGACGATGCCGACCGCTCGAAGCCGCATCCTGACATCTTCCAGGCCGCCTTGCGGAAGCTCGACGGCGTGGCGCCGGACGCGGCGCACGTCGTCGGCGACACGCCCTACGATGCCGAGGCCGCTGCAAAGGCGGGACTGCCCACGATCGGCCTACTCTGCGGCGGCTTCCCGGAAGCGGATCTGACCGCTGCGGGCTGCGTGGCGATCTACCGAGATCCCCAGGACCTGCTCGCCGGGTTCGCGTCCTCGCCGCTGGCCGGCGCGTGAAATCGCAATCGGGCAAGCAGATTCAGGCTCTCAGCCCGAGTCGTCCACACTTTACCGCCGCGCTGTTGCCCCACGGTGACGGAGACTGATGCCGGCTACGTAATCGCGCGAAAGGGGCTGGTGTCCGTCGATCGAAAGGCGTAGCGACCCGCCCGCCAATCTGGACTCTTTCGAAGGACGAGCGCCTCGCATGCCCCAGACTCATCAGGCCGGCCCGGCACCGCGCTACGTTCCGGCCGCCAAGTCCCTGCCGGAGCAGATCGCCGACGCTGTCGCGTGTCGTTCGACCCCGCTCAGCCACTTGCTGCGCCTGATGGCCGCGCTCGATGCCGAGGGTGGCAACGAAGCCCTGCGTCTCCGCCTCCGCGCGCGGATCGGCGCGCCGCTCGACGCCTGACCGCAGCACCGCCGCTCAGCGGCGTCGGCTGCGATGCCGCCGACCACCGCGCCGGGCCGCCGGCGCGGTCACCTGTGCGACGCGCTTCATGCAGGCGAAATAGATTCGCCGCCCGATCTCCTCGAGTTCCAAACCCTGAGGGTTCGGCGTGGAGAACACCTTGGCGCGGGCCTCAAGGCGGCATGCCGCATCCTCGGGGCTCCGAATCGGAGGCTCTGCGCGGGCCGTTCCACAGCTCAGCGCCGATGCGATCCAGACCGCGGCGAATATCGACACGCGGGTGCTTTCGAGGATACGCGGCATACTGATGTTCAGGGCTCACACGTTCAAGACGTGAGAAATAGCGCGTCTTGCTGAGCCGTGAAGCTTCGTCAGAGTGCTGGCCTGACCGAAAAACGAGGGCGTGCCCGGCTTACGGGACAACCCAGAGACACCGCCCCGCATCGGCAACACTCATGCACTCGTAAGGCGCCCCGCCGATCAAGGCCCGTTGCTCGACGGCGCCGATGGCGCTGCGCGGGATGCGGCGGCAACCGGTTTCCCCAAGCGCTTGACGCTCGGCACCTGCGGCAGCATCGATCCGGCGTGCGGAGATCAGCGTCTCGCAGGCGGTCACCGTCTCCGAATCCTGCGCGTGCGGCTGTTCGGCGGCGAGGAGGATCGGCAGAGCGCCGACGATGAGGGCCAGTCTCGTCCAGGTTTGCATCGCGACCTCGGCTGCGCCCGCCGAGCGAGGACGTCGCGGGTTCGACCGGCCCCAACGCGCGGGCACACGCAGCGGTTGCCGAGCCGGCATGCCCCAAAACGCGAAGACGCCCGCCTGGCGGGCGGACGTCTTCGGTTTCCGTGGCGCGAATGAGCCGTCGGTGCGCGTTCAGCGCTTGGTCTTGACCTTTGCCTTGCGGGCCGCGTAGCGCGCATCGCGCTGGGCCTTCTTGGCAGCCAGTTCGGCCGACTTGCGCTCCTGCGCCGCGGCCAACTCGGCGGCCTCGCGGGCGAGCTGGGCGGCGAGTTCCGCCTCCTCCCGCTGACGCTTCTCTTCGGCGGCCTGCCGCTCGGCGGCGATCCGGGCCGCCTCGCGCTCGCGGGAACGCTCCTCGCGGGCCTTGGCGATCTCCGCGCGGGCCTTCGCCTTGGCGATCACCTCCGGATCATCGGCCGGCGGACGGGCCTTGAACTTGGCCAGCAAGGCGGCCTTGGCGTTCTGGGAGTTCTGACGACGGTCGTCGAAATTCCTGTAGTCGAATGCGCTCATCTGACCTTTCTCAGTTGGGTACGTCTCGCGTGTCGCGGGGACATCCGGCGGGGCCGGGCACGTACGGAGTCTGCCGGTTCCAACGCCGTCCCCGCGCCCCGGAACCGCACCGATCCATCGGCTGTACCGATGGTCCGACCCGAACGCTCGGCGTGCGTCTGAACGCTCGGGTCGGACCATTGTTTCGAAGATCGCAGAGCCCTTAACCAGAGCTCCCCGCACGATGCAATCGTCGGAACCTGCGCAGGCGGGCGACAAAGCGACAATCTACGCCGTCTCTGTAAGAGTTTCGTCCGGCGATGCGGAAAAACCTCAAGCCGAGGGCCGAGCCGCAAGGTCGGCACGCCCGCGTGCGGCTCCCGTCATCCTGCAGGTCTG
This sequence comes from Methylobacterium sp. 1973, assembly GCF_040545035.1. Taxonomy (NCBI): domain Bacteria; kingdom Pseudomonadati; phylum Pseudomonadota; class Alphaproteobacteria; order Hyphomicrobiales; family Methylobacteriaceae; genus Methylobacterium; species Methylobacterium sp. 1973. The sequence continues at coordinate 268,993 of NZ_JBEPLA010000006.1, forward strand.
ACTGTGGATGGTGTAGGTAGGTCGCGTGCGCGCTGAGAACAAGGATTGAACGTTCGCAATTCACCGACACATGGACAGCCGGGCCCGGGCGACGCCGTCTCAGGCTATACCTGCGCGGTCTTCCTTCCGGGCGAAGCATTCTTCGATCGCAAAGCAGACCTGCAAAATCGGCAGTCTATAGGAGGTCTTGGCTAGCCGGCCACGTTCAACGGCCGCCGAAGCCGCCTCGACCGGAGACCGGGCGCGCCCAAATCCCGGTCCTGCTTACAACGCGGCGCCCAAAGCGCGGGCAACTGACCCCGCCGCCCGCGGATGCCGCGTCACGTTCGGCGATATGCTCAACATTTAGGCACAATCGGATGCCGATCGGCAGTCCTATCGCGGCCTGCGCGGCACAAGGCCTGCTTCCCCCGCGAGACCTGCCTGAATCGACATCACACCGAAAGCAGCGATGCCCGAGACGTGCCCGCCCTACGATCCCGAGACCTATGCTGCCGTCACGGCAGCGCTGCTCGGCCTCCCACTCGATCCCGCCTGGATGGGACCGATCACGGCCAATCTCCGTGTCCTGGCCGCGGCGGCCGCGTTGGTGGAGGCGTTCCCCCTCGCCGACGAGATCGATGCGGCGCCGAGGTTCGAAGCGTGAGCGCATACGAGCTTTCGACGGCCGTCGCGGTCGCCGCGGCCATCACCGACGGCCACACCACCGCACGGCAGGTCGTCACGGCGGCTCTCGACCGGATCGAGCGGCTGGACGGCCGTGTCGGCGCCTTCACCGACGTGGTGGCTGCCCGCGCCCTGGCCAGAGCCGACGCCCAGGATGCCGCGCTGAGCGGCGGAGCGAAGCCGGGACCGCTGACCGGCGTGCCGTTCGCGGTGAAGAACCTGATCGACATCGCGGGCCTGCCCACCCGCGCCGGATCGAAGATCAATCGCGAGCGGCCTCCGGCCGAGCGGGACGGTGCCCTGTTGCGGCGCCTGGAGGCGGCGGGAGCCATCCTCGTGGGCGCCCTCAACATGGGCGAATACGCCTACGACTTCACAGGCGAGAACGTCCACGACGGCGACGCCCACAATCCGCACGCCCTCGATCACATGACCGGCGGCTCGTCCGGCGGCTCAGGCGCGGCCCTCGCCGCCGGCATGGTGCCCCTGACGCTGGGCTCGGACACCAACGGATCGATCCGCGTCCCCGCCGCCTTCTGCGGCTGCTTCGGCCTCAAGCCGACCTACGGCCGGCTGACCCGCGCGGGCAGCTTCCCTTTCGTGGGGAGCCTCGATCATCTCGGGCCCCTGGCCCGGAGCGTGACCGACCTCGCGCTCGCCTACGACGTGATGCAGGGCCCCGATCCGGACGATCCGGTGGCGACGCTCCGGCCGGCGGAGCCGGTCCTTCCGCATCTCGATGCGGGGATCGATGGCCTGCGCATCGCGGTGGCTGGCGGCCATTTCGCGCGCGGCGGCGACCCGGACGCCTTCGCGGCGGTGGCGCGCGCCGCCGAGGTCCTGGGTGCGCGCGGCACGGTCGAGTTGCCGGAAGCGCACCGCGCCCGCGCGGCCGCCTACCTGATCACCGCCGCGGAGGGCGCGACGCTGCACCTCGACCGCCTGCGGACGCGCCCGCAGGATTTCGATCCGGCGGTGCGGGACCGGTTGATCGCCGGAGCCATGATCCCGGCCCCCCATGTGGAGCGGGCGCAGCGGTTCCGCCGCTGGTACCGGGCGCGGGTGCTGGAGCTGTTCGAGACCGTCGACGTGATCCTGGCCCCGGCCACGCCCTGCCGGGCGCCGAAGGGCGGACAGACGCACTTCGTCCTCGACGGCGTCACGCTGCCGGTGCGCGCCAATATCGGCGTGTTCACGCAGCCGATCTCGTTCATCGGCCTGCCGGTGGTGGCGGCACCGATCCGGCTGGACGCCGGATTGCCCCTGGGGGTCCAGGTGATCGCCGCGCCCTGGCGCGAGGATCTCGTCCTGCGCGTGGCGCGTCACCTCGAACGAACCGGCGTCAGCACGGCGCCGATCGCGGAGCTTGCCTGATGATCATCGACGATCCCGCCGTGAAGGCCGAGGTCGAGGCCGCGTTCCGGGCCTACGAGACGGCACTGACGACCAACGACGTCCCGACCCTCGAGGCCCTGTTCCGGGACGATCCGCTGACCATCCGCTACGGCATCGGCGAGAATCTCTACGGCATGGACGCGATCCGCGCCTTCCGCCGGGCCCGCTCGCCGGTGGGCCTGGAGCGCACCCTGGCGCAGACGCAGATCACCACCTACGGGCGCGACTTCGCCACCGCGATGACGCTGTTCGCCCGCGCCAGCGCGCCGGGCAAGATCGGCCGCCAGAGCCAGACCTGGGCGCGCTTCCCCGAAGGCTGGCGGGTGGTCGCCGCCCATGTGAGCCTGATCGACGCGCAATAGCCACCACACGCTCCCTGCATGCAGGACGATCCGTCTGGCCGCAGGCTTGCATAAGGTCGAGCGTATCCCGGGCCCTCAGGCTCGGGCCAACGTGAGCACCCGACGCAAGATGCTGTCCCGTCTGAGAAAACTCGGCGCCCGTGCGGCGCTGGCCGGCGCCCTGGCGCTCTCCGCGAGCACCGCTGCCCTCGCGCAGGGGACGCTGCGGATCGGCATGACCGCCTCCGACATCCCGCTGACCACCGGCCAGACCGACAACGGCGGCGAGGGCATGCGGTTCATGGGCTACACGGTCTATGACGGCCTGATCAATTGGGACCTGTCGAGCGCCGAACTGGCCTCCGACCTCGTGCCGGGCCTCGCCACCAGCTGGGGCGTCGACGCCACCGACAAGACCAAGTGGACCTTCAAGCTCCGGCCGGGCGTGAAATTCCATGACGGCTCGGACTTCACCGCCGACGCAGTGGTCTGGAACCTCGACAAGCTCCTGAAGGCCGACGCGCCGCAATACGACCCGCGCCAATCCGCACAGGGCAAGACCCGCATCCCGGCGGTGGCGAGCTACCGGGTGGTCGACCCGCTGACCGTCGAGATCACCACCAAGGCCCCCGACGCGACGCTGCCCTACCAGATCGCCTGGATCATGATGTCCTCGCCCGCCCATTGGGAGAAGCTCGGCAAGTCCTGGGACGCCTTCGCCAAGCAGCCCTCGGGCACCGGCCCGTGGAAGCTGACCCTGTTCGCCCCGCGCGAGCGCGCCGAGATGGTGCCATTCAAGGAATACTGGGACGCGAACCGCGTCCCGAAGCTCGAAAAGCTCGTGCTGATCCCCCTGCCGGAGGCCAATGCCCGGACCGCAGCGCTCCGCTCCGGTCAGGTGGACTGGATCGAGGCGCCCGCTCCAGACTCGGTGGCGTCGCTGAAGAGCGCCGGCTTCACCGTCGTCACCAACGCCTACCCGCATAACTGGACGTGGCACCTCTCGCGCGTCGAGGGCTCGCCCTGGAACGACATCCGCGTGCGCAAGGCGGCGAATCTCGCCATCGATCGCGACGGCCTGAAGGAACTGCTCGGCGGCCTCGCGATCCCCGCCAAGGGTTTCATGCCGCCCGGCCATCAATGGTTCGGCCATCCGACCTTCGATGTGAAATATGACCCCGACGCCGCCAAGAAGCTGCTCGCCGAAGCCGGCTACAGCCCCGCGAAGCCGCTGAAGCTGAAGGTGGCGATCTCGGCCTCGGGCTCGGGCCAGATGCAGCCGCTGCCGATGAACGAATTCGTCCAGCAGAACCTCGCCGACGTGGGCATCCAGGTCGATTACGAGGTGGTCGAGTGGAACACGCTCATCAACATCTGGCGGGCCGGCGCCAAGGCCGACATCTCCCGCGGCGTCTCGGCGATCAACTACTCGTACTTCATCCAGGATCCGTTCACCGGCTTCATCCGCCATCTGCAGTGCAACTTCGCCCCGCCGAACGGCACGAACTGGGGCTATTATTGCGACCCTGCGATGGACAAGCTGTTCGATCAGGTCCGCAACACCTTCGACAAGACCGAGCAGACCAAGGTCTTGGAAAAGATCCACGAGAAGTATGTCGACGACGCGCTGTTCATCATGATCACGCACGACGTCAATCCGCGGGCGATGAGCCCCAAGGTCAAGGGCTTCGTCCAGGCGCAGAACTGGTTCCAGGACTTCTCGAAGATTACGATGGCGACGGCGGGGCGGTAGCGCCGCCGTCGTGCCTGCGAGCTATCGGAGGCACGGAGCGGGTTTTCTGGAGGGGCGGGTTCCCTCTCCTATGCGGGAGAGGGACAGGGTGCGGGGTGCGACCTCTCCGGATGGACCTGATCCCTCACCCCAACCCTCTCCCGCACGGGAGAGGGGGGATTGTCGCGCCTCGCAAGGACCGAAGCGTGATCTTCGAAGGCTCTCCACGGCGGGGGCGACCGGACGGCGACAAAATATCGGTGGGCCAAAAGGCGAATAATGCTGCTCTACATCCTCAAACGGCTGGTCTACGTGACGCCCGTGGCGTTCGGGGTCAGCGTCGTCTGCTTCCTCCTCGTCCATCTCGCGCCGGGCGATCCCCTGAGCGCGGTCCTGCCCGCCGACGCCACCCAGGCGACCATCGACGAGATGCGGGCCGCCTACGGGTTCGATAAGCCCCTGCCGGTCCAGTACCTGATCTGGCTGTGGCACGTGCTGCACGGCGATCTCGGCACCTCCATCGCCACGGGCCGGCCGGTGCTCGGCGAGGTCAGCCGCGCCGTGGTGAACTCGCTGATCCTCGCCTCGGTGGCGACCGTGATCGGGTTCACCTTCGGCACCCTGTTCGGCTTCGTGGCGGGCTACCACCGCAACTCGCTGGCCGACCGGGCCGCTTCCGCCGTCTCGGTCTTCGGCGTGAGCGTGCCGCATTACTGGCTCGGCATGGTCCTGGTGATCGTGTTCTCGGCCAATCTCGGCTGGCTTCCGCCCACCGGCGCCGGGCCCGACGGCTCCGGCAACTGGCGGCCCGACTTCGAGCACCTGCGCTACCTGATCCTGCCGGCGATCACGATGTCGGTGATCCCGATGGGGATCATCGCCCGCACGGTCCGGGCGCTGGTGGCCGACATCCTGTCCCAGGACTTCGTCGAGGCCCTGCGCGCCAAGGGCATGGATGAGCGCGGCGTGTTCCGGCATGTCGTGCGCAACGCCGCCCCGACGGCGCTGGCCATCATGGGCCTGCAGCTCGGCTACCTGCTGGGCGGCTCGATCCTAGTCGAGACCGTGTTCGCGTGGCCGGGCACCGGCTTCCTCCTCAACGCCGCGATCTTCCAGCGCGACCTTCCCCTGCTGCAGGGCTCGATCCTCGTGCTGGCGATGTTCTTCGTGGCCCTCAACCTGCTGGTGGACGTGATGCAGACCGCCCTCGACCCGCGCATCGAGCGCGCCTGACCCGGAGCCCGATGATGACTGCTCCCGTCACCGCCGCCTCCGTGGCCCTCGACGGCGGCGTGCTTGCCGCCGAGGACGTGACCCACGGGCCGGAAGCCGCCTTCGCCCCGTCGCGGGGCTTCTGGGGCCATGTCGGCCACCGTCTGGTGCGCGACCCCGTCGCCATGGGCGCCGGCGCCGTGATCCTGATCGTCGTGCTCATCGCGATCCTCTCGCCGTGGATCACACCGATGGATCCCTACAAGGGCTCCATGCTGCGCCGCCTGAAGCATGTCGGCGACGCCACCTACTGGCTGGGCTCGGACGAGCTCGGCCGCGACATGATCAGCCGGCTGATGCTGGGCTCGCGGCTGTCGCTGTTCATCGGCGTCACCCCGGTGCTGATCGCCTTCGTGATCGGCTCGGGCATCGGGATCCTGGCGGGCTATGTCGGCGGCTGGACCAACACGATCCTGATGCGCACCATCGACGTCTTCTTCGCGTTTCCGTCCGTGCTCCTCGCGATCGCGCTGTCCGGGGCGCTCGGCGCCGGCATCTTCAACTCGATCGTCTCGCTGACCTGTGTTTTCGTGCCCCAGATCGCCCGGGTGGCGGAGAGCGTCACCACGGGCATCCGCAAGCGCGATTACATCGACGCCGCCAAGCTGTCGGGCGCCTCGGCGCTGACGATCATGCGCGTGCAGGTGCTCGGCAACGTCGTCGGGCCGATCTTCGTCTACGCGACCAGCCTGATCTCGGTCTCGATGATCCTGGCCTCCGGCCTGTCGTTCCTCGGCCTCGGCGTGCGCCCGCCCGAGCCCGAATGGGGCCTGATGCTGAACACCCTGCGCACCGCGATCTACGTCAACCCGGTCGTGGCCGCCCTCCCGGGCGTCTGCATCTTCATCGTCTCGATCGCCTTCAACCTGTTCTCGGACGGGCTCCGGTCCGCCATGGAGATTCGCCAGTGAGCGTCATCCCGGACGCCCCCGACCCGTTCGCCCGCGACCGCGGCGGACCCGCCCAGCCGCTCCTGTCGGTCTCGGGCCTCATCAAACACTTCCCGGTCCGCAAGGCCGGCGGAAAAAAGCAGGTGGTCCGCGCCGTCGACGGCGTCGATTTCGACGTGCTCAAGGGCGAGACGCTGGGCATCGTCGGCGAATCCGGCTGCGGGAAGTCGACCACCGCCAAGCTGCTGATGGGCCTGATCGAGCGCGATTCCGGCCAGATGTTGTACGACGGTCAGGCCATCGGCGAGCGCGCCATGCCGTGGCGGGCCTACCGCCGTCAGGTCCAGATGGTCTTCCAGGACAGCTACGCCTCGCTCAATCCGCGCATGACCGTGGAGCAGTCGATCGCCTTCGGCCCGAAGGTGAACGGCGTGCCCGGCCGGGAGGCGGTGGAGCGCGCCCGCGCGCTGCTCGCCCGGGTCGGCCTGGAGCCGAAGCGCTTCGCCGGGCGCTACCCGCACGAGATCTCCGGCGGCCAGCGCCAGCGGGTCAACATCGCCCGCTCCCTCGCCCTGGAGCCGCGGCTCGTGCTGCTCGACGAGGCGGTCTCGGCGCTCGACAAGTCCGTGGAGGCGCAGGTCCTGAACCTGCTGCTCGACCTCAAGGCCGAGTTCGGCCTGACCTACATCTTCATCAGCCACGACCTGAACGTCGTGCGCTTCATCTCCGACCGGGTGATGGTGATGTATCTCGGCCGGGTTGCGGAGATCGGGCCGTCCGACACGGTGCTCGACGCACCGGCGCATCCCTACACCGAGGCGCTGCTCGCCTCGATGCCGTCGCTCGATCCCGACAACCGCACCCAGGCCGCGCTGCTGGCCGGCGACCCGCCGAACCCGATCGACCCGCCCCCGGGCTGCCGCTTCCACCCACGCTGCGCCCTGGCGGAGGGCGTGTGCAGCCAGAAGGAACCGCCCCTCGACGCGATCCGGCCCCTGCACCGTGTCGCCTGCCTCGCCCGTCAGCCCGGATCGGGCCATTCCGCGGCCCGCGCAGACGCGCTCGCCGCATGAGCATGCCCATGAGCACGCCGATGAGCACGCCGATGAGCACGCCGATGAGCACGCCGATCTCTTCCTCAGAACCCGCAGTCGTCCTCAAGGACCTGCGCGTCGCCTTCGGCAAGGTTCAGGTGGTCGACGGCGTCGACCTCACCGTGGAGCGCGGTCAGGCGATGGCGCTGATCGGCGAATCCGGTTCCGGCAAGAGCGTCACGCTCCGCGCGATCCTGCGCCTGTTCCCGGAAGGGCGCAGCCGCATCGAGGGCCGGATCCTGGCCGCCGGCAGGGACGTACAGGCGCTCACCAAGCGTCAGCTCGCCGATTTCCGCGGCGGCGACGTCTCGATGATCTTCCAGGAGCCGTTGCTCGCCTTCGACCCGGTCTACACCGTGGGCCGGCAGATCACCGAGGCGATCCTGCGCCACGAAACGATCTCCAAGGACGAAGCCCGGAAGCGGGCGCTGGCCCTGTTCGAGCGGGTGCGGATCCCGAGCCCGGAGCGGCGGCTCGACAACTACCCGCACGAGATGTCGGGCGGCATGCGCCAGAGAGCGATGATCGCGCTGGCGCTGGCCTGCCGGCCGCAGGTGCTGCTCGCCGACGAGCCGACCACGGCGCTGGACGCCACGGTGCAGATCCAGGTGCTGCTGCTCCTGCGCGAGCTCCAGCGCGACCTCGGCCTGTCGATCATCATCGTCACCCACGATCTCGGCGCGGCCGTGGAGGTCGCCGACCGGATTGCCGTGATGTACGCGGGCAAGATCGTCGAGACCGGCACCGCGCATCAGGTGGTCCTGGACCCGCACCACCCCTACACGATCGGCCTTCTGCGCAGCCGGGCGGAAGGGGCGCTGGCCAAGGGCTCCCGGCTCGAGACCATCCCGGGCAGCCCGCCCGACCTCGCGAACCGCCCGCCGGGCTGCCCCTTCGCGCCGCGCTGCTTCCTGGCCGAGGAGCGCTGCCGCCGGGAGATGCCGCCGGTCGCCGAGATCGCCCCCGGCCACCGCGTCGCCTGCTGGCGGACCGAGGAGGCCTCGGCGGCCTACCGGGCCGGCCCGACGCCCGTGCGCGCCGCCGAGCCGGTCCCGGCCTGACCTCGACGCCCCCGCGCCGAGGCTTTATCCGGCTCGGCGCGGTCCCGCGGTGGCGGACCGCGTCCGATCCGGCCGCGCGGGCATCACGATGAGCCAAGTCCTCTCCGAGCCAGTCTCGTCCGAGATCCTGCTCGTTCCCCGGGGCGAGGCCGGGCACTTCCTGACGGCGGCCCTCGGCTGGCTGGGCAAGCGGATCACCGTCACGGCCCAGCCCGGCACGGCGAATCACGTCCTCTGCCTCCCCGTCCTCGATTTCGTGCGCCTCGGCTTTCCGGAGGCGAACGGCCGCCTCGACCTCCTCGAACCGGGAGACGCCGAGAACCTCCGCGCCGGGCGCGCCGCGCTCCTCCTCGATCTCTCCAACGAGGGGCCGGGCCTGCACGCGCCGACCTTCGAGGCGCTTCACCGCAACCTCGCGGGGCTCGGCATCCCGCGCGATCGGGTGATCCTGGTCACGCAGAACCGGCTGCTGCGGCTCGATTACGAGCGGCTCTACGGCGAGGGACTGCGGTTCTGGACCTTCGAGTTCTTCCCGCTCCAGGTTGCCCTCTGGCTGGACGCCGAGGCGGGTCCGCGGCTCTTCCCCCAGCATGCCCTCGATCGCACCGGCTACACGCCCTTCGCCCGCGCCTCCGGCCCGGCCCGCTTCCTCTGCCAGAACGCGGCTTTGCGCTGGCACCGAGTGCTGCTCTACCGGTGGTTCCAGCTCAACGGGCTGGACAGGGACGGGCTGATCTCCTTCCACGGCATCGGCGAGGACAACCCGAAGGCGGGCGGCATCAACGTCTTCCACGCTCCGCCTGAGATCGAGGCGGCTTTCGGCCCTCTGCTCGCCGATGTCGGCAGCTGGATCCCGCGCCGGGCGCGGCGGATCGATGCCGATCAGGGCACCGACATGGTCATGACCCTCGACACCGGCGCCTACGCGGAGTGCGACCTGACCGTCATCTCGGAGACCGACTTCTTCGAGCTGGGTGTCGAGCGCATCACCGAGAAATCCATCAAGGCGGCGGCGACGGGCCTGCCCTTCGTGATGGTGGGCGCGCCGCGCGCCGTCGAGCGGCTGTCCGAACTCGGCTTCCAGACCTTCGGCGGCCTGATCGACCACCAGTACGATTTCGCGGCCGACCCGGCCGAGCGCCTGCCGCTCGTGTTCCGGTCGATCGAGCGGGCCTGGGCGACGTGTCGGGGCGACCGGGCGCGCTGGCATCGTCTGGCCCGGGAGCAGGCTGAAGCCAATGTCGCCCATGCCCGAACCGGATTGCTGCCGCAGCTCGACCGGGTGATGGTCGCCCCGCTGATCGTGCGCCTGGCCCGGTTCATGGAAACGGGCGCGATCGTGCACTGACGGCACTCCGACCGTGACCGCAGCCCCTCTGTCGCCGGACCGCCATTGCACCACCTGCGGGCGCGGCCACTACATCGCCGTCCAGTTCTGCCCCTTCTGCGGCGCCGCCCAGGAGCCGCCGCGTTCTGGCCCGGATGACGGGCCCGTCCCCGCGGTCCGCGTCCTGCTGGTGCCGTCACCGGAATTGGACTGACCGGCGCGCGCGACGGCGCCGTCCGCCCCGGAAGCCCTGCTTCACCCAGCGCCTCCATTGCATCGACCGCCGCGCTCGGCCGTACCGGCCCGGCGGCCCCGCCGCGTGCCGCGGCCCCGCCGGGTCGTGTTGGCGCTCTTCACCATCGGCGCGCTCGCGTGGCTCGCGCAGGGCAGGCGGACGGGGCGTCCCGCGCCGGTCCGGATCACGGCTCAGGCCGGCTGGACGCCTGTGACCCTCGCGCCCTTCCGGGGCGTAAGGCTGCTGCGGGTCACGGGGGAGACCGCCTTCAGCCTGCGCATCGACGGGGAACGCATCGTGCGCGTCGCACCGGACCGCGGCGCGACCGTCCGGATGAAGGCCCTGCGGAGCCTGGACGTGCGGGCCGCCCAGGGGCGCACCGTCGTCACGCTGACACCGCGACCGGAGTGATCGGGACGGCGCGCAGGGTCTCCGCCAGGCGCAGCACGGCCGGGTCGATCGCCCGCTCCGGCACAGCGGCATAGCCGAGCAGCAAGCCCGGCTCCGCCGGCCCGGCATGATAGGCCGAGAGCGCGACCGCGGAGATTCCCGCCCGGCCGAGCGCGGCTGCGGCGGCCACGTCGGTGAGGGCTGCGCCCCAGGCTGGCCCCGGCCGGGCGATGACGTGCATCCCGCCCTCCATGGGGGCGATTGCGGCGACATCCCCGGCATGGCGGCGCGCGGCCTCGATCAGCGCCTCCTGGCGCAGGGCGTAGAGGCGTCGCGTCCGGCGGAGATGGCCGGCGAGGTGTCCGTCCTCGATGAACCGGGCCAGCGCCCACTGACCGATCCCGGGCGGGGCGGGCCCCGTCTCCGCGAGGGCCTGATTCACCGGCGCCACGAGCCCGCGCGGCAGCACGAGATAGCTCAAGCCCAGTGCGGGGAGCAGCAGCTTGGAGAAGCTGCCGACGTAGATCACCCGTCCACCGCGATCGAGGGCCCGCAGGGGCGCCAGCGGACGCCCGGCATAGCGATAGGCTCCGTCGTAATCGTCCTCGACGATCCAGCCCGAGACCGCCTCGGCCCAGGCCAGGAGGTCGAGGCGGTTCTCCAGGCTCATGGCGTACCCGAGGGGGTAATGGTGGGCCGGCGTCACCACCGCGAGCCGCGCCTCCGCCGTCGGCGCGGCGGCCAGGGCCACCGACAGGCCGCCGGGACCGACCGGGACGGGCACCGGGCGCAGGCCGGCGCTGGCGAGGGCCTGCGCGATGCCGGGGAAACCCGGCTCCTCGACCAGGGCGGTCTCGCCGGGATCGAGCAGCAGCTCGGCGAGCAGGCGCAGGCTCTGGCGTATGCCCGCCGTGACGATGACGTCCTCGGGCTCGCAGGCGACGCCGCGGGCCTGTGCCAGATAGGCGGCGATGGCGCCGCGCAGGGCCGGCGATCCGCGCGGGTCGGGCTTCTCCGTCGGACCGTGGCGCCACTCGGCCTGGAGCAGGCGAGCCCAGACCTCGAACGGGAAGGCGTCCTGCGCAGGCCGGCCGAGGGCGAAGGCGTCGGGCACGCCCGGCCCCGCCATGTAGCGCCGTGCCGGAGCGGAGACGAGGCGGGCGCCGCGGCGCGACAGGTTCGGGGCCGGCTCGGCGCCCGGTCGCCGGATCGGGCTTGGCGCGGGGAGCGCGTCGTCGGGAAGGGTCGCGGCGACGCGGGTCGCCGAGCCCGGCCGCGCCGTGAGGTAGCCCTCGGCGGTCAGCTGCTCCAGCGCCAGGACCACGGTTCCGCGCGCGCAGCCGAGATCGGCCGCCAGGACCCGCGAGGCCGGAAGCCGGGCCCCGCGCGGCAGGCGGCGGTCGAGGATCGCGGCGCGCAGGGCCTCCCGGAGCTGTGCGTGCAGCGGCGTCGAGACAGCGGCATCCAAGGCCAGCGTCAGCGGCAGGGGGCTTCGGGACATGGCGCAAACTGGTCCAGTCGCAGTTCGAGAATTGGACCTTTCGCCTGGACCGCCGAACGGTCAAGCACGCGTGGGCATCACCGCCGCAGGACGGACCCATGTACCAGCCGCCTCACTTCCGGGACGATTCGCGCGCCGCTCAGCACGCGCTGATCCGCGCCTATCCCCTCGGCCTGCTGATCACGGCCGGCTCGGGCGGCCTGACGGCGAACCCGATCCCGTTCCTGCTGGATGAGGCCGGGCCGCACGGCGTGCTGCGGGCGCATATCGCCCGCGCCAACCCGCAGGGCCTGGATCTCGCCGCGGTGGAGGAATGCCTGATCGTGTTCCAGGGGCCGCAGGGCTACGTCACCCCGAGCTGGTACGCGAGCAAGCGCGAGCACGGCCGCGTCGTCCCGACCTGGAACTACGCCACCGTCCATGCCTGGGGCCGGCCGCAGGTGATCGAGGATGTGGAGTGGCTCGGGCGCCAGATCGCCGACCTCACCGCCCTGCGCGAGTTGCCGCGGGCCGAGCCGTGGGCGGTGGCCGACGCGCCGGAGCCCTTCGTGGCCGCCCAGGTCCGGGGAATCATCGGCATCGAGATTCCGATCACGCGGATCGAGGGGAAGTGGAAGATGAGCCAGAACAGGCCCGAGGCCGACCGACACGGGGTCATCGCGGGGTTGCGCGCCGAGGGCGAGGCGGGTCTCGCCGGGCTGGTCGCCGAGCGGAGCGGCCTGTGAGCGCGCGCCTCAACGCCTTCGGCCAACCCATCGGCCCGGCGCTGCCGGACTGGAGCCCGCGTCCGCGCCCGCCGCGGACGCCCATGGAGGGCCGCACCTGCCGGCTCGTCCCGCTCAACGCCGCCGCCCATGGCGAGGCTCTGTTCGAGACCTACAGCGCTGCCCCGGACACGCGCGGCTGGACCTACCTCGGCGACGAGATGCCAGAGAGCGCGGCGGCCTACCGGGCGCGGCTGGAAACCCAGCAGACAAGCGAGGATCCGCTGTTCTACGCGATCCTCGATCCCGCGCGCGGCGACGCGCTCGGGATCGCCTCGTATCTCCGGATCGATCCGGGCAACGGCGTGATCGAGGTCGGCCATCTCCATTTCGGGCCGCGTCTGCAGCGCTCGCCCGCCGCCGCGGAGGCGATGGCGCTGATGATGGCCCGGGCCTTCGACGAACTCGGCTACCGGCGCTACGAGTGGAAGTGCGACAGCCTCAACGCCCCGTCCCGGGCGGCGGCATTGCGGCTGGGCTTCACCTTCGAGGGCATCTTCCGCAACGCCGTCGTGGTGAAGGGCCGCTCCCGCGACACGGCGTGGTTCTCGATCACCGCCGCGGAGTGGCCGCGGGTCCGCGCCGGCTTCGCCGCATGGCTGGACCCGTCGAATTTTGACGGGGAGGGCCGGCAGCGGCACGGGCTCGCGGACCTGCGCGCCGCTTCGGGCTGAGGCATCCTCAGGCCCGACCGGCCAGGAACGCCTCCGCACTGCGCAGGCTGAGCGCCATGATGGTCAGCGCCGGGTTCGCCGCGAGCGAACTCGGGAAGGTCGAGCCGTCGCAGATCCACAGGTTGTCGATGTCGAAGCTGCGGCCGTGCGGATCGACGACGGCGCTCGACCCGTCGCGGCCCATCCGGCAGGTCCCGAGCGTGTGGGCGACGCGCTCCAGCACCCAGATGTCCTCGGCCCCCGCCTCCTCCCAGAGCCCGCGCATGACCTTCGTGGCATGCGCGTTGAGGCGGTCCTCGTTGGTGCCGTAGCCGAAGCTGATATGGGCCTTGCGCATCCCGTGCGCGTCGGTCTCGTCGGCGAGGGTCAGCACGTTGGCGTCGCAGGGCAGCGTCTCGCCGTTGATGCCGATGCCGGCGAGGCGGTTGTAGCGGTCGAGGTAGTCGAGGAGCGGCTTCCCCCACAGGCCGCGCCCCCGCGCCACCGCATTGCCGAAGGTCACCGGCACCACGCCGAGGCTCTGGATGAGGTAACCGCCGGCGAAGTCGGCGCCGGCGCGGATGAAATCCTCGGTGATCAGCGAGGACGGATACCCCCGGTTCATCCGGACCTCGTTGTCGAAGGTGCCCCAAACCTGGGTCGCCACGTGCCCCATGTAGTTGCGACCGATCTGGCCGCTGGAATTGGCGAGCCCGAGATTGAGCAGCAGGCGCGGAGTCTCGACGGCCCCGGCACAGAGGAAAACGGCGCCGCACCGCTGCCGGCGATCCTCGCCGTCCTGGCGGTAGACCACGCCGGTGACCCGGCCGTCGGCAGCGCGCTCCAGGCCGTGGACGAAGGCCTCGGCCCGGATCTCGGCACCGTGGGCCACCGCGTACGGCAGGTAGGTCACGTCCATGCTCGCCTTGGCGCCCGTGCGGCAGCCCTGGTGGCAGAAGCCGCAATTGATGCAGGCGTTGCGGCGGGGTCCGTCCTCGGACTGGAAATCCTGGGAGACCACGGCGGCGGGCGCGTCCGCCCACCGGATGCCGCGGGCCTCGCAGGCCCGCGCCATGATGTCGGCCGGGCCATTCCGCGGGACCGGGGGCAGGGGATAGCGCCGGCCGGCATCCCACGGATAGCTCGGCGCGCCCGACACGCCGAGAAACCGCTCCACCCGCTCGTAGAACGGAAGAAGGTCCTCGTAGGTCAGCGGCCAGTCGACGCCTTCGCCGGTCTCCGTGTGGAGCCGGAGGTCGCGGGTGTCGGCCCGGGGCACGAAGGCACCCCAGTGCAGCGTCGAGCCGCCGACACCCGTGCCGCTGTTGTTCGCCCCGAAGGCCTCCGGGGTCGCGCCGCCGCTCAGCCGCTCCTCGGTCCAGTAGATCTCGTCCGCCAGCGTCTCGTCGAAGGCGAAGCGCTCCGGCGTGAAGTTCGGTCCGGCCTCCAGAGCCACGACCCTGAGGCCCGCGGCGGCGAGGCGCGCGAGGAGCGGCGCGCCGCCCGCGCCAGTCCCCACCACGACCGCATCGACGACGTCGTCCGCGCGGTAGGTCCGCATGCCCGCGAGATTCATCGTCCTGCCTCCGTCTGCAGCGCTTGGGGCTCCCAGGGTTCCGGCGCGTCGAGCCCGACCGCGTGGAAGCCCGGCAGGCCGTCGGCGATTTCTCCCGGCCGGTCGCCGCCGGCACCGATGCCCGAGAAGCCGATCCGGGCCAGCGCCGCCGGGTGGCCGAGCCAGAGCCGCACCGCGTCGGCGCGGAGATCCTCAAACCAGAACCGCATCCGGTCGCCGTCGAGCCGGCCTCCGAGGGCGTCCGGGACCGTCAGATCCCCACGCTGGCAAAGGGTGAGCAGCGCGTCCTGCCGTGGCGCGTCGAGGGTTGTGAACGGGCGGCCCTGCGCGGCCCGGGCTGCGGCATCCAGGGTGCGCAGGGCAGCGCGGTAGGCGTCCGCGTCCGGCGGCAGGGCCGAGAAGCGCCAGCCGTCGCCGGCGCCGGACGCCAGCCGCCGATCGAGGCGGGCCGCGAGATCGAGATGCGGCACCGGCATCACCCGGGCGAGGGCGGCCCGCAGGATCGCGAGTTCCACAGGGTCGAGGGCCGCCGGTCGATAGGCGGGGTCGTCCGGCGCGGCGCGCTCCGCGAGCGCCTGGCGCAGGCGGCCGTTGACCCGCTCGGAGGCGATCAGCGCCGCGTAGTCCGGCGCCACCGTCGGGGCCGCCTCAACCGGTCGGCGGGGCCGGTCGTCGAAATGGGCGCGCAGCCCGTCGGCCAGGGCGGCCGGCCGCTCCAGCGGCAGGAGATGGCCGACGCCGTCGACCGTCACGAGGCGATGATGTGCGAGGTGGGGCGCCGTCAGGGCCTGCTGCGCGTCGGGTCCGAGGTCGGCGTCCTCGGATCCGGCCAGAATCAGCGCCGGGGTGCGCAGGACGCCGACGCGGCGGCACCAATCCTCGTTGGCGCCCGCCTCGAGCCAAGCCTTCCAGGCGGCCGGCGCGGCCCGCAGGACGTCGGCTACCGCCCGTTCCTCGGTCTCAGGGTCCAGCCGGTCGCCGACATTCGCGCGTACGAAGGCCTGAGCCTCGCGCCGCCGCGTCTCGGGATCCGCATCGATCCAGGCGAGCATCTCGGCGCGCCGGTCCTCCGGGATCGGCTCCGGGCTCGGCGGCGAGCCGGAGACCAGGATGAGATCGGTGAGGCCGGTCAGACCCGCTTCGCCATCCTCGGCCCGGCGCGCCAAGGCCAAGGCGACCTTTGCCCCCATGCTGTGACCGGCGATCCCGAACCGGGCCGGAGCCCGCGCGCGGATGGCTTCGGCCACGTGATCGGCCATCGCGGCGACGGAATAGCCCGGCGTGCCGGCGGCATCGCCGAAGCCCGGCAAGTCGACCGGCACACATGTCAGCGGCGTCCCCGCGAGGGCACGCGCCAAAGGCTCCCAGCTTCGGGCGCTGCCCCCCAGGAAGTGAAGGCAGAACAGGACTTCAGGTTCGGACATTGCGGAGACATCGCGCGGTGCCAGAGTGCTTCAAGCGTACGCGACGCCGCATGGCCGACGTTTTGCCCCGGACCGAACGGTCAAGCCGGGACGGCGTGCGATCAGGGCATACGGAGGAGACCGTGGTGACGGATCTTGAACAGGCCTGGCGCGTGGAAGAAGCCTGCCTCAACGCCTGGCCGAGCCCGCGCGAACTCCTGATCCACGGCTACCTGCTGCGCGCCGCGGGCGGGCGTTCGAAGCGGCAGAATTCCGTGACCCCCATGCGGGGGAGCGGTGCGCCCGGACCGGCCATCGAGGCCGCGCGCACCATCTACGAGCGTCTGGGGCGGCGCGCGATCTTCCGGATTCCGGCGATCGCCCCGCAGATGCAGCCGCTCCTGTCCCACGCGGACTTCGCCGTCGTGGACGAGACCTGCACGCTGCTCCGCGCGCTCGATGACCTGCCGGCGGTGCCTGAGCCGGCAGCGACGGTCGCCGCCGTCCCCGGTGAGGACTGGCTGGCGGTGCGCGATGCCGTGAACCACACGGACGCCGCAGCCGCGCAAGTCTTCCGCGACACCGTCGCCGCCCTGTCCCTGCCGCGGGCCTTCGCGGCGGCCGCGGCCGAGGGCGGGATCGGCGCGATCGCCTTCGGGGTGCTCGACGGTGGTTGTCTGGTCATCGAGGCGGTGGCCACGCCCGAACCCCTGCGCGGCCGCGGCCATGCCCGGCGCGCCGTGGCCGCGCTGCTGCGCTGGGGGAGGGCGGAGGGCGCCCGGGCGGCCTGCCTGCAGGTCGTCGCGGCGAACACGCCGGCGCGGGCGCTCTACCGCGCCCTTGGCTTCGAGCGCGAACTGTACCGCTATCACTATCGGGTCGGTCCGGAGCCCGGCTGAGACGCGAGCCGGATCGCGGCCCAGTCCCGCACCCGCTCCGGCCGTCGTCTCAGGCGTCGAACAGCGAGCCCTGCCGCGTCGGGGCAGGGCGCGTACCGGTCCGCCTGCCCGGCGTTGCCGGCGAGGCCGCGCCGCCGCGACGCGCGGGCTTCGCCGACGGGGATGGATCGGAGTTCCCGGACGGATCGGCCCCGTCGGGCACGGCCGTCACGGTCCCGTCGGCGAATTGCAGACTGAGGCGGGTGGCCGCGGCCGCATCCGCGGCGCGGCGCATCGGCAGCCCAGCGGCATCGCGCACCAGCACGTAGCCGCGGTCGAGCACGGCGCGGTAGCTGAGCGAACCGAGCAGGCCCGCCAGCCCGTCCAGACGGTCGCGGCGGCGCTCGATGCTGCGCGCCCCGGCCTGGGCGAGGCGCTCCGACAGCGCGTGCAGGCGGTCGGTGTGGCGCGCCTGCAGCGCCCGGGCCCGTTCCAGGCCGGCCTCCCGCGCGACGACGAGGCGCCGCCCGAGCTGGATCAGGGCTTCGCCCTTGCGCTGGACGTCGTTGCGCAGGGCATTGAGCGGCCGGTGGTCGATCCGCGCCAGCCGCGCGCGGGCGTTGGCGAGGACCACGTCGGGCGAGCGCCGGGCCATCCGGTCGAGGAGGAGCTGGAGCCGCGCGCGATGGCGGCTGGCGCCCGCCGCGAGGGCCGGGGCGAGGCGCGCCTCGGCGAGGTCGAGCCGCTGGCGCTTGGCCGCCAGCAGGGCGTCGGCACTGGGCAGAGCACGTCCGAGGGCGCGCAGATCCGACCGGTCGCGGTCGATCCGGCGCCCGACCGCTCCTCTGCCGCGGGCGGAGAGGTCCGCCACCGTCGCGATCAGGTCGGCGCGGACCGGCACCGCCATCTCGGCGGCGCCCGTCGGGGTCGGCGCCCGGCGGTCGGACACGTAGTCGATCAGCGTGGTGTCGGTCTCGTGCCCGACCGCCGAGATCAGCGGGATCGCGCTCTCGAAGGCGGCGCGGACGACGCATTCCTCGTTGAAGGCCCAGAGATCCTCGATGGAGCCGCCGCCGCGGGCGACGATCAGCACGTCCGGGCGGGGGATCGCGCCGCCCGCCGGAAGCGCATTGAAGCCGCGGATCGCGGCCGCGACCTCCTCGGCCGCGCCGTCGCCCTGGACCCGCACCGGCCAGACCAGGACGGGCCGCGGGAACCGGTCCTCCAGCCTGTGGAGGATGTCGCGGATCACCGCGCCGGTCGGCGAAGTGACGACGCCGACGACCTGCGGCAGGTAGGGGATGGGCCGCTTGTGCTCGGGGGCGAACAGCCCCTCGGCGGCGAGCAGCTTCTTGCGCTCCTCCAGAAGAGCCATCCAGGCCCCGAGACCCGCCGGCTCCAGGTTCTCGATGACGATCTGATAGGAAGACTTCCCGGGGAACGTGGTGATGCGACCGGTGGCGACGACCTCCAGCCCCTCCTGGGGGCGCTGGCGCAGGCGGCCGAACACACCCTTCCAGACCACCGCGTCGATCCGCGCCTGCCCGTCCTTCAGGGAGAAATAGGCGTGGCCCGAGCCGTGCTGGCCGCGATAGCCCGAGATCTCGCCGCGCAGGCGGACATGGCCGAAGGCGTCCTCCAGCGTGCGTTTCAGGGCACCGGCCAGTTCGCCCACCGACCATTCGGGCTGGTTGGCATTGAGCACGCGGGTCGGCGGGATATCCGCCGCGGGCTGGGCTGCGGGGCGCGGGGGCGGCACGAGGGGCATCGCCGGACGCTAGGGGGCTCCGGCAGGACAGTCAAAGGTCCGCTGTGGAGATGCGGTCGTTCGGCCGGAGCGCTGCGCCGCTACTCCACGGCGAGTTCGCGCGGACGGTCCGAGATCGCCACCCGCGGAACGAGGAGCGACAGGAGCAGCGTCAGCACCGCCACGACGAAAACCGTCCAGAACGTGCCGTGCAGCGCGTGCTGCAGCCCGTGCCGGATGGCTTCGCCGCCGGCACCGAGGCTGCCGGGATCGTCGAGCAGGCGGCGGAGCTGGTCGGAATTCACCGCCGGGCCGCTCGACGGGTGCGCCAGCCGGTAGTTCAGCACGGCGCCCAGCACGGTGGCGCCGAGGGTCGAGCCGAGATTGCGCGAGAAGATGTTCGAGGCCGTCGCCGCCCCGCGCTGCGCCCAGGCGACGCTGTCCTGGATGATCACGATGGCGGCGGTGGACAGGAAGCCCATGCCGAGCCCCATCACCACGGAGCCGCAGGCCGCCACCACGGGGGATGTGTCCGGCCCGAGCGCCACGAAGGCGATCGCGCCGAGGGGCAGGAGGGTCGCGCCGACCAGCAGGATCGGGCGCAGGCCGAACCGCACGAAGCTGCGCGCCGCCGTGGTGGCGCCGATCGGCCAGCCGAGCACCATCAGGGTCAGCGTCAGGCCGGCGATGAGGGGCGATTGCCGCAGCACGCCCTGAACGTACATCGGCAGGAACGCCGTGAGCCCGATCACCGTCATGCCGGATAGCAGTGTCGCGGTGTTGGCCGTCGCGATGGGGCGCTGCATCCACAGGCGGATGTCGAGCATCGGATCCGGGGCGCGCCGCTCCTGGACGACGAACAGGATCGCGGCCACCACGAAGGCCAGCGCCGGCCACAGGGCGGCTTCGGCCGATTCACCGGCCTCGGTCAGCGCGAGCATCAGCGCCGCGATGGCCGCGGTGAACAGGGCCGCGCCGATCACGTCGATCTGGCGGCTGCGGCGCTCGACGCCCTCGTGGAGGAAGCGCAGGAACAGGCCGGCCGCGATCACGCCGATCGGCAGGTTGATCCAGAAGATCCACGGCCAGCTCAGATGGCCGATGATCAGGCCGCCGACCAGCGGCCCGGCCACCGACGAGATCCCCCAGACACTGGCGAGGAAGCCTTGGACCCGGCCGCGCTCGCGGGCCGAATACAGGTCGCCGACGATGGTCAGGCTCACCGGCTGGATCGCCCCGGCGCCGACGCCCTGCACGAGGCGGAACAGGATCAGCGAGGGCATCGACCACGCGAGCCCGCACAGCAGGGAGCCTGCGAGGAACACCGCGATGCCGAACAGCAGCACCGGCCGGCGCCCGTAGAGGTCCGACAGCTTGCCGAACACCACCGTGGTGGCCGTCTGGGTCAGCAGGAAGGAGGCGAACACCCAGGCGTAGAGGTGGAGGTCGCCGAGCTGTCCGGCGATCTGCGGCATCGCCGTCGAGACGATCGTCGCCTCGATGGCGATCATGAACATCGCCGCCATCACCGCGGCGAGGACCAGCGGGCGGCGCGTCTCGGAAGGCTTCGGCATGGCGCCGGTCTAGGCCCCACGAGCGTGCCGACCTAGCCTCGAAACCGGAGACCGGTTCTCTGGCCGCGAGAGCCGTGCGCGAGCGCACATACACCGGCACCTGGCCCCGCGGCGCATGCATGAGCATGGCGCCGCGATGCTCAGGGCGCATGCGGCCGGTCTGTTCAGGCCTCCGCGTCGGCGTCGAGGTCCCGCCCGCGCGTCTCCGGCAGCAAAAAGGCGGCAACAGTCCCGACGAGGCTGAACGCGGCGAGATAGTAGGCCGGCGCGAGCCGGTCGCCGGTCGTGGCGATCAACCAGTTCACCACGTAGTTGGTGCTGCCGCCGAACACCGAGACCGAGACCGCGTAGACGATCGACAGCCCGGCGCTGCGGACGGCCCGCGGCAGTGCCTCCGGAATGCCGACGATCACCGCGGCGGCGTTGATGGAAGACAGCGCCGAGAGCAGGAAGGTGACCGCGTAGACGCTGGCGGCGCTCGGCGCCTGCACGACCCAGGCGAAGGCCGGAACCGCCAGGATCAGGATCAGCGCACGCGGCCAGATCATCACCGGCCGCCGGCCGACCCGGTCGGCGAGCCAGCCGCCGAGCAGCGGGAAGATCACGGAGGCGAGCCCGAGCGCGATCGGCACCGCCGTGGCGGCCGTCTCGCTCAAGCCGAGCGTCGCGCCGGCGAAGACCGGCATGTTGGTGCCGACCGCGTTCGACACGGTGGAGGCGGCGATGACCAGGAAGGTCAGGCCCAGCAGCCGGCCATGCTCCCGCAGCAACCGGCCGACCACCGCCAGGGTCGAGGCGGCCGCGTCCGGATCCTCCTCGGCGCCGGCCGTCTCCGGCAGATGACTGCGGATGACGAGGCCGACCGGCACCACGCACAGGCCGAGGGCGAACATCAGCCGCCAGCCCCATTGCGCCATGGCCTGGTCGCCGAGGACGAACGCCAGGGCGGTCGCGAAGATCCCGGCGAACAGGGCCGCACAGCCCTGGCTGGCGATCTGCCAACTCGTCACGAAGCCGCGCTTCTCCGGCGGCGCCGCCTCCAGCAGGAAGGCGGTGGACGGGCCGACCTCGCCGCCGAGGGCGAGCCCCTGCACGAGCCGTCCGGCGATGACGATCACCTGTGCCCAGCCGCCGATCGTCGCGTAGGCGGGACAGGCGGCCAGCATCAGCATGCCGACCGCCATCAGCGCGATGGTGATCAGCATCGCGGGCTTGCGGCCGGCACGGTCCGCGAAGGCGCCGATCAGCACGCCGCCGATGGGCCGCATGACGTAGCCGATGCCGAACAGGGCCAGCGACGCCAGCAGGCTGTGGGTCGGATCGTTTGCCGGGAAGAAGGCCTCGCCGATCGGCTTGGCGAAGAAGGCGTAGACCGTGAAATCGTAGAATTCGAGAGCATTGCCCAGGACGACGGCCCCGACCGACTTGCGGTCGAGCGTAGGATGATGTGCGCCGGGATGCGGTGCGGTCCGGGCGTCCATCAGCGGGCCGACCCGTCGACCGGGTGCTTGGCGAGACCGCCGGTCACGGATTCTGCGCCATCCGCCAGGGCTTCGTCATGACCGGACAGCCGGAGCGCGGGCGCTTCCGTCCCCTCCGCGGAGGCGCGGGCTTTCGCGGCCGAGCCCTTGGCGGATGCGGCTCGGCCGAGCGCGCGGGCATCGAGATCGTTCGGGGGCGAATCCATTCGGGCGCAGCTCCGTATCGGTAGGCTGCGCCGCGATGTAGGGCGCGGATCGCGCGCGTCGTCGCTCTCAGTGACGCGTCGGATCCTCCGACGGCGGAAGCACGACGGCCTCGCTGAACGGGAATTCCAGCACGACCTCGCCGTCATCGTCCATGACCACGAGGCATGCGGTCATCAGCCGGGCCTGGTTCTGCGGATTGCGCAGGGCGGCGCGGATCGTCTCCTGGGCCATCTCCCACGCCGCGTCCGGATCGCGCAGCTCGGTCCCGGTCGGGTCGGAGACGACATCCGCGCCGATATGCGTATGGAAGAAGTACCGCGGCATGGCTTTTACCGGCTCGGAGGCGTCCGCCAGGGCGGAGCGATCCGCGATAGGTGGGGATCGCCGGTCCTTGGACCAAACCGCAGCGTAGGCCGCCCAGCCGCGCCCGTCCTCAGCCGTTCGCGGCGCGTCTGTCCGGTGCGGACGGGACCGGGCGGAGGGCCCGCACTTGGCCGGTGACGCCGGCCGCGCGGTGCTGCTTCTCCATGGCCATGAGCGGACGCAGTTCCGGCTCGGCGAAGTCGAGGAGCTTGGCGTTGCGCCAGCGCGGCTTACCGGAGCCGCGGCCGAACCAGCGGGGACGCTCTTCCTCGACCAGCAACACCAGTCGCCCCGTCCAGGTCTTTCGGAACCAGAAACGCCCCGTCAGAGACATCGCTCAATCCTTGCAGCAGAGCCGCCCCCGTCTTGGTGCCTCAATAGCGAACTCGGCGGTTCGCGTACGGTTAGAAGAAGCAGAAGGCCCGACGAAATCCCGCTATCCACAGCAGCCGGCGCAGCGGCACGGCGGGGAGCGCCTACCGTGCGAAGTGCCGGAGGGAGAGTGCCAGGACGACGAGCCAGACGCCCCCCGAAACGGCGAACACGAACCCGCGGAGGATCGCTGTTTCCAGCGCCGCGTGCGCCGAGCGCCGATCCGGTGTTCGTGACACGCCGCCCCTGCGCGAAGGATCGGGACGCGCTCCGACCGGCCGCTGCTCCGGCACGGCGAGCAGGCGCGTCAGGCTGTCCGGGAGCGGTCGCGGGTTTGTCTGCACGGCACCCGCGAACCTACAGGGCTCAGAGCCGGGGCGACAAGCCGTGCAGGGGCATCCCGGCTCGCCGCTCCCGGCGCCCGCTGCGATCCGATTTGTCGGCTTCCGGCCCCATGCTACAGCGCGCGTTCGGCGGGCTTGTCCGCCCGTCGGTCCGCGGATGTCACAGCCCCCTGTCTTGATCACCGGCGTCGCCGGCTTCATCGGGAACCAGCTCGCTTTGCGTCTCCTCGAGTCCGGCCGCCAGGTCGTCGGACTCGACAGCGTCAACGCCTATTACGACGTGCGGCTCAAGGAGGCCCGGCTTCGCCGTCTCGCGGGCTTCGAGGGCCACAGCTTCACGCGGCTCGACCTCGCGGACCGGGACGGCCTCGACGCGCTGTTCCGCCGGCACGACTTCCGGACGGTGATCCACCTCGCCGCCCAGGCGGGCGTGCGTCACTCGCTCACCGATCCCCATGCCTATGCGGCGAGCAACCTCGTCGGCTTCCTGAACATTCTGGAGGCCTGCCGCCACGGGGGTGTGGAGCATCTGCTCTACGCCTCATCGAGTTCCGTCTACGGCGGCGGCACGACCATGCCGTTCTCGGTGCATCAGAACGTCGACCATCCGCTCAGCCTCTACGCCGCGACCAAGAAGGCGAACGAGCTGATGGCGCACAGCTACAGCCATCTCTACGGGCTGCCGACCACCGGACTGCGGTTCTTCACCGTCTACGGTCCCTGGGGGCGGCCGGACATGGCCCTGTATCTGTTCACCCGCGCCATCCTGGCGGGCGAGCCGATCCGGGTCTTCAACGATGGGCGGATGCTCCGTGACTTCACCTACATCGACGACATCGTCGCGGGGATTCAGGCTCTGACGGAACGGCCGGCCACGCCAAACCCCGCCTGGAGCGCTGCCGAGCCGGATCCGGGGACCAGCGCCGCCCCCTACCGGATCTACAACATCGGCAACAACGAGCCGGTGGCGCTTCTGGAGATGATTGCACTCCTTGAGGCGGCCCTGGGCCGCAAGGCGGAGAAGATCCTGCTGCCTATGCAGCCGGGCGATGTTCCGGCGACCTACGCCGACATCGACGATCTCGTGCACGAGACCGGATTCCGCCCCGCCACGCCGTTGAAGACGGGCATCGGGCACTTCGTCGATTGGTATCGGACCTACCACGGCGTCTGAGACAGGCGCGGTGAGCGCGCGACCGGCCGCCGGCGGCCGGACGGGGCTTCCGGCCATCCGGGGAGCCAAACCGGCCGCACCGTGTTGAGGCAGGCGGCGCGCCGGGTCGGCCGCCGATCTGAACACGGGCGACGGCTTTGCCAGACTAGGCCGTTGCGCCCGCCGGGCAGATTCATTTAGAGCTATTCCAGGCAGGCAAGCTCTGCCCGCATCGCTGCCGCAACGGTGGCCAACAGGAGGAAATCCATGCGTTCACTCGTTTTCGGCGCCGTCCTTGCCGTTGTCATGCCGCTCGCGGCACAGGCCCAGGAGGCCGGGGATGCGGCCGCCGGCGAGAAGGCGTTCGCTCCCTGCAAGGCGTGCCACAATTTCCAGAAGAACGGCGTGGGCCCTGATCTGAAGGGTGTCGTCGGCCGCAAGGCGGGCACCTACGAGGGTTACAACTACTCCGCCGCCCTGAAGAACTCGGGCATCACCTGGGACGAGGCCAACCTGCACGAGTGGCTGAAGAACCCGAAGGCGAAGGTCCCGGGCACCAAGATGATCTTCCAGGGCTATCCCGACGACAAGAAGATCAACGACGTCATCGCCTACCTCAAGACGCAGTCCTGAGACGCGAATTCGCGCAAGCGAGAACCGGGAGCGACCGCGCGGTCGCTCCCGGGCCGGGTGCGGTCCCTAGTCGGACGCGAGACCTGCCTGAAGGCTCAACCTGAGGGTAACGAGATCGTGAAGGAGATCCTTGCGACCCTGGATGTCGAAGCCGGTCAGGCCGCCCGCCTCGTCGGGGATGCAGGCCAGTTCGTCGCGCAGGGCTAGGCCGGCCGGGGTGAGGAAGATGCTGACCTGACGCTCGTCGACCCGGTCGCGGGCACGGCGAACCCGGCCTGAGGCCTCGAGGCGCTTCAGGAGCGGCGTCAGCGTTCCTGAATCCAAGAACAGACGATTGCCGATCTCCTTCACCGAAAGGCCGTCCTGCTCCCAGAGCACCAGCAGGACGATGTATTGCGGATAGGTCAGCTCGTAGCGCCCGAGAAGGTTTCTGTAGGCGCGACCGAAGGCATGCGCGGCGGCGTAGACCGCGAAGCACAGCTGATTGTCGAGGCGCTGCCGCTCCTGCTGCGAAGGCTGATCGGCACGCGTGTGCCCCGCCTGATCCAGCTCAGCGCCGATCTGCGAGGCCGAAGGGCCTGACATAGGAAAACTCTCTCTGGTAAAGGCTGGCTCGCGTACCGGTATGGCGAAAGGCCCCTCTTAGGCATTTCGCATAACCTATACAATTGGGGCGATCGACCAGGATTGCCACGCGTTCTGTGCGGTGATCCTCAGCCATCCATCAACGGATGCAGATCGCGGACCATCGCCTTCAGGCGTTCATCGAGCACGTGCGTGTAGATCTGCGTTGTCGAGATGTCGGCATGACCGAGCAGCTCTTGGACGATGCGCAGGTCGGCCCCGTTCTGCAGGAGATGGCTGGCGAAGGCGTGACGGAGCACGTGGGGGCTGACGCGGTCCGGATGCAGGCCGGCCGCCGCGGCGAGCGTCTTCAGGTCGCGGGCGAAGGCCTGCCGGGTGAGATAGCCGCTGTCGCTGTCGGCGGGGAACAGCCACGCGGAGTCCTCCGGCACCGCCGGAAGATGGGCCGACATGGCGGCGCAGGCCGCCTCGGTCAGGGGGACCAAGCGCTCGCGGCCGCCCTTGCCCTTGATGAAGAGGTAGCGCTCGCGGCTCACGCCCGCTGCGCGCGGCAGCGCGACCAGCTCCGAGACGCGCAGGCCCGTGGCGTAGAGCAACTCGAGCAGGCACACCATCCGGCGTGCCCGGCGGGCCGGCCCCGGCGGCTGCTCGGCGGCGGCGGCCGCCTGCGCGGTGGCGAGCAACCGGTCGACTTCCGCGATGGAGAGCACCTTGGGCAGCGACCGTCCCCGGCGCGGTCCGGAGACCGCGACGCTGGGATCGCTCTCGGCGCCCCCCTCGGCGTACAGGAACTTGTGGAAACCGCGCACGCAGGACAGGCGCCGCGCCGCCGAGGAGGCCTTGAGGCCGCGGGTCTCGAGATCGATCAGGAAGGCCCGGAGCGTGCCGGAATCCACGGCGTCGAGCGCGGTCCCCGACCGGGCGAGGTAACCGAGATAATCCTCCAGATCGCGCCGGTAGGCGGTCAGGGTGTTGAGGCCGGCACCGCGCTCGGCGGCCAGCATGTCGAGATAGTCGGCGGCCTCGGGGCAGAGCGCCCGACCGGCATCGCCGGAGACGTCCGACCCGCTCAACGGTTGCCGGGCTGGAGCTTCGAGGCGGGGATGGAAACAGTCATCTCCCGCGGCGTCGGCTGGACGAAATTCGCCAAGGCGAACATCGCAGCGAAAACCAGACCCGCCAGGATCGCGAGGGTGGCGAAGAAACGGAATAGGGTCGGCACGTCGGTCGAACCTCGGGCAGACGGGCGCTGGCGGCGGGAAGGGGGACGGGCGAGGGCTGTCTCCGAGCCGCCGCGGGTGCTCGGGTTCGACCACGCGAACGCGGCGCTGACAAGGCCCACAACGACACAGCGATGCGTTTCGCAGCCCGCTTGAATCGCGCTAAGAGCCTGCCGCAGGATGGAGGCAGCCCGGCGACAGGCGCTCGGGGGCCGGTGAGGAGGCGGGGACGCCACACGGATGCGATGCAGGAGTCGATGCAGGAGGCCATAAGCGAGGAGGCGGCGGGTGAACCGATCGAGGCGCGTCTGCGCCGCGCGCTCGGCCTGCGCTCGATCGTGCTCGTCGGCCTCATGGGGGCGGGCAAGAGCACCGTCGGCCGGCGCCTGGCGAGTCGCCTCGGGCTGATCTTCAAGGATGCCGACATCGAGATCGAAGCGGCGGCCGGCCTGACGATCCCCGACATCTTCGCCATCTATGGCGAGCCGAGCTTCCGCGACGGCGAGGAGCGGGTGATCTCGCGGCTGCTCCGGGCCGGCCCGCTGGTCCTGGCGACCGGCGGCGGCGCCTACCTTCGCGAGGCGACGCGCGCCCGCATCGCCGAATCCGCGGTCTCGGTGTGGCTGAAGGCCGATCTGGACGTGCTGATGCGGCGCGTGCGCAAGCGCGGCAACCGTCCGCTGCTGCAGACCGAGGACCCGGAGGCGACGATGCGGGACCTGATGGCCGTGCGCCACCCGGTCTACGCCGCCGCCGACGTGATGGTCATCTCCCGGGAGGTGTCGCACGACCGGGTCGTCCAGGACGTGCTGGAAGCGCTGGACGCCCATCTCAGCGGCGAAGGCTCCGTCCCCGTTGCCGCCCAGTGAGACCCGAGCGAACCGCCCCATGACCGAGCCGACGCCCCGTCAGGACCTCCTGACCGTCCACGTGCCCCTCGACGCCGGCCGCGCCTACGACATCCTGATCGGCCGCGGGCTGATCGACACGGCCGGCGCCGCCGTGGCCGCGCTCGGGGGACGCCGTGCCGCCATCGTGACGGACGCCACCGTCGGCGCCCTCTATGCCGCGCGGCTTCGCACCAGCCTGGAGCGCGCCGGCCTTCAGGCGGGCGTGGTGACGGTGGCACCGGGCGAGGCGTCGAAGTCCTATGCGGGCTTTGCGGAAGTCTGCGACGGTCTGCTCGCCCTCAAGGTCGAGCGCGGCGACCTTGTCGTGGCCCTGGGCGGCGGCGTGGTCGGTGACCTCGCCGGCTTCGCGGCCGCCACCCTGCGGCGGGGCGTGCGCTTCGTGCAGGTGCCGACGAGCCTCCTTGCCCAGGTCGATTCCTCGGTGGGCGGCAAGACCGGCATCAATGCGCCGCTGGGCAAGAACCTGATCGGCGCCTTCCACCAGCCGCGTCTCGTCCTGGCCGATACGGCCGCCCTCGACACCCTCTCCGAGCGCGAGATGCGCGCCGGCTATGCCGAGGTCGCCAAGTACGGGCTGATCGCCGATCCGGGCTTCTTCGACTGGTGCGAGGCGAACTGGCGCGGGATCTTCTCCGGCGGCCCGGAGCGCGAGCAGGCGGTCGCCTCCTGCTGCCGGGCCAAGGCCGCGGTGGTCACCCGGGACGAGCGGGAGGACGGGGAGCGGGCGCTGCTCAATCTCGGCCACACCTTCGGCCACGCCCTGGAGCGCCTGACGGGCTACGATTCCGCCCGGCTGGTGCATGGCGAGGGCGTGGCGATCGGGATGGCGCTCGCCTTCCGCTTCTCGGCCCGGCTCGGGCTCTGCGGCGGGCAGGATGCCGGCCGCGTCGCCAACCATCTCGCCCTCGCCGGGCTGCCGACCCGTCTGCAGGCGGTCCCGGGCGGATGCGGCACCGTCGAGTCGATTCTCGACGCGATGACGCAGGACAAGAAAGTCCGCGACGGCGCGCTGACCTTTATCCTGGCCCGCGGGATCGGCCAGAGCTTCATCGCCCCGGGCATTGACCGGGCGGCGGTGGCGGCCTTCCTGGAAGACGAACTGGCGTCGCATCGAGACCTCTGAAGTGCTCGATAGTCGGCGGTGGCCTTGCCTAACGCAGGCCGTGCCGCTATGAGCCTGCCACGTCCGGCGCCGCACACCGCGTGCGTCGGTCACGGTTCCTCGGGACCAGGGCCGCAATAGCTCAGCTGGTAGAGCACCTCATTCGTAATGAGGGGGTCGGGGGTTCGAATCCCTCTTGCGGCACCACCACTTAGCCCTACGCTTGCTGACCGAATGACCGGCCCGGCGGACATGGCAGGCAGCATGGCGAACAACTCGACCATCTCCGAGCTGCGCTAGGCCGCCGTGGTTAGCGGCCTGGATATCGACGCCGCCGTCGATGCGGTGCCGGCCGAGCTCGCCACCGAATCGTATCCGCTCGCGAAGGCTGAGCGCCGATCTCGTCGAGCCCCTCCGTACGCACACCTGGGCGACCGAGGCGCTGATCGCCGACAAGCCGGCGCGCCTGGAGGCCAACAGCCCGGCCATCAGCCAGAAGCAGCGGACTGCGATCCCGGGGTGCTCCGCGAGGGCCGCTCCCGCCTCTCTTGATGCGAGCCCCACGGCGTCATGTGGCAAGGCTGCTTTCGACCCGCCTCGGTGACACGCGGGAGAATATCAAGGTTGCGCGGGCGGCAGTTGAATGGACGCCTCGCACCACAGCGCGACCGGCGGCCGCGTAGTCGCAATCTCGCGACCAGCTGGCATCGTCATGTCTTGAGCCAGCGCATCTCAATGACTGGATCTACTACTGCAGACCGCGGTGATCTCGTCGAATTCGCGGGGATAGTTATCGAAATTTATCTCTCTGAGCCGCAAGCGATCGGAAATTACATAACCAGCAGCAGATGGCCAGCCGGCAGCAATACGAGAATATGAGACGAATCAACTTAAAGTAGAAAATGCGGAGTTCAATCCTTCTCGAAAAGTCTACACTTAAAGAAAGTTTACTGATATTTTATTAGTTTATGAAAGAATTGGCATAGAAACGTCGATATTAAAAGCAGGTTAAGATGCTGTCTCTCCGTCCCAGCCATCACGCGAAATTGAATGCGCTCGACAGCTCTCACGCACTGATCGAATTCGATCTCGACGGAAAGGTCGTCACCGCCAACGCCAACTTCCTGTCGATCCTCGGCTACCGACTGGACGACATCAAGGGGCGGCATCACTCCATCTTCGTCGACCCGGTCGAGCGCGAGAGCGCAGCCTACAAGGCGTTCTGGGACGCTCTGCGCAGCGGTGTACATCAGACATCTGAGTACAAGCGCATCGGCAAGGGCGGCCGCGAAGTCTGGATTCAGGGGAGCTATACCCCACTCATCGGGCGCAACGGCAAACCCTACGGCGTCTTCAAATGTGCCACGGACATCACAGCGCAGAAATTGCGCAACGCCGATTTCGAGAGCAAGCTGAACGCCCTCGACCGCTCGCAAGGGATCATCGAATTCAACCTCGACGGGACGATCATCACAGCCAATGAGAACTTCCTCGCGGTGGTCGGCTACAGCCTCGACGAGGTGAAGGGCAAGCACCACGCGATGTTCGTCGATGCGGCAGACCGCGATACCGCGGCCTACCGGGCCTTCTGGGACCGGCTCCGGAGCGGCGAGTATCAGCAGGCGGAGTACAAGCGCATCGGCAAAGGCGGCCGCGAGGCCTGGATCCAGGCCACCTACAACCCGGTCCGCGACGCCGCGGGCCGCCTCGTGAAAGTGGTGAAGTTCGCCACCGACATCACCGAGGCCGTGGCCGAGCGGCTGCGACGGGCCGAAATCCACCGGGGCGTCGACCGCGACCTCGACGTCATCAGCGGCTCGATCTCTCATGCGTCGCAGCAGGCGGTGAGCGCGGCAAGCGCGGCCGCCCAGGCCTCAGGCAACACCCAGAGTGTCGCCGCCGGGTCCGAGGAGCTTGCCGCCTCGGTCAGCGAGATCAGCGCGCAGGTGAACCGCGCGCTGCAGGTCACGGGGCGGGCCGTCGAGCAGGCGGTCGCCACCTCGACAGTGGTCGCCGGCCTCGCCTCCGCCGCCCAGCGCATCGGCGAGGTGGTCGAGATGATCAACACGATCGCCGGGCAGACGAACCTGCTGGCGCTGAACGCGACGATCGAGGCCGCCCGGGCCGGCGAGGCCGGCAAGGGTTTCGCCGTGGTGGCCACCGAGGTGAAATCCCTGGCGGCACAGACCGCGAAGGCGACCGAGAGCATCAGCAGCCAGATCGCGCAGACGCAGGACGCTGCGAATCAGGCAGCCACCGCCATCGCGGGCATCGGGCAGACGATCGGAGAGGTCAACGAGATCTCCTCGGCCATCTCGACGGCCGTCGAGCAGCAGGCTGCGGTCGCCCAGGAGATGTCCATCAACATGCAGGCCATGACCCAGGCCGTAGGGGAGATCAGCCGCAATGTGAGCGTGATCGCCGCCTCGACCCAGGAGGTCGACTCCTCAACGCGGCTGGTGCGTGAGGCGTCACGGGCCATGGTAGCTTAACACCGCCCGTCGCTGCCGCTTCTGCCTCTGCGGTCGTCCGCTCCAGCGCGGGCCGCCGTAAGGCCGTCCGTCGCGGAGCGCGCGAGTCGGTTCGACCGCGGGACCGGGAGGCTCAAGACGGTGAGGCGCCGTCGACCCCTGGCGGCACCTCACGCTTCCGCACGATCCGGGCCCGGTCCCGCAGCGTGACCTCATGGGTCGGCCATTCGCGGCAGGCAGCCTCGAACGCGGCGAGCGCCATCGACAGCGGGTAGATGGTGGCGAGGTGCAGCGCGACGTTGCCGCCGGCGTCGCGCCAGACCTCGATCGTGTAGGGCACCCCAGGCGGCACCGGCGGGATCTGCTTCGCCGGCGGCGGCAGCGTGATCGCGGCGAGGCAGAGGCGCTCGTATTTCCGCGCGGGCGCAGCCCCGGGCCGGCGCTGGTAGCGGCACGACGCCGTCAGATGGCGGAGCAGATCCACCGTCGGGACGTCGGCGCCGTAGCGATCGATCAGGCTGGCCACGGTGTAGCGTCCCGAGCGCTTGCAGGGCGCGCAGTCGACGTAGACCCGACCAGGCTGGACGTTGCCCAGGCGCCCCATTCTGGTGCTCCTCCGCTTGCGAACGAACGCAGAACAAGCCTGAGGCGGGGGTAAGCTTCAAGGCGCCCGCGCCTCTGATCTTCGCAACCGGTGGACGAATGTGAATGGCGGCCGATTTCGTCTGTCTCCGCATCGGCTTATGAGAGAACCGCGCTCGGATGATATCGGCCCGCGCCCAGGCCATCGCCTGTCTCGGCCTGCGGACCGCCACGAAGAAGCAGCACGTGGCCGAGCATGTCGCCGACCGGCGGTCCGGCGGCCGGGGGCTCGGGGACTCTCACAGACCAGTGCGTCCGAGAACGATGCCGCCCCACGGTCGAAGGCAGCATCCAAGGAGGAGGCTCCATGAGGCCGGCTGCGAGCGATGAACGGCTCTCCCTCGACGCCGTGTCGGTCGAGGACCTGAACGCCGCCCTCCGCGTGGTCCGGCGGCTGCACCTGGAACTGCTGGGCTTCCTCATCCTGTTGCCGATCGTCGGCATCGGCCTGTCGTGACTCAGTACGGCCCTCGCACCACCCTATGGCCTCTCCATCTTCGGGCAAGGCCTCGTGACCTGGGGCCTGCTTCTGACGCTCGCCCTGCTGTTCGGGCTGTTCTGGTGGCGGGGACGACAGGTCGGGCTTCTCCTGCACGACCCGGCCATCCTGGCGTCGCCGGAGATGAGCCTGATGTCGGTGCCCGGCGTGTTGGCCGCGCGAGCGCAGGCCTTGGGCCTGGAATGGAGCGGGTTCTACGGGCCGCTCCGCCCGCGCCGGAAGTGAGTCCGCGTCTAGATCAGGCCGCCTGACGATCCCGCGGTCAGCGTCTGGCCAGCCCGGTTCACGAGCTTCGCGAAGGCCAGCGCGGCCGCCGAGGCCTGGGTCTCGGACGGAAAGGTGCGGTCCGATTCCAGGACCGTCATCTGCGTCGCGTCGAGCAACACCCAGGTCCAGAGGTGGCGGCCGGTGGCACGGATCTCGAAGTGCATGGCAGGCTCGTGGCGCAATGGGACATGCCCGCACCATGCGCCGCGAAAAGGCCTGACGCGTTAATGGCTTGGCCGGCGCAACAACCTGCGTCGGCTAACCACGCGGTTGCCCCCGACATCCTCGCAGATCACAGGCGGGATCAGCCGCGCCCCTTGGCCGCGAACTCCCAGACCGGCGGTCCCCAGGTCTGACCCGGCTTGGTCCGGTAGCCGGAGAAGCGGTCGAACACGACCCGGTCGGGCTCGACGCCGGTGACCCGGCTGTCGTTGACCATCAGGGCGCCGGCATATTCCACGCGCAGGAATCCGTGCTCCGGATGGACCCCGAACAGTTGCGGCGCGGTCCAGCCGAGCCGATGCGCCTCGGCGCCGAACTGGTCGAGGAAGGCCAGCGCGCTCGCCCGCATCGCCGCCCATTTCGCCGGCAGGAGATACCGGCACGGCGAGGCGTGCTCGGACAGGCGCTCGATCTGGTCGCGCCAGGACGCGACGGCGGGCGGGAGGTCGGACATGACGGCCGGGGTAGAGCCGAATGGTTGCTGAACCGCAAAGATTTTGGGCTTACGCTAACCAACCTGGGGGAGTTTGCAGTGCTCTATGATCTTATGCGCCAGAAGCACAAATTTCATCGTGTATGTCTCGATAATATTTAAGCTATTATTTAGATCTCTCAAATCTCCATTCAATATCTCCATCACGGGCTCGCCATTTATTTCGACATATCCCCTGAACGAAATCTGATGCTCTCCGGTTTCTTCCTTTCTATCGATTAGCATGCCATGAGCCATGAAGTGGCGAATCTTTTCGAACTGCAGAATGCCATCGACTGCAGCGTGAAGTTCTTGTCGAAATTGTTCGATCGGTCCGGGCAAATCTGCAATTGATTTCAACCTCTTGAGCTTCGTCTCAAGCTTATATGGAAGTTTTTTCGGAAGATGGTTGTATTCCTGCAGATATCTTGCCCTAAAATATAGATCCGCCAGCAAAAATTCGACCTGGGAGTATGCCGTAATGATGGCACCACGGAGCAGGTGAATGGTGCGGATGTCCGCTTCTTCTTGATCAGAAGCGCTCAACGTCAGATCATACTCTTCCATAGGGTCCCCATGCGTGGTCATAGCTCAGCATAGGACGGCGCTCGACGAAGGCATACTCAGGCTCTCAAAGCCAACCTGTCATCGGTGTGCTGTAAATTCGTGAGCCATCGCATCCGCTCGGCCCCGCCCCGATCTGCTCACGGGGCGGGGGAGCGTCCGATCTCACCAGCGATGAGCCGAGCCGATACGCAGCGCGGCTCAAGGCCAAGAGGCTGACACCCGAGATACAGCGCCGCCGGTGCATCGAAGCCGCGCGTGACGCTGGCGCCGGCGAGGATCAGACCGACTTCGATGCCGCCGTGGGACAGATCAGGACGCCGGGGAAGGCCAAGGGCCGAGCGAGCTCGCGGCGTCGTTGAGCCGGACTCCCGCGAAGGTGAGCGTCGCCGTGTAGACCACGGTTCCAGCGTCATCGCGGACCAGGATAACGAAGGCTTGGTTATCCCCGTCGCCCGGGATCGCGAACCGCGCGATCTCGGGCAGGCTTCGCATCGCGAGAGCGCGGGCCGCCTCAAAATTAGCGCAGTCGCTGCCTTCCTCGTCGCGATGGAAGCTTCGGTTGCTGATGTCGAAGAAGTACCGCGGCATGGGGCGCTCCACAGTAAAGGGGCGGGAGCACGCTCTACTCTCGGCCACTGACGCCCGAATCAGTCTGCCAGCGATAGGCGCACCTTTACACGGTTGTCCGTGGTCGGGTTTGATTTGGATCGTCGAACACCGCCGATCTATGATGGCCACACGGCATCATCGCTGACGAATCAGCCCGCACCGGCGGACCGGGCGGCCCTTTCGGGATCCGCGCCCTGGGACATGAAAAGCCGGATCCGCGGCGCGAAGCGGTCGTTGCCCTGCGCCTCGGCGCGATGTTGATCGCGTTCCGCGGCTGGAGCGCTGCCGTGAGGGCCTGCTCGATCTCGGCGATGCTCGGGATCGGCGCGGCGATACCGGCCCCGGGCGCGCGCCGCCCGTCCGGACGCCGCCGATGATGGATCCGGTGAGGCGCACAGCGCGTCGATCACGGCGCTGGCTACGATGCCCTCGGACGGTCTCCGGCGGAGACACCTGACGGTCCGATCGGTTCGTCCTGAACCGCCCGACGGCGCCAAGCCGTGAGCAGAGCGGCGAGGGCGTCGGGGTCCAAACCGTAGCTGTCCGGCAGCCCGGCTCCACGCCCGGTGAGCTGGCGGTTCAGGGCGACGAGGCGGCCCCCTCCGACGCGCGCATCGTCGAACACGACCATCCGCTGCATCGTGCCCTTCACGGTCACCGCTGTGAAGCCGCTGACGTCGTGCCAGGACATGCGCCGCGACCGGCCGGCCTGCACGATCGTTAAGCCCGTCCCGTCGAGATGCAGCGACGAACCCCGGATCGCCACGAGGATCAGGACCGGCAGGCCGCCCAGGAACAGCACGACACCCGGCCAGAGCAGCACCCGCATCGTCACCGACGGCGCCTCGTGCATCAGCATCCAGACCATGACCCCACCGAAGACGGCCGAGAGGGCGGCGAGGAACAGGATCTTCTTCACCGAGGCCCGTAGAACCACCGGACCGGGATAATGCGCGAGCACGGTCTCCGCCGAGCGGGTCTCCGATTCCAGCAACCCGGGCCGCATGTGCCAGACGGAGACCGCCGCACAGACCCCGAAGAACGCTGTCGTCGCGACGCCACCGTCCGCCCCCGTGACGATCATTCCGACGCCGCCGGCGACGAGAACGAGGCTGAGGCCGAGCAGCAGCGCGTGTCGAAAACGGGAACCGCTGGCTTGGTTCGACACGGACGACCTACCCCTGATGGGCGCGGCCGATCAGGTTCGTCCGCGTCCGGTTGCGCATGGTCACGCCAAGGCCAGCACGCCCGCGACCACCGCCACGCCGACCCCGAGCCACGCCACATAGTCGCCGATCAGGCCGCTGTGGAGCACCTCCAGCGCACGGGTCGGCGCCGATTGCGTCGCGCTCACCGGTCGGACCACCAGCGCCGGCAGGCGTCTCCGGAACAGCCCGTAGCCGGCACCCGCAAGCGCGGCGACCACGGATGCCCATGGCAACCAGCCTGGTCCCTCCGCCAGGGTCTCCACCGCCGGCCGGTGCAGGAAGGCCGACGCCGCCCGCGGAAGGGCGTGCTCGATCAGGCCCGCCGGCACACCGACGTCGAGGGCGAGCAGAACGCAGCAGGGCGCCAGCATCAGCCAGAGCGGCCGATTGGCCTTCTCGCGCTCGTCCTCGCTCGGTGCCCCGGCCTCGTCGCCGGGATCGGGCCCCAGGCCCAGGAAGATGCGTCCTGCCGCCCGGAGCACCGCCGCCCCCGTCAGGGCCGCGCCGATGGCGCCGGCCGCCAGCGCGATCCCGTGCCCCTGCTGTGCCAGCGCGCCCTGGACCAGGCGCGTGCCCTGATCGAGCACGCCGAGCGGGAGGCCGCAGAGCAGCAGCCCGGCCAGACCCATGGCGATCCCGGCGGGCCAGATCCCCCGTCCGAGCCCCCGCAGGGCGATCTCGTCGATGCTGGCCTGGGTCGCGAGCAGGATGCCGGCGATCATGAACAGGGCCCCCTTCACCAGCCCGTGGCCCACCACGTAGACCAGCATCCCGCCGGTCCCGTCCACCGAGAGGGCCCCGAGGCCGGTGAGCATGATCCCGGCATGCGAGATCGTCGAGAAAGCGAGCATCCGCTTCAGGTGGCGCTGCAGCAGGGCCATCCAGCCGCCCAACAGGGCGGTGAAGCTGCCCAGGCCGATGAGGAGCGCCGGCAGGGCGTGCCGAACCTGATCGGAGCCGCCGAACACGACGGCGCTCACCTTCGCGAGGCCGAACAGCCCGAGCGAGACCATCGCCCCCGAGAAGATCACCGAGACCGGGCTCGGCGCCACCGCGTGGGCGTCGGCGAGCCAGAACTGGAACGGCACGATCGCGCCCTTGATCATCAGGGCGGACGCCACGAGGCAGAAGGCCCCGGCCACCACCGGATCCCGGCCGCCTCGCGCCACGGCGGCCGCGATGCCCTCGAAATCGAGCGTGCCGGTCTGGGCGTAGATCAGCCCGATGCCCCCGAGCATCAAGAAGCCCGCGAGGCTGTTGACCACGGTGAAGTTAATGGCACCCGCCAGCGACGATTCCGCCAGATGGTAGGCCGTCAGCGCGAAGGCCGCGACGCTCATCACCTCGAACCACACGAACAGGTTGAACATATCGCGGGTGAAGCAGAACCCGACCATGGCGGCCAGGAACAGCAGCATCAGGATGTGGAAGTGGCCGTGGGTGCGATCGAAGAAGCCCCAGGCGAACACGAAGGTCAGGGCGTAGAGGAGGCCGATGAAGGCCGCGACCCAGCCGCTGGCCTCGTCCACCGAGAAGCCGATGCCGAGATGGACGCCGTCGCGCGGCTCCCAGCCGCCGAACCAGTAGACCAGAGGCCCGTCGGCGGCATGCACGGCGATGACGCCGCAGAGCACCGCGACGCTCAAGGCCGCCAGCGTCGCCAGGATGTCGGGGAGGCGGCCTGGCAGGAAATGGGCGGTCGCCAGCATCGCCGCGCAGATCACGAGCGGGATGGCGACCGGTAGCGGGAGGAGGGCGGCGGGAAAAGCGGTCACGAGGCTTTCCGCTCCCCATCGCCCACCCGGTTCGATCCCCGATCGCGCCCGGACTGGCCGCCCGCGCGCATCGGCCGGAGCTTCTCCGGGTCCAGGCTGCCGCCGCGCTTGTAGGCCTGGATCGTCAGGACGAGGAGAAGCGCGGTGAGCGTTGCGCCGACCACGATGTCGGTGAGCACCAGCGCCTGCATCACCGGGTCGACGGCGGGCGTTCCCGGCGGGTGGTCGTAGAAGATCGGCGCGATGCTGCCCCAGCGATAGCCGAGGCCGAGCAGGAGCACGTAGGTCGCCGATTGGCAGACGCCGAGGCAGCCCACGAGGTGGATGAAGTTGCGGCTCGTGGCGATGCCGTAGAGACCGATCCCGAACAGCCACGCGGCAACCGCATAGGGGAGAACACTCACGCGGATTCCTCCCCCGGTTCCTCGGGCTCGCGCGCCTCGCGGGTCTCCTCCATGAATTCCAGGAAGAGCTGCGTGAAGCCGCCCGTCACCGCCAGGGCGACGCCGAGGTTCTCGACGAGCATCAGGCCGCCCGAGAACAGGTCGCGGAAGGTGCCGAGCGGCAGGATGTTCTGCATGAAGGCGGCGCCGGTGAGCATCGGCGCCAGCCCGCACAGGGCGAAGAGCAGCGCCCCCCCGCCCTCCAGGGCGTCGAGCCAGTGGCTGCGGATGGCGTCGCGCCAGCCGGCATAGCCCTCGCCGAGATAGATCAGCAGGGTCCCGGAGGCGAGGATGACGCCGCCCTGGAAGCCGCCGCCCGGCGTCACGGTCGCGTGCAGCACGACGTAGAGGCCGAACAGCGCGGTGAGCGGGCCGGCGATCCGGCAGGCGAGCACGACGGCCTCCGAGCGCGGGATCACGGCGCGGCCGGGCCGGCGCATGGCGCGCGCGGTGTTGCCCTCGCCGCGCCGCCCGCGCAGCAGCACCACCGTGCCGGTGATCGCCGCGAGCAGCATGAACTCCTCGCCGAGGGTGTCGAGGCCGCGCAGGTCGAAGTTGATGGCGCTGACCATGTTGGCGACGTGCCGCGCCTCGGGGGCGACCGCGTTGATGCGTTCGCCATACTGCGCGATCGTCGATCCGAAGGGCGGCAAGCCGGCGATCACCGCCGCCGCGCCGGGGAGCAGGGCGAGGCCCGCGAGGGCCAGAAGGACGATCCGGGCGTTCGGGCTCACGAATCCTCCTCGGGCGGCTGGGTCTTCACCGCCATGAGCGCCACGAGGAAGAGGAGCGGGACGGCCGCAGTGCCGACCGCCAGCTCGGACAGGGCGACGTCGGGCGCCTGAAGGGCGTCGAACAGGATCGCCAGGACGAGCCCGTTGACCGCGATGGCGAAGACCTGCCGGGCGGGATCGCGCACGAGGACCACGGCAGTGCCCGAGATCGCGGCGAACAGGAACAGCAGCGGCAGGATCGCCGTCATGCCGAGCGGCCCTCGCGCATCAGCACGGCCCGGCCGGAGACGTGCGACAGCACCGCCGCCCAGGCGAGGAACACCACCATCATCACCAGGATCTTGAGCGAGCGCCCGGAGACGCCGTCGGCGAGGAACGCCGCCATGGTGACGAGGACTGAGGCCGCGACGTTGAGGAAGGCCAGCGCGTGCAGCCGGTCGAGGGCCCGCGGCAGGCGCCACAGGGCGAGCGCGGCGAGCCACGTCACCGCCACCGCGAGGACCAGCAGGACACCGATGACGACGCTCATATCCAGCGCTCCAGGAAGACGGCGAGCAGCATCGTGCCGGGCAGGTTGAGCAGAACCAGGGTGAGGGCGAGGTCGGTGATCGAAGCCTGGTCCGTGGCGAAGGCCATAAGCGTCAGGATCAGGACCGTGACGCTGCCGGCGAGCTGGTAGGCGGCGAAGCGCTGGCCGGGCCGGCCCCGCCACGCCAAAGCCGCCGCAACGGCGAGCGGCGGCAGCAGCGCCAGGATGGCGGCCGTCCAGACCGTCATCGCGCCTCCTCCAGGCCGTGCGTCACCACCGTTCCGTGATCGCGGTCGAGGGTGAGGACGTAGCTGTCGGGGGCGAGCGAGGCGGCGAGCAGTCCGACGGCCCGCGCGGCCGGCGCCGTCGCACCGTCGGGCGTCGCCCAGGCGAAGTCGGAGGCGCTCCGCTCGCGGGTCGTCCCGCCGCTGGCGCCGCCGCCGCGCAGGGCCCTCACCAGCTTGCCGCCCACCTGAACGGTCTCGCGGGGCAGGCCGCGCAGGGCCCGCCAGATCGGCCGCAGCGTCCCCCGGTCGAAGCGGAACCGCACGCCGCCGCGCCGGCCGACGCCCCACCACCACAGCGTCCCGAGGCTGGCGCAGACGAGGGCGGCGAGTCCCTCGTTCACGCTCACCGAGCCGGCAAAGACCATGTAAGTCAGTGCTAGGGCGACCCAGATCGCGAGGCCATCACGCCCCGAGCGCCTTCTGAGTCCGCTGATCGGTCCTGCCCGCATCGATCCTGACCGGAGCGCGCCCCGCGGAAGCGTGGCCATGCGCATGCCCGACCGAACGTCACGGCGGGCGCCCGCGTTCCCGGAACTTGAAGACACGCTTCCGTGTAGGGCGATCAGAGATGGGAGTGCGCATGAAGGCCGAGATCCTGAACATCCGCTTCCTCCACGAGGGCTGGAGCCGGTTCGGCATCGCGCAGGTGCGCCTCGCCGACGGCGCCGTGGTCGAGCGGGAAATCGAAGATCACGGCAACTCGGTGGGGATCCTGCCCTACGACCCGGAGCGGCGGGTCGCGACGCTCGTGCGCGAGTTGCGGGTCCCGCCGCTATTCGCGGCCGGCGAGCAGGTCCAGCTGGAAGCCCCGGCCGGCCTGATCGATGACGGCAGCCCGGAGGAGAATGCCCGCCGGGAGGCGATCGAGGAGGTGGGCCTGCGCCTGCACGCCCTGGAATTCGTCGGCGCCACCTATTCCTGCGCGAGCCTCACCACCGAGAAGATCCACCTGTACCTCGCGATCTACGGCTTGGCGGATCGGGCCGAGGCGGGCGGCGGGGCCGAAGGCGAGCACGAGAACATCCGGGTCGTCGAGATCCCGCTGGCCGAGCTCGCCGCCCGGGCCGACCGCGCCGAGATCACCGACCTGAAAACGCTCACCCTGATCCTGGCGCTCCGGGCACGCCATCCGGAGCTGTTCCACCGGTGAGGAACCGCCAGCGCGCATTCGCCCAGGGTCTGCTGACCGCGCTGGTGCTGGCCGGGGTCGCGTGGATCGCGTTCCACCTGCGCTGAAAACGACCTGCGTGAAGGACACTCATGCGGGCAGTAAGCTCCGAAGAGCCGTCGGCACGTCTTGATCGCCGGCCACGGCGGGCCCATCGTCCGCGCAAGACTCGGGAGGTCACCGGATGACGCGCGCCTGCATCGTGGGCTGGGCCCACACACCCTTCGGCAAGCTGGAGGAGCCGGATGTCGAAGGGCTGATCGCCCGGGTCTCGGGCGAGGCGCTGGCCCATGCCGGCGTCGAGGAATCCCAGGTCGACGGCATCTATGTGGGCTCGATGAACACCGGCTTCTCGAAGCAGGGCTTCGAGGGCGCGCTGGTGGCGGTGAATCGGCCCGGCCTCGCCCACGCCCCGGCGACCCATCTGGAGAACGCCTGCGCCACCGGGTCGGCGGCCCTCTACGCGGCCCTCGACTTCGTCGACAGCGGCCGCGGCCGCGTGGCCCTTGTGATCGGCGCCGAGAAGATGACGGCCAAGACCGTCGCCGAGACCGGCGACATCCTCCTGGGCGCCTCCTACCGGAAGGAGGAGGCCCACATCGAGGGCGGCTTCGCCGGCGTGTTCGGGCGGATCGCGGCGGGCTATTTCCAGCGCTACGGCGACCGCAGCGAGGAGCTGGCCCGGATCGCCGCCAAGAACCACCGCAACGGCGTCGGCAATCCCTACGCGCAGCTGCGCAAGGATCTCGGCTTCGACTTCTGCAACCGAGTCTCGGAGAAGAACCCCTACGTGGCCGCTCCCCTGCGGCGCACCGACTGCTCGCTGATCTCGGACGGCGCGGCGGCCCTGGTGGTGGCGGATGCCGAGACGGCGGAGGGTCTGGAGCGGGCGATCGGCTTCCGCGCCCGGGCCCACGTCAACGACATCCTGCCGCTGTCCCGCCGCGACCCGGCGGAGTTCAAGGGCGCGCGGATGGCCTGGGAGAAGGCCCGCGCGCAGGCCGGGATCGCCAACGAGGACCTCTCCTTCGTGGAGACCCACGATTGCTTCACCATCGCCGAGCTGATCGAGTACGAGGCGATGGGCCTCGCAGCCCCCGGCGAGGGCTACCGCGTGGTGCGCGAGGGCCTGGCCGAGAAGGGTGGGCGGCTGCCGATCAACCCGTCCGGCGGCCTGAAGGCCAAGGGCCATCCGGTCGGCGCCACCGGCGTGTCGATGCACGTGATGGCCTGCCTCCAGCTCATGGGCGAGGCCGGCGAGATGCAGGTGCCCGGTGCGGAACTCGCCGGGATCTTCAACATGGGCGGCGCGGCGGTCGCCAACTACGTGTCGATCCTGGAACGGCGGCGCTGAGCGGAGGCTCGGCGGTCCGGCGACGATCCAGAGGGGCGGGCTTCCTCTCTGGACCGGACGAGGATCGAACGCGAGAGGTCAGGTCCTTCGGGAGGTCTCGCCGTCGCCGTCTTCGCGACCGGAGCGCGGCAATCCAGCAGGGCGATGACGGCCAGCGCGCATTGCCGTGGTTCGCTGCGGTCGCGGCGGATGAGGAGAGGGGCCGCACGCCCTTCGGCAGCGAGCGTCCCGCTCAGCCGAGCCGGTCCAAGGCCTGCGTGAGATCGGCGATCAGGTCGGCCTCGTCCTCCAATCCGATGGAGAGGCGAACGGTTTCGGGCCCGACCTGCGCGGCGGCCTTCTCGTGTTCCGGCAGCTGCCGGTGGGTGGTCGAGGACGGGTGGATCGCCAGCGACTTGATCTCGCCGATGTTCACGAGGTGCGAGATCAGCTCCAGGGCGGCGATGAACGTCAGGGCCGCCCGCTCGCCGCCCTTCAGGGCGAAGGTAAAGATCGAGCCCGGCCCGTTCGGCGTGTAGCGCCGGGCGAGGTCCTCCCCGGGCTGTCCCGGCAGCATCGGATAGCTCACCCAATCCACCGCCGGATGGTCCTTGAGGAAGGCCGCGACCGCCCGCGCATTGGCGCAATGCCGCTCCATGCGCAACGGCAGGGTCTCGATGCCCATGAGCGTCAGGAACGCGTTCATCGGCGACAGGCCGGGCCCGAGGTCGCGCAGGCCGAAGAACCGGCAGGCGGCCGCGAACGGGGTTTCGGGGAAGGCCTTGGTCAGGACGAGGCCGTCATAGTCCGGCCAGGGCTCGGTGATCAGGTTGTAGCCGCCGGCCTTTTCCCAGTCGAAGCGGCCGGCGTCGCAGATCACGCCGCCGATGGTCTGGCCGGAGCCGCTCAGGAACTTCGAGGTCGAGTGCCAGACGATGTCGGCGCCGTGCTCGATCGGTCGGATCAGGGCCGGCGAGGCCAGGGTATTGTCCACGACGAGCGGGAGATTGTGGCGCCGCGCCACCGCGGCGATCCCATCGAGGTCCACCACCGACGCGCAGGGATTCACGATCGATTCGCAGAAGATGGCCCGGCAGTCCGGGGTGATGGCCGCCTCGAAATCCTCCGGGGCCATGCCGCGTGCGAAGCGGGGCTTCAGGTCGTAGCGCCCATCGAGGCGGCGCATCAGACCGAGTGACCCGCCGAACAGGCGCGGCGACGCGACATAGGCGTCGCCGCTCTTCATCAGCGTCATCAGGACCAGCTGCATGGCGGACTGTCCTGAAGACACCGCCACGCCGGCCTTCGCGCCCTCGAGATCGGCGATGCGACGTTCCAGCGCGGCGACGGTGGGGTTCGAGCCGCGGGAATACGAGAAGCCGGTCCGCCGGCCGGCGAAGATGTCCGCCGCCTGCTCGGTCGAGTCGAACACGAAGCCGTTGGTGAAGTAGATCGGCTGGACCCGCGCGCCCGTGGCGGGGTCCGGCGCCGCGCCGGCATGGATGGCCCGGGTCGCGAAACGGTGCGGTCGGTTCTGATCCGTCATGGCTCTCGGTCGGGTGTTCGATGCCCGGACCGGGGCGTCAGCCCGAGCGGATCCGTGCGTCACGCCGCGCGGCGGAGGAAGGCCTGCAGGGTTCGGACCAGGGTGGTCGGCTCGTAGGGCTTCGGAATGAACCGGGCGCCCTCCGGCATGTCGTTGGGACCGGGCGTGCCCATGCCCGACACCACCAGAACGGGGATCGACGGCCAGCGATACGCCACGAGGCGGGCGAGGGCGAAACCGTCCATCGAGCCCTGCGGCATGTCGACGTCGGTCATCAGGACGCCGACATCGTCACGGTTCTCCAGGACCTTCAGCGCCTTGTCGGCGTGCGTCGCCTCGACGACGGTGAAGCCCGCATCCGCAAGGGTGTCAGAGGCCTCCATCAGCAGGAGGCCGTCATCCTCCACCAGGAGCACCACGGGTTGATCGGACGGGCTATCTGACATCAGACCTGCGAAGGTGAGTCTCAATTCCGAAGTCCGCGCCCTATTCCTCCGGGGCTCCCCCCGTCAAGGCGCGGGACCGGTTCGGTCAGGCCGCCTCCTCGCGCTTGCCCAGGCGCTTGTCGAGATAGGTGTCCACCGTCTGTGTCAGTTCCTCGACCTTGCCGTCGAAGAAGTGGTTCGCGCCATCGACCATCTGGTGCTCGATGATGACGCCCTTCTGGGTCTTCACCTTCTCGATCACCGGCATGACCTCGCGGGCGGGCGCCACCCGGTCCTCAGAGCCGTGCACGAACAGGCCGGAGGAGGGGCAGGGGGCCAGGAAGGTGAAGTCGTAGCGGTTCGCCATCGCGGCGATGGAGATGAAGCCCTCGATCTCGGGGCGGCGCATCAGGAGCTGCATGCCGATCCACGAACCGAACGACACGCCGGCGATCCAGCAGGACTTCGCCTCGGGGTTGACCGACTGCACCCAGTCGAGGGCGGCGGCGGCATCCGACAGCTCGCCCGAGCCGTGATCGAAGGAGCCCTGGCTGCGGCCGACCCCGCGGAAATTGAAACGCAGGGCTGCGAAACCGCGATTGGCGAAGGTGTAAAAAAGGTTGTACACAATTTGATTGTTCATCGTACCCCCGAACTGGGGATGCGGGTGCAGGATGATGGCGATCGGCGCACCGCGCTTCTTGGGGGCTTGATAACGGCCTTCCAGGCGGCCGGCCGGGCCGGTGAAGATGACTTCGGGCATCGCTCGTCTCTCACTCTCGAGATCGCCCGCCGGGCGATCGGCACGGCGACGCGGCAGCCTTGACTCGTCGCGCGCGCCCCATAAAAGCAGTCTTAGAATGGTTCTAGATGATTAGAACTATTCTAAAGAAGCCGCCTGAAGCTTCGCGCCGGCTGCCACGCC
Source organism: Methylobacterium sp. 1973 (assembly GCF_040545035.1). Taxonomy (NCBI): domain Bacteria; kingdom Pseudomonadati; phylum Pseudomonadota; class Alphaproteobacteria; order Hyphomicrobiales; family Methylobacteriaceae; genus Methylobacterium; species Methylobacterium sp. 1973. The sequence continues at coordinate 313,985 of NZ_JBEPLA010000006.1, forward strand.
GACCGGATTGCGGCGGCGGGATCTCATTCTCTCGGCGCGCCTTAGCACGGCGAGCCGGTGCGCGGGCAAGGAATTGTGACGCGCCGCAGCAGAGGACTTAACGGAACGCGGATGAGCCGGGGACGCGCCTATCTCGACTACAATGCGACAGCTCCGGTCCGTCCGGCCGTCGCCGAGGCGGTGGCGCGCGCGCTGATGCTCCCCGGTAACCCGTCCTCGATCCACGCGGAGGGTCGGGCCGCCCGGGCCGCTCTTGAAGCGGCCCGCGCCGAAGTCGCGGCCCTGGTGACGGCGCGGCCCGAACAGGTCGTCTTCACCAGCGGCGGCACCGAAGCCGCCAACGCCGCCCTGTCGGGCGCCCTGCGTCGCCGCAGCACGCCGGCTCCGACCCGGCTCCTCTACTCGGCGACGGAGCACCCCTGCGTCGCGGCGGGGCACCGGTTCCCGGAAACGGCCGCGGAGGCGTTGCCGGTCACGGCCGACGGCGTGGTCGACCTCGCCGCCCTGGGGACACGGCTCGCCGCGCTGTCCGACGAGTCCGTGCTCGTATCGGTCCATGCCGCCAACAACGAGACCGGCGCCGTGCAGCCGCTGGCCGACATCGTCGGGTTGGCTCGCGAGCACGGCCGGACCTTGGTCCACAGCGACGCGGTGCAGGCGGCCGGGAAGATCCCCCTCGACATGCCTGGCCTCGGCCTCGACGCGCTGACCCTGTCGGGCCACAAGTTCGCGGCGCCGAAGGGTGTCGGCGCGCTGGTGCTGGCCGACGGCGTCACCCTGGAGACCGCCTTTATGCGGGGTGGCGGGCAGGAGCGCCGGCAGCGCTGCGGCACCGAGTGCCTGCCGGCCATCGTCGGCATGGGCGAGGCCGCCCGGATCGCCCGCGAGTCGCTCGACCGGGAGAGCGCGCGCCTCGGGGCGCTGCGCGACCGGATCGAGGCTGGCATCCGGGCCCTGGCGCCCGACGCGGTGGTGTTCGCCGCCGGGGCCCAGCGCCTGCCCAACACCCTCAGCTTCTCGGTCCCGGGCCTCGATGCGCCCTCGGCCCTGATCGCCCTCGACCTCGCCGGCGTGGCGGTGTCGTCGGGCTCGGCCTGCTCGTCGGGCAAGGTCGCGCGCTCGGCGACGCTCGCCGCGATGGGCGTCGGTCCTGACCTCGCCGGGGGGGCGCTGCGCGTCAGCCTCGGCTGGAACACGGTGGACGAGGAGGTGGCATGCTTCCTCGACGCCTTCGAACGGGCCTTGCAGCCCCTATATAGACGGCGAGGACAGGCGGCCTGAGGGCCGCGCCCCCGCTATCCGACAGACGCTTCCCGGCCCTTGACGCCGGAGATGCCCAGGAGACGCTGATGCCTGCCGTGCAGGAAACCATCGACCGGGTCCGCTCGATCGACCTCGACCAGTACAAGTACGGGTTTGAGACCACCATCGAGATGGAGAAGTCCGCGAAGGGCATCTCCGAGGACGTCGTGCGCTTCATCTCGGCCAAGAAGAACGAGCCCGCGTGGCTGCTGGAGTGGCGCCTCGACGCCTACAAGCGCTGGCTGACCATGAAGGAGCCGGAGTGGGCGCGGGTCTCCTACGACAAGGTCGATTACAACGACATCTACTACTATGCGGCGCCCAAGCGTCCGGCGGCGATGTCGCTCGACGAGATCGATCCTGAGATCCTGAAGACCTACGAGAAGCTCGGCATCCCGCTCCGCGAGGTCGAGGTGCTGGAGGGCATCGCGCCGGAGCGCCGCGTCGCGGTCGACGCCGTGTTCGACTCGGTCTCGGTGGCCACCACCTTCAAGAAGGAGCTGGAGAAGGCCGGCGTGATCTTCATGCCGATCTCCGAGGCCGTGCGCGAGCATCCCGAGCTGGTGAAGAAGTACCTCGGCTCGGTCGTGCCGGTGACCGACAACTTCTTCGCCACGCTCAACTCGGCCGTGTTCTCGGACGGGTCGTTCGTCTACATTCCGCCGGGCGTGCGCTGCCCGATGGAGCTGTCGACCTATTTCCGCATCAACGAGCGCGACACCGGCCAGTTCGAGCGCACGCTGATCATCGCCGACAAGGGCTCCTACGTCTCGTATCTCGAGGGCTGCACCGCCCCGAAGCGCGACGACAACCAGCTCCACGCCGCGGTGGTCGAGCTCGTCGCCCTGGACGATGCCGAGATCAAGTACTCGACGGTCCAGAACTGGTACCCGGGCGACAACGAGGGCAAGGGCGGCATCTACAACTTCGTGACCAAGCGCGGCGATTGCCGTGGCGCCCGCTCGAAGATCTCGTGGACGCAGGTCGAGACCGGCTCGGCGATCACATGGAAGTACCCGTCCTGCATCCTGCGCGGCGACGATTCCCGCGGCGAGTTCTACTCGATCGCGGTGTCGAACGGCATGCAGCAGGTCGATTCCGGCACCAAGATGATCCATCTCGGCAAGAACACGACGAGCCGGATCATCTCGAAGGGCATCTCGGCGGGCCGGTCGCAGAACACCTACCGGGGGCTCGTCTCGGCCCACAGGAAGGCTTCCAACGCCCGGAACTTCACGAACTGCGACTCCCTGCTGATCGGCGACCAGTGCGGCGCGCACACCGTGCCCTATATCGAGTCGAAGAACGCCTCGGCGGTGTTCGAACACGAGGCGACAACCTCGAAGATCTCCGAGGACCAGAAGTTCTACTGCCAGCAGCGCGGCCTCTCCGAGGAGGAGGCGACCGCACTCATCGTCAACGGCTTCGTCCGGGACGTGCTGCAGCAGCTGCCCATGGAGTTCGCCGTCGAGGCGCAGAAGCTGATCTCGATCAGCCTGGAAGGCTCGGTGGGCTGACCGCCTGGGCGGTTTCGACGACGACGTGCTGCGGGCCGCGCATCGGCACAGCGCGCGGCACGCCGACGAGGTCAGGAGCAGCGTCCTGTGCGGATGCTTCTTCTGCCTCGAGGTTTTCGCGCCGGACGAGATCGCGGGGTGGATCGCCGATGATGGCACCGCCCTCTGTCCCCGGTGCGGCATCGACGCGGTGATCGGCGATCTCTCCGGCTACCCGGCCGGGAATTTCGCGTTCCTGCGGGCGATGCGAGACGAATGGTTATGAAGGACTTGGACTGACATGCTGGAAATCAAGAACCTCGTCGTGCAGATCGAGGACAACCGCATCCTGAACGGCCTGAACCTGACCGTGAACGACGGCGAGGTCGCGGCGATCATGGGGCCGAACGGCTCGGGCAAGTCGACCCTGTCGTACGTCATCGCCGGCAAGGAGGACTACGAGGTCCTCGACGGTGAGATCCTGCTCGACGGGCAGAACGTGCTGGAGATGGCCGCCGACGAGCGCGCCGCGGCCGGTATCTTCCTGGCCTTCCAGTACCCGCTGGAGATCCCCGGCGTCGGCACCATGACCTTCCTCAAGGCCTGCCTCAACGCGCAGCGCAAGGCGCGCGGCGAGGCGGAGCTGTCGACCCCCGACTTCATCCGGGCGGTGAACGGCGCCGCCGACAAGCTCGAGATCAACAAGGAGATGCTCAAGCGCGCCCTCAACGTCGGTTTCTCCGGCGGCGAGAAGAAGCGCATGGAGATCCTCCAGATGGCGCTGCTGCAGCCGAAGTTCTGCGTGCTCGACGAGACCGATTCCGGCCTCGACATCGACGCCCTGCGCATCGTGTCCGAGGGCGTGAACGCGCTGCGCGACAAGAACCGCTCGTTCCTGGTCATCACCCACTACCAGCGGCTGCTCAACCACATCGTGCCCGACACCGTGCACGTCATGTCGAAGGGTCAGATCGTGAAGACCGGCGGCAAGGAGCTCGCCCTCGAACTCGAGGCCTCCGGCTACGCCGAGTATCGCACCAACGAGGCGGCCTGAACCATGGCCGGCGTCACCAACCTCCGCTCCCCCGCCGAGGCCGGCCTGTCGAAGCTGTTCGAATCGGCCCGCCAGAGCTTCGCCAGCGAGACGGCGATCGCCCGCGAGGAGGCGTTCCGCTTCTTCGAGGCGACCGGCCTGCCCAGCCGCCGGGTCGAGGCCTTCAAGTACACGGATCTGCGCGCCGCCATCACCGAGGCCGCGCCGCCGGCCGATGCGCCGAGCCTCGAGGTCGCCAAGGCGGCCGTCGCGCAGGCGAAGGGCTTCGCCGGCATCGAGGCCGCGCGCCTGACCTTCGTGAACGGACACCTCATCGGCGAACTGTCGGATCTCGATGCGATCCCCGAGGGTGTCACGGTCGTGCCGATGTCGGAGGCCCTCGCCCAGGGCCATGCCGGCCTGAAGCAGCTCGCCCCGGTCGCACAGGCCCGGGAGAACCCGGTCTACCAGCTCAACACCGCCTTCCTGGCCGATGGCGCGGTGATCACGGTCGCTGCCGGTGCGAAGCCGGTGCGGCCGCTGCATCTCCGCTTCGTGGGCACCGGCGACGCGCCGTTCTCCACGGCGACCCGCGTGCTCGTCCAGCTGGGCGAGGGCGCGGAGTTCAGCCTGCTGGAGAGCCATGAGGGAACGGACGGCCTCACCTGCCAGCCGAACGACGCCCTCGACGTGGTGGTCGGCCCGAAGGCTGCCTTCCGGCACACCCGCCTGAACATCGAGGGCGATGCCACCATCGCGCTCTCGACCCTGTCGTTGAAGGTCGAGGCCGAGGGGCAGGTGGAAACCGTGAACCTCGTGACCGGAGCGGTGCTGTCGCGCCACCAGATCTTCGTCCACATCGCGGGCGAGGACACGAACGTGGTCGTCAACGGCGCGGCCATGCTGCGCAGGGGACAGCTCGCCGACTCGACGCTGCTCGCCGACCATGCCGCCGTGGGCGGTGTCGGCCGCGAGCAGTTCAAGTGGATCATCGACGGTGACGCCACCGGCGTGTTCCAGGGCAAGATCATCGTCCGTCAGGCCGCCCAGAAGACCGACGGCAAGATGAAGTCTGACTGCCTCCTCCTCACGGACGAGGGGCAGATGATGAACAAGCCGGAGCTGGAGATCTTCGCCGACGACGTCGCCTGCGGCCACGGGGCCACCTGCGGTGCGCCGGACGACGATCTGCTGTTCTACCTGATGGCGCGCGGCCTGCCGCGCGCGATCGCCGAGAGCCTGCTCGTGCAGGCCTTCGTGGGCGAGGCGGTGGAAGCGGTCACGCATGAGGGCGCCCGCGCGGCGCTGGTCGGCGAGATCGAGGCCTGGCTGAAGGCACGGGTGTAGCGTCCGCAACCCGCTCCGTCCCGCACGCGATGCGCTCTCCTCCCCCGTGCGGGGAGGAGCCCGAGGTGGGAGCGGCGCCGGTCGAATCTCGGCGGCGCCTCATGAACCGCCCGCACCCTTACCCCTCCCCGCATGGGGGAGGGGGCCCGTCCTCTTCGAAGGGTGGGCGCTCAGTGAGTGAGAAGCGATGAACGCACCCGTCCTCACCCCCGCCTACGACGTCGAGGCGATCCGCAAGGATTTCCCGATCCTAGGCCAGCAGGTCTACGGCAAGAAGCTGGTCTACCTAGACAACGCCGCTTCGGCGCAGAAGCCCCGTCAGGTGATCGACGCGATGGTCTCCTGCATGGAGACCGGCTACGCCAACGTCCACCGCGGCCTGCACTACATGGCGAACGCCGCCACGGAGGGCTTCGAGGGCGCCCGTGAGACCACGCGGCAGTTCCTCAACGCCGCCTCCACGGACGAGATCATCTTCACCCGCAACGCCACCGAGGCCTACAACCTCGTGGCCTCGTCGATGGGCTGGGCCGGCCTGATCGGGGAGGGGGACGAGATCATCCTCTCGATCATGGAGCACCACTCCAACATCGTACCTTGGCACTTCCTGCGCGAGCGCCGGGGCGCCGTGATCAAGTGGGCACCGGTGGACGACCAGGGCAACTTCCTGGTGGAGGAATACGAGAAGCTGTTCTCGCCCCGCACCAAGATGGTGGCGATCACCCACATGTCGAACGTGCTGGGCACGGTGACGCCCGCCGCGGAAATCGTGCGTATCGCCCATGCCCACGGCGTCCCGGTTCTGCTCGACGGCGCACAGAGCGCGGTCCATCAGCCCGTCGACGTGCAGGCGCTCGATTGCGACTTCTTCGTCTTCACCGGCCACAAGGTCTACGGGCCGACCGGGATCGGCGTGCTCTACGGCAAGAAGGAATGGCTGGAGCGCCTGCCGCCCTACCAGGGCGGCGGCGAGATGATCCGGACGGTGAGCGAGGACGCGGTCACCTACAACGACCCGCCGCACAAATTCGAGGCGGGCACCCCGGCCATCATCGAGGCTGTCGGCCTCGGCGCGGCGCTGGAATACATGATGACGCTGGGACGCGACGCGATCGCCGCGCACGAGGCGAAGCTGACGGCTTACGCGCAGGAGCGGCTCGGCGCGATGAACGCCCTGCGCCTGATCGGCACGGCTGCCGGCAAGGGCGGTGTGATCGCCTTCGAGATGAAGGGCGCTCATGCCCACGACATCGCCACGGTCATCGACCGCCAGGGCGTGGCGGTCCGGGCCGGGACCCACTGCGCCATGCCGCTGCTCCAGCGGTTCGGCGTGACGTCGACCTGCCGCGCGTCCTTCGGGCTCTACAACACGACCGCCGAGATCGATGCCCTTGCCGAAGCCCTCGGCAGGGCGGAGATGCTGTTTACCTGATATCTGGATCCGAGGCTGGTCCCGTCCGCGCGGGTCCGGGGAGAGTGAAGCGATGACCACCGACGCCACCATCACGGGGGGCATGAACGCCCCCGCCGTCGAAGGCGATTCCGCGATCCCGCAGGCGGAGCTCGATCGCCTGACCGACGACATCGTCGCGGCCCTGAAGACCGTCTACGATCCCGAGATTCCGGCCGACATCTACGAACTCGGCCTGATCTACAAGGTCGATATCGGCGACGATCGGAAGGTCGCCATCGACATGACGCTGACCGCCCCGGGCTGCCCGGTGGCCGGTGAGATGCCGGGCTGGGTGGAGAACGCGGTGAGCGCCGTGCCGGGCGTCCAGTCCTGTTCGGTGACCATGGTGTTCGATCCGCCGTGGGATCAGAGCCGCATGTCGGACGAGGCGCGCGTCGCCCTCGACATGTGGTAGGGCGGATCCGCGTTCACAGGCTCCTGAACACGCATGGGCGCGTGCCGCGAGGCGCGTGACCGCGCTTGAGTTTCGCTGCTGCGACAAGCGCATAAGCCGAAACGTTGGCGTTGCGAAGGAATGGACGGCACCGGCGGACCTGCGGCGATCTACGTAGCCGTTAAGGTCTCGCTAACCATCGCGGCGCAGAGCGGAGACGGCCGCAGCAACAGCGGCAACTCCCTCGATACGGTTGGTGGAAACGGATGGCTTCGGGCTACGTGGTCGCGGCGTTCCTGGAGGCGGCCGGGCTGGTCGGCCTCGTGATCGCGGTGCTCCGGATACGGACGGAACGCCAGGCGAAGGCCGCCGAATTGCGGAGCTTTCTCCGCTCCGGGCAGATCCCGTCCGCCACCGCCGGAACGCTCCGCCGCGTGGACTTCGCGTCGCACGCGGTCGCCGTCCCGTTCACACCGGGCCGTGGCAGCGGATTGCAGGGCCGCCCTTCGGCAGCCCGCTCGGCGCTCGGACGCGCCATCGTGCGCGGCGGCCCGGCCCTGCCGCCCCGCCTGACCGGTGCCATCAGCGCAGGATGATGTCGAGGCCGCTGCCGAAGAGAACGACGGCGCTGAGCGTCAGCATGAACTTCAGATCTTCCAGGCGCGCGCTCATGATCGATCCTCGTTGTTCGGCTGACGGGCCGCCGCTGCGATGTCCGATCATCATCTAAAGCGTGGGATTCTCGCGAGTCCTTTCAGGTTCCGTTAGGGATTTACCGACGGTTTCTGTTTACTAACGTTACCGCTGCGTTAATTCGGGATCCGCAGGCGGCGGTTCATCTTGGTCCTATCCGATGCGGCGCTACGCACCTGCTGGCAGCAGGAAGGTTCGAGCCATGGCCCCATCACCGCCCACGACCGTCCGGCGGGCGCTCGATTGGCTGTTCCGCGACAGGAACACCGGCGCCATGACGGTGGCCCAGTGGCCCAATCTGCCGCTCTGGCTGTTTGCTGGCTTCACTCTGGCCGCTTGGTCGGCGCAGGAGCAGGGGCCGCTCGCATCCTGGCTGTCCCTTGGGGCGGATCTTGCGCTGGCTTGGTGGGCTGCCGATGAGCTGCTGCGCGGCGTGAATCCCTGGCGTCGATTTCTCGGCGGTGCGACGATCCTGGGATTGGCCGCGCTGTTCGCCCTGCGCCACGCGGCCTAGGGCGGCATTGCCGCCACCTATAGTTGTATTTTTTGACAATATTCCAGCGTGGAGGTTGCTTCACGCTTGCCGAATCCGGAGGCACGCCCACCGATCTGCCTCTACGCGCCAGCCATTCGGCCTTAAGTCGCAGCCCTCTTCCGAGGTAGAGCCATAACGGTAGGTTGCACCCGCCGCGAGAGTGTGAATGGTAGAGCCGCGCCGCGCGAACGGCGCGTGTGTGGGACCCCGTGCATTCGCGCTCGGCTGAAGGATTGGTTTCGAAGAGATCATGACGGACGCGGGCGGATTCGATCTCGACGGCGCGGCCCAGTCGGCTCGTGAGCGGGACAAGCTGCTTCGAGACATCGCCCGCATGTTGAACGTTCCGGAATCCACATTCCGGAGGCCGCCAGCCTCCGGGGGAACCCGCGGCCCGAGCGCCGCGGAATGTGCCGCGCTGCTGACGGCCTTCTCGCGCATCGAAGACCCGGATCTCCGGAAGGAGTGCGTGGCGCTGGCGGAGCGCTACGGCCGCACGTGAGGGACGCGGCGTCCTCGCGGTGCGGTGGCACACACGGGGTCTGTCAGCACCGTGATTGCCGCGTGCTATAGGGGCGCCCGCTACCGAAGACGGTCCGATCGGTCGGCCCACCGCGTTTCCGGTGCCGGCCTCATGGCTGCCGGCACCGCGCATGCCCCAGCTCGTTCCAGGCCCCGATGCCGATCATCTCCATCTCGAAGCTGTCGAAGACCTACACGTCCGGCTTCACCGCCCTGCGCGACATCGACCTCGCCATCGAGCGGGGGGAGATCTTCGCGTTGCTGGGTCCGAACGGTGCCGGCAAGTCGACGCTCATCAACATCGTCTGCGGCATCGTCACCGCCAGTTCGGGAAGCGTTCTGGTCGACGGCCACGACATCGTGGCGGATTACCGCGCCGCGCGCCGGGCGATCGGCCTCGTGCCGCAGGAACTGACCACCGACGCCTTCGAGACGGTGCTGAACACCGTGAGCTTCTCCCGCGGTCTGTTCGGGATGAAGCCCGATGCCGGGCATATCGAGCGGATCCTGCGCGCGCTGTCCCTCTGGGACAAGCGCGACAGCCGGCTGATGACCCTGTCGGGCGGGATGAAGCGGCGGGTGCTCATCGCCAAGGCGCTGTCGCACGAGCCCCGGGTGCTGTTCCTCGACGAGCCCACCGCAGGCGTCGACGTGGAGCTGCGCCAGGATATGTGGCGCCTCGTGCGCGACCTGCGCCAGCAGGGCGTCACCGTCATTCTCACCACCCATTACATCGAAGAGGCCGAGGAAATGGCCGACCGCATCGGCGTGATCCGCCGGGGCGAGATCATCCTGGTCGAGGAGAAGGCGGCGCTGATGCACAAGCTCGGGCGCAAGCGGCTGACCCTGCATCTCCAGCAGCCGATCACCGCGGTGCCGCCGGAACTCGCCGATTACGGCCTGGCGCTCTCCGGGGAGGGCAGCGAGCTGGTCTATACCTATGACACCCGCGCCGAGCGGACCGGCATCACCGGGCTTCTCACCGGCCTGGCGGCGGCGGGAATCCGCTTCAAGGACCTTCACACCGAACAGAGTTCGCTGGAGGACATCTTCGTGGGCCTCGTGCGCGAAGAGAGGGCACAGGCATGAGCGCGGCGTTCACCCTGAACTGGCCGGCGGTCCGGGCCATCTACCGGTTCGAGATGGGCCGCTTCTGGCGCACCGCCGGGCAGAGCATCCTGGCTCCGGTCATCTCGACCACCCTGTACTTCGTGGTGTTCGGCGCCGCGATCGGCTCCCGGGTCTCGGCGGTCGACGGCGTGCCCTATGGGCTGTTCATCGTGCCCGGCCTGATCATGCTCTCGCTGCTCACGCAGAGCATCTCGAACGCCTCCTTCGGCATCTACTTCCCGCGCTTCGCCGGTACGATCTACGAGATCCTGTCGGCGCCGATCTCGCCGCTCGAGGTGGTGCTGGGCTTCGTCGGCGCGGCGGCCTCCAAATCGATCCTGATCGGGCTGATCATCCTGGCGACGTCGGCCCTGTTCGTGCCGCTGCGGATCGATCACCCGCTCTGGATGCTGGGCTTCCTGCTCCTCACCGCGGTGACCTTCAGCCTGTTCGGCTTCGTCATCGGCCTGTGGGCGGACGGCTTCGAGAAGCTGCAGCTGGTGCCGCTCCTCGTCGTGACCCCGCTCACCTTCCTGGGCGGCAGCTTCTACGCGATCTCCATGCTGCCGCCCTTCTGGCACGCCGTGAGCCTGCTCAACCCGGTCGTGTACCTGATCAGCGGTTTCCGCTGGGCGTTCTTCGGCAAGGCGGACGTGAACATCGCGATCAGCCTCGGCATGACCGCGCTGTTCCTGGTGATCTGCCTCGGCCTCGTCACCTACATCTTCCGGACGGGCTACCGGCTGAAGAGCTGAGGCTTCAGGGCTGCGCGGCCAGGAAGGCCAGCACCCCGTCCCGGTGCGGCTTGGCACCGACCGCGGTGGAGTGGTCCTTGCCCTCGATCTCGAGGGCCCGGGCGTCCGGGATCAGGGCGGCGAGCCCGGGGCCGGAGCCCGCGACCGTATCGAGGGTCCCGACCGAGACCAGAACCGGGACCTCGATCTGCGCGAGTTCCCCCCGGCTCAGCGTCTGACGTGAGCCGCGCATGCACGCGGCCAGCGCCCGCAGGTCGCTGCGGGTCTGCTCGGCGAAGGTGCGGAAGGCTGCGGCCGTCGGGTTGGGCGCCGGCGTCCCGGCGGGCGCCTCCAGGGCCTCGGCGATCCCCGAGGGCAAACCCTTGCCTTCGATGAGGTGCATTCCGAGGCCGCCGATCAGGGCCGAGCGAACCCGGTCCGCATGGTCCAGGGCAATATGGGCGGTGATCCGCCCGCCCATCGAGTAGCCCATGACGTGAGCGCGCTCGATGCCGAGATGGTCGAGAAGCCGGATCGCGTCGTTGGCCATCGCGTCGGAGCTGTAGGCGGCCGGATCGTAGAGCTTCTCGCTCTCGCCGTGACCGCGGTTGTCGAGCGCGATCGCGCGGTAGCCGGCCTGGGTCAGGGCGCGCACCCACTGGGTGTTGACCCAATTGACCGCATGGTTCGACGCGAAACCATGGATCAGAAGGATCGGCTTCCCGGCCCCGTCCGCGGGCGGGACGTCGATATAGGCGATCCGCACGCCGTCGGAATTGAAGGACTCCATGCCGCGCAACCCGTGTTCATCAAGCTCGGCCACGGCTTAGACCACCGGAGCGCGCCGGAGCAACGTGGATCGATCCGCTTGCGGCTCGGGGCGCCGGCTGGCAAACCGCCCCGGTCATGACCGACATCCAGCCCTACGGCACCTATGAACCGTCCGGTCTCGTCGCGGCGATCACCCGCCGCACGAACCGGATCCCGGCCGAATCCTGGTACGGGCGGCGCCTCGCGCTGTTCCTGCGCCGGATCGCCATCGCGCGGCTCGGGGGCAAGCCCCTCGACGTGACCCGCTATGGCGCGCGGATGCGGCTGCACCCCTACAACAACAACTGCGAGAAGAAGGTGCTCTTCACCCCGCAGTTCTTCGATCCGGAGGAGCGCGCGCTGCTCCAGAAGCACCTGCCGAGGGACTGCGTGTTCCTCGACATCGGAGCCAATGTCGGCGCCTACGCCCTGTGCGTGGCGGCCTTTTCGGGCCCGGGGGCGCGGATCGTCGCGGTCGAGCCCCAGCCCGACGTGTTCGACCGCCTGACCTACAACATCGCCCAGAACCCGTTCCACACCGTGAAGGCGGTCGCCTGCGCGGTGGCCGACAAGGCGGGCGAGCTGACCCTGTTCATCGATCCGCGCAACCGCGGCGAGTCGAGCCTGCGCATCGTCGGCACCAACGAGGGTGCGCGGATCACCGTCCCGGCGGTGACCCTCCTCGATCTCCTGCGGAGCGAGGGCCTCACCCGGGTCGATGCGGTCAAGCTCGACGTCGAGGGCGCCGAGGACCTCATCCTGGAGCCGTTCCTGCGCGAGGCGCCGGACGCGCTCCTGCCGCGGATCCTGCTGATCGAGAACGGCACCGGGCAGTGGCAGCTCGACCTGCTGCAGCATCTGGCGCGCTACGGCTATCGCGAGATCGCCCGCTCCCGGCTGAACCTGATGTTCGAGCGCAGCACCGTCAGGGCGGCGTGACCACCGGAATCTCCCCGGCGAGGACGACGCCCTCCGGTCCGACGGCGCATCGGTAGGCCCGGACCGCCACACCCGCCGCTCGCGCCTCCCGGAACGCCCGGTCGAAGGTGGGGTCGATGTCCCGGGCGACGTCGAACGCCTCGGCCTTCATCTGCACGACGATGACCACCAGCGCCCGGCCCCCCTCGGCCACGACCTGAGCCAGGTCGCGCATGTGCCGGGCGCTGCGGGCGGCTTTGCAATCCGGGAATTCCGCGAGGCCCGCCCGACGCATCATGTGGCAGTTCTTCACCTCGACGTGGCAGGGGCCGGCCACCGCGCCGCTCGCCAGGAAATCGACCCGGCTGGCCTCGGCATAGCGGACCTCCGGCTTCAGCGTGTCGTGGCCGGCGAGCGCCGTGATCGCGCCGGCGCGAAAGGCCTCGGCCACGAGGGCGTTCGGGCGCAGGGTGTTGATGCCGACCCATTGCAGCCCCCCGGGCAGGTCGGCCTCCACCAGCTCCCAGGTCAGCGGCAGCTTGCGTGCAGGATTGGTCGAGCGCGACAGCAGCACCCGGGCGCCGGGCGTGTTCAGCCCGAGCATCGCTCCGGGATTGGGACAGTGCACCGTGACCCGTCCCTCATCGGTATCGATGTCGGCCAGGAAGCGCTTGTAGCGTTGCACGAGCCGTCCCGGCACGAGCGGCGCGGCGAACTGCATCGGATCCTCGGGGTTCACGTAGTCGCGGGCAGCGGTTGCGCTATCTGCCTGCAGGCCCCGCCCGACGCCAGAGTTCCATGCCCCAGCCTTCCGAATCCGTCACCGCCGCGATCCTCGTCATCGGCGATGAGATCCTATCGGGTCGCACCAAGGACAAGAACATCGGCACGATCGCCGACTTCCTCACCGCCGCCGGCATCGACCTGCGCGAGGTGCGGATCGTGCCCGACGAGGCCGCCATGATCGTCGAGGCGGTCAACGCCCTGCGTGCCCGCTACACCTATCTGTTCACCACCGGCGGGATCGGCCCGACCCACGACGACATCACCGCCGATTGCGTGGCCGAGGCCTTCGGGGTCGGCATCGATGTCGATGAGCGGGCGCGTGCGATGCTGCTGGAGCGGCACAAGCCCGAGGACCTGAACGCGGCGCGCCTGCGCATGGCGCGGATTCCGTTCGGAGCCGACCTGATCGCCAACCCGGTCTCGAAAGCGCCGGGCTTCCGCCTCGGCAATGTCCACGTGATGGCCGGCGTGCCTAGCATCATGCAGGCCATGCTGGATTCGATCGCCCCGACGCTGACAGGCGGCGCCGCGCTGCTGTCCGAAACGATCGAGGCGGCCGGCCTGCCGGAGGGCAACTACGCGGGCGACCTCGGCGAGATCGCCAAGGCGCGGCCGGCCGTCTCCATCGGCTCGTATCCCGCGATGACTCCGGACGGTTTTCGCAACCGGATCGTCGTGCGCAGCCGGGACGCGCAGGCGCTCGCGGAGGCACGGAGCGCGGTCGAGGCGCTGGTGGCGCGTCTCTCGGCCTGACGGACTATCCTGCATCCGATCGGATCGAGTTGCGTTGCGGAGCTGGGCGGATGGTTCGGGACAAGAATAAGCGCGGCGATCCGGAGGCTCGCCGCGACGCGTTGCTGAAGGAGGTCTCCGAGATCGTCCGGCCCGATGCCTACGTCCTGCACGAGGTCATCCGGCTCGGCGGCGACGAGGAGCTGCGGCGCCACGGCCTCGCCCTGTTCCTCTCGGCCTTCGCCGCCGGCCTGAGCATCGCCCTGTCCCTGATCGTGCCGGGGGTCCTGCGGAGCCACCTACCCGAGACCGATTGGGCCAAGATCGTGAGTTCGATGGGCTATGCGGTGGGATTTCTGGTCGTCGTCCTCGGGCGCCAGCAGCTCTTCACCGAGAACACGATCACGCCGATCCTGCCGCTGCTGCACGACCGCTCGGTGAAGACGGGCCTCCGGGTCATCCGGCTCTGGACCATCGTGCTGTCGGGCAACATCCTGGGAACGCTGGCGATCGCGACGCTGCTCGCCCATTCGGGCGCCTTCGAGCCGCCGGTCCTCAAGGCTTTCGCGGAGATCAGCCACGATGCCATCGCGCACGGCTTCTGGGCGACGTTCATCAAGGCGGTCTTCGCCGGCTGGATGATCGCCCTGATGGTCTGGTTCCTCCCCGCCACGGCCAGCGCGGCGCCGTTCGTGATCCTGCTGATGACGTGGCTGGTGGCGCTCTGCAGCCTCGCCCACATCGTTGCCGGCTCCGTGGAGGCCTTCTACCTGGTCGTTACGGGGGCGGCCTCAATGGGCGATTACGGGCTGAAGTTCTTCCTCCCCACGCTCCTCGGCAACACCTTCGGCGGCGTGGCGCTGGTGGCGGTGCTGAATTACGGGCAGGTCGCTCCGGAGGTGGAAGAGACCAAGGCCGTCGAGGGCGAGCGGATGGATTAGACTCGGACGCCCGGTCCAGAACCGGTCCTGCCACCGCGCGGATCAAGCGCGGTCCGCCCCGACGCGGCCCTGAGCCGATGCGGCGACGGCCGGACGGCTGGCACAGACCGAGACCACGACCGGCGTCGCCGTGCAGACGCCTCGCAGTTCCCGAAACGAAAAAAGCCGCCCGAAGGCGGCTTCTCATTGCGGCGATGCCGGTGCGGTCAGGACCGCATGCGGGTCCGGACCTCGCCGAGGCTCGCACGGATCAGGCCCTGCGCCGCCTCGCCCTGCATCCGCTCGCGCAGGATGGTCTCCGATACCTTCACCGCAGCCTCCGCGGCAGCGGCGCGGACCTGGGCCTCGGCCTGCGCCTCGGCCTGGGCGATCTTCGTCTCGGCAGCCTTGGTGCGGCGGGCGAGGAAGTCATCGAGCTTGCGGTGACCCTCCTCGGCGGCGCGCGCGGCCTCCTCGCGGGCACCGGCGACGATCGACTCGGCCTCCTTCTCGGCCTCGGCGCGGCGGCGCTTGTAGTCGGCGAGAACGGCGGCCGCTTCCTCGCGCAGGCGCTTGGCCTCGTCGAGTTCGTGGCGGACGCGGTTGGCGCGGCCGTCCAGACCCTTGGTCATCGTCGAGAAGGCACCCGCCTTCCAGGCGATACCCATGAAGATGACGAACGCGACGGCGACCCAGAATTCGGCTTCGAGCAGCATCGTGGGATCCCGTTCAGTGTGCGGTGGCGTCGAGGGCGCGGTCGAGGGTGGCCCGGTCGGGGGCCTGACCCGTCAGACGCTCGACGATCGCCGAAGCGGCCTCGCCCGCGATGGAGCGGACGTTGCCCATGGCGGCTTCGGTCCGCGTGCGGATCGTCGCCTCGGCAGCGACGAGCTTGGCGTTCAGCTCCGCCTCCAGCGCCTTGCGCTTGGTCTCGGCCTCGGAGGCCAGCGTGTTCCGGGTGGTCTGCGCGATGTCGCGCGCCTTGCCCTGGGCATCCCGGAGAGCGGTCTCGAAGGCCACGCCGGCGGCATCCGCCTCGGCCTTCATCGCCTGCGCCTGGTCCAGGTCGGCACGCAGGCGCTCGGCGCGGGCGTGCAGGATCGACTGGATCCGCGGCAGCGCGATCTTGTCCATCAGGTAGTAGAGGAGCCCGAAGGCCAGGGCGAGCCAGATTAGCTGCGCCAGGAAGCCCGACGTCTCGAAGGGCGGGAAGGCGCCCGAATGCGCTTCCGTATGCTCGACATGGCCCGGCACGACCTTCGTGTCGGCGCCCGGGGGCGGCGTGGTGAGGGGATTGGGCTGCGCCATGAGACCGCTACACTGACACCGTTCGGTGAGGCCACCGCCGGCGCGGTGACGGACGAAGGCGGACGCCCCGTCGCAGGAGCGTCCACCCGTTCATCGGGCCGGAGCCCGGGAGGAGACCGCGGGGACCGCGGCCTCCGGGGCGCCGATCAGACGGCGAAGAGCAGCAGCAGGGCGATCAGCAGCGAGAAGATGCCGAGCGCCTCGGTGAGGGCGAAGCCCAGGAGCAGGGTGGCGCGCTGGCCGTCGGCCGCAGACGGATTGCGAAGGGCGCCGGCGAGGAACTGACCGAACAGGTTGCCGAGGCCGATGCCCGCACCCGCCATGCCGAGGCAAGCGAGGCCGGCGCCGATGTACTTCGCAGCGACGGGATCCATGGTAACTCCTGAGGTCTCTTCAGATCGAAACGTGCAGTGACGTTTGCGGCGGGTGGAGCCGGCCAGGTCTGACGACTAGTGGCCGGGGTGAAGGGCGTCGTTGAGGTAGATCGCCGTCAGCGTCGCGAAGACGTAAGCCTGAAGCGCCGCAACGAGGAACTCGAGAGCGGTCAGCGCGATCGTCAGGAACAGCGGGAGCGGCGATAGCACGCTCCAGGCGCCTGCGAGAAGAAGCTGGACCACGAAGAAGGCGAAGATCTTCATCGCGATGTGGCCGGCCAGCATGTTGGCGAACAGACGGACCGACAGGCTGATCGGGCGCGAGATGAACGAGATCACCTCGATCGGCACCAGGATCGCGAGAAGCGGCTTCGGCACGCCCGACGGCACGAACAGGCCGAAGAAATGGGTGCCGTGCTTCATCACACCGAAGATCACCACGGTGGAGATCACCAGCGCCGCGAGGCCGAAGGTGATGATCAGGTGGCTGGTCACCGCGAAGGCGTAGGGGATCATCCCGAAGAGGTTCAGGACGAGCACGAACATGAACAGCGAGAACACCAGCGGCAGGAACCGCTTGCCGCCGTCGCCGGTCGCCTGATGCACGGTATCGGCGATGAATTCGTAGAAGATCTCGGCCAGCGCCTGCATGCGGCCCGGCACGACCGAGCGCGACGCCGTCGCCACGATGGTGATCAGCGCGATCACCCCGACAGCCGCGAACATGTAGAGGGCGGACTGTGTGAACGCGAGCTGCTGATGGCCGATATGGCCCAGCGAAACGAGCGGCTTCAGCTCGAACTGATGAATCGGGTCGATCGTGACCGCCATTCCCGCTTCCGCCCTTCTTGTCCGGCGCGCCGACGGGTGTCGGCCGCCCCACATTCCCTACCGATCGGCGCGCCTTATGGCTCCTGCCGATCGCGCCGTCCCGGACGCGCGCCGGCGAAACCCGACACCCGCATCACGTTGTAGATCCCCGCGACGAACCCCAGCATCAGGAGGACGATCAGGCCCCAGGGCTTCGTCCCGAAGACATGATCGACGATCCAGCCGAGTATGCCCCCTGCGATCACGCCCGCGACGAACTCCGTGGAGATCGTCATGGCCTGGCCCAGCGAGGATGGCCCGCCGTTCCGAGGGCGCGTCGATGGATCGGGAGCAGCCTGCGGCCGCTTCCGTTCGATCTGCGTCTCGAGACGTCTGAGCCTCGCGGAGAGTTCGCTGTCCGTCGGCGTCTGCTGGGTCCCTTTCCCGTCCCTCTGGTCGTCGCCGTTCACGGCTCAAAACTCATCGGGCAGGAGGATCTGGAACCCGCTGGACACCCCCAGCAAGCGGGGCGCACCATAGTTTCGCCTATCTTGAGTGTCAAGGCGAACCCCATACACAGTAAGTCTTTGATTTTGAGTTGGAATTCCAGCTTCAAGCGACGCGCCGGAGCCGCGTTGCGCACAAGGCTCCGGCAGGGCTCTCAGGCCCCGATCAGCGGCTTGATCACCTTCTCCATCCCCTCGACGGTCATCTCGCCGGTATAGCGCTCGCCGTTGATGAAGAAGGTCGGGGTCGAATCGACCTTGAACACGTCGAGGCCGCGCTGCTTCACGGCGTTGACGGCGCTGTAGATCTTCTGGTCCTTCAGGCAGGCCTCGAAGGTCTGCTTGTTGTAGCCGGCCTGCCGGAGCATCTGCTCCAGGGCGTCCACAGGCTTGGGCGTGAAGGCCCAGGCCGGCTGCTGGTCGAACAGCAGGTCGGTGATCGGGTAATACTTGGAATCGCCCTGACAGCGCGCCAGCATGAAAGCCGCCGTCGCCAGCGGGTCAAGGGGGAACTCGCGGAGCGTGAACCGCACCTTGCCGGTGTCGATGTAGCGCTCCTTGAGGGTCGGCCAGGTGTTCCGGTGGAAGGCCGCGCAGTGCGAGCAGGTCATCGACGCGTATTCGATGATCGTGCACTTGGCGTCCGCCGGGCCGAGCCAGACATCGCCGAGGGGACCCGGCTGCAGCAGCGCAGCCATCTCGGAATTCTGCGCCCGGGCGGGCCGCGCGAGATAGGGCAGGGCGAGACCGGCGCCGAGGGCGAGGCCGGAGAATTTGAGAGCGTCGCGTCGCGTCGTCATCGGGCAGGCTCCGCCGGATTGAACAGTCGTGGCGTTCCGAAGCCGGTACTCGGGCGCGACCGTCCTGGCAAGGTGACCGAATCGACCGCTCACCGGTCCGGGCGCGTCGCCACCGCGGCGATGCCGAGGCGATCGAGGGCGGCGCGCAGGCCGTCATCGGCGATCCCCGCTACGGCGCGCTGCACCTCGACGGCGGCGGCCGGATCGATGCGGGCGGGGGAGGGCGCTCGGGCGCCGCGCCCGACCCGGTCCTGCTGCAGAACGATCCGCGAGACGCAGGCCCAGCCGTAATGGGCGTTGATCCGCTGGATCACCACCGGCGCGAGATGCTGCAGCTCGAGGGCGAAGACGCCCTCGACGCGCACCACCAGCGTCCCGGCTTCGGGCGTGCCGGCATCCTTCCGGCGACGCTTGGGCCATTCGAGCTTGGAAGGCCGGCAATATCGCGCGAGCCGTTCGCCGACGATCTCCGGCCAGGCGGCCAGGATGTCGGTCGACGCGAAGCCCTGCGCCGCGAAGGCAGGTCCGATGCAGCTCTCGATCAGCTCGGCCAGCGGTTTGACGCGCGCCATGATGGTTCCGGCCCTGTGGATCCGCGAAGGTTAGCGCAGGATGGTTGACGAAGGGAGCACGGGGCCGCGCTGTCATCGCCCTATGATCGCCGCCGACCTGCGGCTATGCAGCCTGAACGCATGCCGACCCGCACCGCCACGGATCCCAAGCCCGGCCCCGAACCGCGCGCCGACGAGCTGCTCGCCTGGTACGACCGGCATCGGCGGGTGCTGCCCTGGCGGGCGCTCGCCGGCGAGGTGCCCGATCCCTACCGGGTCTGGCTGTCCGAGGTCATGCTGCAGCAGACCACGATCGCGGCGGTCCGGCCGTATTTCGAGCGCTTCCTGACGCGCTTCCCCGATGTCGTCGCCCTGGCCGACGCCCCCGAGGAGGCGGTGATGTCGGCCTGGGCCGGCCTCGGCTATTATTCACGCGCCCGCAACCTCCATGCCTGCGCCAAGGCGGTCGCGGCGGCTGGCGGGCGGTTTCCCGACACGGCGGACGCCCTGCGCAAGCTGCCGGGAATCGGCGCCTACACGGCCGGGGCCATCGCGGCGATCGCCTTCGACCGGCCGGAGGCCGCCGTCGACGGCAATGTCGAGCGGGTCCTGAGCCGGGCCTACGCGGTGGAGACGCCCCTCCCGGGCAGCCGACCGGAGATCCGCCGCCTGACGCAGGCGCTGGTCCCGGAGGACCGGCCCGGCGACTTCGCCCAGGCGCTTATGGATCTCGGCGCGACGATCTGCACGCCCAAGCGCCCCGCCTGCGCCCTCTGCCCGTGGATGCTGCCCTGCCGCGCCCGGTCGCTCGGCACCCAGCAGACGTTCCCGCGCAAGATCAAGGTCGCCAAGGGCGCGCTCCGCCGCGGTGCGGCCTTCGTGGTGATCCGCAGCGGCGACGAGGCGGTGCTGCTGCGGACGCGCGCGCCGGAGGGGCTGCTCGGCAACATGGCCGAGCCGCCGGGCAGCGCCTGGGAGCCGGACTACGACGTCGCCGCCGCCCTCCTGGACGCGCCGCTGGATGCCCGGTGGAAGCGGCTTCCGGGGCTCGTGCGCCACGGCTTCACGCATTTTCCGCTAGAGCTGACGGTCTTCGTGGCCCGTGTCGCGCTCGCGACACCGGTTCCGGCCGGTATGCGCTTCACCCCGCGCAGCGCCCTGGACGACGAGCCGCTCCCCGGCCTGATGCGCAAGGTCCTGGCCCACGCCTTCGATCCGAAGCCGGAGCCCGAGGCGAAGCCGCGCGGACGCCCCCGGAAGGAGCCGCCGCCGATGCCGCTCCTCGCGGCGATGGAGGCGCCGGTATCGATGCCGGATCCGGACCCGCGCCCGCGCGTGCGGGCCGTTCCGAAGCCCCAGCCGAGGCCGGCGCCCGCGCCACCGCCCGAAGCGGACGATCTGCATGAGGGCGAGGTGGAGCCGCCCGCGACATTGACCTCGCCGCGGCGCCGGGGCCCGGCCCGAAGACGGCCCTGACCCGGTCGCACCGCACGTCCGGGGCTGCCAGCAGGCGCGAGCCCCGGAATCCAGCGACCCTGCCGGTCCGGGACGGTGCGTTCAAGCGCAGTGCCGGCGCGGTTCCGGATTGCGGGCGCAGCGACGGGGCCCAGGGCAGGGCGACATCCGACAGCGTCATGCCAGCCTGGATGGCGTCGCTCCGCCCGCGCGGACGGCCGCGACGTTCGTCAGCCGTTCGCCATCGCCTGCCGCAGGCCCGCCCGGTAGGTGTCGATCACCACCGGCTTGCCGCCACGCTCCACGTGCCAGAAAGTCCAGCCGTTGCAGGCCGGCAGGCCCTGGACCAGGGCACCGATCTTGTGGATCGAGCCGATGACGAGGCCGTTGTCGAGCTGGCCGTCGGGGCGGACCGTGGCGCGGAAGCGGCGGCGCTCGTCCGTGACGGTCTCGCCGGGGCGGATATGGCCCGCCTCGATCACCGACAGGAACGGCACCCGCGGCTCGGCGCGCTTGGTCGGCGCCACCATGAGGGCGGCCTTCGACAGGGTCTCGACGGCGGCGATCCGCTCACGGGCGGCCGCCGCGTAGGTCTCCTCGCGCTCGATGCCGATGAAGCGGCGGCCGAGGCGCTTGGCGACGGCGCCGGTGGTGCCGGTGCCGAAGAACGGGTCGAGGACCACGTCGCCGGGATTGGTCGCCGCCAGCAGCGTCCGGGCGAGCAGGGCCTCGGGCTTCTGGGTCGGATGGACCTTGCGCCCGTCCGCATCCTTCAGCCGCTCCTCGCCGGTGCAGAGGGGGATGAACCAGTCGGAGCGCATCTGGAGGTCCTCGTTGCCTCCTTTCAGCGCCTCGTAGTGGAAGGTGTAGCCCTTCGAGTCCGCCGAGCGCGAGGCCCAGATCAGGGTCTCGTGCGCATTGGTGAAGCGCTTGCCGCGGAAGTTCGGCATCGGGTTGGCCTTGCGCCAGACGATGTCGTTGAGGATCCAGTAACCGAGATCCTGCAACGCGCTCCCGACCCGGAAGATGTTGTGGTACGAACCGATCACCCAGAGGGTCGCGTTCGGCTTCATCACGCGGCGGCAGGCGGCGAGCCAGTCCCGGGTGAAGGCGTCGTAGGCCTCGAAGGTGGCGAACTTGTCCCAATCGTCGTCGACGGCGTCGACGCGGCTCTGGTCCGGACGCAGCAGCCCGGCCTCGCCGAGCTGGAGGTTGTAGGGCGGATCGGCGAACACGCAGTCGACGCTGGACGCCGGCAGAGCGTTCATGGCCGCGATACAATCCCCGACGAGAACTTGGTCGAGGGGTAGGGAACGCTGGGCGGGTACGAGACCCATCCGTGGCGCCGACGCGGGCCGCCCGGCACGCGAGACCTGTTTCCGGGCGACGGCGTCGGCAGCCACGGTACGCGGGGAAGCCATGGCAAACACCGGTTACGCGACTGACCGGCAGACCATGCCTCCGGTACGGTAAAGGTCACGTTGTCGAATTCGGCGGCGCCGCGTCCCGTTCTGGGGCTGCAGATTTTGCCGACCCCGCTCTCGGACAATCCTGCGACAGATTAAGCAACGGTTACCCGGCAATCCCGGGCGCCGTTTACGCCGCGATGACCCGTCACATCTGCGGGCGTCCGGCCCTAGCGCAGGGCCTGGACTGTCCGAACCGCCGGGCATGCCGGGCGGCCGCCATGAGGTCTGGATGAGGTCTGGTTTCCGCGTCCGCTTCCAGCTCAGCGGGATGCAGGGTCACAGCCGATGCAGGGCTTAGGAAAATCAGCCCATTTCGGCGCGCCGCAGGGCGGCCTGGACAGTACTTTCCGAATACACGAAAGATCCAAACAATGCATTTTCCGCGAAACAAACGGAAACAAACCGTAATAAACCTCCATGTAATAATCATGATCAGGACGAAATCGGCCAAAATGTGACAGAATCGGCCCGCAAATGCCTGCCATAATCCGGCCGATTTCGGACACGACTGGCGCCGCCCCGACAACAACAAAGGGAATGCGTCGAGAATGTCGTTTGGTTTCGGTAAGCTCGTTGTCTCACTTGGAATGCTGTCCACCGTCGTCGGAACAAGCCTCCCGGCCGCCGCGCAGAGCGGAGCGGCCTCCTGGTATGGAAGCGGTCATCGCACCGCGAACGGCGAGCGTTTCAACCCCAACGGACTGACCGCCGCCCATCGCAGCCTGCCGTTCGGCACCCGGGTCCGCGTCGAGAACAGGCGGACCGGCCGCTCGGTGGTCGTTCGCATCAACGATCGCGGTCCCTTCGTGCGCGGCCGCATCATCGATCTGTCGCGTGGCTCCGCCCGCGCTCTGGGCATGGGCGGCACGACCTACGTGTCGCTGCAAGTCGTGCACTGATCCCTCACGGGCGCCGCACGCGCCGGGCCGCCGCCCGTCCGAGAGGGCGGGGCGGCTCCCCGGGCGTTGTCTGCCGCGCCCGGACGCCCCATCTGCAGCCGGGTTCAGCTCGGATCAGTGCCCATGCCCAAGCCCCTCATCGTCGACATCCCGCACGACCTCGGCCGCGATGAGGCCAAGCGTCGCCTGGAGCACGGCACGGATCAGGCGCGGGCCTTCCTGGCCAAGAGCGGCATCACCGTGGATCAGCTCGCCTGGACGGGGGACCGACTCGATTTCGGCGTGTCGGCGATGACCCAGAAAGTCGCCGGGACGATCGACGTGGGCGCCGAGAGCGTCCGCCTGGAGGTGAAGCTGCCGTTCCTGCTCGCCCTGTTCGCCGAGAAGATCCAGAAGGTCGCGAGCAAGGAGGGCAACCTCCTGCTGACGAAGAAGTAGCGCTCCGGAACCGGATCGGCCGGTCTCTGTTTCCGCGGGACCGGTGCCGAAGTGCGCCGTCGGTCTCGTGGAGGATTACGGTGCCCGATTACACCCTCGCCGATCCGGGGCAGGTCCCCGAGGTCCCGCCGCAGCCGGCTCCGGTGCCGGACCGGCCCTACGATCCGCCGCAGGCCCCGACGCAGCCGCCCGGACCGGAGATCCCGGGGAACACCCCGGCCGAGGCGCCGGGCGTCCATCCGCCGGAGATCCCGGTCAACGATCCGGGCGCGCCCGAGATCAGCCCGCCGACGGGACCGGCCAATCCGATCGCCTGACCCGCCGACGAGGTCGGGGGGCGGCGCCGTTTGAACAGGCCGCCCCACACTGCCATAAGCCGGCCCATGGCCGCTCCCCCGCTCCTCACCCTCCAGGACGTCGCCCTGACTTTCGGCGGCACGCCCCTGATCACCCGTGCCGACATCGCCATCGCGCCGGGTGAGCGCACCTGCCTCGTCGGTCGGAACGGGTCGGGCAAGTCGACGCTCATGAAGATCGCCGCGGGACTCGTCGATCCCGACAAGGGGCGCCGTTTCGTCCAACCCGGCACGACGATCCGCTACCTCGCCCAGGAACCCGACTTCACGGGCTTCGACACCACCCTCGATTTCGTCGAGGCCGGGCTGCCGCCTGGCGAATCGACCCACCGCGCCCGTTACCTGCTGGAGAGCCTCGGCCTCACGGGTGCCGAGGATCCAACCAAGCTCTCCGGCGGCGAGGGGCGGCGCACCGCATTGGCGCAGGCGCTCGCCCCCGAGCCCGACGTGCTGCTTCTCGACGAGCCCACCAACCACCTCGACCTGCCGGCGATCGAGTGGCTCGAGGCCGAGCTGAAGGGCACCCGCGCGGCCCTCGTGCTGATCAGCCACGACCGGCGCTTCCTCTCGGCCCTGTCGCGGGCCACGATCTGGCTCGACCGGGGCGAGACGCGCCGGATCGACCAGGGCTTCTCCAGCTTCGAGGCGTGGCGCGACGCCTTCTTCGAGGAGGAGGAGCGGGACCAGCACAAGCTCGACCGCAAGATCGCCGCCGAGGAGCACTGGCTGCGCTACGGGGTCACCGCCCGGCGCAAGCGCAACGTCCGCCGCCTCGGCAACCTGCACGAGCTGCGCCAGAACCGGCGCGAGGTGCGCCGCCCGGTGGGCAGCGTCAGCATGCAGGCCTCCGATGCCGAATCCTCGGGGAGCCTCGTGGTCGAGGCCCGCGACATCGCCAAGAGCTACGGGGAGCGCAAGATCGTCGACGGGCTGTCCCTTCGGGTGATGCGCGGGGACCGGCTCGGCATCGTCGGGGCGAACGGCGCCGGCAAGAGTACCCTGATCAACCTGCTCATGGGCCGGCTCGCGCCCGATTCCGGGCAGGTCGTCCTCGGGACCAACCTGCTGCCGGTGGTGCTCGATCAGGCCCGCGCCGTGCTGGAGCCCGGGATGACCGTCACCGACGTGCTCACCGGCGGCCGCGGCGACAGCGTCGTGGTGAACGGCCAGAGCCGCCACGTGATCGGCTACCTGAAGGACTTCCTGTTCACCCCCGAGCAGGCCCGCACGCCCGTTTCGGTCCTGTCCGGCGGCGAGCGCAACCGCTTGCTGATCGCCCGGGCCCTGGCCCAGCCGGCGAATCTCCTCGTCCTCGATGAGCCCACGAACGACCTCGACCTCGAGACCCTCGACCTGCTCCAGGAGATGCTGGGCGACTACCAGGGGACGCTGATCCTGGTGAGCCACGACCGCGACTTCCTCGACCGCGTGGCGGGCAGCGTGCTGGTGTCCGAGGGCGCCGGCCGCTGGGTCGAGTATGCCGGCGGCTACAGCGACATGCTGGTCCAGCGGGGTCAGGGCGTCGAGGCGCGGACCGTCGCGCCGAAGGCGAAGGAGCCGCGCGAGCGCAACGCCGCACCGGCGGCCCAGCCCGCGGGCAAGCCCAAGCTCGGCTTCAAGGACCAGCACGAGTTGAAGACGCTGCCGGCCCGCATTGAGAAGCTGGAGGCGGCGATCGCCCAGCTCAAGACGATCCTGGCCGACCCCGAACTCTACGCCCGCGATCCGGCCCGGTTCGACAAGGCTTCGACCATGCTGGCGCAGGCCGAGACCGAGCTGTCGCAGGCGGAGGATCGCTGGCTGGAGCTGGAGATGCTTCAGGCGGGGTGACCACCGCAGCATCAGGCCGCGAGACGTACCGGACCGGAGACCGCATGACCGCCTACCAGATTCTCGAACAGCGCTTCGCCCGGCTCGCGGCCCTTGAGGGCGCGGCCGGGATCCTCGGCTGGGACGCGCAGACCCTGATGCCGGACGGCGCCGCCGAGGCCCGCGGGGACCAGCTCGCGATTCTGCGCGGGCTCGCCCACGGGATGCTCACCGCTCCCGAGGCCGCCGAGGAACTGGCGGCCGCCGAGCAGGGCGGCGACCTCGAACCCTGGGCCGCCGCCAACCTGCGGGAGATGCGCCGCACCCAGGCCCATGCCACGGCCGTCCCCCGCGACCTCGTCGAGGCCAGCTCCCGCGCCGTGTCCCGCTCGGAGATGGTGTGGCGCGAGGCGCGGCGCGACGCCGACTTCGCCCGCCTCGAGCCCCACCTCGCCGAGGTGCTACGGCTCCAGCGGGAGATCGGCCAGGCGAAGGGCGCGGCCCTCGGGCTCGACCCCTACGACGCGCTCCTCGACGGCTACGATCCGGGCATGCGCCGGGCGACGATCGATCCGCTTTTCTCGGATCTGACCGGCTGGCTGCCGGACCTGATCGCCCGCGCGCGCGAGATCCAGGCGTCCCGTCCGGCGCCGCTCCCGCTCGCCGGCCCGTTCGACGTGGCGGTGCAGCGCGATCTCGGCCTCAGGCTGATGGAGGCGGTGGGATTCGACTTCACCCGCGGCCGGCTCGACATCAGTCTGCATCCGTTCTGCGGCGGCGCCACCGACGACGTCCGGATCACCACCCGCTACGACGCGGCCGATTTCGGGCGGGCCCTGATGGGCGTTCTCCACGAGACCGGACACGCCCTCTACGAGCAAGGCCGGCCGGCCGCGTGGCGGAACCAGCCGGTGGGCGCGGCGCGGGGGATGAGCCTGCACGAGAGCCAGTCGCTCATCGTCGAGATGCAGGCCTGCCGGAGCCGGGACTTCTTCACCTTCCTGGCGCCGCTCCTGCAGGCGGCCTTCGGGCGTTCCGGACCGGAATGGTCGCCGGAGAACCTGCACGCGCTCAACATCCGGGTGGCGCCGGGCTTCATCCGGGTGGATGCCGACGAGGCGACCTACCCGGCCCATATCCTCCTGCGCTACCGTCTGGAGACGGCGATGATCGCGGGCGACCTCGCGGTGCGCGATCTGCCGGGGGCGTTCAACGACGGCCTGCGCGATCTCCTCGGCCTCACCGTGCCGGACGACCGGGTCGGTTGCCTCCAGGATATCCACTGGCCGAGTGGCGCCTTCGGCTATTTCCCGACCTACACCCTCGGCGCCCTGGCCGCCGCGCAGCTGTTCCGCGCCGCCCGGTCGGCCGAGCCGGCCTTACCGGACCGCCTCGCGCAGGGCGATTTCGGTCCCTTGCGGGACTGGCTCCGGACGAACGTCCACGCGGTCGGAAGCCTGCTGGACACCGACGCGCTGCTCACCCGCGCCACCGGGACGCCACTCGGCACGGAAGCGTTCCGGGCGCATCTTGAGGCACGCTATCTCGGGGGCTCGGGCACCTGAGGAGGGCAGGGTGCAGGGACGGGGCGCTTCCAGCCCCTTCTACAGCGCCACCACGTCCACCGCTTCGCCGAGCCTGTCACGGGCGATGTCCGCCACGTGGCGGTGGTGCGTGAACAGGATCGGCTGGACCCGTTCCCCGATCGCCGCCAGAGCGTCCAGACCGTAGCCGGTCCGGGTCTCGTCGAAGGTCGAGAACAGGTCGTCGCCGATGAAGGGCGCCGGCTCGGCGCGTTCGGCGTAGTCTTCCAGGTAGGCCAGCCGCAGGGCGAGGTAGAGCTGGTCACGGGTGCCCTCGCTCATGCCCTCGATCGCCACCGTGCCGCCCCCGGCGCGCTGCCCCGCGAGCTTCGGGGTGTCGGCCTCGTCGTAGATCTGGGCAAGGCCGGAGAACGCGCCGCCGGTGAGGGCCCGGAACAGCGCGCCCGCCCGGGCGACGAGGGGATCCTGCTGCCCCGCGCGATGGCGGGCCACCGCCTGCCCCAGCATCAGACCGGCGAGCCGCAGCACGGCCCAGGAGCGCGCCGCCGCCTGGAGATCCGCCTCCGCCGCCTTGCGCTCGGCGAGGGCCAGTTCGGCGCCGGTGCCGCCCTCCAGCTCCGCCCGGCGCCGCTCGGCGCGGTCGCGGTCGGCGAAGATCACCTGCCCGCGTTCGGCCTGCTCCTCGGCCTCGAGCGCCAGACGCGCCAGTTCGGCCTCGATGGCCTCTGGGGGCAGGGTCTCGAGACCGGCGCGCAGCTCGGCCTCGGGAAGCCCGTCGGCTGCGCCCGCGAGGCTGCCGCGGAGCCGCAGACGCTCGGCGCGCAGCAGCTCCCGGGCGCTCAAGCGGCCGAACAGACGATCGATCTCCGCAGTCGGGGCAGCGGCGAGGTCCGGCATCGCCTCGGCCACCAGCCGGACGAGGGTCGCCCGGGCCGCCTCGTGCGATTCCGCGGCATCGCGATGCGCCAACTCGGCCTCCTCGCGGCGGCGGTCGAGCTCGGCACGCCGCGCTTCCCGGGCCTGTGCGGCGACGAGACGGCTGTGGAGGGTCCGGATCGCACCGGCGGGCGGCGCCTGCGCGAGATCGGGCGCCAGGGCCTCGACCAGGGTGGCCACCGTGACCCGGAACGCCTCCATGTCCCGCCGGATGCCGGTGGACCGCCGCTGCAGGGCGGCCCGCTCCGCCAACCGGTCCGGCACGCTCCGCCATGCCTCCAGCGCGCCCTCGGCCTCTTCGGGCCCAGCCGCACCGTCGAGCCCGAGGGGCAGCAATGCCGCCGCCCAATCGGCCTGCCACGCGGCGCGCCGAGCGGCGATCTCGGCGAGGGCCCGCTCCAGCCGCTCAACCGAAAGTCCGGCGGCGCGCACCAGACCGGCAGTCTGAAGATTGGCTTCCCAGCGGCTTGCCAGGGTGGCGACCCGCGCTTCCAGACCGTCCAGCGCGGCAGCGATCTCGAGGTCCGGTGCGGCGTCGAGCCCGGCGCGGTTGCGCAGATCGGTCAGCGGCGCCCGGGCGGCCTCGATCCGCACCCGGAGGCGATCCGCCTCGATCCGCTGCGCGGCGAGCCGCTGCTCCGCTTCGATCAGGCTCTCCACCTCGGCGAGCCACGCCGCCATCTCGGCCGGCGGGCCGGGCACGAGGGCGGCGGGCCGCCAGGCCTCCTGCCAGGCCGCCTCGCCCGCGGCGAGCTCGGCGGCGAGGGCGGCGAGGACCTCATCGGCCTGCGTGGCCTCCGCCTCCTCGGTGGCGAGGCGCTCCAGGTCGGCGGCGTGTGCCGCGACCCGGGCCGCATCGGAGGCCCGCTCGTCGGCGACGCGGTCGGCCGACAGGAGCGCGCGCTCGAAGGCTGCGATCTCGGCGATCCCGGCCGGGCGCCCTTCCGCCAGAGCATCGCGGAGAAACGCGAAGGCGGCATCGCGGGTCGCCCGCAGCGCGTCGAGCCGCTCCCGGGTGGCGACGGGCCGGCCGGCCTCGCGCTCACGCAGCCGCGCCTGGGTGGCGGCGACCTGCCGGCGGGCGGTGTCGCGACGATCGGCGGCCCGCTCGTGCTCGCGGGTCTTGGTCTCCAGACGCTGACGGTAACGCGCCACCGTATCGGGAGCAGGCAGAGGCGTCCGGACGAGGACAGCGAGGTCGGCCACCGGAGGCGACAGCCGCCCCGCCTGGTTGTGCAGCAGCGCCGCCTCTCGGCAAATGGCGGCGTCGAGGGTCTCGCGGGCGGCGATCCATTCGTGCAGGCGGGCGAGGGGCTTCAACGCTTCCCGCAGGGGGGTCGGATCCCGGGCCGCATCCGCCGCCTCCATCTCCCGGGCGAGGCGCTCCCGCTCGGCACGGGCGGCGGCGAGGTCACGGCCGAGCTGATCCTCCGCGGCCGCGAAGGTCCGGCCCTCGCGGATCAGGCGCTCGATCCGCGCGCGCGCGGCGTCCGGAGGCTGCCCAGCCTCGAGCGCGGCGAGATCGGGGGCGCCGATCCGGCCACGCAGCCGCTCAAGCTCCAGCCCGACCTTGTAGGCGTCGCCCTCGATCCGGGGCAGGTCGGTGCCGCCCTTCTCGAACTCCTTGGTGCCGCTGAACGCCGCCAGGATCTCGTCGGCCCGGTGGGTCAGCGCCGGCTCGACCGGTACCGCCTCGGCCTCGCTCCGGGCCCGGTCGCGCGCGGCTTCGGCCCGCACCGCCTCGGCTTCCGCGGCGCGGCACGCGTCAAGGGCGGCCCCGAAACGGGCGATCCAGGCGGGATCCGCATCGGCGAGGTCGGTCTCGGCGGCGATGCGCTCCTCCAGCGCGTCGATCTCGGCGATGATCGGCCGGACGCGCTTGAGCCGCTCCAGCCGGGCGCGCGCCACCGCGATGGCCTTCTGCTCAGCCCGCAACGCCTCGAGCTGCGCGGCCGCCGCCGCGATCTCGTCGTTGAGCGCCCGCCAGTCGCCGGCGCGCAGGCCCCGCTCGCGGATCGCCCGCCGTGCCGTCTCGTGACGCTCCAGGGCTTGGTAGAAGGTCCGGTGCTTGGCTTGGCGCGGGGCGAAGATGGCGTCGGCCTCCGCGTCGAGTGTCGTCTGCAGCTCCGTGAGTCCGCGCAGGCCCGAACCCGCCGCGAACAGGCTCGCGCCAACCTCGCCCTCCACGTCGACCATCTCGCGCCCGCCGGCCCGGAGGCTCGCCGCGTCGAGGCCGAAGGCCCGGCAGAAGACCGGCCTGGACAGTCCGCCGAGGAACGGCGCCAGCGCGTCGTCGGGGAGCGGCGCCTCGGCGGCGTCGATGAGGGTCCGGCTGTTGCCCTTCCGGCGCCGGAAGGACAGACGGCGGCCGTCGGCGGCGGCGATCTCCGCGCCGAGGCGCAGCTGCGGCATGTCGTGCAGGAAGGCGTAGGGGGTGGATTTCCCGAAGCCGAACAGCAGGTCGGTGACCGCCGCCAGCGCGGTGCTCTTGCCGGCCTCATTGACGCCCAGCACCACGTGAAGGCGCGCATCCGGCCGGAATTCGACCGTGCGGTCCGTGAAGGCGCCGTAGCGCTCCAGGGCGAGGCGGATCAGCCGCATCGGACCTCCATGGGCGATCGCCTCAGCAGTGCCGGCCGCCGAGGCGCCCGAGGACCAGCGCCTCCGCCTCGGCACAGAGGGCGTCGAATTCCGCGTCGAAGTCGGCTTCCGCTGCGGCGGTCACCGGGATCCGGCTACCGATCTCGGCCAGGGCCGCCTTGGCCTTTGTGCGGAAATCGGGGTCGCGGTCGAGCTCGGCCAGCAACGCGGCGGGGTCGATGGCGGCACCGGAGGGCTCCACCGCGGCGCGCGGGCGGCACGTCTCGATCTTCAGGCGCTCCAGCCAGATATCTTCGTGCAGCCGGTGCGCGGCCGCCTGGATCTCGGCCGTCAGGGTCTCCCGGTCGGCCGCCAGGGCGTCGTGGGCGCGGGTGGTGCCGACGAGGTGGACGCGGACCAGGAGCAGCCGGCGGGCCGCGACGGCGGCGAGCGGCCTCAGGGCCGCCTCGACGGCCTCCACGGCGCCGCGCGGGTCGGCCGCCGCCGCGAGGTCGACCGCGATCCGCTCGAACCGGGCCCGATCGAGGGGCAGGCGGCTGACGCCCGTCACCCGCCCGTCGGCGACGTCCACCACGACCGCCCCCTTCTCGCCGCACTCGCGCACGCTCCGGCCCTGGAGATTGCCGGGGAACACGATCCAGGGATCCCGGGACAGCTCCGCGTATTCGTGGATGTGGCCGAGCGCCCAGTACTCGTAGCCCCGGGCCGCGAGGTCGGCGACCGAGCAGGGGGCGTAGGTTTCGTGGGCGGCGTGGCCGGTGCAGGAGGTGTGCAGGACCCCGAGATTGAACCAGCCCGACACGGCCGCCGGGTAGGTGAGCGACAGGTTCTCTTCGACGGCCCGACCCTGGAAGCTGCGGCCGTGGATCGCGACCCGCAGCGCGTCGAGGCGCAGGGTGCCGGCGCGGGCCGCCGGGAAGACATGCACGGAGTCCGGCAGCGTGATCGAGCGCGTGATGACGCTCTCGGCGTCGTGGTTGCCGCGCACCAGGATCGTCGGGATGCCGGCGCGGTCGAGGCGCGCCACCTGCCGGGCGAAGAACAGGCCGATCGTGGTGTCGGCCCAGTCGCCGTCGTAGACGTCGCCGGCCACCACCACGAAGGCGACCGACCGCTCGATCGCTTGGCTCACCAGGTCCTCGAAGGCCTGCCGCCCGGCCGAGGCGAGGCGTCGGGCGAGATCCGCGTCACGCGTGGCGAGGCCCGAGAGCGGGCTGCCGAGATGCAGATCCGCCGCGTGGATGAAGCTGAACGCGGTCATCGGTCTCCGGGAGGGATCGGTGGCGAGCCGGGGCGCGCGATCGCGCGCAGCCGTCGGCATCACAATGCGGGCTCTTAGGCCGCCGACAGGGGTCGCCTCAAGCGGCGGCATGCGACGAGCTGTGGGGCACGTCGCCGGGGACGGCCTCTGTTGCTCGTCGATCGGGCCCTTCCGCGGCGTCGGTGCGAATCCGGTCGAACGTCCCGGCCCCGGGCGCGTTAGAGCGTGGCGGTGACGGGAGAGCCGCGCGATGAGGTACGAGACCGGCCCGATGAATCCTGCTGCACGCCCGGCCCGCCTCACCGCCGCATCGTCGCACGCCCTGCCGATTTACCCCGCCGATCGGCCGCATCAGCCCTTCAAGATCGTGAGCTGGAACCTGCTGCGGCGCACCGGCGCGGCGGTTGACGACGTGGCCGCCCTCGTCGCCCAGGAGAAGCCCGACCTGCTGCTGATGCAGGAGGCGACCCGGGCCATCGGCTTCCTGCTGGACCGGATCGGCGGCCACTACGCCTGGGCACCCCTGCCGGGACGGATCCACGGGCTGGCCATGTGGAGCCCCAGGCCCTGGCCGGCGCCGCCCCGGGTCATCGCGCTGCCCTCGGGGGCGCTGGTGCACCGGGTCTGCCAGATCCTGGACCTCGGCGAGTTCGGCGTGGCCAACGTCCACCTGTCGCATGGGCAGATGCTCAACCGCCGCCAGCTGCGCCGCATCGTCAGCGAGCTGCCGCCCCGGGCCGCGGTTCTCGGCGATTACAACATTGTCGGCCCCGCGATGATCCCGGGTTTTCGCGATGTCGGACCGCGTCAGTCGACGCACGCGATGGTCGAGGTGCTGCCCCTGCGGCTCGACCGCTGCCTCGCCCGCGGCCTCGTCTGCCACGCCCATGCGGTGCTGCCGCGGGGGCCCTCCGATCACCGGCCGATCATCGTCCATCTCGGCCCGGCCCCCGAGGCGCATGCCCCGGGACGCTTCAAAGGTATGGCAGCAGCAGTCGCACGCCTGCGTCGCGCAAACGGACCGGCAGGCCGCGCGCGGCGAGATCCTCCCGCCTGAGCTGCGTCTCCATTTTGCCGCGCATGAACCGGTCGAGCGCGGCCGCGCAATCCGCGTCGATGATCTCGACGTTCAGCTCGAAGTTGAGCCGGAAGCTGCGCATGTCCCAGTTGGCGCTGCCGACGAAGCACCAGATGTCGTCAACCACCATCGCCTTGGAATGGTCGAAGGGCGGCTCGTCGAGCCACACCTGCACCCCGGCCCGCAGCAGCGGCTCGAGATGCGCCCGGGTCGCCCAGTCGATGAACGGATGGTCGCTGACCCGCGGGATGATCACGTCGACGGTGATGCCCCGCATCGCGGCCTGGGCCAGAGCGCCGGTCACCAGTTCGTCGGGCAGGAAGTAAGGCGTTACGAACCGGACCTTCCGGCGCGCGCAGGCGAGCGTCTGAAGGATGACCTGCTCGATCTTCTCGACGTCCGCATCCGGGCCGGAGGTGACGGCCCGGGCGACGCTGGGCCCGCACGGCTCGAGATCGACGAACCACGGTTCGCCGTCGAGGATCTCGCCGTCCACGAAGGCCCAATCCGCCGCGAAGGCGGCGGCGAGTTGCTCGACCACGGGCCCGGTCATACGGAAATGCGTGTCCCGGATCGGATGCTCGGGCTTCAGCGCGACGCGATTCGCGTGCGAGATGTTGAGACCGCCCGTGAAGGCGATGCGCCCGTCGAGGATCAGCAGCTTCTTGTGGGAGCGCAGGTTGAGGAACGGCATCCGCCAGGGAAGGGCCGAGTGCATGAACAGGGCCACCGGCACCCCGGCCGCCGTCAGCCGGCGGTAGACGGGCGTCCGGAAGTAGCCGCCGCCGATCCCGTCGATGATGACGCGCACCTTCACGCCGCGGTTCTGCGCCTCGACGAGGGCGTCGCAGAATTCGCGGCCGGTGGCATCGTCCCGGAAGATGTAGCTCGACAGGCCGATGCTGGCCTGCGCCTCGCGGATCGCCGCCAGCATCACCGGATAGGCCGCGTCGCCGTTTCGGAACATCTCCACCGCATTGCCCGCGAAGGCCGGCAGGCTGGTAATCCGCCGGATCGCCCGGTCGAGGGGCCAGAGCGTCTCCGGCACCACGGCGTCGTCGGTGTCGGGCAGCTGCGTCGCATCGGAGGGCTTGGTCCGCAGCCGCCGGGCGCGGCGCGAGACCCGGTTGATGCCGAAAGTCAGGTACAGGGCGGTCCCGAAGATCGGCGACAGCCACGCGAGACCAATCCAGCCGACCGCCACGCTCACCCGGCGCTTGCGCAGCAGGGCATGCAGGGTGACGCCGATCGCCAGCGCGACGCCGATCAAGGCCTCGACGTCCGCCCGCATCAATGCGGTCGACTGAACCCAGCGGAAGAGCGCGTTTTCCAAGGTCTCGGTATCCGGGTTCGCGTCGGGAGGCACCGGATTGGCCCAAGGCCCGTGCGGCGGGCGGGATTAATCCGCCGGCTTGGCCGGATGCGCAATGGCGGCGGTCCCGGCGGGCCGCTCGCAGCGATAGGGGCCGCTGCCGTCCAGCGCCCCATACAGGACCCGCCCGCCCGAGGCGATGCAGCGCGCCTTGGCTTCGGCGTAGGGCCGGTGGAAGCTCCAGATGGTGATCATGGGACCGATCGTGGCGAGGCAGATGCCCCCGAAGATCACGGCGGCGGCCCAGGTCGCGCCGTTGCGATCCGGCCGCGGCGGTCGCGGCGGCGGCATCGCCCCGTAGAAGGCCAGCGTCAGTCCGAACAGGTCGATGGTGCTCATCAGCCGTTCCGCGTTGCGGCGCCGCATCCGACAGGATCGGGTGTGCCGAACCACCTAGGGCAGGGCGCGTCGTTACCTATAAGCGTGGCGCCGACCGGCCTGCGTCGTATCGCGCCACCGCGCGCGATCTCGCGGCCTCACGGCTCCCAGCGCGGCGGCCTCTTGCCCAGGAAGGCGTCGATGCCCTCCTGGGCGTCGGCCATCATCATGTTCCGCGTCATCACCTCGGCGGCGTAGCCGTAGGCGTCCTCGAGACCCATCTCGAGTTGGCGACCGAACGCCTCCTTGCCGATCGCCAGGACACGCC
This sequence comes from Methylobacterium sp. 1973, assembly GCF_040545035.1. Classification (NCBI taxonomy): domain Bacteria; kingdom Pseudomonadati; phylum Pseudomonadota; class Alphaproteobacteria; order Hyphomicrobiales; family Methylobacteriaceae; genus Methylobacterium; species Methylobacterium sp. 1973. The sequence continues at coordinate 348,983 of NZ_JBEPLA010000006.1, forward strand.
GGGCCTTCCCGGCGATCCGCGTCGCCAGGGCGCCGACCGCCGCGTCGAGTTCCGCCTCCGGGACCACCCGGTTGACGAGGCCGATCCGCAGGGCCTCCGCGGCGTCGATCGGCTCGCCCACCAGAAGCATCTCCAGCGCGGCCTTGCGCGAGACGGCGCGCGACAGAGCGACCATCGGGGTCGAGCAGAACAGGCCGATCTGCACCCCCGGCGTGGCGAAACGGGCCGTCTCGGTGCAGACGGCGAGGTCGCAGGTGGCGACGAGCTGGCAGCCGGCGGCGGTGGCGATCCCGTGAACCCGGGCGATCACCGGCTGCGGCAGGCGCGTCAGGCTCAGCATCAGCCGGGCGCAGGTGCGGAACACCGCCTCTGTCGCCGCGCGGGAGGGATCGGTCCGCATCTCCTTGAGATCGTGCCCGGCGCAGAAGGCGGGACCCGCCCCCTGGAGAATCACGACCCGGACCGCCGGATCCGCGCGGATGGCGTCGAGCTGATCCTGGAGGGCGCCCATGAGGGCCATCGACAGGGCGTTGCGCGCCTGGGGCCGGTTGAGCGTCAGGTTCGCGACCCCGTCGGCGTCGCTGCGCAGCAGTACCGGCGCTTCCGGAGCTGTCGCGGCGTGGGCCGTGGCTGAGGTCATCGCGGCGTCTCCCGGTGCCGGCCTCCCTGGCACGGGGCCGATCTCGTCCAGCGAGGTTAGCACGCCGGCTCCGGCTCCGCGATGCCGGCGCGGCGAGCCGCGCCGTCGGCCGTCCTCGAACCAACCCGGCGGCGCGCGGTGCGCGGGCACCGATCCCGGACCGGGTGGGCTGCCCGTCAGGCCTGCTCGGCGAGGGCGAGGTCGAGGCTGGCGTAGTCGGCGCCCGGGCCGTTCCACCAGACGGCGGGATAGCTGGCGAGCCGACCCATCAGCCCGGCATAGACATCGGCGAGGTTTGTATCGACGACGACCAGCGCGGCATCCGACTGGGACAGGCTATCGGCGAGGGCCTGGCCGCGGCCGGCGCAGTCCAGGCAAACCACGCGCAGGCCGAGACGGACGAGGCCGAAGCGCATGGCCTCGGCCTGACCGAGATCCTGCACCAGGAGCGCCACGGTCTGACCGGCGCGCAGGCCCTCGCTCCAGGCCCAGCGGGAAAATCGGTGCGGGCAGATCGCGGCGGCGGGTCCGGACGGTGCCACGCGACGATCCGCGTTGGCCCCTCCCGCATCGCCTGTCCGGACGCGCCGGTCGGCGTCCCGCGCCGGGACTGGAAGGAATGCCGCAGGAGGATGGACGCCGTACATGCGATGCGGACCGCCTGAATCTGGACAAATTGCAGGCTCTGGCGTGACGCGAGCAGGTTAACACTCTCTCACGCGCCGGCGTTCCACCGAAAAACGACGCCGTTTTCGTCGGCGTGCCGGTCAGGGACTGCCCCTATGGCCAACAGGCCGTGAAAAGGAATGCGCGGATTGCCGGCAAATTCCGTCGCATTGGCGTGCGCACCGGACCGGCCTATGTCCCGGTGCCAGACGTGGCCCGCAAGAGGCCCCGCTCGATCGAGGAAACTACCGCGCATGCGCCCGACCACGACCCGGATCGCCCTCCTCGCCGCCGCCGCGCTGACGGCATTACCGGCACAGGCACAGATCCGTAACGCGCCGTCGCCGCGCGCCTTGGAATTCGCCTCCTACATCTTCGCCGCCTCCAATGTCTGCGGCTACCGGATCGGCAGCGCGCAATTCGAGGCCCTCCTGGCGAAGCAGAATGTTCAGATCGCCGACGTTCAGCCGCGGGGGCCGTTCGGCAACCGTGTGCAAACCATGTTCACGCTGATGTCGAACCAGATGGCGCAGAACCGCGACCAAGCCTGTCTCGCCGTCGCTGGCGAGTACGGGCCAGAGGGCACGGTGGCCAAGAACGTGCTCCTGCCGGCGGGCCAGGAGCCGGGCGCCCCGACCAAGACGCCTGCGGAGCCGGCCGAACCCGCCAAGCCGCAATAGAGATCGGCGACGGCGTCAGCCGAGGCGCCAGTCGATCGGGCGGCGCCCCTGCGCGGCGAGCCAGCGGTTGGCCCGGCCGAACGGGTCGGAACCGGGGAAGTCCCGGGCGCGGTTGAGCGGGGAGGGGTGACCGCTCTCGAACACGCCGTGGCGGTCCGCGTCGATCAGCGCGGCCCTGGCCCGCGCCTGTGCGCCCCAGAGCAGGAACACCGCCGGCTCCGGGCGGTCCGAGACGGCGCGCACCGCCTCGTCGGTGAGTGCGGCCCAGCCATAGCGCAGATGCGCTCCGGCCTTGCCGGCCTCGACGGTGAGGGCGCTGTTGAGCAGGAAGACGCCCTGCCGTGCCCAGGGCGTCAGGTCGCCGCCGGCGGCGCGGTCGGATCCGGCCTCCGCCAGGATCACCCGCAACGACGCGGGCAGGCGCCCTGCCCCAACGAACGAGAAGGCGAGGCCGTTGGCGTCGCCCGGGGTCGGGTAGGGATCCTGTCCGAGAATCACCGCCTTGACGTCCTGCAGCGGCGTCTCCCTCAAGGCGCGGAAGATCCGGTCCGGCGCCGGCAGCACCTGGGCCCCCGCGGCGATTCGTCCGTCGACACGGGCCGCCACGGCGTCGGCCTGACCATCGGCGAAGAACGGCAGCGTCAGCCAGGACGAGCCGGAGGCGCGGAAGGCTTCGAGGGCATCGGCCACAGGCGTATCGGTCATGGTCTCTCGCGGGTCGGATCGGGGCCGAGATAGCGGGCAGCCGGGCGCCGTCATCCGGGCAGCGGTTGCGGCCCGAGGCCCCGCGTGTTTAGGGACATGGGTCGAGCGTGCCGCATATCGCGGTGCGGCATGTGGCGTCCGGTCTTCGCCGGGCGGCTTCGCACCCTACATGGAAGCACACCCCACGGGGAATTGAGCCCCCGGCCAGGTTCAGGCGTCCGCGCCGGCGGCCGGGTATCGGAAACCAGAAGAAGGATCTCGGCGCGCGGCGCCGGAACGCTGCCATGAACGAACGCGTCGAACCCGCCGCGCTGGCGAATGGCCGGCCCCTCGCACCGCTCAAGCCCGCGGCCGACACCCTGCCGGCGGATCACCCGAAGGTGGCCTGGGGTCGCGTGGGCGTGCTCCTGATGAATCTCGGGACGCCTGAGGGCACGTCCTACTGGCCGATGCGCCGGTACCTCAAGGAATTCCTGTCGGACCGGCGCGTGATCGAGGTGCCGCGGCTGATCTGGTGGCCGCTCCTCAACCTCATCATCCTGACGAAGCGCCCCGGGCCGAAGGGCCGCGACTATGCCAGCGTGTGGAACAACGCCCTGAACGAGGGGCCGCTGAAGACCATCACCCGCGGCCAGAGCGAGCGCCTCCAGGCCGCCATGGGCGAGTCCGTGGTGGTCGACTGGGCGATGCGCTACGGCAAGCCCGAGGTCGCCGGGCGGATCCAGGCGCTCCTCGACCAGGGCTGCGACCGCATCCTCCTGGTCCCGCTCTATCCGCAATACGCGGCGGCGACCTCGGCCACCGCCTGCGATCAGGCCTTCCGGGCGCTGATGGACATGCGCTGGCAGCCGACGGTGCGCGTCTCGCCGCCCTATCACGACGACCCGGTCTACATCGCCGCCATGGCCGATTCGATCCGCGAGGGCCTCGCGAAGCTCGATTTCGAACCGGAGGTGATCCTCACCTCGTTCCACGGGGTGCCGCGGAGCTACCTGCTCAAGGGCGACCCCTACCATTGCCAGTGCCACAAGACCGGGCGGCTGATCCGCGAGGCCCTGGGCCTGTCGCCGGACAAGATGCGCGTGACCTTCCAGTCGCGCTTCGGCAACGAGGAGTGGCTGAAGCCCTACACCGACGAGACGGTGATGGACCTCGCGAAGTCGGGCGTGAAGCGGATGGCGATCGTCGCCCCGGGCTTCACGGCGGACTGCCTCGAAACCCTCGAAGAGCTCGACGGCGAGAACCGCCATTACTTCGAAGAGAATGGCGGCGAGCGCTTCGCCTACATTCCCTGCCTGAACGACAGCGACCTCGGCATGCGGGTGATCGAGCACGTGGTACGCCGCGAACTTCAGGGCTGGGTCTGAGATCGGCGCCGGGTTGCCGCTTGCGGCGCGGCCCAGCCCCCCTATTATTTTCCTAAGCTGAACGGGCGCATCGGTTCGGCACGGGAGGATCTCATGGCGTTCTTCATCGGCATCGCGTGTCCGTGGCTCCTGATCGCGGTGCTCGACAGGATCGCCGAGGGGCGCCGGAGCGCCGAACTCGCGGCCCTCGGGCTCACGCCACAGCCGGCCCCGGCTCAATCCAGCTACCTCGTCCCTGACCGGCCGTATTGAGGCCCGGCGGGGGCGTGACCCAGCCGGAACCTCGCCCCGCGTCGGGCGGGCCCCGCATTGCCGTCACAGGCCGAGCGACGTGACCCAGGACAGCGCTGCTCTAGGACAGCGCGACGCCCGGGAAGCGTGCCGTCACACGGATCGCTTCCGGGCGGTCGAAACTATGGCGGCTTTTCCGTTCCGTAGAACCGGACGACCGTTTCGCTGCGGGCCCGGTGCCGCGCGGACCGACCCATGATCTCGTCAGAGGGCTGGACCGAATCAGAACCCGGCCCGGCCCTCTGTCGCATCCAGCTTACGGCTTCTTCGGCTCCGACTCCGGCTGAGCGGCCGGCGGCGCGTCGGTGCGCTCGATCTTGGCCTCCGAGCGGAGCTTCAAGATCATGTCCTGCTGCGCCTTGCGGATCAGGTGCTGGTCGATCTGTTCCTTCAGCTCGTCGAAGGTCGGCTGCGGCTTCGTCCGCTTCTCCTCCACCTTGATCACGTGCCAGCCGAACTGGGTCTTGATCGGGTCAGAGACCTGTCCGGGCTTCATCGCGAACGCGGCGTTGGCGAAATCCGGGACCATCCGTTCCTTCGTGAACCAGCCGAGATCGCCGCCCTCGGTCTTCGAGCCCGGATCCTTGGAGGCCTCGGCGGCGACCTTGGCGAAATCCTCGCCGCCCTTGATGCGCGCGGCGATCTTCTTGGCCTCGGCCTCGTTGTCCACGAGGATGTGGCGCGCGTGCACCTCCTCCTCGGGCTTCATCAGCTTGACGGTCTGGTCGTAGATCGCGTGCTCCGCCTCAGGCGTGACCGCGCGCTTGGCCTCCTGCTCCAGATAGTCGTCGAGCAGCAGCTTGTCGCGGAAATAGGCGAGCTTGCGCTTGAATTCCGGCGTGTCGCCGATCTTGGCGGACTCGGCGGCCTGCGCACCGACGCGGAGATCGACCATGTAGTCGACGAGCAGGTTCTTCTTCTGCGCCTCGTCGACGCCCGGCAGCGACAGGGCGGGATCGTCCGCCGCGATGGCGAGGTCGCCCTGCGTGATCGGCTTGCCGTTCACGCTCGCCACGACCGAATCCGCGCTCGGCGCGGCGGCCGGCGCGGCGGCCGGTGTGTTAGCCGCCGGTGTCGGAGCCTTCTGGGGGGCCTGGGCCAGCGCCAGTCCCGGCATCGCGATCATGACGGCGAGCGCGCTGGCGCGCCGGAGAAGGGCGGTGTTCGGCATACGGGCGAAGTCCTCGGCTCACGTCTTGGCGCCGCACCGGATCGGCCGGGCGGCAGGCCGCGGCACAGGTGGGCCGCGTCGGGCGAGAAGGCAAGCGCGGCCATTTCGCCGGTGCCGGAACCGTGACCGTACCGGCATGCGTTGAGGGCTGCCCCTTCCAGGTGCGCCGGGCGATGTTTACCTCTATAAGCCCGGCCAACTCCGTCCAGGCCGGCCCGCCACGCTCACCCGTGTGCGGGCTCGCGCGTCCGCAGGTCAACGATGCTCGGCTCCTTCGCCAAGAAGATTTTCGGCTCCTCGAACGACCGCCGCGTCAAGGGCTATCGCCCGCGCGTGGCACAGATCAATGCGCTGGAACCGGAGATCCAGGCCCTCTCCGACGAGGCCCTGCGCGCCCGCACCGATATGCTGAAGGCGGAACTCGCCAACGGCAAGAGCCTCGACGACATCCTCGTGCCGGCCTTCGCCACGGTGCGCGAGGCGGCCAAGCGCGTCTTCGGCCAGCGCCACTTCGACGTGCAGCTCATCGGCGGCATGGTGCTCCACGAGGGCGGCATCGCCGAGATGAAGACCGGCGAGGGCAAGACCCTGGTGGCGACGCTTCCGGTCTACCTGAACGCCCTGGAGGGCAAGGGCGTCCACGTCGTCACGGTGAACGACTACCTCGCCTCGCGCGACGCCGAGTGGATGGGGCAGGTCTACCGATTCCTGGGCCTCAGCGTCGGCACCATCGTGCACGGGCTCGACGATGCGCAGCGCAAGGAGGCGTATGCCTGCGACATCACCTACGGCACCAACAACGAGTACGGGTTCGACTACCTGCGCGACAACATGAAATACGAGATGTCCCAGCTGGCGCAGCGGGGCCATAATTTCGCGATCGTCGACGAGGTCGATTCGATCCTGATCGACGAGGCGCGGACGCCGCTGATCATCTCGGGCCCGGTGGACGACCGTTCGGAACTCTACGTGGCGGTGGACGCGCTGATGCCGCGCCTGCGCAAGGAGTTCTACGACCTCGACGAGAAGCAGCGCACCGTCTCGCTCACCGAGGAGGGGAACGAGTTCATCGAGGAGGCGATGCGGGAGGCGGGCCTCCTCAGGGAGGGCGACCTCTACGACGCCCACAACGTCACGCTGGTCCACCACGTGAACCAGGCCCTGCGCGCCCACACGCTGTTCACCCGCGACAAGGACTACATCGTCAAGAACGACGAGGTGGTGATCATCGACGAGTTCACCGGCCGCATGATGCAGGGCCGGCGCTACTCGGAGGGGCTCCACCAGGCGCTGGAGGCGAAGGAGCGGGTCACGATCCAGCCCGAGAACCAGACGCTGGCCTCGATCACCTTCCAGAACTACTTCCGTCTGTACAAGAAGCTCGCCGGCATGACCGGCACCGCCTCCACCGAGGCCGACGAGTTCGCCGAGATCTACAAGCTCGACGTGGTCGACATCCCGACCAACAAGGAGGTCGAGCGCGTCGACGAGGACGACGAGGTCTACCGCACCGTCGCCGAGAAGTACGAAGGCATCATCGCCGAGATCGACAAGGCGCATACCCGCCACCAGCCGATCCTGGTCGGCACCGGCTCGATCGAGAAGTCGGAGCACCTCGCCGAGATGCTTAAGAAGGCCGGCTACACCCTGCTCGACTATTCCGACCCGAACGCGCTCACCGACGTCTACGCCGCCGCCCGTGAGGGCCGGGTGACCAAGCGGTTTGCCGTGCTGAATGCCCGCTTCCACGAGCAGGAGGCCTACATCGTGGCCGAGGCGGGTGTCCCCGGCGCGATCACCATCGCCACCAACATGGCGGGCCGCGGCACCGACATCAAACTCGGCGGCAATCTCGAGATGCGCATCGAGAAGGAGCTGGGCCACCTCGCGGACGGTCCGGAACGCGCGTCCGCCATCGAGGCGATCAAGGCCGAGATCGCCGAGAACCGCGCCAAGGTGCTGGCCTCGGGCGAGCCGGCCGATCCCGCGGCGGGGCGCAAGAAGGACCTGCCGGGCGGCCTCTACATCATCGGCACCGAGCGCCACGAATCGCGGCGCATCGACAACCAGCTCCGCGGCCGCTCCGGCCGCCAGGGCGATCCCGGCCGCTCGAAGTTCTACCTGTCGCTTCAGGACGACCTGATGCGCATCTTCGGCTCCGACCGCATGGACGGGATGCTGCAGAAGCTAGGCCTGGAGCAGGGCGAGGCGATCATCCACCCCTGGATCAACAAGGCCATCGAGAAGGCGCAGCAGAAGGTCGAGGCGCGCAACTTCGACATGCGCAAGAACGTGCTCAAGTACGACAACGTCATGAACGACCAGCGCAAGGTCGTCTTCGAGCAGCGCCGCGACTTCATGGGGCAGGAGAGCGTCCGCGAGACCGTGGACGAGATGCGTGAGGGCGTGATCGACGACCTCGTCGCCCGCCACATCCCGGAAAACGCCTATGCCGAGCAATGGGACGTCGCCGGCCTGCGCGAGCAGGTGAAGGAGATCCTGAATCTCGACGTGCCGGTCGAGGACTGGGCCAAGGAAGAGGGCATCGCCGACGAGGAGATGCGCGAGCGCCTGATGAAGGCCGCCGAGACCGCCTATGCCGAGCGGACCGAGAAGAACGGCGCCGAGGTCACCGCCTATATCGAGAAGCAGGTCCTGCTCCAGACCCTGGACCACCTGTGGCGTGAGCACCTCGTGACGCTGGACCACCTCCGGCAGGTGATCGGCTGGCGCGGCTTCGCCCAGCGCGACCCGCTCAACGAATACAAGTCCGAGGCCTTCGATCTGTTCGGCGGTCTCGTGACCGCCCTCCGCGAGCAGGTGACCGCCCAGCTGTCGCGGGTGGAGATCATGTTCCAGGAACAGCAGGAGGGTGAATTCCCGACGGCGCCTCCGGAACTGCCGCCGATGTTCGCCCAGCATCTCGACCCGGTCACCGGCGAGAACGAGATGGACCATGCCGGCTTCGGCTCGGGCAGCGACGGCGGCGGGGGGCCGGCCTACGGCTACGCGGCGCAAGGCCTGGCGGCGGACGGGGCCGTGCTGGAGCGCGACCCGAACGACGCGAGCACCTGGGGCCGCGTCGGCCGCAACGAGCCCTGCCCCTGCGGTTCGGGCAAGAAATACAAGCACTGCCACGGCAGCCTCCAGGCCTGAGGCCGGGATGCCCGCGCGGGCGCTCTTCATCGCCGGGGCCGGAACCGAGATCGGCAAGACCTATGTCACCGCCGCCCTGACCCGCCGCCTGCGGGCGCAGGGCCGGGCGGTCCGGACCGTGAAGCCGCTCGCGAGCGGCATCCCGTCCCTCGGCGATCCCGGCTTCATCGAGAGCGACACGGCCCGGCTCCTGGACGCGCAAGGCATCGCCCTCGACGCGGAGGCCGTGGAGTCCTGCTCGCCCTGGCGGTTCTCGGCGCCGCTCTCGCCCGATCAGGCGGCCGTGCTGGAGGGGCGGTCCCTCGACCTCACCGACCTCGTCGGTTGGTGCCGCGCAGAGATCGCCCGCACGGAGGGCACGCTGCTCATCGAGGGCGTCGGCGGCCTCATGAGTCCGGTCACCGCGGTTGCCACCGGCCTCGACTGGCTCCGGGCGCTCGGCGTGCCGGCGCTGCTCGTCTCCGGGAGCTATCTCGGGGCGATCAGCCACGCGCTCACCGCCTGCGAGACCCTGCGCCTCCACGATGTGCCGTTGCGCGCCGTGGCGGTCAGCGAGAGCCCGGGTGCACCGGCCCCCGCCGCGACCGTCGCCGCCGCGATCGCCCGGCATGCCGGCGCCCCCGTGTTCTGCCTGCGCCGCGGCGAGACCTGCCCGGAGGATCTGGCCGGCCTGATCTGATCGCGGCCGGTGTCCGTTGCTGGACGGCGCGGCCGCAGCCGCTAGCTTTATCGTTGCGGCATCACACCCGGCGCCGGAACGCGATGTCCGGACGTCGAGACCGGGTAGCCCTCGGGGAATCCTGCATTGAGCCAGACCCTTGCCCCGGCGGCGAAGACCCGGCCCGAGACCGGCACGACCGACGCGGATGCGGCGCGCGGCCGGCTCCGACCCGCCCTCGTCCTGGGCGCGCTGGGCGTCGTGTACGGGGACATCGGCACGAGCCCGCTCTACGCGTTCAAGGAGGCCGTGAAGGCGGCGACCGCCGGCGGGGCGTCGGTGCCGGCGGCGGCCACGGGGGCGGTGTCGCTGATCCTGTGGTCGCTGATCCTGATCGTGTCGCT